>PCUY01000080.1:2522-6808 GCA_002787815.1 Bacteroidetes bacterium CG12_big_fil_rev_8_21_14_0_65_60_17 | reverse complement strand
GGGCTCGGCGTGGATGGCACCGCTCCGCGTGTGGTGCTGGCGGTGACGCTGACGGCACTCCTGACGTGGATCGTATCCACCGGAATACGGCGCTCGAACCTGGCCAATGCGTTGGTGGTGGGAACGACGATTGCCGTCCTGTTGGCGTTTGTGGCGACGGGGCTCTTGTCTGGGCTCGTATCGGCGACGGAAGGCGTGGGCGGGGATGGTTTTTTGCAGTCCGACATCGCTCCGCCCACGGCGTTCAGCTGGTCGGCGCTCCTGCACGGCACGGCGCTGATGTTCGTGGCCTACACGGGATACGGGCGCATTGCGACGCTCGGCGAGGAGGTGCAGCGTCCGGACCGGACGATTCCGCGGGCTATCGTGCTGACGCTCGTGGTGACGATGGTGCTGTACGTGGCGGTGACGTGGGTATCGGTGGGCGCGGTGGGCGCGGACGGATTGGCGGCCGCGACGCGGGCGGCGGCAGCGCCCCTCGAAGTCGTGGCCCAGGCCATGGGCGTGCCGTGGCTGGCGTGGCTCGTTGCGCTCGGCGCCATTACGGCCATGCTCGGCGTGCTGTTGAACCTGCTCTTGGGCCTGTCGCGCGTGCTTCTGGCCATGTCGCGCCGGGGGGATATGCCGCGGGGCCTCGCGGAGCTACACGGTGCGGAAGCATCGCCCCGGCGGGCGGTGGTGGTTGTCGGCGTGGTGATTGCGCTTCTGGCCCTCACCGGGGATGTGCGCGTGACCTGGTCGTTCAGCGCCTTCACCGTGCTCATCTACTATGCCATCACTAACTGGGCGGCCCTGCGCATGTCCGCCGAGGAGCGCCGCTACCCGCGCGTGGTGGCCGCGGCGGGCTTGCTTTCGTGTCTCGGCCTGGCTTTCTTCATCGATCCGTGGATATGGCTCGTCGGGCTCGGCGTGATTGGCGCGGGGCACGCAGGGCGACGGGTGCTCAGGTAGAAAAGCATGAACAAGGACCCACTCAAGAACTATGTCCAAAGCCTGGTCCCCCTGACGGACGATGAGGCGGACGCCTTCGTGGCGCCCTTCGAGGAGCGCAGGGTGAAGAAGAAGCAGTTCATCGTGCAGCCGGGCTTCACAAACCGGCACAGGGCGTTTGTCCTGGAGGGGGCATTCCGGTCCTATGCCGTGACGCCGGACGGACAGGAGCACACGCTGCAGTTTGCCATCGAGAACTGGTGGGTGTCCGATTTCAACAGTTACATCTACCAACATCCGGCGACACTTTTCATTGTCGCGCTGGAGGACAGCACCCTGTTGCAAATCACGCGCGTGCAGGAAGAGGCGCTCAAGGCATCTTCCCACACATTCGAAACAGTCTTCAGGATCATGGCGGAAAAAGGACTGGCGTTCGAGCACCGCCGCTTGCTGATCAACCTGTCCCACGATGCAGAGGCCCGCTACGAGAACTTCCTGTTGAACTTTCCGAATTTCGTGCAACGTGTGCCACAATACGCGCTGGCGTCCTACCTGGGTATGACGACGGAGTACCTGTCACGCATCCGAAACAGGCGGACGCGGCAGGAAAGTTGATCCAGATCAACGGTTTTTCTTGACCTGGTTCATTGGGGCTGGCGGGGCGCTGTCGGAATTTGGTCCTGTCAATCATGACCTCAACAAACCAGGACTGAAATGGACAATTCTTTGAATGAAATCGTCTCGGCCAAGAACGAGATGGTGAAAAAGGGACAGATCGTGGAAGCAACGGAAAAGTACTTCGCCTCCAATGCCAAAACGGTCGATTTCGACGGAACGGTCACCAACGGCAAATCCGAAATGTTGGCCAAGATGAACGGGTTTGCGAACGCGATTGCGAACGTGAATCGTATTGAATTGCACCACACGTCGGTAAGTGGACCGGTGTCGTTTGCCGAGTTCACATTTGATTTTGACATGAAGGACGGCAGCAAAATCATGTGGCATGAAATTCTGCGCACGGTCTGGAAGGACGGGCAGATTGTGGAAGAGCAGTACTTCAAAGCGTAACAGGTGATACCCATGAAATTCGTTACCCGAAAGATCCACGCGTTCCTGGACTACCCTGTGGCCGTAGCGCTGATGGCGCTTCCGTTCCTGCTGGGCCTGGGTGATTCCAGTCCGCTGGCCGTGCCGCTCTCGGTCGGCACCGGAATCGCCGCGTTTCTGCTGACCCTGCTGACCGACCATGAGTTGGGCGTATTCAGAGTCATTCCGTACAAGGGACACCTGGCTGTCGATGCGCTCGTGGGGATCGTTTTCGTAATCGCCCCGTTTTTGTTGGCCTTCGAGGGCCTCGATGCGTTCTACTACTGGATAAACGGCGCTGCCGTTTTGACCGTGGTGAGTTTGCACACCGAGGGCTCTGCGCAACGATCACCCATCGGACGGGCATAACCATGAAATCGGATTCCAAGCCGGACGCGGCAGCGAAAAAGTGGCAACGCGTGACCATCGGCGCGGGCACCGGAATCGTCTTCGGCGCCGCCCTCGGATACACGGCCATCGGAATGGTCCTTGGTGCTGCCGCGGGTTTGTTCGTGTCTACCACCCCGTAAGCCGGGCGTCCATCCGCCCGACCACGTCCTGGATGTAGCGGACGGTGCGGTGGGGCGGGGTGGCGCGGACCAGTATGCCGGAGCCGTCCGGGAGGAGTTCGAAGCGTTCGTATATGCCTTCCATGACGCGCTCCGCGGCGCCGGCGCGGCTGCCGGATGCGTTCATGGGGACGCGGTAGAGCTCCGTTCCGCGCTTGTAATACACGAAACGGCCGTCGGCGGACCATTTCGGAGCGCGGCCGCCGCCCACGGTAATGCGTTGGCGCGGACGGGTTTCGGGGTAGTCGACCACGAACACGTCGGCCTGTCCGTTGGTCTCGGACGAGAAGGCAATCCAGCGCGAATTTGGTGAGATGTCGCTTTCCCGCTCATCGGCCACGTTGCCCTGGATGGGCCGGGCGCCCGAATTGCCCACCAAATCCAGCGCCCACAACTCCGTGCCGTTCAGATACAGCAGGAACGTGTTGTCGGCCGAAAGGGACGATACGTACTTGGGCGCGGCATCCTCATAGATCAACGTCACCTCACCCGTGCGCACGTTTACGGTGTAGATGTCGGACGATCCGTTCCGTTCGGAGGCGAACCAGATGTGCGACCCGTCATTCGAGAACAGCGGCTGCGCATCGTAGAGCGGGTGGTCGGTGATTTGACGCGTATCCTTCGTCTCGAGATCGTACACCCAGATGTCGGGGTCCCGCACCGCATCCTGCCCCGTCATCACGATGTATCGTCCATCGCGTGACATGGAGTATTGCGTAAAGTCCGGGATGCTGGGCGCGACAATCTCCCTCGTGCCGTCCCACCGCCGGATTTCGAGGGGGACGTTCCAACTGGAACTGCCGTCTATGAACACGACGTCGCCGCGCTGGGACACGCCGATGTTCGTGGAAAAGGATGCGATGTTGTGGTAGATGCCCTCGCTGATGACGACCGGCGGCCCCAACCGGCGCGCGCCCACGTCCAGGCGGGCGGCCAGCAGCCGCGGACCCTGCGCGAACACCACGATGTCGGGGGCGATGAAGTGCGGGGTGACGCCCGGGCCGAGCTTTTCCGTGCGCCCGGATGTGAGGTCCATCATCCGAAGCTCATAGCCGTCCAGGCCGTAGGCGGTGAACAGCATGGTCTTGCCGCCGGGCAGCACCTCGGGGTAGACGTGGCCGAGGTCACCGCTGTCCCGGTCCGGTTGGGTCACGGTTTCGACGGGACCGCCGAGTTCGCTCACCCGCGATATGCCGGTCGCATAGTCCGCCGCATAATACAAATGGCCGTCGTCGGCCCAGGACAGGCCCACGATGTCGGTAACGTCGCTGGCCAGGCGCTCCGGCGCATCGCCCGCGAGACCGGCCCGGTATACGGCTCCGTCTGCGGAGAAGGCAATGAACCGGGAATCGGGCGAAAAGGCGGGAGTCTCGCCCCGCGTGGCAATCCGGCGGGCGGGCTCGCCGGTCGTGAGGTCCTGCACGAAGAGCCCTTCTTCGGAGCCTGAACCGACGTAGGCGACTTTGTTGCCGTCGGGCGAGATGGTGAGCAGGTCGGCGGCGTTGGCTGGCTCGCTGTTGATTTTGGCGTCGAGGCCCGGAATGCCGAGGGCAATGTCGACGGGAATGTCGACGGGAATGTCGACGGTGTCGCGGGGTGCGCTGCGGCCCCAGAGCATCCATGACAGGAGCATGCCGGCGATGAGGGCCAGGAGGGCGGTCGCGGGCCACAGTATGGTGTGTGGGGTGCGGCGGGCGGGCG
>PCUY01000080.1:2235-2496 GCA_002787815.1 Bacteroidetes bacterium CG12_big_fil_rev_8_21_14_0_65_60_17 | reverse complement strand
GCGGTCGTTCGTGCGCTCGCGACGAAGGACGTGCCGGACCCTGCAGCAAGGTCCAGCGCCTTCAGGTCCGCCGCGAAGTCGGCCGCGGTCTGGTAGCGCAGGCCGGCATCCTTGCGCAGCGCCTTGTTCACCACCTGCTCCAGCTCCATGGGCACGCCGGTGCGGAGCGCGGTGAGCGGTTCGGGGTCGGCGTTCAGGATGGAGTAGACGACGGCCTGCTCGTACGCCCCGCCGAAGGGCAGCCGTCCGGCAATCATTTCG
>PCUY01000080.1:1071-2196 GCA_002787815.1 Bacteroidetes bacterium CG12_big_fil_rev_8_21_14_0_65_60_17 | reverse complement strand
TCCACTTCCTCGCCGCGCGCCTGCTCGGGGCTCATGTAGGCAATGGTGCCGAGCGTCGAGCCCATGCGGGTCAGCTTGGTGGACTGTGCGGTCTGCGCCAGCCCGAAATCCAGCACCTTGGCCTGCCCCTCCGGCGTCAGCATGATGTTGGCGCTCTTGATGTCGCGGTGCACGATGTGCTTCGCGTGGGCCGCCTTGAGCGCATCGGCCACCTGCGTGGCCAGGCGCACGGCATCGACAATCTTGAGCGGGCCTTGCTTGATGCGCGCTTCCAGCGTATCGCCCTCAATGAACTCCATCGCGATGAACGGCCGCGGCCCGTCCGATGCCGCCGTCGGGCGACCCTCTGCATCTTCCGGAATCGCCTCATCAATCTGGTGGATGGCCGCAATATTCGGATGATTCAGCGCTGCCGCCGCCTTGGCCTCGCGGTAGAAGCGGGCGCGGTCGTCCTCGCTCGTCAGGGCCGATGCGGGCAGGACCTTGAGGGCCACGTCCCGGTCCAGTTTCGTGTCGCGGGCGCGATAGACAATGCCCATGCCGCCGCGGCCGAGCTCCGCTTCAATGCGGTAGTGGGAGAGGGTGGTGCCGGTCATGTATCCGCGAAGTTTGATGAGGTGCCGGGGATCCGGTCGGCGGGCAGTGAACCAGATCGTAGTGGTATCGTTTCAAGTCCACTATCCCTGTTGGTTCAATAATAGGCATTCCAATGAGCAAGGACTACAACGTATATATCGAACGGGACAGCGAAGGATACTACGTTGCGTCAGTTCCGGGTCTTCCAGGGTGTCATACCCAGGCCAAATCGCTCGATACGCTCATGGATCGCATTCGGGAGGCGATTGAGCTGTATTTGGAAGTCATGCATGACGACCACGAAAAGCTGGATTATGTAGGTGTCCAGAAAGTGAGTGTTTCGGTATGACAACGATGCCGAGTCTGACCGGGAAGAAAATTGTCAAGGCATTGCGCAAGGCAGAGTTTGAAGTCGTTCGTGTAAAAGGCAGCCATCACTTCACTTCATGCGTCACGCTGATAGTAGGACTACAGTGATACCGGTGCATGCCAGCGAGACGCTTGGTCCGGGTCTGCTGTCCAAAATCCTAAGGGATTGTGAGTTGGATA
>PCUY01000080.1:0-1038 GCA_002787815.1 Bacteroidetes bacterium CG12_big_fil_rev_8_21_14_0_65_60_17 | reverse complement strand
GTTTATCGAATGCGGAGATTAAAGCGGTTATTCTCCGCAAGAATTGCGGATAATGCGTCGCAAGGGTGCGCTGCGGGGAAACTATTCGGCTTATCTCCGCATATTATGCGGAAAATAGAGTCATCGCCACGCGACCCCTGGAGACCGCCATGTACATTTGGGAACGGACGGAATGGCCCGACTTCCGGTGGGACGACGGGTCGATTGCATCGAAGGAAAAGCAGTTCCTTCTCGATCTGGGCTGGCTCCTCGGCCGGATGGACGGCTTGGGCTTTTCCCTGAAGGAAAACGCCAACCTGCGCATCCTGACCCAGGAAGTGGTGAAGTCGTCCGAAATCGAGGGAGAGCGCTTCAACCCCCTGTCGGTCCGGTCCTCCCTCGGTCGCCGATTGGGGATGGACATTGCGGGACTTCCCCCTTCCAATCGCTCCATTGATGGTGTCGTGGACGTCATCCTGGATGCCACGGGGAATCATGCCGATCCATTGACCAAGGAGCGACTGTGCGCGTGGCATGGCGCTCTGTTTCCGACCGGGCGGAGTGGATTGGTTGCCATCCAGACGGGTGCATGGCGCCGTGCGGCGGTTCATTATGAGGCGCCTCCGGCCCGCCGACTGGATCATGAGATGGACCGTTTCCTGGCGTGGTTCAATTCCGATCAACTCGGGCCGGGACCGGTCAAGGCCGCTCTCGCTCATTTGTGGTTCGTGACCATCCACCCTTTTGAGGATGGAAACGGACGCATTGCCCGTGCCATCATGGAACTGGTGCACGCCCGGTTCGAACGGTCTTCCCTCCGGTTTTTCAGTCTGTCCCATCAAATCGAACAAGAACGGAACGATTATTACGCCGCGCTGAAGGCGACCCAGTCAGGAACGCTCGATGTGTCGGCCTGGCTCGATTGGTATTTTTCGTGCGCCATCCGAGCCATTGCCTCCTCGAAGGAGATCCTGGGTGGTGTGCTGGCCCGGGGAAAATTCTGGGACACGTGGGCGACGGAAGACCTGAACGAGCGGCAAATCACCATGCTCAACAAGC
>PCUY01000056.1 GCA_002787815.1 Bacteroidetes bacterium CG12_big_fil_rev_8_21_14_0_65_60_17 | reverse complement strand
ACCAACCCCAACGGCGATCCGCGGCCGTACCTCTACGCACTGTTCAGGCGGCGGCCGCCCGCTCCATCTGCCTGATGGTCTTCGCCATGGTCTTCCGCGTCTGCTCGGCGACGAGTGGCGCCAGAAGCTCACCCAGAAGGCCCCATTTCATGGTGAACTCGTACCATACGGTGACGCTCGTTTTTCCGCCGACTCGCCGGACCGTCCAGCCCCCATACATGGGCCGCATGGGAAAAGGGAAGCCAGGAGCGTCGGTATCGAAGCGCAGCGAGAGCTCGCGGTTGTCATCACTCAACGCGGCGACGTCCTCCGACCAGCGCTGTCCCTTGTGATTCTCACACGTACGCCGTGCACCGTTCCTGCTGACTTTGACGCTTTTCAGCGCCGAGTAAAACTCACCGATCCGGTCCAGTTGCCGGATGACGCCCCATATGGCTTCGGGTGATGCCGCGACCTCCTGGTGTACCTCGAACCCACTGCGGGCCGCTGTCCGCCTGCGCGTATTGCGCGTAAGCCCCCGCAGCCCAACTAGTTGCCACGTGGCGAAGACGAGTACGACGAGCGCAACGAGCAGCACCGTCCACGTACCTCCAGACGAGAGCGCGTCCGGGGCGGCAATCAACACGATGACACTTCCGATAACCCACACCAGGTCAGCGAGCGAAATTGCAAGGGCGGAAGCTGGCACCGGGCGGCTACGGCGTGTTTCCATATACAGAATGGCCGCGAACAGCAGCAGGCCGGGCCCGAGCGCGCGCAGAATCCACGGGTCGAAGCCTCCCATCCAGGCTGAGAGTGCCTCGGCCTGGACCAACGAGATAACGCCGCAGAGGGCCGAAAAAGCAGCGTTGGAGCGCAGTGCGGTGCGCAGTGTATTCCATGTCATGGGTATTCGCTTTTGACTGGGTATGTTGACTTAAACGGGTCGTAGACCCAAGTTCGGATGCATATGTAATCATATCAATTACCTGTGGGGTAATGATTATTCATATGTCAACCATTATCTTGTACCATGCACGCCCCGGCTGCGACACATATCGTAGAAGACCTCCCGCCCGTTGGCGCCATGCTCCGCCAGTGGCGCAAGCACCGCGGGCTGAGCCAGATGGATCTGTCCTTCGAAGCCGACCTCTCCGCGCGGCACATCAGCTTTCTGGAAACAGGCCGCTCACAGCCCTCCCGGCGTGCCCTCGGCGCCCTCGCCGATGCACTCCGCATACCGCTACGCGAGCGCAACGAGTTGTTCGAAGCCGCCGGATTTGCGCACCCTTATTCGGACGCGACGCTCTCGGACAGCGAACTCGCCTTCCACTACGACCTGGTCCGCTCCGTGCTTGCGCGCCATGAGCCCTGGTTCGCTGTTGCCATTGACCGGCACTGGAACATCCGCATGATGAACGCGGCCGCCGAGCAGTTCCTGGCCCAATTCTTCTGCGAAGGCGGCATTGAGCCACCTCTCACGCCGAATCTGGCTCGGCTCCTGTTTCACCCCGCAGGCCTGCGCACCTGCCTCCTGAACTGGCCCGACGTACGCACCCACTTCATGGAGCGCCTCAGCCGCGAACTCATCCGCAACCCTATGGATGCAGAGTTCGCCGTCCTCGTCGACGAAATGGCTTCCTATGTCGGTGTGCCCGGGGAGGATAGTTCAGGTGGCCGGGATTCCAGACGAGGCGCTCGTCGGCGCGACTCCGCCCGCCCGGCGTCCGAGGACCTTGCCCTCGTGCTACATCTTTCGACTGGCGACATGGAGGCTCGTCTTATCGGAACGGTCATGGCATTTGACTCCGCGCGGTCACCCGCCCTTGAAGAACTCCGCATCGAAACCTTCTTCCCGGCCGACGAAGCGACGCGGATGCAAATGGAATCAGCCTTTTGACCTTTGCGGCTATGACCGCGCGGCTGTGTCCTCATCTATCCCGTTCGTATTGACCCCTACGGCAAAGACAGCTCCATCTTCGGCCCGCTCACGTTCACGCGGTCCAGCAGCGTAGCGCTGGCTTTGTTCAGCCCGATGACATCCACCTGGATGTCGCGTTTGCGGGATTTCAGGACGGCCTTGTCGATGGCCGCCACCGCCGATGCACCCCAGATGTGGGCGTTTGTCAGGTCCAGCACGACGCGGTCGACGTTTTCCTGGAAATCGAAGTGGGCCAGGAAGCCCGTAACCGTCACAAAGAACAGGTCGCCGTTCACGGTGCAGGTCCGGACGCGGCCGTCGGCGCTGAGCGCATCCTCCATGAATGCCAGGTCGGCCACCTCGCGGGCAATCAACAGGGCGCTCAGGACGACTCCGACGAAAACGCCCATGGCCAGATCATGTGTGTACACAACGGTTCCGACGGTCACAACCATCACCAGTGTTTCGCTCAGCGGCATGGTCCGAATGGTGCTCAGTGACGCCCAGTCGAAAGTGCCGATCGAGACCATGAACACGACGGCCACAAGCGCCCCCATGGGAATGAGCACCAGCCAATCGGCCAGCACCAGAATGAAAAACAGCAGGAAGAGGCCCGCCGAAAAATCCGGTTACGATGTTCGCAATGCCCTGACCGGTCGATTCCCGGTTCTTATCGCTCAGCGTATGGGTCATTTTATCGACAATAGATGCCGTGAGCAGCGATTCAATCAGCCCAACCATGGCCAGCGCGATCGATACGGGGAAAATGATGCGGAGTGTATCCTTCGAAAAAGGGGCGGACGGGAGACTGAAAAACGGCAGTGTGGAGGGCAATGCGCCCATATCACCGACGCGGCTCAGCCCTTCCGGCAGGAAAAGCGAAACCACCGTGAGCAGCAGAATGGCCACGAGGGGCGACGGAACAGCGTTTGTCACGCGGGGCAGGAGGTAAATGACAGCGAGCCCGGCGCCGACAATCGCGTACATCATCCAACCGGTACCCACGAAAAGTGGCAGTTGCGCCAGAAAAATGAGGATAGCCTGGGGGTTCACAAATCCGACCATGACAGACTTCGGGACGAACTTTATGTACCGGCCCAGTTTGAGCCAGCCAGACAGGATCTGCAGAATGCCGGTCAGGATCGTGGCCGCGAAGAGGTATTCCAGTCCGTGATCCCGCACGAGTACGATCATGAGCAGCGCCATGGCGCCAGTCGCGGCCGAAATCATGCCGGGGCGACCGCCCACGAACGCGGTGACGACCACTATCGAAAACGACGCGTACAGGCCGACTTTCGGGTCTTCGCCCGCAATGATAGAGAACGCAATGGCCTCGGGAATGAGCGCCAGGGCCACGACGACGCCGGCCATCAGGTCGCCGCGGACATTGGAGAATCACTGCTCGTGGAGCGAACGGGTACTGGGAATGGAGAGACCGTAGCGGCGGTCCCCAAGAATGGAACGAATATTCAACGGGGTTCGGGATCAGGGTGGGACGCAGGAAAGAACCGCCAAACCTTATGCGGGATGAACGGATCCCCCGGAAAATCCGGAAGCGCTATCATTCACTGCATCCACACTCGGCCGCTCCTTCAACCCCTATTCGTCACCGCAGGAACACCTCCATGTCCGGATAGTCCTGCAGAAGCCCGTCCTGGGCCATCCAGGCCTCGATGTCGTCGATATCCATGGGTACAAAATCCGATACGATCTCGGCGCGGTCCTCATGGATGATGATCAGGTCCTCAAGCCGGATGTAGATCTGCTCCTCCGGCACACGCAGCGCCGGCTCGATGGTGAATACCATGCCCGCGCGGAGCACGCCGCTGTAATCGCCCACGTCGTGCGTCGCCATGCCGACGCCGTGTCCGAGCGTGGGTCCCTCGCGCGTAGCCCGCTGCTCATAACTGTCAACAAACGCCAAGGCGGCAGCACGGTAGATGTCTTTCGAAAACGTCCATCCGGCCACGAGCTTCCGCATCTCCCCGACTGCTTCTTTCATGATCTGTCCAGGCGTGACGCTCGGTCGGATGCGGTGCAGAATGGCCCGATACGCGGCCAGGTAGAAGCCGTAGAGCTCACGCTGCCACGCGCTGAACGTACCGTTGACGGGCATCATCCGCGTCACATCTGACATGTAATACTCGACGTCCGGGGCGTAGTCCATGAGCAGGAAATCCCCGTCCTGCATGATGCGTTGCCCGGCATTGTAGTGCGGGTAGTATGCGTTTCCGGCGCTCGCGACGAGCGAGTAGTAGGCATCGCCCTGGGCACCATTGCGCCAGTAGTGGTATTTGGCGACCGCATCGAGTTCCATTTCCCTCTGGCCGGGGGCCACCGAACGCATGGCCTCCATGAGCCCGATGCCGGAGAGTCGCGTGGCCTTGCGGATCATCTCCATCTCGAGCGGGCTCTTGATGAGTCGCAGATCGTCGAGGATCGGGTTGATGCTTTCAATCCGGAATGCGGGGTAGCGCTCTCGCAGCAGGCCAATGAAGTGGGCTTCGCGCGACGGGCGACCGTCCCACGGATCGGAGAGCCGGTCCGATACGTGTCGCAGGCCAAGGTCGCGGCTCTCGGCAAGGCCCTCGGCGGGCTGGAAAAGAGTGTACAGCGTGGGGATGGTGCGGCGGCGCATTTGGCGTCCCAGGTCCTCGGCGAACTGTTCGGTGGCGGCCACGCGATCAATCCCCGAAAGCTCGTGGATGAGTGCAGCATCTGCAGCAGACAGGACATGCCCCTCGGCGCGCTCGCGGCCTTCATTCCGGTGTGGCACATACAACGTAGTCGTGCGGCTGGCTCCGTCCATGATGACAAGCGCGTGCGCCACCTCTATGCCCGTCAGATAGTAGAATTCATTCGACTGACGGAAGCGCGTGTATCCGCGCGGCGTGGGCTCGCCCTGCATGACCACGATACCATGCGGGCCTATCCGGTCGAAAACGCGTGAGCGGCGCTCGGCGAATTCCGATGGCGGGAAATCCTCCGTGAAGAGCGGCATGCCGTCCTGGGCAAGGACGGTTCGTTCCGTCGCGCCGGACATGACGAGCAGCATGCATATGATGGATGCGGCCCGGAGCGCCTTGAAATGGGTGGGGGTGCGGTTCATGGTGGATCTCGATTTGGTACTGGAGTTGCTGAAACAGACGAATATAATCCGTTCGGCGAACCGGTCATGCAGGGGAATTCCCGTCGGCGAATGGGGCGATTGCACGATCGCTCGACATTCACTGCCACAGACAGTATGTTGACCGACAGCCGCCGTATCCAGACGCACATTGCAACATGGCCGAGAAACCAAGACGCAACGATCCCTGTCACTGCGGAAGTGGTGAGAAGTACAAGCACTGTTGCCAGGAGAAGGATGAGTCGTCGGGACTCCAGTCGAATCTGGCCATGATTGCCATCGTGGCTGCGCTTCTGCTCGGCCTCGCGCTCGCGTGGAACGCGTTTTCCGGGGGAGGCGGAGGTCCAGGAAACTGTCCGCCGGGCACGGTGTGGTCACCAGAACATCAGCATTGTCATTGACACGCAACGACTTGCGCTGATACTTGTTGTAACGTACATTCGGCGGACCCGAACCACCCACCCACCCGGGCCACTGCCGTGCTCTTCAATTCTCTGACGTTCGTCGCGTTCTTCGCGATCGTTCTGGGCCTGTACAATCTGCCCATTTCCTGGCGAAGCAGAAAAATCATTCTGCTCGTCGCAAGTTACGCGTTCTACGCCGCCTGGAGTCCACCGTTCGTACTGCTGCTCTGGCTGTCCACGCTGGTCGACTGGCACGTGGCGAAGGCGCTCTTCCGGGCGAGGGACCTGTCGCGCCGCCGTCTTCTGCTTGTCGTCAGTGTCGCGGTGAATCTCGGAGTGCTGGGTTTTTTCAAATACGGCGGATTCCTGCTGGAGAACTTCGTGGCGCTCATGACACTCATGGGAGTTGACTTCCAGCCTGCGGCACCTTCCATCATTCTCCCGGTGGGTATCAGTTTCTACACGTTCCAGACCATGGCCTACTCGCTGGACGTGTACCTTCGGCGGTCGGAACCGTCCCGCTCACTGTTGGACTTCGCGCTCTTCGTGACCTTCTTTCCGCAGCTCGTCGCCGGTCCCATTGTTCGCCCCACACATCTTCTTCCCCAGTTTGCAGAGGCGCGGCGGGTGCGAATCAATCAGCTCCTGTGGGGACTGGGCCTCATGACGCTCGGGCTGTTCCAGAAAGTCGTGATCGCCGACGGTATGCTCGCGAAGGCCTCCGACACGGTATTCGGGGCCACGGCCGCCGTCCCGTTCGTCGATGCGTGGCTCGGTACGCTTGCATTCGCGGGGCAGATATTCAGCGATTTTGCGGGCTATTCGACCACGGCCATCGGAGCGGCCCTGTGCCTTGGGTTCTCACTTCCGAACAACTTCCGGTTCCCCTACGCCGCGATTGGATTTTCGGATTTCTGGCGCCGCTGGCACATATCCCTTTCCACGTGGCTCCGGGACTACCTGTACATCCCGCTGGGTGGCAACCGGAAGGGGCCGGCCCGGACCTATGTCAATCTGATGATCACGATGCTGCTCGGTGGACTCTGGCACGGTGCGGCGTGGACCTTTGTCGTCTGGGGCGGTCTGCATGGACTCTATCTCATGGCCGAGCGCTTCCTTCAGCGCCGCTTCGGTGACCCGGAGCGGACGACGGGTCTTCTGCACCAGGTGTTTGTCGGTATCGTGACCTATTTCCTCGTCCAGATTACGTGGGTGTTCTTCCGGGCTCCCGATTTTTCCACGGCGTGGCGTCTCGTGATCTCCATGTTCGGTTTTTCGGAGGGCGCCGCGCCGGTACTGGCAACCGTTCATATGATTCAGGTTGTCGTCGTGACGGTCGTCATGCTCGTGGTACACTGGTACATGCGGTCCCGGACACTCGAGGAAGTGGTTGGCCGCGCGCACTGGATGGTCGTAGGGGCGACGTGGGCTGTCATGTTGTTCGCGCTCATCGTGACACAGGGCTCCGGCAGTTCGTTCATTTATTTCCAATTCTGATCATGACGCACATCGACGGTACGGATCGCACGGTCCCCGACCTCGCCTGGAGGCGGGCATGGGGACTCGTTTTGCTTCTTGTCATTCTTGCAACAGCGGCCTGGGAATTCAACTGGCGCGCGTACGGTTACAACTCCAGGGTTGTCGACAGCCCGGCCTTCTGGACCATTCAGCGCAAGGCAGCCACGGCAGCTGAAGATCCTGTTGTAGTCGTGGGCTCCTCGCGTACCCTGTTCGATATTAACCTCGACGTTTGGGAGCGGCTCGACGGCCGTCGTCCAATCCAACTTTCGCTTGAGGGAACATCGGGACTACATGGCCTGAAACACCTGGCCGAGGATCCTGATTTCTCCGGGACCGTGATCGTGGGCGTAACGCCACCACTCTACTTCACCGGGTTTGCCTACCGCGGCGATGTGTTTGAGCACTTCGAGTCTGAGACACCATCCGAGTGGGCCGGGAAGCAACTTTCCATGCCCCTCGAGCGCGTATTTGCGTTCATTGAGGCCGAAAACCTGCCTCTTTTCGAGCTCATCCAGGATATTCCCATGCCCAACCGTGAAGGCGTGAATCCGCCCCACATGGAAATCCGGAAGCTGTCCGAGAGTGACTTCAGCCGCAATACATCAATGTGGCCCCGCGTCGAAGAGGACAGCACCTACCGACAGGGGTCGCGTGACATCTGGGTGCACACGCTGAACCAGATGGCCCCCCCGCCAAATGCGCCTCCCGCTGACCCGGAACCCTTCATCGAGGAAACCATCGCCTACGTAGCCGCCATTCGGGAGCGAGGTGGGGATGTCGTCTTCATCCGGGCCCCGAGCAGCGGTCCGTGGCGGGAGGTCGAAGCTGGTGGGTTTCCGCGCGAAAAGTACTGGGACCGGCTGATGGAGCGCGTAGATGCGCGCGGTATCCACTTCGAAGACCACCCGGAACTGATGGGATTGGATTTGCCCGAGTGGTCCCATCTCAGTCGGGCAAGTGCCATCCGGTACACGGAGGCGTTGTACCCTCTCATCCAGGAAGCACTGACGGTGCACGAAGAGGTAGCTCCATGAACATCATTGCCGCCATTGATTTTTCTTCCGTCTCAAAGGATGTATGCCGCGAAGCAGGGGAGCTGGCGCGCGACCGCGCTGGACATGTCCGTCTTGTTCACGTCGCCGAACCGGATCCGGATTTCGTCGGCTACGACGCCGGTCCGGACGTCGTCCGCGGACAGGTAGCCACGGAAATTCGTGACGAACACCGTCGGCTTGGCGAAATGGCCCGCGATGTGCACAGTGGGTTCGGTATTGAAGTGACGCCGCTACTGGTTCAGGGCGAGACTGTCGCCATGATACTGGACCTGGCTGCGCGGCACCACGCGGACTATATCATCATGGGCACGCACGGGCACGGAGTCGTATACCAGGTGCTCGTAGGCAGCACGAGTGAGGGTGTGCTGCGCCAGGCTGCATGCCCCGTGTTGTTGGTTCCGGCACGGCAAACGTACTGAGCCACAGTGTTGCTGTCTGCCCGATGGAGGCCGGGAGCACATCGGTACCGAACCACTCCGCAGGGCCAGTCAGTACATTCCATGCGTCCTTCATTGAAACCCGATAGGGCGTTGACACGCGAACAACTTCACGCCGCGATGTGGCGTGGCGTTCCAGATAGTGTTTCAGACCCTCCACTTCAACGCGCCATCTGAGCACTTCAACGTGCCACCTGAGACGGAAGGCGTCGAGCATGTCATCGGGACCGCCCATGTCGAACGCCATACGAGCGATCACGGTCAGGGATGGGGCAATAGCATGGAGTGGAACCTATCTTCCCATTGCTGGCACCAATAACACGACCGAGGTGACTACGTGAAGGATACCATCAAAATGACCGGCCACAAGCGTTTGTGGTTCGAGGCGGATGCCGAGCCACTGATATCGGATGTCGAGGCCGTTCTGACAACGGAGGCCGGGGGCGCTTTCGCGACGCTGCGATACGCATGGAGCAACGAGGGCTCACCGCACACGGGCATCATGCTCATTCACCGACAGGCACGTGTCGGTGCACCGGCCATTTCCTGGGCCGATTCCTTTCATCAGTCCGGTGCCCTCATGGCGCTTACATGCGAGGATGTTACTTCGACGAGCGTCACCGGCCTTGGAGCCTATGCGGCGCCACCCGGTCCCGACTGGGGCTGGCGGATCGAGGTCGCGTGGCCCGAATCGGACCACCTGGTTGTCACCATGGCCAATATCTGGCCGAGTGGTCAGGTAGACCGGGCCGTGGCCATCGAGCTCAGATGAATATGATCTGCGTGTTCGGGCCGTCGGCGAGCGCGTACATGTCACCTACGGTGATGATATCCTTTACGTCGTCTATCAGGTCATCCTTTTTCAGGTGGAACATGTCGGCTGCGAGCTGGCACGCATAGATTTCGCCGCCGCCAGCCACGATCATGTCAAAGAACTCGGAGACGGGCGGTATGTCGAGCTTGTCCATCTCTTTCTTCATCATGGCGCTGGCAAGTGCTTCCATGCCGGGAAGACCGGCAATCATGGTAGGCACATTCTCCATCATGGCCGGGTTGCCGACTGTCGCCGTGTGCAGCTTGTCCTGCTTGCCTTTGCGAATGGCATTCAGGCCGAAAAAGGTGAAGAACATCTTGGCCTCAATGCCTTCCATGACAGCGCCGTTGGCCATCACAAGACCAGCGTACACGTCTTCGATCGTGCCCTTGGACACGATGATGAGCACTTTTTCAACTTTCATGGTCTTATACGCAGCTTGTGGGTTTGGGGATACCGGCCAGCTTGGAGGCCAGCTTGAGGGGAGCACCGGGAAAGAGGGCGTAAAACCCCTTGATGTCCACGATACCTGACTTGCCTATTCGCCGAATGGAGAGTTTTTCTCCGTTCGATGTAGCCTCGCGCAGGAAGTTGAGCACCTCAAAGTGTTTATCGGTCAACTCGATGTCATTGGCCCTGGCCAGTTCGCGTGCCACATCCGGGGTCCATTGATCGAGATTGGTCATGTAGCCTTCCTCGTTGAACGAGATGTCCGATAGGGTCATTTCTTCTGTCATGATGCCACCTTTTGCTTTTTTCCTTTCATGGTCATTTGCGTCGATACCGGAAGGCGCCGACCGGGAAGCAGCATATTCCAATAGATCCACTCGAAAGCGAGCTTACCCATATGATTCATGCGTGTCTCTTTCAAGAGTCGCATGGGACCAAGAATGGGTATGGGGAATGAACCTGGAAGCGGCTCCGTGTCGTAATTGAAGTCGATGAGCGTGGCCTTCCCGCGGCCCGTTTCTATGAAGCAGTTGGCGTGTCCGTCGAAGTCGGGGAGCAGATCCTGGCCTTCGATATGGCGAAGAATGTTCTCCTCCAGCACTTCGGCCTCGAAGTGGGCGACGGAACCGGCCTTGGATGTAGGCACGTTCGTTGCGTCTCCGATGACAAAGATGTCGTCGTGCTCTTTGGCCTGCAGTGTGTGCTTGTCTGTCGGAATGAAGTTCAGGTCGTCTGCATCGCCCATGCCGGATGCATTGACCATGTCCGCACCCATGTTTATGGGAATCGATACCAGCAGATCGAAGGGCACTTCGCGTTCGTCGTAGGAGATGAGCACCTTGCGATCATTGTCCACCCGCTCCAGATAGAATTCCGGAATGACCTCGATGCCCTTGTCCTTCATGAGCTGGCCGAGAAACCGGGTTGCAATGGGCTTGGTGAACGCGCCCGAAAGTGGGGTTACGTAGACAATCCGAACCCGGTCTCGCATACCACGCTCAGCAAAGTAGCTGTCGGCCAGGAAGGCAAACTCAAGGGGCGCAATCGGGCACTTGAAAATGCTTTCTGCGAGATTGATGACCAGGCGGCCGCCCTTCCAGTCCATGAGCTTGTCGGCGAGCGCACACGCTCCCTCGAAGGTGTAGAAGTCGAAGATGTCCCTGTACCACAGGTCCTCCTTGAGCCCCGGGGTTTCTTCCGGGCGGGGTGTCGTTCCGGTTGCTATCAGGAGTAAATCGTACGGTAATGTATCACCATCTTCGAGGAGTACACGTTTCTCCTTCGGATCGACTTTTTCGACCTCGGCAATACGAAACGTGACTCCTTTCGGGATGAGATCGGCCTTGGGGCGAACGACATCCGAAGGCTCGCACATCCCGAATGGGATGAACAGAAATCCGGGTTGGTAATAGTGCAACGGGTCTTTGTCAATGATCGTGATGGACCACTCATCTGCGCGAAGCTTTCTGCGCAGTTTGTTGGCCATCATGGTCCCGGCCGTGCCTCCTCCCAGTATTAAGAAATCTTTCATCGTGGTACGGGATGTAGTTACTGAACGTACATTACCATGGGCACGGGAAGGTGGCAGTATGGTCGTCACGATCTGGTCTGTAGGCTTCCCCGCGACACCTCATGTAGGCAATAACCTGACAGATATCCACCGCCAGCAGCATGATGACAAGAAAAGAGTGGCTGAAAGCGGCCGCACTGACAACGGTATCCATGGCCGCAGGTCCTTTTCACCTTCTGCGCGGCGAGCGCGTACTCCGGATTGCCCACCTGACCGATTCACACCTTGAAAAGGAGGGCTCCGATGCCTGGATGCGGACGTGCATCCGCCACGCACAACAGCTGTCCGATCCGCCTGACGTGTTTTTCATGGGCGGTGACATCATCAACGATGCACTTGGTCGCGACGCCGACGAAATCGAGGCCCAATGGGCCATCTGGCGACGCGTGAAATCCGAACTGTCGTGCCCGGCGGTGTACTGCATAGGTAACCATGACGTGTGGGGAAAGGCCGAACACCGTGCGGATCCCCGTTGGGGCAAGACGTGGGCCATGGAGGAGTTCGGCCTGGAGCGGCCGTACTACGATTTCGAGCGGGCCGGATGGCATTTCATCGTGCTCGACAGTACGCATATGAATGACGACGGATCATGGTATACCGGGCGGCTGGATGATGATCAGTTTGCCTGGCTTGAAGGCACACTCGGTCGTATCTCCCCGGAAACGCCGGTTTTCATCCTGTCGCACATTCCCATCATGTGTGCGGCGGCGTTCTTTGACGGAGACAACGAGGAGACAGGCAACTGGCGCATTCCCGGAGCCTGGGTGCATATCGACGCCCGACGGATTGTCGAGCTCTTCCACCGGCATCCGAATGTGCGTGTCGCCATCAGCGGGCACATCCATCTGCTCGATGCGGTCGTGTACAACGATGTGACCTATTACTGCAATGGCGCGGTCTGCGGCGCGTGGTGGGGCGGCGACTATCATCAGACCCATCCCGGATATGCAATGATCAACCTCTATGCCGATGGGTCGTTCGAGCGGGAATACGTTGCGTATGGTTGGTCGGGGTAAGTATCGGACGGACAACGGTCCGCTCTTGAAGCGCGGAGTATATTGGGCACAGCCAGCCTTACTGCCGTCCCATGAATGAATACATTGATCTGCTCAAGGCGCTCATTCGTCAGCCGAGTGTGGTTGGCAGTGAACACTCCTTTTTCCGCGTGCTGCAGCGGGAGCTCGAAGAGCGGGGGGCGGATGTTGCCTGGTACGAAGGGGTACTCGTCGCGCAGGGTCAGCGACCGGGGAGTGCCTATTTTTCGGCACATATCGACCGCCATGGGCTGGTCTGTACGGGTCCTGATGAGTACCAGTACGCGGCATTCGTGGCCGCCAACCGGTCCGACCTGCTCGACAATGCGGTGTCGGAAGAACTCATGGAACGCGTGACCGAGCGTTTCACCTCGGAGACCGTCTACGCGTATGACCCGTGGTCCGGAGGATACCGCGGCAGCGGAACCATCGAGGGTGCCTACATCTGTGAGTACCGGAACAACCTGATATTCGAGGTCATCGGGCTTCCCGGAATTGTGGCGGGCATTCCGGTAGCATTCAGTGACCGGTTGACCATCCACGATGGCTACCTTGAAGGACAGCTCGACAACGTGCTCACGGCTGCGGCGCTCGTTCATGCGTTCAGCCTCGGCTTCGAGGGTACGGCATTTTTCACCGCGCAGGAGGAAGCCGGAAAAAGTTGGCGTTATCTGCTCGAGTGGTTCCGCCGGTTCGGCGACTCGACCAACAACCTCTATGTGCTCGACACGAGTCCTTTTCCGGTAGATGCGGCGGCCGAGCAGCACCTCGTACTTCGCCGGCGGGATGCCAACGCCCTGTTCAACATAGATGCCACGGAGCGCGTCGAGGCGTGCTGCCGGCGTCATGGCTTCGGGTTCGTGTACAAGGATGCCTTCGTCGAGGAAATGAACCAGGTGCGCGTGACCCGGGGCGAGGCTCCCCGGTCGCTTGGCAGCACGGAGCTTGGAAGGATCATCCATGCGGGGGAGGGGCTTGTGGATGGCACGACCATCCAGGTGCCTACCACAGGCTATCACACCATGAACGAGTCGGCCCGGCTGGCGTCGGTCGAGGCGCTGTTGACGGTGATGACGGATCTGGGCGGCTGAGCGGGATGGCCGAACCGTTCAGTGCGTGAATTCGACCCGCCAAAGGCGGCTGCGGCGGCATGACTGGCGCCCAATCCGTATTCTTTTGCCCCCACCAACCATTTTTCCTTCTTGACATGAATATGCAGCTATTTGATGTACCTGGTCGCATCCTGACCACTCTGCTCCTGCTGGCACTCCTTGCGTTTCCAGGCGCGTCACACGCCCAGACTTCAGCCGATGGGTATCCCGGAGCCCGGCTGGGCTTCGGCGCCGTACTTGAATTTGCGGGCGACGAACTTCTCGTGAGCTCTGCACCGGTAGACTGGCCCGCGGGTGCGGACCCGGCTGGTGAGGTATATCGGTACCGCCAGCAACCGGGTGGCACGTGGCAGGAAACAGGCCGCTTGGGTGCTCCGGACAGTGAGCACGGCGACGAATTCGGACGCTCCATACTGGCAGCTGACGGATGGCTGTATGTCGGTGCGCCGGCAAAGAGCGCCGTGTATGTGTTCCAGCAGGCCGTCGATTTTGGAGGCGGCACCACATGGTCGTACGGACACACCCTTACAGCGGGTGATCTGCCCGACGGATTTGAGCTCGGAGGCGCCTATGCCCGTGGCGGTTTCCGCACGCAGACTTTGGCTAAGTCCGGCGATACCGTATTTGTGACGTCATACAACGGCGACACATCGGAAGGCGCGATTCACATGGCGGAATCGGGGCAGGGTATGCTCAGTACGCTCGTACAGGCACCTGCCTGGGCCATAACGGCAACCGAAACGACGCTTTTTGCAGGTGCGCCCACGATGAATGACAATACCGGAGCTGTCATGGTCTTCGGACGTGCGTCCGATGGGTCGTGGCGGCAGACGGCTACACTGGCCGCACCGGATGGGTCGGGCGGGGCCCTGTTCGGGCGGGCGTTGGCCGCCGATGGCAACAGGCTGTTTGTTGGGGCGCCCGGTATGGATGGACAAGGTGTCGTCTACGTCTATGAAGCGACCCAGGGTGGTGACTGGGAACAGATTCACGCATTCAGACAGGCCGATTCCGGGAGCGACGGTGCCGCCTCGCCAGCCCCGATGTTCGGTCAGGGACTGGATGTATCGAACATGCATCTGGCCGTGGCTGCCCGTGGAGCCGCATTCATTGTTGACCTGGATGTGATGGACCGTGCACCCGTGCGCCTGGAGGCACCCGAAGACCAGCGCGGCCGGAATTTCGGTGTGGGCATAGCCATCCATGGGACATCGCTCGCTGTCGGTGCGCCGAGTGCCGATTATGGCGCGGGCCGCGCCATTCTGTATGAGCGTCAGCGGGACGGGTCGTGGGCGGAGATGTCCGATGCCACCAGCGATGTGGTCCGCTTCAAGTCCGTCACGGGTGGCCGCGTGGACTGCAATGAGGGCGAGGTAAATGGACTCTATCCGTGTGACAATGTGGATCTGGTGTCGATGGTCAGTACCGACGTTCTGGCCCACGACCGCGGAGCCAACCTGAACGATATATGGGGTTGGGAGGACCCGGAAACGGGCCGTGAATACGTCATTGCGGGTCGTACGGATGGTACCAGTTTCATTGACATCTCCGACCCGGAGAATCCGGTTGTTGTGGGCCAACTCATGCGCACCCCCGGCTCTCCAGGCAGTTGGTGGCGCGACATCAAGGTGTATCGCGACCACGCGTACATCGTGGCCGATGGGGCAGAGGACCATGGCATGCAGGTACTGGACCTGAGGCAGCTTCGGGACCTGGATCCGGCCGACATGCCGGTAGACTTTGAACCGACCTACGTGTACCGGGAACTGGCAAGTGCCCACAACCTCATCGTCAATGAGGAGTCGGGATACCTCTATGCCACGGGCGTACGTGCAGGGGGGGAATCCTGTGGTGGACAGCTGCACATGATGGATCTGTCCGATCCGGCCAAGCCGACGTTCGTGGGGTGTTTCACGCATCCGGATTTCGGTGGTACACACGATGCCCAGTGCGTCATGTACAAAGGGCCCGATACCGACTACAGTGGACGTGAGATCTGCTTCAATTCGAACGGGAATGCGCTCATCATCGCTGACGTGACTGACAAGTCGGCTCCAGTCACCATTGCCGTGGCAGAGTATCCGAATACAGCATATGCCCACCAGGGATGGCTCACGGAAGATCAGCGCTGGTTCTATATGAACGACGAGCTGGATGAGATGAACAAGATCGTGGATCGCACCCGCACGCTCATCTGGGACATGAGCGACCTGGACGAGCCCATACTGGCCGACGAGTTCTACCACGACAACGGAGCGAGTGACCACAACCTGTACGTGAAGGGAAATTTCATGTACCAGTCCAACTACCATGCAGGCCTGCGGGTATTTGACGTGTCCAATCCGTTGGAGCCTGTTCGGGTGGGCTATTTCGATACCGCTCCGTATGCCGACAACATCTACGGTTTCGGTGGGTCGTGGAGCAATTATCCGTTCTTCAAGAGCGGAATCATTGCAGTCAGCAGCCAGGCGGAAGGGGTCTTCCTGCTACGCAAGCGCGAGGTGGATCTGTAAAGAAGTGGTGCCCGTCCAGGACCCGGGTCACAGATCACTCCACCCCGACTGGAATGACGCGTCGGTACGTGCCCGACGTTGTCGTCACGACAAGGGCGTAGATGCCGGGCGGGAGTGTTCCGTCCGGGTTCACCTGGAACGTATGTACTCTGCTCGGCGCGTGGCCGCGGGCCACGCGCCGAGCAGATACGTCGAACAATTCCCAGGACACGTCGCCGGGTGCCGGGAGCGCCACTTCCACGGTGAACCGGCCGCCAGGTGCCGGGATCGGATATGCGGCCCGGATGCCGCTTCTCTCTCCATCTGGCGATGAGGCGTTATCCACATGCGTCTCCTCGACGGATGTCGCCTTCGATTCCAGCCGGAAATGCCGGACGCTGCTCTCATCAGAGCGTGCCAGTCCGTCCAATGCAGAAACGCTCCAGGCGTACCAGGCATCGGGCACGAACTGCCCGGTGGTGAGCGGCATGCCTGTGAATACGTCATCGTCGCCGGGCACGAGGACCGTTTTGTCGCGGACCACGATCGTTGTGTCCAGTCCCGGCCCGCGGACGCGTACTTCATGGAATACCAGATCCCCCGGGTCGCCGTCCACTCCTGCATTCCACTGGAATACGGGCAGCTGGGGTGAGGTCAGGCTGTCATCGGGCGCAATCAGCGTGGCAGGGGACGGGGCTGAATTCAGGGCTGCGTCGCGGCGACCAACGCGAAAGTGGGGTGACGTCACCACTTCGGTCAGCGTACCCACGTCATCGCGCAGTTGCACCCTGACGTCGTGAAACCCGGGCTCCAGGCCCGGCCCCACGGTAGCCGTCGATATGGGTCGATCCACGACGTTGGCGGTATGGGTCAGTGTAACAACCGGGAGTGACTCCCACAGGGAGGTGCCGGTTCGGCGGATGGCGATCTCGGCTTCGTATCCCACGTCGTGGAAAAACCGTACCTCTCCCGAGGCCCCCTGGTCAATCTGTGTCGTGGCACGTCCACCGGCGTCCAAGAGGCGCGCATGCGTAAACATCGTGGGCGGTCTGGGTTGGAGCAGTGAGTTGAAGCGCAAAGAAACCCGGAATCGTCCAGGAATGCCATCCAGGACGTACGCCCCGGCCTCGAACAACATCTCATGCTCGCCCGGTGTGAACTCGATGGTGTTCCGGAAACCTCTCCGGTGTGCATTCTCCAGGAGGAGCTGCTCATCTACCGTGCGACCCTCACCCGAGACGAGCCGGAACCGGATGGGCACGAGCGGCGCCTCGAAATCCTGTCCGCGGATGAAGGGTGGCTGTCCGAAGTAGCTGCGCCCCAGCGTCAACTGGAACATGCGGCCATTCCAGAATGGCGCCGTATTTCCGTAGCGCAGCTCGAGCGGTCGATCCACGCGTACCCACGGGAGGGATGTATTCGTCGTCACACCGAGCGCAGGACCTTCCGGAGTCCAGAAAACGAGGGGACCGTCGAAGAGGCGACGTCCGTTGGCCGCACGCTCGTGCACATTCATCTGGAAAAACCTGAATTCATGTTCCGGCGGCGGCCTGCCGTGCCACATTCGGTGGGGACCCTCCGCGACGTTCGCCTCTCCCGGGGTCAGGCGCTGCAGCTCCGGATCCTCAAGAACGAGCTCGAGTCCTACGCCCTGTTCGGTCCAGTGGATTTCTCCAACGTGGAGCGGTCCGGGTGTCGATGGCACGGAACCCCGGGCCACGGTCAGATCGATGGGCAACAGGTCGCGGGCATCGTTGGTGGCGATGGCCGTTGTCGGGCGAATGGTGATGGGCGTCCATGCCGGCTCCGGTGGCTGCCCCGCGTCCACGCGGCCCATCCAATCAAGTTGGATGCCCGCCTCGCCCGTGCTGAAACCTATCTCATCCCAGGATTGATCGTCAACGAGGAGCAGGCTCGTGCCCGATGCCAGGTCCCTGATGACCTCGAAATCACTCACAATGATTGCCGTGCGGTCCGAAGGTCCGACCGGATTGAGTGGAATCCATCGCGACACATCCTCGGCATCGAGTTCCACGGCCGTGGCGCCGTTTACCTCCACGCCGCGCCGTGTAATTACCGAGCGCCGGACAGCGTCCGTCGACGGATTCTCCAACTCGAAAGCAGCCACGACATCGTACGTTCCCGCTTCAAGCAGGACCGACGCCCGCGCGCCCGGATTGAGCAGCTGTGCACTCTCCGTCGTAAGCACGGCCACCTGCAAGGGTACGTGTGTGGAGGAGAGCTGCAGCACGTTGCCCGAGGCGGCCGAGAAGGGAATTCGCAACCGCTCCCGATCCGGGACCGGTCCCGTTGTCGATTCTGCAACGAGCCAACCTGCCAGATTGGGCGGGACGTTGTTGTCGGTAAACTGTGCCGAATTCACTGTCAGGATCAGCGCGGCTTCGGCAACAGCGCCCGGCGGCACGGCGAGGCGTGACGGCTCAACGCGCACGCTCGCCTGCGGCGGGAGTCCACCCGTTTGGGGCTCTACCGCGAGTGCGAGATCGAGACTCGCCTGGGACGTGTTCCTGAAGGTCACCTCGACCCGGCGCTCCACGATTCCCTGGTTGCTTCCGATGAGCCCGAAATTGAGACTTGCGGCCGACGGGACAAGAGCGGCCCGGATGGCATGATCCACCCGAAGCAGACCGGCCCCCTGTTCGAACACATTGTTTCCGGTAGATGCGGAGGTGGCCGCCAGGAGATGACGTATGTCGCTCTCTGAAAGATCGGGTCGCGCCTCCATGACAAGGGCGGCAGCGCCGGCCACATGGGGCGTAGCCATGGAGGTCCCCGAGAGTACCTGGAAGCCGCCACCGGGGCGTGCCGAGAGGATCTGCTCACCCGGAGCCACGAGTTCCGGTTTGACGGCGAACGTATTCAACGTGGGGCCGCGCGATGAGAAAGATGACACCTCGCCGGTGCGCGATACGGATCCGACACCGAGGGCTCCGGCTGCGGCCGCCGGCGTGCCTACGTCCTGGAACCGGCCGCTGTTACCCGTTGCGGCCACGACCACCACGCCGGCGGCCGCAGCCGCGTCCACGGCCTGCCCCAGCAGATCGTCCGGATGACCGGCTCCGCCGAGACTCAGATTGATGATGTCCGCCCCCGCACGCACGGCCCAGTCAATGCCCGCCAGGATGTGCGACTCCCTCCCCGAGCCTGTGTGATCAAGCACCTTGACTGCCAGCAGGGAAGCGGCGGGCGCGACACCGGCAATCAGCGGACCGATGCCCGCCGCGATTCCCGCAACGTGCGAGCCGTGACCATTGTCGTCCATCGGGTCTTCGTCGCCATTTACGAAATCATATCCACCGCGCACGCGCGCTCCGGGGCCGAACGCTCCGCCAAAGGCCGGGTGCATGTAATCCACACCTGAATCGAGGACGGCAATCGTTATACCGGCGCCCGACACGCCAAATTCCTGCCAGGCCGCTTCGGCCCCGATCGTCTCTACGCTGACGCTGTCCTGAACGGGCGCGCTGCGCCGTGGGTATGCATGCGTGCGCGCCGGATAGGCCTCGACCGGATCGTCCGTTTCCATGTGGATGACGCCCGGTGCACGTCGAACAATGGACAGCATATCGGCCGTTACCGTCAGTGCAACGCCGGGCGCCGGCAGCGAAAATTGTTGGTTCACGGCCGGGCGGCGTTTGCCGGGGGGGGCGTGCCGGTGCAGATAGTCGAGAAAAGCCGGAACGGGATTTTCGCTGCCGGCGCCCTTGCCGCTGGCTTCGGGCGTTTTGAGCGCCACAATGATGTGCACCTCGTCAGAAGAGTCACCGCCGAGCCGCGCATCTACCAAATGACCATCCCTGAACAGGATGCCACCACGGGAGAGTGTCGTCGTCGTACTATCTGCTTCGGTCAGTCGTACCTGCTGCGCGCGTGTCGACGCAGGCAGCAGTAGCGCGATGATGCAAACAGACAGGAGGTGCTGCACAGGCTTTTCCGATTGGTGCAGATCACGGACATTACTCGGCTGGCGGGGAGAACATGGCGTCAGGCCAGGGTTCTGTATGGAAATCCACGTTCGTGAAGTTCATTTCGTAGCGCTCCTCGCCGAGCGTACGCTCCTCGGCGTTCCAGACGCGGCCAACGTAGCGTGAGGGCACCAGGAGCCCGTCAATTTCCTGGTAGTCGCGGTATTCGAGCGCGCTGTAGCGGTCGCTGGGCTCGCCGGAATTGAATGTGACCGTATAGAGGAGCACCTTCATCAGCCCGGTTTCGGGGTCGAAATGGGCTATGTAGGCATCTTCCGAAGATTCACCGACCCCCTGCTCATAGGTAACCCTGACGGCCCGGTACGGCGTGCCATCAATCATCTGCTCGCCCAGATCCTCATGTACCGCACCATCGTCGGCCAGTACGAAGGGCGACTGGAAGAAGTAGAAATGCAGCCCGTTGTAGAAGCGGGGGTTGCCGAAAAAGGCATCCTCCGAGGGGCTCACCCAGACACTGTCCCCGTCAAACCCGAGCGTGAACCCGTCCCCGATCCAGTGGGTGCGGCGAGTCGAGAGATCAATGTGCTGCGTTTCGGTGCCGCCTGCCCTGTTGAAATCGAACTGCAGGGCGGGGAAGGAGCGCCACGTGTCGAGGCCGCCGTGGGCCTCAAGCCCCTCCCTGAGGGCATCCGGAAGGGTACTGAGGTGTTCGGTGAGGTCAGTCCGGGCGGCGTCAGTTGCCTGCGGGTTGGCATACGGATCCTCGGCGTCCCCTGCACATGCCGACACCAGGAGGGTCAGTGCGAGGAGAATGCCAGGATAGAGTCGGTGGTGGGTGGGATGCATGGGCGCGTTGTCGGAGCTTGTTTTACAGAACAATACTCCGGTACGATACGCCGCAGCGCGTTTCGTTACACCCTTCTGCCGTTTATTCCGGCTTTGCCGGCTTGTCACTGCCCGGCGTGAGCACGTTGTCCAGGAGGCCGTATTCCTTGGCCTCGGCCGCGCTCATCCAGAAATCCCGGTCGCCGTCCTCTTCAATGCGCTCGGGCGTCTGCCCGGTATGATCCGCGAGGATCTTGTAGAGGGTCTGCTTCATTTTCACGATTTCGCGCGCGTGGATTTCAATGTCCGATGCCTGTCCTTGAACGCCGCCCATCCAGGGCTGGTGGATCATGATGCGGGAGTTGGGCAGGCCCGCACGCTTGTCCTTCGCGCCAGCGGCCAGAAGCACAGACCCCATGGATGCCGCGAGACCGATACAGATGGTCGATACATCGGGCTTGATGTACTGCATGGTGTCATAGATGGCAAGACCGCTGTCAATGGAGCCACCGGGCGAATTGACGTAGATATTGATATCCCGGTCCGGGTCTTCACTCGTGAGGTAAAGCAGCTGGGCCACCATCAGGTTTGCGACGGCATCGTTTATGGGCGTTCCAAGCATGATGATCCGCTCTTTCAGCAATCGGCTGAAAATGTCATAGGCACGCTCACCTCGACTGGACTGTTCGACCACCATGGGCACGAGCGTGCTCATGGGCATGGCCTCTGACGGACCGGAGTAGATGTCTGAGGGGAGTTTGCCGAGACTGCGGCTGAATTTGAGGAAGTCGTCCATCATATAGGTAGTTGGGACCAAAGTGGGAGTGCCGCTTGCAAACCACCGCCGCCGGACAGGGGTTCCGCATGGGTGGAGACCAGAAACAGAATCCCGGTATTCCGGTACGCGGGGGCATCCACATTCGGGGGGTCCTGTATTCCAAACGCCATGTCCCAGCGCACATCGGTGCTTTCCATCCTGTTGGCATTTACCGCGGTATATCTGGTTTGGGGATCGACGTATCTGGCCATTGCCATTTCCATTGAAAGCATGCCTCCATTTCTGATGTTGGCGGTCCGATACGTCGTAGCAGGTGGACTCATCCTGGCCTGGTCCGTGTGGCGCGGGCACGAGCGGGCTACGCTGCGCCAGGTTTTCTACGCCATGGTGGTAGGCATTGCGACGCTCAGTGTGGGAACCGGTACGGTAGCATGGGCGGAGAAGGAAATCACGTCCGGTGTGGCGGCACTGCTTGTGACGACCGTTCCACTGTGGATGGTATTTCTGGACTGGCGCTGGTTCGGTGGCAGACGACCTCGTCCCCAGGTCATGCTCGGACTGGCACTCGGTCTTGCCGGTGTCGCTATCCTCGCGGCTCCCGATCTGGATGGTGGCATGCGCGGATGGGCAATGCTGGCGGTCGTTGTCGGCTCGGCCTTCTGGTCGGTCGGCTCCATGCACAGCAAACGCATGGATTTACCGAGGAGCCTGGCACGGTCCTCCGCGTGGCAAATGTTGGGTGGTGGCGCCGGAATGCTTGCGGCCGGTCTTGTGGCAGGTGAGTACAGCGGACTGGACAGGCATGCGATCACAATGCCCTCCGTCGCCGCACTCCTGTATCTGATCCTGTTCGGGTCCGTCGTGGCCTTCAGCGCCTACATCTGGCTACTGGCTCACGTACCTGCCCAGCAGATCGCATCCTATGCCTTCGTAAACCCGGTCGTTGCCGTTGTGTTGGGGTGGCTCCTGGCCGGCGAAGAGCTGAACGTGCAGATTGGTGTGGCCATGGCGGTTCTGGTCACTTCTGTGGCTCTGATCGTGCACTACGGAAGATCACCCCGGACTCCTGCGGCAATGGCTGTGGAAAGCACTCCGATGCCGGCAGCGGCCATTGCGTCACGGTAGCGGTGACATCGCAGGGGGCGCGGTCAGGACTTTTCCGCGGCTGCTTTCTGATACTCCTCAACATCAGCATCGATGACCGTTGTCCGGTCGGTGATCCAGGCAAACACCTTGTCCGAGAGCATACGCTCCCTCACATTCTGCAGCATCTGAGGCATGGATCCGTAGTACTTTTTCAGCATGTCGACGGGGAAACCAGCGCCTTCCGCCATTTCCTCGTAATGCTTCT
This sequence comes from Bacteroidetes bacterium CG12_big_fil_rev_8_21_14_0_65_60_17, assembly GCA_002787815.1. GTDB lineage: Bacteria > Bacteroidota > Rhodothermia > Rhodothermales > UBA10348 > 1-14-0-65-60-17. The sequence goes on along the minus strand of PCUY01000056.1, from coordinate 8,238 downwards.
CCATGTCATCTTCGGTGACCTCGATTCCCTCCGATTCAATAATGCAATCACGGATGAACATCCAGCGGGCCTGCAGCTCCGCCTCATCGCGCCGTGACGCCTTGTAGCCCTCCACGTCGAAACCCTCGGGCAGCTTGTCGTCATTGCCCCGCTTTTTGAGCTCTTCCACGTAGGCATCCTGGTACATTTCTACCACGGAAGCCGGAATCTGGAACGGGTGGAGCTCGCACAGGGTATCGATCACGTCGCCCTCGAAAAGCTCCCGCGACCGCTTCTTCCATCCTTCCTCCAGCTGCGTCCGGACCTCCTCTTCAAGCCCGGAGACGGTATCGACCTTGCCGTCCGTAATTTCGGCAACCAGCTCGTCGGTCAGCTCGGGAAGCTCGCGGCGCTTGATCTCCTTGACGGTGATGGCATATGTGCGGTCTTCCCCGTCCTGCCCGGGGAAGGTGACCGTTGTTTCGTCTCCGGCAGAAACACCCGTAAGGGCTTCCTTGAGCTGTGGCATGAGGTTCTCGTCGGAGAGCAGGAAGGGTACGTCGGCCTGACGGGTTCCATCCACGAGCTCACCCTCTTCGAGGCGCTCCAGATCGACCACCACGTACGACTCGGCCGTCGACGGGCCTTCGTCCGGGATGATGTCAGCCTGGCCTGCGCGAAGTACATCGATTTCCTTCCGGATATCGTCTTCTGTAACCTCATGTTCGAGCCGGTGCAGCGTCACACGGGAAATATCCTCAAGTTCGAAGACAGGTCGGACCCCGAACGTGACCACGGCCCGCAGATCACCCTGCGCTTCGTAGTCGAATTCGAGCTCGGATATCGTTGGTTGCCCCATGATGTCGAACGCATCGTTGTGCAGCACCTCCTCCTGGAACGTCCGCTGCACCAGATCTTCAGCGACGCCGTACGAAAGCGCCTTCCCGTAGATTTTCTTTACCAACTGTACCGGCACCTTGCCCGGGCGGAAGCCCTTCATGGTGGTGCGCATACGCTGCGTACGGATGGCCTTGTCGATGTCACCGGCCATGTCCTCGAACGTGGCGATTACTTCAAACTGGCGTTCCACGTCTGAGCTGTGGGTAATTTCTGTCTTCATGGGCTACATATTGTTTAAACCATGACCCAACACCCGCACCCGGATGTAGTTGCGTTCCGCCTGGTGACCTGACCCCTATTCATGAATTTTACAACCCGGTCAAAAATCCAGTCCAACCGAAATGTGGGTCGTGCGCTCTCCAAACGAAATTCCATCAAAGGGCCAGGCCACATCTACCCGGACGGGAAAGCCCAGCAGGAATGTGCGCGCACCGAACCCCGAGCCAATGAGCAGGTCGTCAAGTCGGGAACGCCCGTCAACGTCTTTGCTTGTCAGTTGGAACGATCCGGTCGTGCCCCGTCCGCCCCACAGACCACCGACGTCAAGGAACGTCACTCCGTGCAGTCGGGACAGGAAGAGCGGGCCCGGAAGCAGGCTGGCTGCCAGTGGAAAGCGAAACTCCGCGTTAAAGAGTGCGAAGTTTGAGCCATTGGCTGCGTTGATGTCAAATCCCCGGAGCGGCATGACGGGCGTGGCGAAAACGAAGTCCGTGACATCTTCAATCGGAAATCCATTGATGTCATCGAACTTGTTGTTGATCCAGTTCTGGACCCCTGATGAATAGAAAACCTGCTTGTCCGGCCCGAAAGAGCTGGCTCCCGCAAGACGAAGAGCCCATACGAGCCTGTTGCCGGCAGCCGAAAAGTAGGTTCTGGCATCGACCAGGACCGTACCGAACAGGATATTGTCGCGCCGGGGTGAGACCGGGCTGCCGGAAAGACTGGCAGCGAATCGCGATCCCCCGACCGGGTGCAGGAATCCGGGAACCGTCTTGTCCCGCGTAAACGTCAGACTGGGAACGAGAAGAGTCCTTGTGCGCGACGGTCGGGCCACGTCCGTGATATCGGCCTGGCTGACGCCCAGTACCCCTGTTTCAAACTCGATACGCCGGAACTTGTCCAGGGGCCACTGGACGGCAACACGGCCGCCGAACTGGCGATAGCGGAAATATGTGGGTGAGGAAAGGTCCTCGAAATCGGCCAGGAGGCGGGAGAAATGGAAGGTAGATACGGCCCAGTCCGCTCGCCCACCGAGGTACTCGTAGGAAAAAATGTAGTCGGAGTTGCGCAGGTCCAGCAACAGGTTGGTCGAGATCGATACCCGGTGGTCTCCAAGCATGTCGCTGAAGAGCATCTGCGTCACCCCCTGGACCCCATAGAGCGCATCGTACCCGGCCGCACCGGTCACAATGTCCGGTGAAAAGCGGAGTTTATAGCGCCGTGGGACATACGTCCCGTTCTCGTCCACGTAAGCCCGGTTTTCTTCAGGCTCACTGAGCGCCTGCACCTCTTTTGAGACCGGTCGTCGCCCTATGTTGCGAAGGCTCTCGAAGTCCACGCGGACACCTCCGAACATGGAATCGGCCGCTTCGGGACGGAATCCCGGATCGGAAGAGGCCAGTGACAGGGAATCACCTGGTGTCCTGTCCGCAGTCGGGAGCAGTCTGTCCCGGCCACGCCGGTAGGCAATGCCGGCGATGCTGTTTCTGAGGAACGGATTCTGGGCCTTCAGCGACTCGTGGGCGAGCCGGGCAACGGGAGCCTGGTCGAGCGAGTCAGGAGCTACCCGCTGGGCCCAGATGTTCGGGGCTGGCCGTGGTATGCGCCGTCCTGCCATGTCCCGCAGCAGATAAATGGAGGGTACGCCTTCCAAAAGCGAGACAGCGGCCATGCTCTGCCCGTTCTTCGATACGGCAATCTGCATGACGCCCACATCCAGGTCCGTTACGGCACGAGACGCGCCAGAGGTCAGATCCATGTAGTGGATATTGGGCACGCCATTGTAATCGGCGATGTAGAACAGGTCATTGTTGCCGGCGCCATAGCGAGCACTGTACGCATCCCAGGTCGTATTCCGGGTCAGGCGCCGGGCTTCGGCATAGGAATGCGATCCCAGGCTGGCCTCATACGGTATCTCGTAGATGTCGTAGCGCCCGAAATCCTCCTGGAAGATGTCGATGTCCGACGCGGAATGGCGGCCGAGCCTGGTGTGGGTATTCCGATCGGAATGGAAAACGAGTGCGCCCCCATCCGGTCGCCAGGAAGGTTCATGATCGCTGAAAATGTCGTTGGTGAGATTGTGAACCGCGCCACTGGTCAGATCCAGCACGTGGATGTCGCTCTGAACTCCGTTGCTGGCCCCCATCGCAATCTGGTTTCCGGTGGGACTCCAGGACAAGCTCAGGATTTGTTCAACCGACGGTACATCGAGATGTTGGACCATCTGCGTGCGTACGTCCACGAGGGCAATCGACTCCACCTCTCCCCGTCGTACGGCAACGGCAATCCGGGAGCCGTCCGGACTCCACGCCAGACCGGGTGTCAGGATGGGTAGCGCCTCGAAATCACGGGATGTCTGTCCCGCAATGAGCCGGACCGGACCGGATGATCCGTCGGTCGGCTTCATGTACACATCGAACAGGCCTTGAGTTGTGGATACGTAGGCGACGCGGTCCCCGAGTGGTGACAGGGTAGGGCTCACGTTGTAGAGCCCATCCTTGGGCGTGACGACAGCCTGACCGAGGTCTCCCATGTTCTCCCGGGCCGCCACTTCCGGGAAATGAATTTCACGAAGCGCCCGGTGCCAGCGGGAAGACAACTGTTCGAGCGTGAGTCCGATGGAGCGTTCGAATGCCGCATTGACGTTGCGCATGGTGCGCAGCCGACTCAGTATTTCGCCTATTTTCTCCTCTCCGTACTGCTCCGCGACGTAGTCCCAGACGCTTTGTCCTCCGCGATAGGCGAAAAAGCCCCGCAATTCCGGGATTGGTGCCAGGTGGTCGCTGAGTATGGCCTCCCGGACGAACATGTCGGATCGGGTATCCCAGCCGAGTGCGGCATACTCGGCCAGTCCCTCGTTGAACCAGAGTGGAATGCGTGCCCGTGGCCCCCCCGAAATGATGGCCTGGAGCGTGCCTTCATAGAAATACTCGTTCACCATGGCGTGAACCAGCTCATGGTGGATCACGTGGCGGAACGTTCGGAAGTCTCCCGTGAACGGTATGGCAATCCTGTTCTTGAACAGCTCGGTAACGCCCCCGATTCCGTCGCTGAATGCCGGCAGATTGACAGCATTCGTGACCGAAAAGTCTCCGTGGTCCTCATAGACAATGATGGAGAGCGAGTTGCGGGGTCTGAAATTGAACATGCCAGCCACCTGTTCATAGGCCTCTTCAGCCGCCCGTATGGTGAATTGGGCCAGATGATCGGCACCGTCATGATGGAAGACGGTGAAGTGCCGGCTCTCGAGGTAAAACCAGGTACGATCCTCGTAGTGGACCTTGTTTTTCCCGAACCGGAAATACTGTGCCTGTGCCGGTTCAGGCAGGGATACACCGGCAGCGAGGAGTACGCAGAGGAGTATGTAGCACCGTCGGGCCATACCATATAGTATGCCCGAAACGCGAAAATGTCACAGGCAGATCCGCGTCCCTTGTCTCAGGCCTGTCTGATCCAGCGAGCCAAATCGAGCAGCGAGGGTTTTTTGCCGTAGGACAGGATGCCCACCCGATAAATCCGACCTGCCACCCAGACTGCTCCCTGGATGAACAATCCCATGAGCAGCAGCGAAGCGGCCAATTCCCACAGCGGTACATCGATCATGGCCACACGCACGACCATCGGAATGGGGGACGTGAACGGAATGAGCGAGAGCACGACGGCGAGCGTCGAGTCCGGATTTTCGATCACGGACTGCATGAACGCTATGGAGAGGATGATGGGGAGCATGACGGGCAGCATGATACCCTGCGCATCCTGTTGTTGCTCGACGCTCGACCCGATGGCGGCGAAGAGTGTGGCGTAGAGCAGGTATCCACCCAGGAAATACACCACGAATACGACGTAGACCAGTGGCTCGATCACGGGAATGGAGAAATTCATGGCGGCCAGGACCTCCTGGTTCGTGGCCGTCGAGGGCAGCTGCAGGGAAGCGGGGTCCACGAAGAGCCCCACAACGAGACCCGAGAGCATGGAGCCTGCAGCTATCAGCATGGCCCAGAACGTCATCTGCAAAAGTCCCATGGCACCGATGCCGAGCACCTTGCCCATGAGCAGTTCCGTGGGCCGCATTGATGAGACAATGATTTCAACGACCCGGTTCTGCTTTTCCTGCATGACACCCTGCATGACCACACTGCCGTAGATGAGCATGGCCATATAGAGAAGGAAGCCCATGATGCCACCAATTACCGCATAGGCGACCACGTTGCCGCGCTCCTCACCGCTCTGGGTCAGCTGCACGCTGTCCATGGGGATATTGGCCATGATGGCACTGTAGGCTGCAGGATCAATGTCCTGTTGCTCGACGCGTAACGCCCGCACGGCGCTGCGTACAGCCCCCCTCAGCTCACCGTTCATGAGTGAGCCTCCGCCCGACGCAGAGTACCAGACAACGGTTCCTCCTGTGGCTACGTCTTCGGGAACAACCAGGTATCCATCGTAATCCCCTTCGAGAACCCGCTCCCGCAGTTCGTCTGGATGTGAGGTCGCCTCCCTGAACCGGATCTGATCGTGTAACAAGTGAGGAAAAAGCAGCCCCGACTCATCGATGACGACGACATCCTGCTCTTCACTTTCCACTGAGTTGATGCCCACAATGGCGACAACCACAAATAATCCGATCAGGGCAACAGGCCCCAGAAGTGTCGTCAGGATGAACCATTTCGTCCGTACCCGGGTCCGGAATTCGTTGCGGGCAATGACCATCATCTTGCTCATGCCATACCTCCTGCCTGCGTGACAGCCGCTTCGGCACCCTGCGCCTCGGTAACGGCGCGGACAAAAATTTCGCGCATGGGCAGTTCCATGAGCTCGAAGCGGATGAGCTCGTCCACATCCCGCAGGAGGTCAGTCAGGATCACGCGCGGGTTGGTATGGTGCGCGAGCTGGAACTGCACGTGGCGCTTGCTGCGCTGGGAAACACGCGCTCCACCCGAAGCAGCCACGCGGTCTATGAACGCATCCTTGCCCTCGTAATCCACTTCGAGGGTGTGTCTGCCATAGCGCTTCTTCACCTCGTTGAGTGTGCCCTGCAGAATGATCTGACCCTTTGAAACGAGGCAGATGTCGTCACAGAGCTGCTCCACCTGCTCCATACGGTGGCTGGCAAAAACGATGGTGCATCCCGATTCCTTGAGTTCCATGATGACCGACTGCAGAAGATCGGCATTGATGGGGTCAAGACCGCCAAAGGGCTCATCCAGAATGAGCAGTTCGGGCCGATGCAGGATTGTGGCGATGAACTGGATTTTCTGTTGCATTCCCTTGGACAGCTCGTTTGTCGCCTTGTTTACCCACGAGCGGGCATCAAAACGGTCCAGCCAGGCAGCCGCCTGATCTTTTGCCTCCCGCCTCGAGAGGCCTTTCAGCTCGCCAAACAGAATGAGCTGTTCGCCTACTTTCAACTTCGGGTACAGACCACGCTCCTCGGGCAGATATCCCATGCGCGCCTGCGTACCCGGTCCGACCTCCTCGCCGCCGAACGTGATGCGACCGGCATCGGGCGTCGTGATATAGGCCAACATCCGGATGGTAGAACTCTTTCCGGCTCCATTGGGCCCGAGAAGTCCGAGAATACGGCCGGGTTGCGCCTCGAATGAGACGTTGTCCACAGCGAGTGTGTCCTCGTACTGCTTTCGGGCCTCGTCGACTACAAGTGGGTGCATATACGAGTCTCAGCGTCTGTCTTTCGTGGTGTAATTTATCAAAAGGCTGTTGAAGAACCAGAGCGCACCATGGCGTTGCGGCGCTCGCACCCTGTCCACGCTGGTTTTTCAACAGCCTTTTAAAGCGATTGCGATGAATCGGCCTCGGCCCGATAGAACCTGACGTTATCAACCGCGAGCGTGTATGGTCCATATCCACTACTGAAAACAGCGACGTGGGTTACGTCGGTGCCCGAAAAATCCACCGGCCGCCCGAATCCTTCCTGGGAGAACCGGTTGAACGGAATCCGGAACCGCGTCCATTCATCGTTGGCCACCACGTAGGCGTTGTAATAATCGAAATCCCGGACCGATGCCGTGGCAATCTGAACCACGAACGTCTGCTGCTGACCCTGCAATTCCCTCAGGGCCAATTCCAGGCCGTCATAGGTGGACACGTCAACGGCGGACGATTCGTCTCCCAGCACGGCCCGTGCCCCCGAGACCTGGTTTCCAGCGCTGCCCGGTGGTCTCGTTCCACCAATGGTCAGATGGTATGTGGACCCTGGCATGTGGCCTTCCGTGTCGATAAAAATCGTGGACGTCGTCTCGCCACCGTCGGCTACGGACTCCCAGGGCGTGCCCAGCAGCGTGCGCGCATCCCCATCCTCGAAGTCATCCACCTGGCCCCCGATCATGGGCCGGATTTCCGTACGTCCGCCACAGGCGGACAGCACCAGGACGAGAAGCAGTAATACCAGGGTGAAAAAGCGCATCAGAGCAGGTTCATGGTGGATGTTGGCACAGGGATCAGATACTCGGGTCGGAACATGTCCTCGTGCACGCCGAATTGTCCGGTACCCCGGAAATCCACCGATACGAACCCGTCGACCGTGGCGCGGACCTCCCCGATGCCGTAGTACGTTGGCATGGGGCCATAATAGACCAGCTGTCCGTGATCGAAGTCCATCAGTCGGCGAGCCCGCCGGTGGAAGGCGGGAATGGCTGGCAGCAGCTCGAGGCGGTATGGACTGACTGTTCTCTTCACAGGTCGTTTCTCTGGCAGCCCCTATATTACTGATTACAATTTTTGTGTGACACATCCTTTCCGGTATGAACCATCAGGAAAAAATGATTGACCGTCAGGTCGGTCGGAACGCTGAACTGTTTGCCCTCAAGATAGGGGCCATTCCCACGAAGGCCGAGCGCTATGGATATATCCGCATTCTGGTGGCCATCATCGAGCAGGCCCACAGCGAATGGAACCAGACGCCCCAGAAACCCGAACAGATCGGGCACCTCATCCATCGCATGAGCAAAGGGCAGGTGGACAGGGAGGAAGTCAAGGAAATTGTCGAACTGCGCGACGAGGAGCGGGGTTACGCTCCCAAAAAGAATTAGGGCCTGTTCACACTACGCCAGAACCCGCTGTAGCAGTCGAAAATGGCGTTTATCAAGGCGTGAGGAGCGAAGTATGGCCGGGTCATTTGGCGAA
>PCUY01000011.1:6738-8069 GCA_002787815.1 Bacteroidetes bacterium CG12_big_fil_rev_8_21_14_0_65_60_17 | reverse complement strand
CTCCTCCCGGGACTGCACCTTGAGGTCATGGACCGGCGCCTTCGGCATGTCCGCGGCCAGGCCCATGAACGAGCGGCCCCGGTCAAGGCTCACATAGACCGCATGGTCCGTGCCCACATAGAGCACATCTTCGTTGGATGGATCTTCCACGATGACATTTACCGGCTCGGCGGGCAGGTCCGTCCCTACGCGCGACCATGAAGCGCCGTAGTCGTCGCTCGCGTAGACGTACGCATCGAAATGATCCCACCGGTAGCCGTTGAGCGTCGCGTAGACGCGCCCCTCGGCGTGCCCCGATGCCTCGACGCGGCTTACCCACAGCTCCTGCGGCAGGTCCTGGTCAATGCGTTGCCACGTTACGCCGCCGTCGCGGGTCACGTGGATGAGACCGTCGTCTGAGCCCGTGTAGATGAGTCCAAACCGGAGGGGCGACTCGTCGATGGTCGCGAGCGTCCCGTAGGGCACGTCGCCCTTCAGGCCGCCGCGCGTCAAATCCGGCGAAATGGGCGCGAGGTCATTGCCCCGGTTCATGGAGCGGAAAAGCCGGTTCGCACCGTAATAGAGAATATCCTGGTTGTGGCGTGAGAGGTGGATGGGCGTCTGCCAGTTCATGCGCAGCGGCCGCTCTCCGAGCTCATGGCGCGGGCGGATGCTCTGCCGCTCGCCGCTCACAAGATCCTGCCGGTTGTAAAACCCGAACTGTGATCCCGAATAGACGACCTGGTTCGTGCGCGTGTCCACCTCAACCTGCATGCCGTCCCCACCGCCGAGCCGGTCATACGGATAATCCCCGCTCACCCGCCACCTCGGGCCGAACGTATATGTGCTTGGGCCGCGCCACGTGCCGTTGTCCTGCAGCCCGCCGTACACGTTGTAGGGCGTTGCCATATCCACCTGGACGGCATAGAACTGGCCGACGGGCGGCACATTGAGCACCGACCACGTCTCGCCGGCATCGTAACTCATGTTCAGTCCACCGTCGTTGCCGTCAATAATGTGACCGGGCAGCGACGTATTCAACCAGAGCGCCTGGTGGTCGGCGTGCACATGCGGCCCTCCGATCGATGTCCACGTCGCGCCCCCGTCGTCGCTGCGCAGAATGGGCACGCCGAGCGCATATACCTGGTCTTCGTTGTCGGGTGCCACGCGGATTTCCCCGAAATAATATCCGTAGGAGTTGTAAACGCCGTCCAGATACTCTTCGTGCGTACGGCGCCACGTCGTCCCGCCGTCGTCGGAGCGGTACACTTCAAGCCCGATGACGGGCGTATCGAAAAGCAATGAGTTGGCATCTTCCACGTACTCCACGAGCGCCACCGGCTCGATGTCGC
>PCUY01000011.1:547-6704 GCA_002787815.1 Bacteroidetes bacterium CG12_big_fil_rev_8_21_14_0_65_60_17 | reverse complement strand
CGTCGCGCGTAACGCCCTGCGCCGCATCTCCCCCATCTTCCTCGTCCTCCTCCGGCCGCCGGTCCTGGTTGTCCACGCTCACATACATCACATCCGGGTTCGATCGCGCAAAATCGATCCCGATCCGTCCCACACCATCACCCGTCGGCAGGCCCGATTCTTCGGTAGATACGAGGCTCCACGTGCGCCCGCCATCGTCCGATTGGTAGACACCACTTCCGCTGCCGGACTCCACGAAATTCCAGGCGCGGCGGTCGCGCTCCCACATGGCCGCGAAGAGCACGTCGGGATTTTCCGGATGCATGATGAGATCGATCGCACCCGTCATGCCGTTCACGTACAGCGTCTTTTCCCACGTCCTGCCGCCGTCGTCCGTCCGGTACACGCCGCGGTCCGGGCCGTTTGAGTAGAGCGCCCCGGCGGCAGCCACCCACACGATGTCTGGATTGGATGGATGCAGCACAATGCGCCCCGTCCGATGCGTCGCGGCCAATCCACGATGTGCCCAGGTCCCGCCCCAGTCGTGGCTCACGTACACTCCCGTGCCCGCGTAAGACGATCGGCTCGCGTTGTTCTCGCCCGTGCCGACCCAGATGATGCCGCGCTCCCAATCGACCGCGATGTCGCCAATGGTCATGACGGCCTCCTGGTCGAAGAGCGGCTCGAAGCTCTGACCGTTGTTCTCCGTATACCAGAGCCCACCGCTTGCATAGGCGGCCAGGAAGTGCGACGGCCGCGCCGGATTGGCTTCAATGTCCACAATGCGACCGCTCTGGATGGTCGGGCCAATATTCCGGGCAGGTACGTGCGCAAGAAGGCCGTTTTCGAACAGCACGTCGCGGATTTCCCGGGCTTCGAGCCGGTCCCCGGCGGGCGTCGCAGCATGTGGCGGCTCGGCGCGCCGCATGTCCTGGGCCGAAGCCGTGAGAACGAACGCCGAGGCGACAAGCGCCAGTAGTGTAGCGAGTCCGCCAATCAGGGCGCGACCGGTAATGAACGTGCGCAGGCGCGCGCGGAGGCAGGACAAAATGGACATCTTACGGGCCTGAAGTCAATTTGTGAGCAGAAAACCAGCCGGAAAGTACGCTTTTATCCCGCCCATTGCTCGGTTGGCGATATAGGCCTTTTGCGGAGGACACTTCAAGGCATAATCAACCTTTTAAAAACGACTATTATCCTGAAACGGCCTCCAGGTACGTCTCCGCATCGATATTCCGGCCCGAAATGAAGATGACGAGTGGCCCGAGCGAAGACCTCGCCGACGCACCGTGCGAACCGGAACGGCTGGCTTCCGGGCCGACATCGCCAGCAAGGCACGCCGCCACTGGTACGGCGGCCGATCCTTCGACAACGATCTGGTGCTCATCGAGCATGAACCGCATGGCGCGGCGAATGGCGGGCTCCGTCACGAGCGCCACGTGATGAATGCGGTCGCTGCTGCCGAGGTTGCTCCCGCCGGGCTCGCTGCCGCCGCGCTGGCCGCGAAGTACTTCGAACGGGCGTGCGCCCAGACCGCCCTCGAGTCCCCATGCCAGCGTGTCGGCGGCATCCATCTCCGTGACGGCCTCTCCGCGCGCGAGCGAGAGTTTCAGGGCTGGTGAGGCGGCGGCCTGCGCGGCCACGAATCGCGCGCCCGGGCAGAGCGTCTCCATGGCAAAAACGAACCCCGCCGCGTGGCCGCCGCCGCCGACGGGAAAAACGAACGTCGGCGCCGCTCCCTGTGGCGGCGGCGCCGCGATCTGCCCCCAGACTTCGAGCGCCACACTACCCCCATTGGCCGCCATGATGCGCTCGTCGTCGTAGGCGCTGAGAAACGGGAGGCCACGCTCGGCGGCCGTGCGTAGCGCCCACGCTTCTGTCTCATCGTAGCCCGGATACGCGCTTTTCTCGACGCGCGCCCCCATGGCCCGCATGGCGTCATGCTTCGACCGATCGACCGAGGATGGCACGAAAATGGTGACCTCCGCGCCCAGTTCGCGGGCCGCCCAGGCAAGACCCTTGCCGTGGTTTCCGGCCGAACACGTGGCCACATGCGCATGCCCCTCCTCCATCAGACAGTGCAGACCGTAAAGCGCCCCCCGCGCCTTGAAACTGCCCGTAACCTGCCAGTTTTCGAGCTTCAGGTACACATCCCGGCCCGCCCTCCGGGAAAGCGCCGCCGAATACTCGAGCGGCGTCCGGCGCACACGGCCGTCGAGAAAGGCCGTTGCCCGGCGTATGGCATCCATCGAAAACATGGCGATGTGTGGATTGGATTCCGTGTGATGAACGCACGGCAGGACGTTTGGTGTCTTTTTGGAGATTCAGCCCTGAAGGCAGTTGAAGGATGAGCCTGTCTTTCCGATCCACCCTGCGCCATCACGATATGCAACTGTTTCGATTTATACAGGCTCATCTTTCAAGGGCCGGTCCGCTGGTAGTGTTGGCGTGACCTGACTATCTTCGGGGCACCGGCCTACACCCTCACACTCCACACCCTCATACCCCACACGGCTTCACCACCCGCCACGCATGGCCCGTTCCCACCACACGCTGTTCCAGCATCAGATGGCCGCCTTCGAATCGGCCCCGGCAGCCGACGCCCGCACGCGCATTCGCCGGCTTAAAGCGTTGCGACGGCACGTGCTTGCGTACCGCAAACGCATCCAGGCCGCCATCCACGAGGACTTCCGCAAGCCACGACAGGAGGTCGACACGACTGAAATCCTCCCTCTGCTGCTTGAGATAGACCACGCCGTCGGCCGCATCCACCAGTGGATGAAACCTGTCCGGAAGCCCGCGCCACTCGTTCTGGGCGGGGCCACATGGGAGGTGCACCGCGAGCCGAAGGGCCCCTCGCTCATTATTTCGCCGTGGAATTACCCGGTTACGCTCTCGCTCGGGCCGCTCGTGCACGCGCTCGCCGCGGGCTGCCCGGTATTCCTGAAGCCCTCCGAGCTCACGCCCGCCACGGCATCCCTGTTGCAGAACCTGACGGCCGATCTGTTCGGGCCGGAGGAGCTCGTAACTGTCCTTGGAGACTCGAAAACAGCCCAGGAGCTCCTCCGGCTGCCATTCAGACATGTTTTTTTCACCGGGAGCCCGCGCGTTGGTCGCATCGTAATGGCCGCGGCAGCCGAGCACCTGGCGTCGGTGACGTTGGAGCTCGGCGGTAAATCTCCAGCTGTGGTCGCGCCCGATGCCGACATCGAGGTTGCCGCTGAGCGCATTGCCTTTGGAAAGTGGTCGAACGCAGGCCAGACCTGCATCGCCCCGGACTACGTCCTGGTCCATGAAGATGTCCGCGATGCCCTTGTTGCGCAGCTCGTTGAGCAGATTGCGCGCCGCTTCGGCGAAACGGCGGCAGAACGCGCCGCGACCCCGGATTACGCACGCCTCGTGAGCGTGCCGCACGGCGAGCGGCTGAAGGAAATTCTGGTAGATGCGACGGATTCCGGTGCGAGGATTGCGCTCGGCGGCCATTACAGCGCCGAAGAGCGCTACATGGAGCCGACGCTGCTGGTGGATGTGCCTCCGGATGCGCGCATCATGCAGGAGGAAATATTCGGCCCGGTGCTGCCTGTGCTTTCCTGGCGACGCGAGAACGAAGTGGTTTCGCAGATCTCCGCGCTACCGCCACCGCTCACCACGTATGTATTCAGCCGTCGCCGGGCGCTCGCGCTATCGCTCGGCGGCCGCATTCGCACGGGCGCCATCTGCGAGAACGATACGCTCGTTCATTTCGCCAATCCGCACGTCCCGTTCGGCGGTCTGGCATCGAGCGGCGTGGGGCGCTCCCACGGCGAGGCTGGCTTCATGGCCTTCACCAACGAACAGACCGTCATGAGGCGGCGTGTCGGAGGGCGGCTGGGCCGCCTCCTCGCGCCGCCGTGGACCCCCTTCAAAAGCCGTCTACTGGAATGGGTACTTCGATCCTGACGATGGACGTATCAGTAGCCGCATAGAGCGTTGTTCCGTCTGCAGTAAGACCGATCACCGTTCGACTCATTTCAATAGAACCGAGGTATGACCACGGATCGACTGAGAAAACATCAATGAACGCGACATATGGGCGCGTACGCTTGTCCAGGCCTGATATGTACAAGCGCCCATCTTCAAACTCAATGTCCATATAGGTAACAGGAGGATTCGGTGCTCTTGATGTTGCGTTTCCGTTCGCATCCTTCTCAATTCGAGCACTTTCCAACTTCTGCCGATCGGACAATACGATCATGTTCGTGACCGATCCCTGAGGACTTAACTCAAGTAGGGTACTTTCGTACTTGAATAGATAAAAGATTCGGCCATCTGCGCCGCTGGTCAGACGACCAATGATATCCAATCCGGATCCGAAACGAGTGATTTCCTCTCCAAAAGCGGTACCGTACGTGCCATCCTTGGCAAGCACCTGTAATGGCAGCGCGCGACTCATCGTAAGTGCGCTCACCAACAGGGAGTCGCCCCACGGAATGCCATAGAGTGCAAGAAAATCGAGTTCAGCTGTTTCGCGTACTCGACCTTCTGCAGAAAAACGAACCAGCTTTCGTCCGTTTGGACTGACTACCACCACGGCTCCATCATGCTCGAAAACATCCGAATAATCGGGCAGCTGCCCAGGAGCAAACCCCTGGCCCGATCCAAATCGGTTCAGATACACTCCGGACGTATCGAAACGAAAAATTCGTACGGGATAGTCAGAGACAATGAGAGTACCGTTCTGGTACAGGACATCTCGAGGTGAGTGTAGCACAGAGTCGAGTCGTATGGCAGATATCGACTCCGGCGGCATATCCAACCAAAGACGCTCGGTGGGTACTGAGAATGCCACCGGAATATCATGGACACGCGCATTCGTGCCTGGGTCGAGGAATTCAGCCGAAACAGTCGAATCCTTCCTGGGAGCGAACCGTGACATCAGAAGGAAGCCGATTCCCAGCACGAGAAGTATCGTCACGATGATATTTCCTCGTGACCGCCCTCGACTCCAACTGACACCCATTCAATTTTCCATTTTCCAGCACAGGTACTCGCCGTCTGGGCAGATCAGAGCTATGCAGGGTGTTTGCCATCCGAAGCAGTCGTTCGCTGCACAGCCTTCGTACCAACAAGGAACCGCAGCCTGCGAATTATTCGACTCGGGCGTAAATGAATGCCACGCCAGAAGAATAAAAATAGATGCAAGGACGATATTCAGTTTGTTTATCTCTTGTTCCCCCATGTTGTTCAGTGTGAATGTCGACCCGGATTTGAGCCACGACCAGTATAACTATTAGGGGGGGGAGTCAAGGGTAAAAATTCGTCCCCCTATTTCGGTCCCATCCGGATGGCGCCGTCGAGGCGGATGGTTTCGCCGTTGAGCTTGACGTTTTCAATGATGTGCTGCGCCAGGAAGGCGTAGTCGGCGGGCGTTCCGAGACGCGACGGAAACGGGATCTGGGCCGCGAGCGACGCCTGTACGTCGGGCGGCATGCCGCCGACCATGGGGGTCTCGAAGATGCCGGGCGCAATGGTCATGATGCGGATGCCGGTGCGCGACAGGTCGCGCGCAATCGGAAGCGTCATGCCGACGACGCCCCCTTTCGACGCGGAATAGGCCGCCTGCCCGATCTGGCCCTCGAAGGCCGCGACGCTGGCGGTGTTGATGACCACCCCCCGCTCGCCGTCCGTCATGGGCTCATTTTTCGCCATGGCTTCGGCTGCGAGGCGGATGACGTTGAACGTGCCCACAAGATTGACGTTAATGACGCGCTGGAAGCTCTCCAGATCATGCACACCTTTGGATCCGAAGGTTTTTTTGGCCACCAGGATCCCGGCGCAGTTCACGACGCCGTGCAGGGCGCCGAAGTGCTCGAGCGCGGCATTCACCGCAGCCTGTACGCTCTCGCCGCTCGATACGTCGGTTTTCACGAAGAGGGCCCGCTCGCCGAGTGCTTCGGCGCGCCCCTGGCCCGCCTCCTCGTTCACATCGGCCAGAATCACGTTGGCACCGAGTTCAATGAGCCGGTCGGCGGTAC
Source organism: Bacteroidetes bacterium CG12_big_fil_rev_8_21_14_0_65_60_17 (assembly GCA_002787815.1). Taxonomy (GTDB): domain Bacteria; phylum Bacteroidota; class Rhodothermia; order Rhodothermales; family UBA10348; genus 1-14-0-65-60-17. The sequence goes on along the minus strand of PCUY01000011.1, from coordinate 711 downwards.
CGCCACCCAATCCACTGCTCGCTCCTGTCACCAAAAAAGTATGTCCCTGGATCTGCATGCTTGTCTCCCTGTTTATGCCGAAGAAAATCGGGCCGCAAATGGGCCGCTTTGAACCTATTGGATTTGAACGTATCTGAACGGCAAAGTAGCCTCTGCGCACTCCG
>PCUY01000011.1:0-458 GCA_002787815.1 Bacteroidetes bacterium CG12_big_fil_rev_8_21_14_0_65_60_17 | reverse complement strand
AGGACCGTGCAGCAGCTATCTGTTCATTTTGTGATACGGATTTCGTCGGCACGGACGGGCCGGGCGGCGGAAAATTCCGCACATCGGCTGAACTGGCGGCGCGTGTGAGAAACATCTGGGACCAAGACCTGCCGCCCGGCGCGGCCACGTGTGCTGCGCACGCTGCATTCAAGGGGCCCTTTTCCGTCCAGTCCGGGAGCGGTCCAGGGCCATCGGACATCAGCCAGGTTGTCCGGCCATATGTCGTCTGCACGGGCGGTGAGCCGCTCCTCCAGCTCGACGACGAACTTGTAGCGGCGCTTCACCGCGAGGGGTTTGACGTCGGCGTCGAGACCAATGGAACGAAGGCCGCGCCCGGTGGAATTGACTGGATCTGCGTATCTCCCAAAGCCGGTGCGCCCGTCGTGCTCACGCGCGGCCACGAACTCAAACTCGTCTATCGTCAGCCGCTGGCGCTA
>PCUY01000072.1:112177-142795 GCA_002787815.1 Bacteroidetes bacterium CG12_big_fil_rev_8_21_14_0_65_60_17 | reverse complement strand
ACGGAGGAAGAACTGCGGGAGGGCTTCAACCCGTGGGTTGGATACGGCGTAACGTGGCTTCTGGGCGTCGTTGCTGCATTTGTACTGGCGCACGTACTTAATACCTGGGAAGAAGCCTTCGCGGCAACCGGGTGGGCCTACGGGATGCAGGGTGCATTCTGGATGTGGCTCGGGTTCGTGGTATTTTCCACCTGGCAGGCAGTTGCTTTCGAAGACAAGAAATTTATAACCTGGGGCCTGAATCTGGCCTATAATCTGACAGCACTGTTGGCCATGGGCGCACTGCTTGGAGAGTGGCGATGACGCGTTTCCTGTATTTTGGTCTTTTTTTGCTCGTTGCGAACAATCTGGCGGCTGACGCCACGGCTCGAACGGCCGATCCCGCACTCTGGGGCCGCGATGGGCACAAGGCCATCTGTCTCATGGCCTGGTGGGACATGAAGCCGGAAACCCGGAGCGCCGTGCGCAGCCTGCTTGCAACAAACCGGGCATTTGACCGATTCATGGAAAGCTGCCTCTGGGCTGACCAGGTCCGTGGCTCCGATCCCGCGTACGACCGGTACACGACTGCACACTACGTAAATCTGCCCCGCGACGCGACAAGTTTCAATCTGGAACGGGATTGCGGCGATACGTTCTGCGCCGTGGAGGCTGTCACGGAATCGCTGGCCGTACTCGAAAATTCCGATTCCCCGCCCAAGGCTCGCCTGAACGCACTCAAATTCCTTGCCCACTTCGCCGGTGACCTGCACCAACCCATGCACGCCGGCTACGCCTTCGACAGGGGCGGCAATGATACGGCGGTAACCGCCTTCGGCGAGCCTTCCAACCTGCACCGCGTCTGGGACTCCGTCCTGATAGAGCGTTCATGGGCGTCCTGGGTGGATATGGCATCGCACCTGTACTTTGACATCACCGATGCGGACCGCGAGGCATGGGACTCCCTGAATCCGGCACGCTGGGCCGAGGAATCCCACGCCATCCTGCGCGAGACCGCCTACGACTTCGGCGCACATGGTGAAGTCGACGAAGACTACCGCGCCAAAAACATCACCATCATTGAAACGCGCATGCAGATGGCGGCCATTCGCCTGGCCCGCCTGCTCGATGCTGCGCTCGCAACCGGATAGCCGGATAGACGTCCATCCCGACGAAAGCTCATTCAGATCACAATCCCCACCCCACCATGTTGAATTTCCGTTCCTTTCCCCACTACGTGTTGACCGTCTGTGCCGCGCTGTTCATGCTCGCCGCCTGCGATTCCGGATCTTCCGGGACCGACGGCGCGCTGTCCACCGATATGGAAGCGCCACCACCTTCGGGCGCAACGCACGAATCTCTGGAAGAGTTTTTCCTCGCTTGGCGCGCATTTGAGCGTCCCCCGTTCGAAAACGGTGTCCCGGACTATTCTGAAGCCACAATGAGAGCGCGCTACGCCGCACTCGCCGACTGGAAAGAAGCTCTCGCTGCCGTCGATACATCGGGGTGGTCAACTGCCGACAGGATTGACTACGAGCTTGTTCGCGCTGAAATGAATGGCCTTGAATTCGAACACCGCGTCCGGATGCCTTGGCAGCGGGATCCCGGTTTCTACAAGGTCATTTACATGTCCCGAAGCGACGTACCGGCGCATGAAGGACCCGAAAACCACGCCTGGTTTGACTGGTGGGCCCTCGAGAAGCCACTCTCGGCAGCAGACGCCGCCGTCGCCGCGGAAAAAATCGGGATGATTCCGGAGTTCTACGTGCAGGCCCGGGAAAATCTTACGGGAAATGCCCGTGATCTCTGGTTTGGTGGAATCCGTGTCATCCGGGAGCAGGAAGGTGCGCTGCGGGCCATCGCGGCCGCCACGGACCATGCGAATGTGCAGGATGCTGCTGGCCGTGCCCTGGCCGCGACAGAATCGTTCGGAGACTGGTTGGAGGCCGAGTTGCCATCAAAAGACGGTCCATCCGGTATTGGAAAAGACAACTATACCTGGTATCTCCGGAATGTCCACCTTATGCCCTGGTCCTGGGAAGAGGAGGTCACCATCATGGAGCGTGAACTTGCCCGCAGCTGGGCCTACCTGAAACTGACCGAGCACAACAACCGGAACGAGCCCCCGCGGGACGATTTTGACAGTGAGGCCGAGTACAGGCGCGAGATGATCCGGGCGGTCGATGCCTTCATGCAGTTCCTGGATGACGGCTTCGTCTCCACACGCCCCTACATGCGACGGGCCATGCTCGACCATATCGGTAGCTACGTGGCCGATTTCGACGAGCGCTCCTTCTTCACCCAGATCAACATGCACGACGCCATGCCCATGCGGCCGCACATGTTCCACTGGATTGAGCTGGCCATGCTCGACAACGATCCACACGAGCGCATTATCCGGTCTTCCCTCCCGCTCTACAACATCTACGACGGCCGGAGCGAGGGACTCGCCACGGGTCTTGAGGAGATGATGATGGCGGCAGGTCTCATGGACGATGGGCCGCGCGCCAAGGAACTGATCTACATCATGCTCGGTCAGCGCGCTGCCCGGGCACTTGGCGGTCTCTACATGCACGGCAATGAACTCACCATGGCGGAGGCATCGGATTTCGCGGTAAAATGGACTCCCCGTGGCTGGATGCGTGCCGACGGCGAACTGGTCGTCTTCGAGCAGCACCTCTACCTGCAGCAGCCTGGGTACGGCTCGAGCTACATCACCGGAAAAGTCGAAATTGAGGACCTCATGCGGGTCGTAGCGCGCCAACAGGGCGAAGACTTCATCATGCAACGCTTCATGGATACATTCCTCTCGTCAGGAATCATACCCACGTCGCTCGTCCGGTGGGAGATGACGGGAGATGAGACCCATTACCGCTCCATTGTGGACGCCGAATAATCGTCGCCTTCTGCAGGCGGCCCGAACTGGTCCATGAACAAGCCCCATCTCTCCTTCTGGCAGATCTGGAACATCAGTTTCGGATTCCTCGGTATCCAGTTCGGGTGGGGACTGCAGCTGGCCAATCTGAGCCGCATTTTCCAGACGCTGGGAGCCGAGGTGGACAGTATTGCCATCCTGTGGATTGCAGCGCCGGTGACCGGCCTTATCGTGCAGCCCATCATCGGGCACATGAGCGATGGCACGTGGGGCCGGTTCGGGCGCCGCCGCCCGTATTTCCTGGTGGGCGCCATCCTGGCATCGCTCTCGCTCATTGCCATGCCGAACTCGTCGGCGCTCTGGATGGCGGCCGGACTGCTCTGGATTCTGGATGCGTCCATCAATGTGTCCATGGAACCGTTCAGGGCTTTCGTGGGCGACATGCTTCCGAGTGAGCAGCGGACCATGGGATTTGCCATGCAGAGCTTTTTCATCGGCTTCGGCTCGGTGGTGGCGTCCCTTTTCCCGTGGATGCTGACCAATTGGCTGGGGGTGGCAAACACCGCGCCGCCCGGAGACATTCCGCCATCGGTCGTCTACGCGTTCTATGTTGGTGGAGCCGTTTTCCTGGCGGCCGTGGCGTGGACCGTGCTCAGCGTGCGGGAGTATTCGCCCGAGGAGCTCGCGGCGTTCCATGCGGCCGCGACGGATGCGGCGCCGCCCGCGCACGGCCTTCTGCCAGCCGCCGCGTACGCGCGGCTGGCACCCCGGTGGTGCGCGGGCGGCGCCCTGCTGACCGTGCTGGTCTACGTCTCCGGTGCGCTGCAGAAGGAACTCTATGTCCTGGGTATTGGACTCGTTCTCTTTGCCCTTCTGCTCTGGTTGGCCGCCTGGCGCACGCGCCAGGGCCATACGGACGGCTTCGTCGAGGTCTTCAGCGACCTGCTCCAGATGCCAACCACCATGCGCAGACTGGCCTGGGTGCAGTTCTTCTCATGGTTCGGCCTTTTTTCGATGTTCATCTACATGACGCCCGCTGTGACCAGTCATATCTACGCCACCACCGACACAGCTTCGCAGATCTACAACGACGGTGCCGACTGGGTGGGTGTTCTGTTCGGGACCTACAATGGTGTTGCGGCCCTTTTCGCTTTCGCGCTTCCCGTGCTTGCGCGCCGAATCGGACGCTCACGGACCCATATCGTGGGTCTTCTGGCGGGTGGCATCGGCCTTGTGAGCATATATATCATGCCAGGCCCGAATATGCTGCTCGTATCCATGATCGGCGTCGGTATGGCATGGGCGAGCATTCTTGCCATGCCGTACGCCATCCTGACCGATGCCCTTCCCTCTGGGAAATTCGGTATCTACATGGGCATATTCAATTTCTTCATTGTGCTGCCCCAGATCATGGCCAGCACCATCTACGGGGCCCTGCTGGATAATGTTTTCGGGGGAGAACCTGTTTTCGTACTCATTACGGGCGGCTCCTCCTTCGTCGTCGCCGCCCTCTTCATGCTGCGCGTCCATGCATGATCCGTGTGCGGCACGTGCAACCTTCCGGCCCGCCCGTACGCTATACAGCGAATGTCCGCACTGCAAAGCGTCCATCCACACGTCGTACAGCATAATGAAACAGCATATTTCTCTTCTGGCCATCCTCATTTTCATCGTTTCCGTAGCGCCTGGCAATTCACATGCCCAGCAGCTGCGCGACAAGGACCTTGTAGACACCCGGTGGAAGTTGCACCTGGGAATTGGTATCGACACCGACGCAGACGAAGACAATGCAATTTCCCGTGCAGCGCTGGCCATGGCTACGTCGCTCATCGCGGAAATAGACATTGAATTCCACTTCATGGCAGACGGTGACCTTGTTATTCGTTCGAAATCCGGTGCCGACACAGACCAGGAATACAGCGCCTGGTACATTGACCAGGAAGGCCAGCTTGTCATTGGTGACACCGATTCGTTTTCGACCGGCAGCGACACGGTATGGATCCAGGAGGAGGGTATACTCGTAGCCCATGTCGAGTCGAACAGGAAAGCCAGGATCTGGCTGGAGCAGATACCCACGAAATGAATCGCGCCTTCCGAAGTGAAGACAATGAACTGGGAGATGTTTTCATTGCTCCCCGGGCCCCACTTCCGCCAGGTACGGCCAACTACGTGACACCACGTGGCATGCGGCTGCTGAAGGAGGAACGTGAGGCACTGGAAAAAGAACGGGACGCCCTGCAACAGGGTGACCCCCATGACCACGACCGCATCCGCCGACGTACACTGGTCAGCGGCCAACTTGCCGCGCTGCGTGAGCGCATGGCAACAGCCCGCGTCATAGACCCGTCCGGCCAGCCGACGGGCGAGGTGCGCTTCGGTGCGCGCGTCCGTGTTAGCATTACCGGCGGACCCCTTGACGGCGCCGTCAAGGATCTGCGCATTGTCGGTGTGGATGAAGCCGGGCTGCGTACGGAAGACGTATCGTTCACATCACCGATTGCCCGAGCTCTCAGCGGCCACACTCCTGGCGATACCGTCCGCATCTCCCCGGATCCTAGTGCGCCGCAATATGAGATCCTGTCTGTCGACTACGATTCGACCGATGGCGAAGAGTGATATATTTATAATATATCTATGATATATCAGCTCGCAGGGCGGGTGTTACATGATTGAAGGGAGCCTCCTTTTTTGCATCTGAAGGCGCCACCATCACCGGTACCCTTGCTGCCCGCAGGACACGTTCCGCAACGCTTCCAAGCAGAACGCGGTCAATCCCTGAGCGGCCGTGCGATGCCATGACGATCAGATCCACGTCGTTTTCGGACGTGAACGCCAGAATGCGGTCGGCCACATGGCCCTTTCGGCGATGGATCTCTACGTCTATCCCGACATCGCGCAGTTTCTTGGCCCGCTTTTCGAGCTGCTTGCCCGCCACGTCGAGCGCTTTTTGTTCGAGCTCAGCCACCGGGTCTTTGAGCAGCCCGTAGTACGGATAGAATCCAATGTCTACCACGTGCAGGAGCTCGATCCGCGCGTTGAACTTGAGGGCCACATCGGTAGCCACGCGGAGCGCCGCGTCGGTACTGTCCGAAAGATCAATGGGAACGAGGATATGCCGGTCCTTCTTCGCCGCATCCGGTTCTTCCCCTTCCCGAACCGCGAGCGCGGGCACGCGAGAGTGGCGAATGACCTCCTCGGTAACACTGCCCAGGAGCAGGCGGCGTGCCCCCCTCCGACCGTGCGTACCCATGACAAGTAGGTCGCACCGGTTTTCCTCGGCAAACGTGCCAATCATTTCAGGAATGGACGTCGTAAGGCGCTCCGGCTTGACGGTGACCGTGACGTCTTTTTCCGTCTTCCCGTGGCGGCGCAGCAACTGGGCCATGGCATCCATGGCCTTGTCCTGTGCCAGCGACACAATCTCCGGGGGCAGATCCGGTACCGTGGCCATGGGGCGCTCCACGATATGGAGGATGTGCACGTCAGCGCCGTATACCTCGGCGAACTGGAAGGCGTAGGCAAGCGCGCTGTCGGCGCTCGAAGAAAAGTCGGTGGGAACCAGGATTGTGCGCATCATGACGGTACCTCTCGCTGTTGATCCAACTGTACAATACGTATGCAAACGGGACACGCATGACGGCGGTGGTACGATCCCGATGTCGGGGCATTCCCCACATCCGAACCTGGCCCGAGGCCAAACGTATTCAGGTTCTGTTCCATGCCGTCACCCACCATATATCCTTGTCAATGCTGCAACCAGGAGATCCCCTTCCGCCGTTCACCCTCCCCGCGACCGACGGGCGTTCGTGGTCGCCATCCGACTTCGAAGACGCGACCGCGCTCGTGGTGTTCTTTACATGCAACCACTGCCCGTACGTGATCGGTTCCGACGACACAACCCGCAGGACAGCCGAGAAATTCGCTGCGCGCGGCGTGCAGTTCATTGGCATCAATCCAAACAATGCCGAAACGCATCCGGCTGACGATTTCGAGCACATGAAAGCCCGCATGGAGCAACTCCGATTCCCCTGGGTCTATGCCCGGGACGAAAGCCAGGACACGGCGCGCGCATTCGGTGCCGAGCGCACGCCCCACTTCTTTGTGTTCGATGCAGAGCGCAAGCTGGCCTATCGCGGCCGGGCCGTGGATATCCCCCAGCACGCAGCACGGGCCAAGACACACGAACTGGACCATGCCCTTGAGGCTGTCCTGGCCGGGCGACCGGTCCCCGAGCCGGTGACCGACCCCATCGGGTGCAGTATCAAATGGAAGTAGACACCGGGCGCTGGTTGACAGCTACCAGCGGGTCCGTGAACCACGGGTGTCGACGTGAAGAAAGGGACCGTGTACTGCGTTCGCGCGGTATGCGCCCATGCCACCAGGATATGCCCCTGTACCACCGCCATTGACCGCGCTCTCCATAATGTGGCCCAGATACCGCGCATCGGCTACATCCGATACACCATCGCCATTGAGATCGTCCATCATGCCGTCGCCGTCGTTATCCACGAAGACATCCGCCGCATCTCCATAAAGGTGACGGCTGAGAGACGTCGTGTTGCCAATTTTCCGATTGTATGCCGGCGTACGGTAGCCAGACATCACGGTCAGGGTCGTGGCATTGATTCCGGCACTGCGTACGGCGCCCAGCAACATTTCCAATTTGTGAAGCAACCTGGTGGACAGAACCAGGTAGCGTGGATCTCCGGGCTCCTTGCACAGGAATTGGCCGACAGTGAAGTGCGGGGAGGCGAGGATATCCTCGTCGTCCTTCGATATCGGCGCGAACCCTGCAGGAGGATCGTACTCGGGTCCACGGGAGTCGGGTCGAGATTGGTAGTGGCCAATGGGATAATGGCTCAACGAACCGCGCTTGACCGAGCCGATCGGTTCGGAGACCAGCATGTTCACGTGGATGGCACCGCCAGCGTCCACAGACCGGATGCGAAATGCCGTTGGGCCGGGTTCCGTCGGAGCTACCCAGTATAAACGCCCATCGTCCGAGCGCCGCACACGTACACTGTCACTTTCAATCACGAACGGGACAGGCACGCCCATCAGGTCACGCGCATCGATCTCGAAAGCTTCACCGGGAAGCGCCTGGAGTGCTACAACGGACAATCCGACGTCGGCGGCACCGACACGGGCCGTGAAGACTGCCCGGCCGTCGCGAATCGGATACAGTGGCCAGTCCATCCGCGTCAGTACACCCACCAACTCGTGCTGGACGGCGTGTCCGGGTACCGGTTTGTTATCGTCCACCGTGACGATTGGCGCTCCATGCCACGATGCCATGACCAAGGCTGCGGCGACTGTCAATACGCACGCACCGAGGAACCGCAGGACCGTATGTGTCCATCCCCGAATCATACTCCGGGGGCATCTGCGGACAAGGCCGCGGCAACACGGGCATCCCGTTTATAGATATCGTCACGGAACTGGATCGTGCCATCCTGATCAGCCCATGCAGTCCAGTAGAGCATATGGACGGGCAATACGCGGGACAGTCGGATACTCGTTTCGGTCGTTCCGGTCGCCACCCGGTCAATACGCTCACGTTGCCACGCCGGATTGTCACGCAACAGGTATTCCGCCAGGTCGAGTGGGTTGTCGATCCGGATACAGCCTGAACTGAACCCCCGTGAAGACCGGCTGAAGAGTTCCCGCGAGGGTGTGTCGTGCAAATACACGTTGTGACGATTCGGATACATGAATTTGACCCTTCCAAGTGCATTCTGCGGACCAGGTTCCTGTCGGAGCCGGTACTGCTGATTGAATTCGCGACCGGTCATCGACGAGAAATCCACCGATGCCGGATCCACGACAGCGTTGGTGGCCACCGAGAACAACTTCATGTTCTGTGCAGCAACAGCTCCTGGATCATTTTTTATCTGAGGAAACTTGTCCTGACTCGCAATGGTCGGCGGTACGTGCCAATATGGTGCCAGTACCAGATACGACATCTGGCCGGTAAACGACGGCGTCTGCCGGACGACGCGACCGACAATGGCGCGATGCTCCCGCATTACGCGGCCACGTTCCACGACATGGACGACGAATCCGGGGATATTCACCTCGATATGCTCTTCTCCCAGATCGTCCGGCAGCCATCTCCAGCGCTCCATGTTCACAACAATCTGCTGTATGCGTTGTTCTGGAGTCATGTTCAATGCTGAAAGCGTTGCCGGTCCAACCACACCGTCCGCATCCAGACCATGTCTCTCCTGGAATCGAATGACTGCTTCTTGAAGCCCGGTATCGAAGAGTAACGAATCGGAGCCCTGCACATGTACCGTCAGATCACCAAGAGCCCTGAGACGTTCCTTCAGCTGGGCGACGCGCTCTCCCCGGCTGCCAATCTCCATTTTCGGTCCCGACGGAATCGGGATCCACGGTCCGTTGGCTTCCAGCGCTCGCAACGAAGCAAGCGCACGCTTCAGCGTTGCGTATCGTGGTTGAACGGGAGCGAGATTTTCCAGTGCGCCCGCGACATCCCCGCTCCGCAGTGCCTCCGCCAGAACCGGTTCCATCGGTCTGTTTCGCCGGTTAGCCATCCATTCCGGTTCGAAGCTCTCCGGATGTACGCGTCCATGCAGCAGGTGTGAGCCCAGTACCAGAAAGGCATCCGTGGCCAGCAGGTCAAGGTCTGCCTGGTCACGTACAGGTGAGCGGGGTGACATACCCGCATGAAGGGCACGGAGTCGATCCATGTGATAATCTGTCGGGTCCAGACCATGCAGCACGGCGCTTCCGATGGCGCCCATCAATTTGGCGAGAGGCTCTGTAGGCACGCCATCCACCACCCATGCCGGCTCGAATCCGTGGGCCTCGTAATGGTTGGGTAATGCGACCCGGGCGCGCAGTGTGGTGCCTGCAGCTGTCAATTGACCGGTTGCCCGTGCCACCTGCAGACGATTACGGATTTCATCGCGAACGTCGGTGTTCACCGGCTGCGGCGCCAATGCAGGAACGACGAGTAACCAGAGGAAAAGTGAGAGATGCATGGGTGCACTGAATGACTATGGCCTCCACCCTGACCGGGTGCGATACAGGGCGGCTCGCCTTCACGAAGCGAGCCGCCCATGGTGCCCTGGAGAGGACTCGAACCTCCACGAGCGTAATGCTCACTAGAACCTGAATCTAGCGCGTCTACCAGTTCCGCCACCAGGGCAAATCAGTGGCCAGACAGTAATAATACGTCAGATGGCGAGAGCGTTCAATGCCCCCGCCTCATTTCACCCTGTTTTGAAATGAGGGCCTCGCCTCTCGCCGAATCTCAGCGGCCTCCCACCTGGCCGCGAAGCCCCTGGTCCGTGCATCCTTCACGGCGCAGCGTGTCGGCCACGGCAATGATTTTCCAGGCGGGTTCCTGCTCCGGAACATCATCCGTGCCCGTGGGAAACCGGGCCAGGTTGTCATGCACCTCGACGAGAGGGTTCCAGGTGGTTTCCACCACCTGAGGTCCCTCCCGGCTTGCCAGACTTGGAATGAATGTCCACTGTTCAATAGCGCGCACGAACGGCCGTCCGTCGGGCGTAAACGCTGTAATCACCAGTCCCCCGTCCATATCGACTTCAGCTGCCATTCCGGTGGAATCCCGGGCGGCGAACGCGTCGAAAAAGCGGTAAATGACATCGAGAATCTCATTCTCGGCAGAAGACTGCACGGAGAAAGGGCCGCCGCCCAGGGCTTCAATGGGAATGTCATGGGATGTTCGTACCGGTTCAGGATCGGGCGCCAAAGCATACACCGATTTCGCGCAAAAGTGACGAACGTGTATATTGCCTCATTCACCCAAAGCCGCCCAAGATGCCCTTTCGCGCTCCTCTCTTTGTTCTGCTGGTTCTGACCGTTCTGGTACTGCCTGCCCGCACCCTCTCCGCCCAGGCCACGTCCGACGGGTCCCGTGGCGCACGCGCCGAACTGCCCACCATCGAGGCGGTCTTCGTGGAAGATGCGCCGCGTATTGACGGCCATCTGGACGACGCCGCCTGGCAGTTCATTGATCCGATCACAGACTTCCGGCAGCGCTGGCCCAACGAAGGGGCGGCTCCGACGGAAGAGACATGGGCCAAGGTGGCCTACGACCGCAATCACCTCTACTTCGCTTTCAGTTTCAAGGACAGGAACCCCGAGCTCATCCGGGCCAAGAACATGGAGCGCGGGGGGCGTAATGACCGGGATGACCACGCCTATATCGGGCTGGACACCTTCCTGGATGGCCGCAACGCCTACCTCTTCGAAATGAATGCGCTCGGCACGCAGGACGATGCCATGATCGCGGACGAATCCATCACGCTCGATTCTTATTCCTGGGACGCCGTCTTCACGAGTGAAACCGTCATCAACGAAGAGGGATGGACGCTCGAGGTCTCGATCCCCTTCCGCCAGCTCCGGTTTCCGGAAGGCGAAGAACTGGAATTCGGACTCTTCATGCGACGCAAGATCAATCGCAAGAACGAAACACTGAACTGGCCCCTGATTCCGCTCTCCTACGGTTCGGGCTACAGCGACGACATGCGGACGGTCAGCGAGTACGGTCGCCTGACGGGAATCAAAAACATCCACCGTGGCAAAAACATCGAATTCACGCCCTACATCGTGAGCGGCGCACAGAAAGTACGTCCGGACCTCCGGTTCGAAAACACGAATTCGGATCTCAACAATGAGGTCGGATTCGACGTGAAGTATGGCCTGACGTCGAATATTACGATAGATGCGACGGTCAACACGGATTTTGCACAGGTTGAAGCCGACAATGCACAGGTCAATCTGACCCGGTTCAGCCTCTTCTTTCCCGAGAAGAGGCAATTTTTCCTGGAGCGGTCGGGGCTTTTCGAGCACGGCTCCTCGCGTCAGACACAGACCTTTTTCTCGCGCCGTATCGGGCTCACGGAGCGTATCCTGGCCGGTGCCCGCGCCACGGGTCAGGTGGGGCGCTTCTCGGTGGGTCTCCTCAACATCGAAACGGGCGACGAGATGAGTGACCTGCTGGGCTCAAGGTCTGCAAACAATTTTGTGGCGCGCGCGCGGACCGAAGTCCGCCCGCGCGCCACAGCGGGCGTTATTTTCACCTCACTCGACCGGAGTGGCGACTGGAACCGGGCCTATGGCGCCGATACCCAGGTCCGGTTCTGGAGCCGCAGTGAGTTTGAAGCCTGGTACACCCGTGTTGCCGCATCGGACGACGCGAGTGACGGCGAGCAGGCCGGCCGCGTGAGCCTGAGTCTGCGCAATGCGGTCTACGGCGGGAGCCTCTCCTACACAAGCGTCTCCACCAACTTCAACCCCGGACTTGGCTTTGTCCGTCGCCGGGACATGCGTCGGACCATAAGCACACTGACATGGTCTCCATTCCTGGAAAACGGCCCGTTCCGTCAGATCACGGGGCACACCATGGGCACTTACATCACCGGGCAGGATGGTGACAAACAGTCCTGGAGCATCAATCCGTCCGTCAGCTTCCAGCTTCGGCAGCGCGACAGTTTCCTGATCACCGGGAGCCGGGAATTCGAGCGCCTCGAAGCCTCCTTCTTCATCCGCCCCGACGCTGAAATCGTACCGGGAGATTACACATTCAATCGCGTTGGTATCAGCTTCACGTCCGATCCGGGCCGCCGACTCTCCGCATCGGCTGGTCTCGAGACGGGTGACTTCTTTCACGGCACACGAACCGACTGGAGGGCATCGGGTGGCTACCGGCAATCGAAGCATCTTACCCTCGGAGGCAGCCTGCGCTATTCCACGGTGGATCTTCCGGTTTCGGGTGGTAACTTCAACGCCACGACCGCATCTCTCGATATCCTGGGAAGTGTAAGCCGAAAGCTGTTTGCCAAGGCCCTCATCCAGTACGACAACTTTTCCCGCAACGTCACAGCGAACATCCGGATTGACTGGATCCATACGCCGGGATCGGACCTGTTCCTGGTTTTCAACACGAGCTATCACGTCCCACGTGACGGCGCCGACGTGTTCGATCCGCGGGCCGACCTGTTGCTCAACAACCAGGTGGGGATAGCCAAGCTTACATACCTGATTCTGCTGTAGGGTCACGGTGACTGGAGCGCTTTTTTCGGGGAAACCCCTACGCACAGGTGCATGACAGCCCGGCGCAAAGAGCGGGTGCTGCCTGATATGTTGGGGACATGTACCACCCATCCAAAACAGATCCATGACTCTCTTTCGCCGCTTTACGATCCTGTGTACTGGTGCCCTTCTGCTTGGGGTATTTTTTGCGGCACCGACCGCCGCGCTGGCCCAGGACTGGTTGGTATCCGAACCCGCGCCACGTCCTGTCCCCTATCCGGTCATCGAGGAGCCCGGGTTCGCGGCCGCCGTTGAGGCCGGAACGCGCACGCGCACCGGACATCCGGGTCCCGCGTACTGGATGAATACGGTCCGTTACCGGATAGATGCGACGCTCTCGCCCGATACGCGCATGGTGCGGGGAGATGCGACGATTTCGTATGTGAATGCGTCGCCCGATACACTTTACGTGCTGCCCATCCACCTGCGTCAGAACCTGAACACGGAAGGCGTTATCCGGAACCGGCCGCAGAAAATTTCAGGCGGCGTGCATGTTACCGGAATCGCTTGGAACGGCACTTCGCTCGTCGAGCGGACATCACTGCGTCAGACCGGGTACGTTACGCAGGGAACCATCATGACGCTTCGCGGCGAACGCCCGGTTGCACCCGGCGAGGAGGCCCGGGTCGACGTCTCGTGGACGTTCCGGGTCCCGGAGGTCGGCGCACCGCGCATGGGAACCGACGGTGAGGTGTTCTACCTCGGTTACTGGTATCCACAGGTTGCCGTATATGACGATGTGAATGGTTGGACCGCTGATCCGTACATGGGAAACGGCGAGTTCTACATGGACTTTGCCGATTACGACGTGCGTATAACGTTGCCGGACAACATGATCGTTGGAGCGACGGGCGATCTTGTCAACGCCCCGGGTGTGCTCTCCGGACAGACGTTGGCGCGGCTCGACGAGGCATCGGCAGGCGATGATGTCGTGCATGTGGTGACGGGCGCGGATCTCGAAGCAGGAAATGCGCTCGCCCCGAGCGCGTCCGGGACGCTGACATGGCATTTCCGGGCAGAGCGGGTGCGGGATTTCGCATTCGGCGCATCTACCCGGTTCGTGTGGGATGCGACGCGCGCGCGCGTTGACGACGAGAACCGGTATTCCATGATCCACGCTCTCTATCGAGACGGAACGCCGGCCTGGGACCGCTCGGCGGAGTTTGCCCGCTACTCGATCGAGTTCCTGTCGCGCCAGCTCGACATGCCCTACCCGTGGCCGCACATGACGACGGTCGAGGGCATCATCGGGGGCGGCATGGAGTACCCGATGATTACGCTGATCGGAGGCACAAGGGATTACCGGCGCCTCTTCGGCACCACATTCCATGAAATTGCCCACATGTGGTTTCCGATGATCGTGGGGCAGAATGAAAAACAGTACACGTGGATGGATGAAGGGCTGACGTCATTCAACACGGCCGAGGCGACGGCTGATTTCTGGGGGAATGACAGCTGGGATCCGGCGGGCCAGAGTTATTATTTCATCGCGGGCACGGGTCAGGAAGTGGAGCCCATGCGGCACGGAGACCGGTATCCGGTGGGAACGGCCGCGCGGGGAATTGCCTCCTACAACAAACCGGCTGTGGCGCTGCATGCCCTGCGCGGAATGGTAGGCCAGGAGCGTTTTTATGAGGCGTACAGGGAGTATGCCGATCGGTGGGCGCACAGGCATCCCCAGCCCCATGATCTGTTCAACACGTTCGAGGACGTGCTGGGAGTGGACCTGGACTGGTTCTGGACGACGATGTTTTATGAGACGTGGACCCTCGACCAGGCTGTTGCGAGTGTCGTTTCTCTCGAAACGGGTGTAGAGGTGACAATCGAGGATCTGGGTTTGTCGCCGTTCCCGACGCCAGTACGCGTTACATATCGGGATGGCCGGACGGCGGATGAGTGGATTCCGGTGTCAACGTGGCTTGGTGGCGCGCGAGCCGCTATGCTGACCTTTCCTCCAGGCGATGTCGAGCGCGCCGAAATTGACCCGGATCGCTTCCTGCCCGACGTGGACAGGTCCAACAACGTGATGTCGCCTGAGTAAGCGGAGTCTCCGTTCCGGCTTGCCCGACCGCAATTGAAAAGACCGCAAAGAGGGTTGTGTCGTGTGCGGGCATCTTCTTATATTCGGTGCTCTCCACTCCTCGGTAGCTCAGCGGTAGAGCATGCGGCTGTTAACCGCAGGGTCGTAGGTTCGAATCCTACCCGGGGAGCCAAACAAAGCCCAGCAGGCATTCGCCTGCTGGGCTTTGTTTATTTACCCCCGGGTAGGAGTCGAACCGTACCCGAGCACGGAACGTGCGAGGGAGGTTCAAACGAGCGAGCGCAGCGAGCGACTTACGAGCCTTGTGGCACATCCTGCCAGTCAGGCACCCTGCCCGGCGGCGAGTAAATCCTACCCGGGGAGCCTCCTTTCGGTAGGAGTCGAACCGTACCCGAGCACGGAACGTGCGAGGGAGGTTCAGGGGGCAGCATCCGGAACGCGGAAAATGTCGGCGCAGCGCGCGAACCGGTCGGCCGAGCCTACCATGACGAGACGGTCGCCTGCACGCAGCGTGAACTCGCCGGACGGCGACGCCGTGGTTTTGCCCGCGCGGCGTACAGCCAGTACCGTCAGACCATATCGACGGCGCAATTCCAATTCGCTGAGCGAACGATCGGCTGCAAACGCCCCTTCACGGACCGCCACCGCACGCGTATGCAGGCCATCCTCGTCGAGTCCCTCGAGCACCATCAGGTGCGCTTCCTGGATGCTGCCTCGTACAATGCCGTAATCCTCCTTTCGGAGGAGCTTGATCTGCCGATCGATCTCATCGGGAGGAATCATGTAGGCGCCGAGTACATGGGAAAAAATCCGGACCGTCGTCTCCATTTCCTCCGGTACCACGATATCGGCACCCACGGACTGCAACCGCTCCATATCCACCAGATACCGCGTCCGAACCACGATTTGAAGGGTTGGATTCAGATACCGTGCCTGCTGGGTGATGCGCGGTGTGATGGCCGGATCATTTACCACAACGACGCACATCTTGGCCTCGTGAATTCCCGCGGCCTCCAGGATATGAGCGCGCGATGCATCTCCATAGAGAGCCGGTATGTCCTGGCTGCGCATCTTGCTCACGGCGTCCGGATTCATCTCGATGACCATGAACGGAATACCCCGATTCTGAAGTACCTGGACCAGACGCTTACCGGCCTGACCATAGCCGACAATGATGGCGTGATCTTCCAGATGCGGCGTTTCTTTTTCGTCACCCCGTGCGTCTGATTGCGCACTGGCCGAGTCGCCTCGCCCACTGTCAGGTCGCGCATCCGAATCCCGACCACGGACCCCACGCCGCCCCGGCAGAACACGCGCCACGAACTCCCCGAAGCGAGCCGATCCCTGGAGCTGGAACGGCGTGACCAGCATGAGCAGTACCGTGGCTGCAATGAAAATCTGGGTCCCGGCATCGCCCATTCCGGCTGGCGACAGGCCTGCCGGCCTTCCGGCACGTTCCAGGACAAACGAAAATTCGCCGATCTGGGCAAGGCCAAAGCCCACAGCGGCGGAAATACGCATGGGATAGCCGAGTACAAGGACACTCGCCGAGGTGGTAATGATCTTCAGTACAAGAATAGCCAGTCCCACCAGCAGCACGATTACCAGATTGTCGACGAGGAACGAGACATCGAGCAGCATACCTACCGACACAAAGAAAACCACATTGAAAATGGTTCGCAGGGGCAGGATTTCGCTCAGCGCCTGCTCGCTGTAGTGACTCTCACTGACCACGAGTCCCGCCATGAACGCACCCAGCGCCAGACTCACCCCGAACTGACTGACCAGCGCCGCCGTACCCAGACAGATGGTGACAACCGTCAGCAGAAACAGCTCTTGTCGCCCCGTACGAGCCACCTTTTCCAATACCCAGGGAACCGTCCGACGCGCAAGCACCACGATGGCCACGATGATCAGTACGGCCCGGAGCAGAATCCAGAGGAGTTCAATCGTGGAGCCGCCTTCCCCCGAGAGCAGAGGCACCAGGAGCACCATACCCACGATCGAAAAGTCCTGGAAAATCAGGATGGACAGGGACAGTCTGCCCTGGGGCGTATCGGTTTCCTTCCGGTCGGTCAGCAGACCCAGCACAATCGCCGTCGAGCTGAGCGCAACCAGGAATCCGGTATAGATGCCAACGTTCAGCCCGGTACCGAAGGCTATCGCTGCACCTGTTACTATGACTACAACCGATGCCCCCTGTAACGTGCCGGCCACGAAAATGGCCCGCGCCAGACGTGAGAGCTTCTCAAGACTGAATTCCAGCCCGATGGTAAAGAGCAGCAGGATGACACCAACCTCTGCCAGTACGTCGACCAGTTCCTGGTCCGACACCAACCCAAGTGCCGTTGGACCAATGATAACTCCGGTTATCAGAAAACCGACAATGGGCACCAGGCCAATCCGGTAGCTGAGGTAGGCCATCACCACCGCGGCTACGAAGAGGACTACGATTTCGCCGAGAAACGCCAGGTTGACTGCGAGTGGCAGCATTACAGGTACTGTTTGGAGGTAGATCAGGCCAGTTGACGGGATTTCCCGGGATATGTCCGAAACGACTACGTGTTGGAATCAACCCAGAGATCACGACCCATAATACGACATGGAACAGTTCCTCAGGACACTGCCACTCATACCCACGCTTGAAGATCTGTGCAGCGATGCTTTTCTCCGTCCGGTGCCCGATGCGTGGTGGTGCGTGGTTGTCGATATACGCGGATCAACAGCATGGATAGAACAGGGGCGGTACCGGGACGTCAATTTTGTCGGAGCCAGCAGCATTGCTGCGGTGCGTAACGCCGCCATTTCGCCCCACGTTCCCTTCGTGTTCGGAGGGGACGGGGCCACGTTTCTGGTGTCGGAACGGGATCGTGAACCGGTGGGCCGCGCTCTTTTGGGCGTCATGGAGACCGTGCGCAATACGTACCAGATGGATCTCCATGCAGGCATGGTCCAGGTTTCGGAGCTCCGTGCCCTCGGAACCGATGTCCGCATAGGACGATACCGCGTCTCCGGGCAATACGACCAGATGGTACTTTCCGGGACGGGGATTGCACGTGCCGAGCAGGCCGTGAAAGACGCCTCCGACCCGGTGGTCTACCGTATGGAGGGGCTCCCTGCCTCTGAACCTGATTTTACGGGCATCCGGTGTGGCTGGGACCGCGTCCCTGCGACGAAAGGAGAAGTCGTATCCCTGGTTGCGCGGGCTCCCGATGCAGAGGAATACCGCCGACTGATTGCACATATTGCGCTCGTCTATGGCGCAGAGAATGATCGCCACCCCCTTTCAGCCCGGTACCTGAAACCTTCATTTGACGCGGACCTCCTGGCGCGAATTGTTCCGAATACAGGGTCCGATGGACGGGCAGGACGCTGGCATGGTCGTGCTCGTACCGTAGTCATCCTCCTGCAACAGACCATGATGTACGTCATGCTGGTGCTGCGTCGTGTCCTCGGACTGCCGTCTCCCATCGCAAAATTACCGGAACTGGTCACCTCATGCTCGGATGTATGCAAATTCGACGGTACGCTGCGCATGGTATTCAGCGGATCTCCCCAACAACGCTTGCAACTTGTGGCATACCTGAGGGAGCGGGAAAACAGAGGCGTCCTGTGCTATGGCCTGCACGTATCCGATGCCGCTATTGTCACCTGTCTCGTCGAGAAGATGTTCGGTGACCAGGTCCATTTCGTAGACGGAGCCCAGGGCGGCTACGCCATGGCAGCAAAGCAATTCAAATCGTGTATCTCGCGGTCGGCGGCCGCCTGAGTGCTTCTACCGCCGGAGACGGGCCGAGCCTGAAAAAATTCATGAACGGAGACATAGGGTATTGTCGTACTTTCCCGTGTCTTTGCCGAGCACAAGCGGCAGAACTGCACACAACCCCGTATTGCCATGGAACCAACGCTCCAAGACTACGACATCCTGGCCCTGCAGACATCCGACGACGACTGGGAGGACGACTGGGAAGACGATGATGAGGAGGATGATGATGAGTATATTCTGGACGATGATGAGGACGAAGACGACGAGTGGGACGAAGATGACGACTGGGAAGAAGACGACGAGGAGTGGTAATTCCACGTGATAGCAGACTTTCTCGATCACCATTTCAGACATTTCAATGCCGCCGCACTCGTGGATGCGGCGCGTGGATACGTGGACCACATCCGCAGCGGTGGCCGCATGATGGTAACCCTCGCCGGTGCCATGAGCACGGCGGAACTGGGGCTCTCACTGGCCGAACTCATCCGGCAGGGACACGTCCATGCCATCACATGCACCGGGGCCAACCTCGAGGAAGATGTATTCAACCTCGTCGCGCACGACCATTACGAGCGTATTCCCCGTTACCGTGAACTGACGCGCGCCGATGAGGAAGCGCTCCTCAAAAGGCACCTGAACCGCGTGACGGACACGTGTATTCCCGAGGAAGAGGCCATTCGGCGCATAGAAAACGTCGTGCTGGCACACTGGCAGGAGGCGGACAGAAAGGGGGCAAGGGCGTTCCCGCATCAGTTCCTGTATGATGTTCTTCTGAGCGGTCAGTTGAAGCCGTATTACCAGATTGACCCGAAAGACAGTTGGCTGCTGGCCGCTGCCAAGCAGGATCTGCCCATCATTGTGCCCGGCTGGGAAGATTCAACGCTTGGAAATATCTATGCCAGCCATGTGATCAAGGGCGACATCGGCCATGTCCACACGGTGCGCTCCGGAATCGAGTACATGACCTGGCTTGCCGAATGGTACCAACGCACGTCGAAAAATGCCGGCATCGGGTTTTTCCAGATTGGCGGCGGCATAGCAGGTGACTTTCCGATCTGCGTCGTACCCATGCTGGAGCAGGATCTGCTCCGGAAGAATACACCGCTCTGGGCGTATTTCTGTCAGATCAGCGATTCGACAACGAGCTACGGATCCTATTCGGGAGCCGTCCCGAACGAGAAAATTACCTGGGGTAAACTGGGCGCAACCACGCCGTCTTACGTTATTGAGTCCGATGCGACCATCGTGGCGCCGCTCCTGTTTACGTACGTACTGGAGCGCCTGGCAGCGAACTGATCTTTCCCGACGTGACCCAACAACCCACTACCAGCACTTCGCGCTGGACCCCGGTCGACTCCGAGGTTCAGTACCTCATGAGCACATGGAGCGACGGCTATTTTACGGTCAATGACGATGGCCACGTTGTCGTCTCCACGCAGGAAGCCACCATCGATATTCGGCGCGTCGTCGATGTGCTGGTCCAGCGCGGTGTCACGTTCCCCATACTCATCCGATTCCAGGATGTCCTTCATGGCCGTGTCATACAACTCAATGAGGCCTTCCGGGAAGCCATCGCAGAACTGGAGTACGGCAACAGGTATACGGGCGTCTACCCCATCAAGGTCAACCAACTCCATGAGGTCGTGGAGGAAGTACTCGATGCCGGTCGCCCGTATGGGATGGGCCTCGAATGTGGCTCAAAGGCGGAGCTCGTTGCTGCGCTGCCGCATCTGGAGAGCGACGACACCCTCCTCATCTGCAATGGCTACAAGGACCAGACATCTGTCGACTTGATTCTGACGGGCCAGCTGCTGGGCAAGTGCGTCATTCCCGTCATGGAGAAATACGACGAGTTCCTGGCCCTCATGGCAGCCGCAGAACATCGTCACGTTGACACGCAGTTCGGTGTCCGCGTCAGGTTGACGACGTCCGGGGCTGGCAAATGGGCCGACTCGGGAGGCGACCTGTCCAAATTCGGTATTTCCATACCGGAACTGGTCCGTCTCATGGAATACCTTTCGGAGTCGGACCGCACGGACGCGTTCAAACTGCTTCACTTCCACCTGGGAAGTCAGATTTCAGATATCCGGTCGCTCAAGAAAGCGGTCAAGGAAATCACCCAGGTCTATGTCCAGTTGCGCGAGCGTGGATACCCGGTAGAATATCTCGATGTCGGAGGTGGTCTGGGCGTAAACTACGGTGCCTCCTATGCCAGCGACGAGGATGGCATCAACTATTCCCTCCAGGAATACGCCAATGCGGTCGTTCAGACCATCAAGGAGGTCTGTGACATGCACGGTGCGCCGCATCCAATCATTATTTCAGAGAGTGGCCGGGCCCTTACGGCCCACCACAGCGTGCTCGTCGTGAACACGCTGGGAATGTACCGCAAGGACGAAGTGGACCCGGGCTTTGCTCCGCGTGAAGATGCCCACCAGGTGGTCCTCGATCTTCATGAGACGCTCTCCTGGATATCGTCCGAGAGCGAGTTCGATCTGGCGCAGCTGCTGGAAGCCTTCCACGACGCTGCCGGGAAGCGACAGGAAGCCGACACGCTCTTCGGCTTCGGCTACCTCTCGCTGGAGGAAAAGGCGCTTGCAGAGCGGCTCTACTGGACCATCTGTCGCCGTGTCAATCGCATGTTGCATGCGATGGATGCGGAGCAGGTCCTCCCCCCCGAACTCGAGGCCCTCGACACGCACCTTGTTGACCAGTGTCTGTGCGATTTCTCGGTATTCCAGTCGGCGCTCGATCACTGGGCCATTGGTCAGCGTTTCCCGATTGTGCCGCTGCAGCGGCTTGGAGAGGAGCCGGACCGCCGTGCAGTGCTTGTAGACCTGACGTGCGATTCCGACGGCAAGGTCAGCAGTTACGTCTCGGCCAACGACGACCGCCGATTCATGGACATGCATGCGCTTCGGCCGGACGAACCGTATTACCTCGGTTTCTTCCTGATGGGTGCCTACCAGGATATCATGGGCGATACGCACAATCTGTTCGGTCGCGTGTCGGAAGCACACGTGTATGCGGACGACCAGGAAGAGGATGGGTTCTACATTGAAAAAATCATCCCCGGCACCACGGTCCAGGACATGCTGGCGCTCGTCCAGTACTTTCCGCAGGACCTGCACAGCCGCATGAACCGGATTATCCGTTCGAAAATCGACGACGGAACCATCCGTCCCAAGCGTGGATTTGAGCTGCTTGAGCAGTACAAGGCCGTTTTCAATCAGCACACCTATTACACCCGCCACGAGACATGACCCGCCCAGCAGACACCACCTCTTCCGGCCTGCGGGTGGCGCTTGCCCAGATGGCGCCGTCAACGTCGCGCTCAGAGAGTATGCAGCGTGCTGTCGCCGCCATCGAGGATGCAGCACGGCAGCACGCACGCCTCGTCATCCTGCCCGAGCTCTTCCTTTCGCCATACTTCTGTCAGACAGAAAACCCGGCGCTGTTCTCCTTGGCTGAACCTGTACCCGGCCCCGCAACAGAGGAGCTCGTGCGTGTGGCCCGCACGCATGGCATAAGTATCGTTGCCAGCCTGTTTGAAGAGCGTGCACCCGGCCTGTACCACAATACGGCGGCCGTCATCGATCCCACAAATGGCTACCTGGGCAAGTACCGGAAAATGCACATCCCGGACGACCCGTTGTATTCCGAGAAATTCTACTTTGCACCGGGCGACCTTGGATTCAAGGTATTCGAGACAGCTGGGCTTCGCGTCGGCGTTCTCATCTGCTGGGACCAGTGGTATCCGGAAGCGGCACGGCTGACAGCCCTCATGGGCGCCGATCTGCTGGTGTACCCGACCGCCATCGGGTGGCATCCCTACGAAAAGGATAGCCACGGAAAGGCGCAGCATGCGGCCTGGGAGACCATGCAGCGCTCCCATGCCGTAGCCAACGGCTGTTTTGTCGCCGCCGTGAACCGGTTCGGGTTCGAACCGACGGCGGAGGGCGGCTCACACCCCGAGGGCATCGAGTTCTGGGGCCAGTCCTTCCTCGCGGGTCCCGATGGTGTCATCCGCCAGAAGGCCCCTGTAGATGCAGCGGCTGTGCTGACAGTGCCGCTCGACCTGTCGGAAATACGTGAACAGCGCCATGGATGGCCATTCTTCCGGGACAGGCGTGTCGATGCCTATGGCGATCTCTCCCGCCGGTTTCTGGACCGGGACACGTCATGACACCTGACAACCCGGTGATTCAACCCGAAAACCCGGTGCTCACCGGTCGTCGCATGCCTGCGGAATGGGAGCCCCATCTGGGTACGTGGTTTTCGTGGCCCCACAATCGGGATACCTGGCCGACGGGACTGGAGTCGGCAGAGCGGGCGCTTGCCCTCGGTATACAGCTACTCGCCGAAGGCGAACGTGTATATGTGAATGTGCTCAGTGATGACCACGCCCGTCATGTTCGAAACCTGACGGGCTCACACGACAATCTGGAGTTCGTCACGCTTCCCACGAACGACGCCTGGTGCCGTGATCATGGCGCCACCTGGGTATATGATGCGTCAGGGCATCGACTGGCCATTTCGTGGAATTACAACGCATGGGGTGGCAAGTACCCTCCCTTTGACCTCGACCGCAAGGTAGCCGCACGTATGGCGGCCCACGTTGGAGATCCCGTGGAGCACGCAGGAATCACCTTCGAAGGCGGCGCCATTGAAACGAATGGCGCGGGTGTCATACTTACGACGGCGTCGTGCCTGCTCAACCCGAACCGGAATCCGGGCCTGTATGCCGCCCGAGCCGAAGCGCTGCTCGAACGCGTGCTCGGAGCCCGGCACATCGTCTGGCTTGGCGGAGAGCTCGAGGGCGATGACACCGACGGCCACATAGACAACCTGGCCCGGTTTACCAATGAAACAACAATTGTCTATCCAATGGCGGCCAATGACTTGCCCCACCGGGATGGATTCCTTGAAAACAGGGATATCCTCAGTCGTTGTCTGCCGTCACATTTTTTGCTCCGGGAAGCACCCCATCCGGATCCTGTCCATCACGCGGGCGTGCGACTGCCGGCAAGCTACATGAACTTCTACATCGGCAATGGCCACGTCCTCATGCCGGCCTACGGCGGTGAAAAAGATGAAATCATGCAGGAACTCCTTGCGGAACTCTTTCCTGACCGGGAAATTGCCCCCATTCCCTGCGTGGAAATCATCAGGGGACTGGGCGCGGTTCACTGCCTCTCCCAACAAATACCACGTTAAGTCAGGTCTACATGTCAGAAGACTATCTTGATTCACGGGCGGCTCCCTCCGTATCGCGTGAGAAATGGGCCCTTCATGCGCACGCCAAAATGTCGAAAGGCTACGTGCTCATCGTGTCTACGGCGCGCCGGAGCGCCAATTTTTTCATGCCCGGGAAAGGCTATGACCCATGTCCCATCATTACCGCCAAAAGGCTCATTGAACAGGGGCTGGTCGTTGCCGATGGACGGCATCCGCTTGGTGAACGCTACATTCTCGCGCCCGACGCCGACCCGGCGCGCGTAGCTCCGAAAGGCAGGGTCGATGACGACGATGATGATGACGCCACAGCTGACAGTGAAGACCTGGCCGACGTCCTTGACGCGGTCGCCAGCGACGATGACCCGGAAGGTGAAGAGGGAGACGAAGACGGCGAGGAGGACGATACCCTCAAAGGCGACTGATACCCACGCTGACGTCCATCTGGCATGACCGATTTCCTGGACTTTTTCAGCAGTATTCCCCCGGCCTGGCGCAGTTTGATCCTCGCCTGCGGCATTGTACTGTTCTGGATCCTGGAAGGATCAATTCCCCTCTCGCGGGCCGCCTACCGACGCTACCGCCACGCAGGCATCAACCTCGTATTCACGGTCACGACCCTCGTCGTCAACCTCGGTTTTGCGTTCCTGATTGTGCGGGCGGCTTTCCGGGTCGATGCGAACGAGTGGGGTCTGTTGCATATGGGTCAGTTTCCCCTGTGGGCCCGTGTTGTGGGCGGCCTGCTGCTGCTTGACCTGGTAGGGGCCTGGCTGGTCCATTTCTTGGAGCACAAGGCAAAATGGATGTGGCGCTTCCACCTCATCCACCATACCGATACCCACGTGGACGTCACAACAGCCCTGCGGCACCATCCGGGCGAATCGGTATTCCGGGCAGTATTCACGATCCTCGGTGTACTTGTGGCGGGTACCTCCATCGGGATCGTGATGTTGTACCAGTCGCTGTCGGCGCTCTTTTCCCAGTTCAATCACGCCAACATCCGCCTGCCGCAGCGCGTAGAGCGAACGCTGTCCTGGATCATTGTCACGCCAGACATGCACAAAGTGCATCACCACTGGAAACAACCCCAGACGGACTCCAATTACGGCAATATTTTCGCCATCTGGGATCGCCTCTTCGGCACATACGATGCCACCGCCGCCGAGGATATCCGCTACGGCATTGATACGCATATGGATCCGGAGGAGAACGATCGCCTCGGCAACCTTTTCGCCATTCCCTTCCAGCCGTACCGGGAGCCTGGTTCAGACGAGAAGCGCATTCGTCCGGATTTCAACGAGTGACGGACCATCGTGCTCGAGTGCTGCCCTGACGGCCTTCTCCAGCGCACGAGGCTCCTCTACGTGGATTCCCATCGCGCCACACAGGTGCGCATATTTGGCAAAGGACGGGTTTACCAGATCGGTCTCCCATACCGCCCATTCGCCCGATCGCTGCTCCTTGGAAATTTTCCCGAGTTCACTGTTGTTGAGCAGGATGTGCGTGATGTTCATGTTGTACTTGACGAGCGTGGTGAACTCTCCCATGTACTGACCAAACCCGCCATCGCCTGAAATCGACACGACCTTCCGTCCGGCGAATGGGGTGTCCGACTCCTGCGTTGCCGCCCATGCTCCCATGGCCGCAGGAAGCGAGAACCCGATCGACCCAAGATAGCCCGACATGAGTACGGTCTGCTCGCGGCACTCGAAATAGCGGCCAAACGAGTAGGTATTGTTGCCGACGTCGACCGGAATAATGGCATCTGCCGGAACAAGGCGCGACAGTACGTCAAACACATGTGACGACGACAGGCCGCTCGACTGGTCATCGGAGCGGCGCCTGGCCTTTTCTGTCTGCCACAGGGCATGACGCTTTGCCAGGTCGCGCCGCTGATCCGATGTCGGCTCATGGTCCGCGTGACTTTTGTCAAGCTCCGCGGCCAAGTCGGCCAAAGACTCTCCGATCTCACCAAGCACAGGTAGCGACACGGCATGGAACCGGCCGAGCGCCATGGGCTCGAAGTCAATCTGGATGGTATCTATCTTCGATGCAATCCCTGTGTGATTGGAAAAACTGGCGCCGATCACGATAAGCAGATCGCTCTCATTCATGACCCAACTCGCGACAGGCGTGCCACTCCGTCCGAGTACGCCTCCGGCCAGCGGATGCGTGTCGGATATTTGCCCCTTGGCCTTGAAAGTAGTCAACACCGGAGCTTCCAAACGCTCTGCGAGGGAAATCACCTGCTCCATGTGGAACCGGGCCCCGTGTCCCACCACGATGACCGGGCGGCCGGCCCGGGCTACCCGCTCTGCTGCCGCCTGGATGATCGCCCGGGCCGGCCGCACGCGACGATCCGCGAGCCGCCCCCCCGGTCCCGACGGCGGCGCATCGGCCCTTGCTGCAGGTATGGTCTGTACTTCATCCGGGAAAATGAGGTGACTCACGCCGCGTTCCAGAATGGCATTCTTGGCGGCGAGAATCGCCAGTTCAGCGTGTCGCGAGCCAGGTAGCACGGTCTGGCTCCAGACGGCAACGCGACCGAATGCCCCATTCAGATCCACCTCCTGGAATGCGCCCGGTCCCAGGACCTGTGTATCTACCTGGCCGGTCAGCGCGATGGTGGGAGATCGATCCACGTGCGCATCCCACAATCCGGTCAGCAGGTTCGTTGCTCCCGGACCTGCAATGGCCAGACACGCGGCGGGGCGACCGGTCAGCTTTCCGTAGGCCGAGGCCGCAAAACTGGCAGCTCCTTCATGCCGAATGCCATAGTAGGAAATGTTGTCAGCGCGCTCCTGTTGCCGAACCGCCTCGGCAAGTCCCAGGTTGGAGTGTCCTACCATGCCCCAGACGTGTTTCACACCCCAGGCAACCAGCGTCTCCATCATGACATCCGACACGGTTCGTTCGTGCTCGGCCTCCTGCGGAATGCATACGTAGATGCCATCTTCGCGCGTTTCCATCTCGAATGTGTCCACGCCATCGTCGAATCCGGGGGCCTTTCCTGTGATGGGATCGTAATCCCACCCGTGCCACGGACACCGGAGAAGACCGTTTTCGATCGTGCCCTCGCCAAGGGGTCCCCCCTGGTGTGGACAGTGGTTGTCGAGTGCGCCGTATGCACCCGCATGATGGGTAAGACAAAGCGTTTTCAGTCCACAGGTGACAGAGGTAACACGGCCTTCAGGCAATTCTCCGTGCTGCAGCACACGGACCCACTTTTTGTTTGACATGTATACAGGGGTGCAGGTGAGTCTTCAAAGTATAACTTTCCGTACCAGCAATGGATTATTCTTCACCGCGGTGGCACAGACTGCTCACAGCGCGCACCACGCGACTCGCCGCCGTTGGCGTCGTGGCATTGGGGTTCATGGGATGTACCGGCAGCGGCTCCGTTACGAGTTCCGCCCCCGAACGTGATCACCTGACCGACGCCGACATGGTTGAGTGGATGGACCATACGGTCGAAATCGCCGATACGAGATTGCGCGTAGGCGTACGACACGATGATAATTGGTACTATATCGGAGTTCTGAGCACGCAGCGTGCCACCGTGCAGCAGATTGCCGCCCGCGGCCTGACCGTCTGGTTTGACCCCAGCGGGGAAAAAACGCGGGGGCTCGGCATCAGGTACCCCGTAGGCATTCTGAATGCATCGTCCGGCGGACCGACATCCGAGGCGGACATGCCACGGGAGACCGAAGAACGTATGGATCTCCTGCGAGAGTCTGCACCGCTCGTGGACCTGTATTTCGAGGAAGGAAAGCCCATTCGCCGGCAGCTCGCTTCGCTTCCGGGGCTCGAGGCCGCCTACAGCTTCGAGTTCGGGGCGTTTACGATGGAGCTCCGGATTCCCCGTTCAGCGGCTCAGAGCGATGATTTTTCCGTTCCCACGCCGTCCGAAGGCATGCTGCGTGTGGGGTTCGCCACCGAGCAGGCGCCCCGGCCTCCGGATGATGACCCAGGCAGTACGCTACCCGGGGCGCGCGGCAACACGGGCGGATTCGGCGCCGTTGGACGTGACTTTGGAGGCCGGGGAAATGGCCCCAGCCCCATTTTCCAGGGCCCCATCGATGAATGGATCAAGGTGGTGTTGGAGTAGAGGTGCCTGACGGACCCTACTTCATCCGATTCCAGTAGAACTGCACACCCCCGGATACGCCACCCACGAACAGGTCCATATCGCCGTCACCATCTATGTCGGCAAATTCGGGCGCCGAAAGGCCCTGGACCGGTACGTCAAGCCGTCCGAATGCCTCGAATACAGGCTCCTGTGGTGTCCCTGTATTCAGGAAGAGGAGGAGCCCTTCGAGTTCGGAACCGACCACCAGGTCCAGGTCTCCATCGCCGTCCAGATCGACGAACGTCGGAAATGCGCGGCGTCCCACGTCAATGTCGAGCCAGTTGTCACTGACGAGTTCAAATTCGGCCCGCTGGGGTGTACCCACATTGCGCCAGAAATTCAGTACACCCGATGCTTCACCGGCCACCATATCCAGATCCCCGTCCGCATCCAGGTCAACGAGCACAGGAGTGGTGTTCTGGCCCCGCGTGAGCTGCACTGCTTTGGCATCGATAAGTTCAGGTTCAAATACGCCCCGGGAGCCCTGATTGATGACCAGGGCAATATCCCTGTTCCACGTGCCCACCATCGCATCCAAATCACCGTCCCCATCGAGGTCTCCGAATGCCGGATTTTGATGGTAGGTCCCAACCCAATCCCGGGTGCCGCGAAACCGGAATTCGGGTGATGTTGCAGAGCCCACGTTCTCGTAATGGAAGAGCAGGGACGTCCGGGAGTTATTGGGGTCGATTTTGTTACCCACGAGCATATCCAGATCTCCGTCTCCATCGAGATCGACCAGTTTGACAATGCTCTCGCTGCCCGCGTCAATGTCCCGAATGGCACGCGTGGTCATGAGTTCGAATTGCTCCGGACCGGTCTGCTCGAAGAAGTAGAAGTTCTCCCGGGTCGATGCATTCGGGTTGAATGCCCCCCCCAGCACGCCCATGAAAATGTCCTGGTCGCCGTCTCCATCGATATCCACCATCACCGGCGCATTGTATCCAGACGTTTCCACCGGGTCGCCGAGCGGAAAATTCTGTGGCTCACTCCGGAACGAAGGTGCCGAACAGGATCCCTGGTTCCTGATCAGAAGCATTCCCGATTCGAAAAAATCACCCCATAACAGGTCCGGATCGCCATCTCCATCAATATCGCCAAAGGTCATCGTGTTCGCGCCATGCAGCGACACGTTCTCACCCACGATCTCGATGCCTTCCCAGCGGTCCTCCACAAACCGGAATCGCGGAACGTTTTCGTCGTCCATGCCCACGGACTCATAGCGCGTGATCGTGCCCGTAACACGACCAATAAAGAGGTCCAAGTGTCCGTCGCAGTCCAGGTCCATGATGTGCGGAATGTTCTGTCTATCTGCAAAAATGGGCTTGTCCTCCGCATCCCGTAGTGTATCCACGGCCATCTCGAACTGCGCACGTTCCGGCGTTCCCTCATTCCGGTACAGCCGGATGTAACTGAAGCGCTCTTCGGACAGTATATCGATATCACCGTCACCATCAATGTCTACCATCCTGAACCATTCGCCGACATCCAGCCCCTGATACTCGTCCGTGCGCCAGGTGAATTCAGGTTCCGTGGACGAACCCGTGTTCTCGAAATAGATGACCCGGCCTGCTGATTCCTGGATGAACAGGTCATAATCCCCATCGGCGTCTATGTCGACGAATTGCGCTCGCGGTACGTTCAGGCCACCGCGGAATGGCATGTCATAGGCTACGCCCTCTTCATCCGTGACGGTGAAAGGCACAACATCCCGCTCGAAGACAGGTGGAAAACCGCTGCCGAATGCATTTGGCGCTGTGGACGAACCAGACGAGCCGCAGCCCGAAAACAGAATAACGGTCAGAATCGCCATCAAGGCCGACGTCGCCGGAAAAACCCTCTTCATGAACATCATCAGTTGCCGTGACGGGTGGCTATGCCGGACGCGTAGGGTCCGACCTCGATGACTTTGACCACCTCGAACGAAGCGCGGTCCACGACCGTGACGGTGCCCGGGAAAGAATTCGGATCGCTGGCACTCGGGCGACTGTTGTTCAGGTTGTTGTTACTCACGAAGACATATTTCTCGTCCGGGGAAAGGGCGGCGCCATGCGGCTGGTTGAACCCTTCACCCTCGATGACACGCGACACCTCACGCGTCTCCATGTCCACTTCCGTCAACGAGTCCGCCGTTTTGTTGGCGAAGTAGGCATACCGCCCATCTGCCGTAAATACCGGGTGCCAGGGCTGGTCGTTGACATCGATCATTTTCTCCAGGGGGAGGTTTTCCGGAGCCGTCGCATCGAAAAACATGAATTTGCCCGACATCTGCCCACCCGTGATCATCGTACGACCGTCGGGCGATATCGCGAAATCCACGAACATGTGGTGATGGCTGCCGCCGTCGTCCACGTCGGTGAAGGACAGATCACCCGAATCCAGATCAATTGTCGTAAACCTGTTTTCAGCGAGCGAGCCGGAATACACCCTGCGACCGTCCTTGGACACGGCAATGGCGTGCGGGCGCGGAATGAATACGTCGAGCTCCTCGATCTCCATGGTGGTCC
>PCUY01000072.1:0-112159 GCA_002787815.1 Bacteroidetes bacterium CG12_big_fil_rev_8_21_14_0_65_60_17 | reverse complement strand
CGACCCACGAACAGGTTGTTTGACGAGGGGTCGAGCGCGAGCAGCCCCGCCACTTCAAAATCGGCCTGGCCTACGAGCTCATTGTCAGCATTGAACTTGAGCACCTTGTTGCCGGTAATCAGCGTCACGTACCAGAATGATCCATCCGGCTCAACGGCCACATGGTGTGGTTTGGCGTTCTCGTCAAATCCCATTTGGGTAAGGTCAACGGTCTCCTCGACTTCAAGCGTTACCGCATTGATGACCGTGATGGAACCGTTGTTCTGGTTCGTGACGTAGACAAAATCCTGGGCCGTGGCATTGGAACGATTGGCACCGATCAATGCACAGGCCGGAATAAAACTGAGCACCAGGGTGAGCAAGAGTGCGGAGCGGAGGTGTTTCATGGGTTTTACATGGCTTGTGGACGACGGACTGACACGGAGAAGCGAACGGATCGTTCCAAAAATCGTGCATGCGGACTACATTCATGTGAACGTTCAGTCAATCCGTAGAGCCGACCGCCTGCGAGGTATATCTTTCCGCCACAACCCGAGCACGTAACTCCATGATCCTGATTACCGGTGCGAATGGCCAGATTGGCGTTGACCTTGCGGAAGCGCTTTCGGTTCGGCATGGTACGGAGCAGCTTCTGGCTACCGATCTCCGGCCTCCCCTGACCGATCCTCCTTTGGTACCTTTCGAAGTGCTCGACGTGACCGACGAGCGGGCTGTGGAGCGCCTGCTGGACCGGTACGCGTTTACGCAGATCATCCACCTGGCCGGCATTCTGTCGGCAACGGGGCAGCAGTACCCGGATCTCTGCTGGTCGGTCAACGTGACGGGACTGAAGCACATGTTGGATGCAGCGCGGTCGCGGCAGATCCAACTGTTCTGGCCGTCTTCGATAGCTTCTTTCGGTCCAACGACGCCGCGCTCACACACCCCACAGCACACGATTACCGAGCCGCGTACCATGTACGGCGTGACCAAGGTGACGGGTGAGCTTCTGTCCCAGTTCTATGCGTCCACCTACGACGTGGATGTGCGAAGCGTCCGGTTTCCGGGTGTCGTCAGCCACGCTGCCCCGCCTGGCGGCGGCACGACCGATTGGGCCGTCGCCATGTTCTTTGACGCCGTGTCAAAAGGCAGTTACCAGTGTTTTGTCGGGCCTGACACGCGCATGCCCATGATGTACATGCCCGATGCCGTGAAGTCCGTTTTGGACCTGCTTGATGCCAATGCCGATCGTCTCACCGTTCGCACGAGCTACAATGTAGCATCGATCAGCTTTACGCCCGCGGAGCTCGCTGACGCCATCACCCGACACATGCCCTCGTTCACATGTACCTACGCACCCGACTACCGGCAACAGATTGCCGACTCCTGGCCCCAGTCCATAGACGACACGCCGGCCCGGGAAGATTGGGACTGGCAGCCGGACTTTGACCTGGACGCCATGGTCTACGACATGCTCACAAGCGTTGCTCGTCGCCTCGGCCACATGTCGCTCCTTGACCGGCTGTCCCGCTCGGCGTAACGCCGTTTTATCCATTGAACAGTAAAAACCCTTTTACCATGTACGACTCCGTTCGCCCCCAACTCCAGGCCATTCTTGACGATATCCGGCAGGCCGGTCTCTACAAGGAAGAGCGCGTCATCACGTCCCAGCAGGCAGCCGAAATATCGGTTTCGGGTGGCCAGGACGTCCTCAATTTCTGCGCCAACAACTACCTGGGGCTGTCGAACCACCCGGATCTGATCCGTGCCGCCCAGGAGGGCGTTGCCCGGTATGGGTTCGGACTCTCTTCCGTCCGCTTCATCTGCGGCACGCAGGATGTCCACAAGGAGCTGGAGCGTCGTATCTCTTCGTTCCATGGCACGGAAGACACCATACTGTATGCAGCCTGTTTTGACGCCAACGGGGGCGCGTTCGAGCCCATTCTTGACGGCGACAGTGCCATCATATCGGATGCGCTGAACCATGCATCCATCATTGACGGCGTGCGCCTGTGCAAGGCGGCGCGTTTCCGGTATGTACATAATGACATGGAGGACCTCGAGCGGTGCCTGCGCGAGAGCCAGAATGCCAACCGGCGCATCATTGTCACGGACGGCGTGTTCAGTATGGATGGCGACGTGGCGCGTCTCGATGCCATCTGTGATCTGGCCGACCGGTACGATGCCATGGTGATGGTCGATGAGTGCCATGCGACGGGCTTTTTCGGGCCGAATGGACGGGGAGCGGCCGAGCATTGCGGCGTGTTGGACCGTGTGGATATCATTACGAGCACGCTCGGCAAAGCACTTGGTGGTGCCATGGGCGGCTTCACGACGGGACGCAGGGAAATCATTGAATTGCTCAGGCAGCGCTCCCGCCCGTACCTGTTCTCGAACTCGCTCGCCCCCGTCATTGCGCACACGAGCCTCAAAGTGCTCGATATGCTGACGGAAACGACCGCGCTCCGGGACAGGCTGCAGGCGAACACGACCTGGTTCCGTGAGCAGATGACCTCGGCGGGGTTTGACATAAAACCGGGCGTCCACCCCATCGTGCCGATCATGCTCTACGAAGCACGACTCGCCCAGGACATGGCCTCAGACCTGCTCAGGAAAGGGATCTACGTTATCGGGTTCAGCTACCCGGTTGTACCGAAAGGCGGGGCGCGGATCCGCGTTCAGATATCAGCTGCCCACGAGAAGGAGCATCTCGAGCGCTGTGTAGATGCGTTCGTGAGCGTCGGCAAAAAGCACGGTGTCATCTGAGGCGCCTACTGCATCAGGACCAGGCTGCGAGTCTGGCTGAAGGAACCGGCCTCCATCTGGTACAGGTAGAGACCACTTGGCAGGCGGCGGCCGTTCGCGTCCGTACCATCCCACTGCACGGAGTGCTGCCCCGGCGCCACCGTCTGATCGACGAGCGTACGGACTTCGCGACCCAGCACGTCGAAAATGCGGATGGTCACGCCCGAGGTCTCGGCCACACCGTACTCGATGGTCGTCGCCGGACTGAACGGGTTCGGATAATTCTGCTTCAGGCTGAACACGTCGGGAACGACCTTGTCGGCCGGATCGTCTGCCGATCGCGATCCATCGCCTTCATTCTCGACACCCACGCTGATGGAGGAGGTCGAGAATACACCCACACCGGAATGCGCTGAGCTGATTCCATTTCCGAAGGAGCGCACCTGCCAGAAATATGTTCCGGGAGCCAGCTGGTCCAGGTGGAAGAACGGTTCAGGAATGTCCGAATAGACGATCGGGTTGGACATGTCCGGCGACGTGCTGAGCGTAAGCTCGTACGACTGTTCCGCACCCGGTGCAATAGGCAGTATCCAACTCAGCGTCGGGCTGGATGTCGACAGCCGTACTCCGTTGGTAGGACTCCCCACCTGCGGCTGCACAGCAACGGCGCCAGCGGCCACCACGAACGAGGCAACCGGCGACCACGGGCCGAACGTCGCGCCGCCGTCATTGGAAATCTGGACGCGCCACCAGTATGTGTGTCCTGGAATGAGATCCGTGACGTTCAGGAACGTATTGGTTGTCGTTTCCGTGATCGTGACCGTTCCTATCTGGAGGAACAGTTCGGTGTAGCTGTATTGCACGCGGAATGTGAGTGGCACATTCGACGAACCGTTCACAAACCAGCTGAACGTGGCTTCGGGCTCGACCAGCAGCTTGCCACCTACCGGATGCGTGAGTTCCGCAGAGAGCGTAGACAGCACACCCGTCACGTTGAAGGAGCCCTGTGAGCGGGGATTCGTCCAGTCACTTTGGCCTCCACCCGTGTAGTTGGCCCGGACGCGCCAGTACTTCTGATCGCCGAAGCCCAATCCTGTGACCAGATACTGCGTCTTTGTCAGCCCCACGGTGGTCGAACAATTCACCGTATACGCCGGATCGTCACATATCTGGACTTCATAATCAACGACGCCCAGGGCGGAACCATCGAGGTACCATGACAGCAGTTGCTCGAGCGAATACGCAGTTGGATTTCCGACAGGCCAGGCAGCCACCGGAATGGCATCGGCCGGGCCACCGGCAACACTGAATGTGGCTACGGGAGACTCCAGGTCCGGCGTAATACCGTTCGACGACGTGACACACCACGCGTAGTCATGACCGGGCTCGAGACCAGTAATCTGTATGCTGGGCACATCCGTGGTCGGCATGTTGACTACGTTCGGGTCACCCTTGAGCGCTGCGCACGTGGCTGGCGTACCCACCGGAGGATCGGTCAGGTCGAGGTAGTGGACCGTATAGTCAAGTCCTCCGAATTTGGTCGCCGTGAACCAGTGGAAAGTCGGGGCGGTCGTGTAGATTTCGAGGTCTCCCACCGGGTAGCTCGGCGTCACGACCACATTGGTGCCTACACCAAGCGTCGTAAACGGCTCCCATCCCGACCAAGGCGACTTCGTTCCATTCAGGTCGCTTCGTACGCGCCATACATACCCGACGCCCGGATCCAGACCACCGCCAGGTGGACAAAGCGCTGCGTCCCCCGTGTCGAACGTCAGGCCATTGATACCGGTCCCCGAGCACACAACGCCTCCCGTGGGATTGCCCGTCCCATCGTCCTCGAACAGTTCAACGTCGAACGTAAGCAGGTTGAAGGGCAGCCCGACATACCACGAGGTCACCGGATCGTTCACGAATACGTCGGCGCCATCGATTGGATAGCTGGGCGTCGGCGCAACAAGCAGATTGGATGTCTTGAACGAGACCGTATCTGAAATACTGGCCATTCGGTCCGATTCATCCAGGTCATGGATTTCCTGGGGCACCCATCCTGTCGGCGGGACGGGCCACATGCTGGAAACACGCCAGGCATACTCCGAACTGAACGCCAGGGGTACCGGCAGATCCGAGGCAGCAAATGATGTGGATTTCGTATACCCGTCCACGAACGCCGTGTCATCGTCATTCTCCGCATCACCGCCCACGATCAAGGGCGTCGCACCATCAAATGCAGCAATCGTGCTCTGATCCACGTCCAACCGCCAATAGACATCGTCGTTGGCGACGGCACCTACGTCCCAGGCAAAGTCAAATGAGCTCACATCGGCGATGGTTCTATCCCTCGGATGATTGAGCTGCGGCAACAGCGGGTCAATCGTGGTGAATTCGCGCGTGTCCGAGAACGTAATGCTGCCGCCAAGGTCAGCTTCCAGATTCCAGAAATATTTCGTACTGTTCTGAAGCGGGATGCCATTGGCCATGTCAAAAGGATCGTCCACATCCGTGATCAGGAAATCACCAATGATGCCCGGGTCCCCCGTAAAGACTGGCCGCGAGTAGAATGGCGAAGACATGTCCGAATTCAGGCTCACGTTGAGTGTGAGCGACGAGATGGGAGACGCAACTGGCCAATTGTCGATGTCCCAGTTGAAATAGGGTTCGATCGATATACCACTTTCCGTATTGAGGGGATACATGATATCTCCTGGATAGGTCGCACCAGGAAATGCGTTCGGATCGGAGAAACGCATGCCTACCTGCTCAATTTCCGCGTATGTAACGGTAATGCCGGGAAGCGTTGAGAACTCGTACACGCCGTCCTCCGCACCTGTCTCCGTGAGGTTGATGGTCACGGGCCCTGTAAGAGAGGAGATGTCCAGATTGAATACATCGGCAACAGGTTCATCCTCACCATCAACAAAGATGTCGTATGTAGAGCTTGGTTGTATCTCGAAAACGTCGTCTCCGAGACCACCGGAGATTGTGATGGACAGAAGCCCTGTGGTCACAAAATCAACCGACTCCGCTGTAACCGGACCCGACGTGAAAATCAGGTCACCACCGGAGAGGGTGCCTCCCCCGATATCCAGCGTCACATTGTCATCCGTAGCCGGGTACGTAAACGTCTTGCTGGCCGTCGGAATGAGATCGACAATGGGCTCGAGCCCCGTGTACGTAATCGTACTGGTCGTCGCTCCCGTCTCTACTTCGATCGTACCATCGTTGGCTGTAGTCGCTACGTAGTTGATCTCATCGGGAGCCGGTCCACCGGTGTTCTGAAGCGTGATCGTATCACCGCCACCTCCATTGGTACCCCCGTTGAAGGTCACGTCGGGAACAGGACCGTCCGCCCATTCCACGACGAGTTCGTCATCTCCATCCTCACCATTTATTACAAACGTCCCAGCGAAGGGAGACAGATCATCCAGGTCGGAAATCGTAATCACATCGTCGCCGAGACCCGCGTCCACCTGAATAGAGCTCGTCGGGTCGATAAAGGCTGACGACAGGACATTGCCCGTGATGGAAAAGCCGCTGAATCCGTCCGCAGGTGTAGTGCCCTCATCCATGAATATCTGGTCGGCCGCGCCCGTACCCGTGAAAAGTTTGCTCGTCGATACCAGCCGATCCGTGAGCAGTTCAAGGTCAGCAAAGCCGATTGTGAACGACTGAAGCAGATCGTCCGTCATCACAACCTGCCCCGTCTCATAGTCATGTTCCACGCTTACCCACGTTCTGCCAGGCGGCGTTCCCTGCAGATCGAGTTCATCATTCCCGGCTCCGGGGAGCAAATTCAATCCACCGGACGGTATGGGCATACCACCCGAAAAATTGAACGAATACGTTTCGTCAAAAGCCGTCCCGTCAATCGTTACGCCACCGTCCAATGCGCCAATGGGTGCCGTGAAATAGTTCGTAGCGACAAAGTCTGAACCCGATCGTGAAATATTGATCGCGTCACCGTCTTCCACGAAAATGGTTGTGGCCACATCCTGCTGGATAACCGTGGCCAAATAATCCTCTATTTCTCCCTTGAAGGCAGAGTAATCGGCATCCGGGCCCTGTTCGGTCGGCATTGGCAGTGCAGCATCCGAAAATATGACCCTGAAAAGCGTTGCGTTCACGCCAGCTGCAATGGTTGAAAGATCCAGCGGAATGAGGTTGAATCCCGGGACTACAGCGTGGTTTTCCAGTATATGTTGCGCCGTCTCCGCCACATCGGCTGTCGCTGGATTTCCGTCCGTCTGAAAAACGCTGTCGTTATTGTGATCACCAAAAATATTCAGGAATCCGGGCTGACTCACCGTGATTTCAATATAGACTTCTGTACCCGTCATCAGCACGGCACGCTGATTCATCCCCGCTTCCTGCGCCCCGGCATTCGGGTCATTGTTGACCGTTGGAGCGACCGACCCGATATAGTGGACCCCATCTATTCCGATTTGTCCTGTGCCAACCGAGCCCCGGTCCTGTGCGCGGGCGCTCGAAACCGCCAGTGTGCCCATCAGAAGGGCTACTGCTCCCAAACGAAGAAATGAATGCATTGCGTATCTGTCGCTCATATTATTCAATGACGGTCGAAAAAATGGTGTCATACGGACCCATGTCTGGAGAACGCAGAAATCCGCAGGATTCGCGGTCCCGACCGAAAAAAACACTCGGGTGGGTGGCGGCATCCCTCCTGCGGTTGTTTGATTATACGGTAAATAAAGCATTTCCGGGGCCTTGGGCAATGAGTCGGCCGAATTTCATCCTTCCGAAACACGTAGTTTGGCCGCCCACGAAACGAGCGCCCTCACATGATCCTCATCCTCAAGCCGAATACGGACCCGGCCAGCCCTGAATTTTCCCGACTCACCCGCCACCTGGACTCGCTCGGCGACATAACCTGGACGAGGCACGACATCCAGGGCACGGAGCAGCGCCTGACCGAAATCTACCTGCTCGGTAACACGAAAGCGCTGAGCACGTCCTCCATGCAGGGCCTTCCGTGCGTTGAGCGGGCCGTACGCGTACAGAGTTCCTATCGGATACTCGGTCGCCATGGACACGAGGACCGTCAGAATGGATTTTCGTACAATGGCGTCCAGTTCGATCAGGAATCCCTGCACGTATTCGCCGGATTGTGCGCCGTGGACACCCCCGAGCACGTCGAACAAATGATGCAGGCACTCCAGCAGCACGGCCAGGTGACCACGCGGATGGGTGCCTACAAGCCGAGGACCAGCCCGTACTCCTTCCAAGGCCACGGGGCCAGCTGCCTGCCGTGGGTGTTTGAACTCGCCGGCACGTACGGCATCAAGGTCATTGCCATGGAGGTCACGCACGAATCGCACGTCGATGAGATCGATGCCACCCTCGAGCTGGCAGGCCATCCGACGGGCGTCATGCTGCAGATCGGCACGCGCAACACGCAGAATTTTGAGCTCCTCAAGGCCGTCGGCCGGCAGAGCACGTATCCGATACTTTTCAAGCGCGGATTCGGGATCACGCTCGACGAATCGCTGAACGCCGCCGAATACCTGGCGAGTGAAGGCAATCCGAACGTGGTCTTCACGCTTCGAGGC
This sequence comes from Bacteroidetes bacterium CG12_big_fil_rev_8_21_14_0_65_60_17, assembly GCA_002787815.1. Lineage (GTDB taxonomy): Bacteria > Bacteroidota > Rhodothermia > Rhodothermales > UBA10348 > 1-14-0-65-60-17. The sequence continues at coordinate 103,871 of PCUY01000072.1, read as the reverse complement.
GTCAAGACAAGCATGGGCGATCCGCACCGCAACCTCGTGGATTTCTCGCACGTGCCCGTCGTCAAGCGACTGACCCGCATGCCGGTCTGCATTGACCCATCCCATTCGGTCGGGACGCGCGATGTGGCTCCCGACGGACTCACGGATGTCATGCACGCGACTGCCCAGGGAATCATCGCTGGGGCCAACATGGTGCTCGTAGACTTTCACCCGGTGCCCGCAAAAGCGCTGGTCGACGGGCCCCAGGCGCTTACCACCCCCGAACTCGGGTGGTACCTGGACGACGTGGCCATTGCGCGCGAGGCGTACCTCAAACGCAGGCAGCGCGCCCGGGACCATGAGGGCGAACGCTACGCATCCGGCAATACCGAAGCCACAAGCGCCACCGCATCGCGCTGAATGGCGGCCAGATGCTCCTCCGAGCGAAAACTTTCGGCGTAGATCTTGTAGATGTCCTCTGTTCCGGATGGTCGCGCTGCAAACCAGCCGTGCTCGGACTCCACTTTGAGCCCGCCAATCGGGGCGTCGTTGCCGGGTGCACGGGTCAGAATCCGGATGACCGGGTCACCTGCAAGCGTGGTCCCCTGCACATCATCGGCCGAGAGTGCCTTCAGCGCCGCCTTCTGTGCGGGTGTCGCTGCGGCATCGGTCCGGGCATAGACGGGCGCGCCGAACAATTCAGTGAGGCGCGCATAGTGCTCGCCGGGGTCCTTTCCGGTCACCGCCAGGATCTCGGCCGCGAGCAGGTTCATGATGATCCCATCCTTGTCGGTTGACCAGGCCGATGCATCCATCGAAAGAAAGGATGCGCCCGCGCTCTCCTCTCCGCCAAAGCCCAGCGACCCGTCCGCAAGGCCGTCGACAAACCATTTGAAACCGACGGGCACCTCGACAACGCGCCGTCCGAGCCTTCCCGCCACGCGGTCAATCATGGAGCTCGATACCAGCGTTTTGCCAACAGAGGCAGCGTCCGGCCAGAGAGACCGATGCGTGAACAGATAGTCAATGGCGACCGCCAGATAATGGTTCGGATTCATGAGGCCCACCGACGGCGTCACAATGCCGTGACGATCGACATCCGGGTCGTTTCCGAAGGCCAGATCAAACCGGTCGGCCAGTTCTACGAGCCCGGCCATGGCCCACGGCGAGGAGCAGTCCATGCGAATGGCACCGTCATGGTCGAGCCGCATGAAGGAAAACGTCGGATCGACGCGGTCCTGGACCACGTCCACCCGAATGCCATACGTGTCGGCAATCAGGTCCCAGTAGCCGACGGCGGCCCCGCCCATGGGATCCACGCCCAGGTGCAGGTCGGCGCTGCGGATGGCATCCATGTCAATGACGCGGCCGAGCTCGGCCACATAGGCCGCCCTCAGGTCCTCTTCCCTGGCCATCTGGCGCGCCGCGCGGAGCGACACACGTTTCACAGCACCTGTCCGCTTCAGCAGATCGTTGGCCCGCGCTTCCATGACCGAGGTCACATCCGCCCCGGCCGGTCCGCCGCTTGGAGGATTGTACTTGATTCCACCGTCAACCGGAGGATTGTGCGATGGTGTAATGATCAGGCCATCGGCCCGCGCCCCCCCGTCCGCCCGCGCGTTATGACGCAGAATGGCGCGTGAAATCACGGGCGTCGGGACAGGCAGACCGCCGGTCTGCACCACAACATGAACCTTTCGCGCTGCGAGCACCTCCAGCGCCGTCGCCAGAGCCGGCTCGCTCAGAGCGTGCGTGTCGGCACCCAGATAGAGCGGTCCTCCAATTCCTTCCTTCTCCCGCCAGTCGCACACGGCCGCCACGATCGCCACGATATGCGGCTCATTGAACGTGCCCGCGAGCGACGACCCGCGGTGTCCCGATGTACCGAACGCCACAGGACCGCAGTCCGCAGACGGCGTCGTGTAATAGGTCGATACGAGACGGGGGATATCCGCCAACAGGTGGGCAGGAACAGGGCGTCCGGCATCTCGATGGTGGGACATGATTTTCCTGGAAAGTGGGCGCATCCCCGTCATTCAGACGCGGATGCAAAAAAGCGACCTTCCGAATCTAACAGAATTGTAGTTTACGCGGGTAACCAAACGGTATGAACACGTGGAAATACTGGGAATTGACATCGGCGGATCGGGAATCAAGGGTGCCCTCGTGAATACGGATACCGGCACGCTCACGACAGACCGGTTCCGGGTAGATACGCCGCCCGAGGCCACCCCCCAGGCCGTGGCCCTGGTCACGAAGCAGATTGCCCGCCATTTTGATTGGCAGGGCATTCTTGGCTGCACGATTCCCGCGCGGGTCGAACACGGAGTCGTGCATACGGCCGCCAATATCCACAATGACTGGATTGAGACGCGCGTTGACGACCTCGTCTCCAGCGCGACCGGATGCCCGACGCACTGCCTGAACGATGCCGATGCAGCTGGCGTCGCATCGATTGCTTTCGGCGCCGGACGGAGCCGCATGGGTGTGGTGTTCTTCGTCACTGTCGGAACAGGCATCGGGTCGGCCCTTTTCACGGACCAGCACCTCGTTCCGAATACGGAGCTGGGGCACCTTCCACTCCATGGGGACGCCGCCGAAAACTGGGCATCGAACCGGATACGCAAGGAAGAAAATCTGTCCTGGGAGGAATGGGCGGGACGCTTCCAGGAATACCTTGACCTCGTCGAATTCCTCTTTGCCCCGGACACCATCATCGTCGGTGGCGGCGTGTCGCGCCCCGAAAAAGTGGCCCTTTACCGGCACTGCCTTCAAACGCAGGCTGAACTGGTGATTGCCGAACTCGAGAACGAAGCCGGCATCATCGGGGCGGCCCTTTCAGCCAGGCAACAGCTGGTATCGTAACAGGTAGCGGCTCGGTAGCTATCGCTGCCGTTCTGATTGGATTATTCGCGGGTCACGCGGACTTTGTCAGGCACCACCAGCAACTGCGGAAACCGCCGCTGCATGGCATCCCGAAGCGCCATTGCTTCATTCCGGGTGCGGAAATTGCCCACCCGCACGCGGTAGTAGGGCGATGCGAAAACCGTCCGGGCAATTGCCTCGGACGTTGCATTTCCCAGGCCCAATTCCCGGCGTCTCTCATCAGAGAGACTCTCAATCCAGTCTTCCACGGCATCCTGCATGATCAGGGCTTCGTTTCTCTCGATGGATGAAAATACCTGGACGCGGAAGCCCTGTACTTCTTCCACTATGCCATCGTCGGCCCGGCTTTCGAGCAGTATCGCCGGCACGTCATGCCGTACGACTCGTTGCCGGACGGGCGGCGTAACGTCGCGGTCGGACAGGTCGTGTGTCTCCACCTCAGCCCATGTCGCAGGAGGTGCCACGAGGGGCTCGTCCTCCTCAGCGGCCACGCGAGACCCCGATGAGCATCCACTGACAAGCAGCATCGCCGCCGCCGCGAAGGCCACCATTGACAGGAAAACATCGTGTCCCGATCTACGCATCATCAGTAATTCCCCTTTCCTTCTTCACCCTGCATGATGGCCACCGACGCGCTCGCACCGATCCGCGTAGCCCCATGAGCCATCATATTCTCAGCATCCTCTCGCGAACGTACTCCGCCCGACGCTTTTACGCCCATACGTGGGCCGACAGCCCGGCGCATGAGGGCCACATCGGCCGCCGTAGCGCCTCCTTTGGAAAATCCGGTGGACGTCTTGACAAAATCAGCCCCGGCATTCTTGGCCAGCACACTGGCGACGACTTTCTCCTCATCGGTCAGCAGCGCCGTTTCCAGAATGACCTTGACCAGCACCCGCTGCGCGCCAGGCAACGAGCTTGACGCCGCCCGCGCCGCTTCCACCACGCCCCGGATATCGTTTTCAACGAACTCATGTCGACCGGATTTCAGCATCCCCAAATTCATGACCATGTCCACTTCCGTTGCGCCATCGTTGACGGCTTCCGTCGCTTCGGCGGCCTTCACGGACGATGCCGATGCACCCAGCGGAAAGCCGAGCACTGTACATACGGCCACACCCGACCCGCTCAGCAGTCGTGCTGCAAGGCGTACGTAACATGGATTGACACATACACTCGCGAAACAGTATTCACGTGCTTCCTGGCACAGCGTTTCCACGTCCGCTTCGGTCGTGTCGGGCTTGAGCGCTGTATGATCAATGGCGCGGGCAAGTGCCGGTGCCAGGTCACACGCGGAGTAGCCCCGGATCCCGGAGCGGTCCGTGTGCAGACCCAAGCGGTCGGCGCCGGCCGACATGACGTGGCCCAGCCCGAACTGGCTGGAATCGTTCGTATAGCGGGCCCGGAGCCGCGCCAGAATCTGTTCTTTTTCTTCTCGTTTCATTTCTGCAAGATACGCCGGATGAAACTTATGGGTGCGCTATCTTCCCTGCCCATGACAATCACACGACATTCCCTTTTATTGGCCAGTTGCCCGTCTTCCGTAGGCAATATCTGCTGCATACTCTTGGTGTTGCTCGTTTTTGCCGTTTCCGGAACCGGTTGCCAGATTCCTGCGCCGGAAGATACGGCCAGGACTGCGGACCGGCCGGGTGATGCCGGGAGTTCCGGCGCGATGGCGCGGGACACAACCATTACCGACGCACTTGGCCGCGAAGTAACCCTGAACATCCCCGTTATGGGGCTTGCTCCGCTCGCCCCCAGCGTGACGGAAATGATTGCCCTGGTAAGTGGTACCGGTGCCATGGTGGGCGCGACCGACGCCGATACATGGCCACCGGGAGCAGATCACCTTCCGCGCTACCAGGTCCTCCCTGTCGACTTCGAAAAACTGGCCGAACTCGAACCGGACCTGGTACTGGCCTCAACCCAGGTCAACTCCCCCCGGGATGCCCGCGCACTTGAGGCGCTCGGAATTCCCGTCGTTTTTCTGGGTGGTTCCGATCTGGACGATGTTCTCCTCGGACTGCAATTGATTGGTGATGTCACAGGCCGCAAGCACCGCGCTCGCGTGGTCGTGGACAGCCTCCTGCAACGGCTTCACGAACTGACCGACCTGACGCAAGGGGTGGATGTGCGCCCACAGGCCGTGTTTCTGATCTCAACCGGTACACCGTGGTCATTTGGACCGGAGAGCTATATGCACGATGTCATGGCATGGGCGGGACTCGAGTCCATTACCCGATCGTTTCCGAATGAAGCACCGGTCCTGAGCGATGAGTTCATCCTCGAACGCGCTCCGGAGGTCATTGTCGGCCCCTTCGATACAGATACCGATGCGAGGCAGGCGCTCCTTGAAGCACATCCGCTCTGGCGGAATGTACCGGCTGTCAGGGACGATCGGATCGTTCGTGTTCCTGCGGATCTCGTGCTGCGCCCTGGTCCCAGAATGATCGAAGGAGCGTGGATCATGGCGCGACGGGCGCATCCACAATTATTCAGGGAAACGCCATGACGAAGCGAGGGTGGGCATTTCTCGGATTGGGAGTGGCCAGCATGCTGACGTTTGCCTTTGGCCTGACGGTGGGAAGCGCCGACGTGGGTTGGTCCACGCTCGCAGATGTATTGACCGGTTCCGACAGGGTTTCGGGACCAGAGCGGCTGATTTTACTTGAATCCCGGTTGCCGCGCGTACTTGGAGCGTGGATCACGGGGGCGGGCCTGTCCATTGTGGGTGTGGCCATGCAGGCTCTCGTGAGAAATCCACTTGCCGAGCCCTATATACTCGGTATTTCCGGGGGTGCATCGGCTGGAGCATCGCTGTTTTACATGGGACTGCTGCCCTCGTTTTTTCTCGGGGCAATGAGCGTGTCGCTGGCCGCTTTTCTCGGGGCGCTGGCCACCATACTGCTTGTTTATGCCGTAGCCAGGACGAGGGATGGTCTCTCCGTCACGAGGCTGCTCCTGGCGGGCGTGGCACTGGCCTCTCTCACCGGCGCCCTTTCATCGTTCGTTTCGTTCGCCTCCCCCGACGCCAACCGCCTGCGTGCGGTGCTTTTCTGGTTGCTCGGATCATTTTCCGGACTCACACTCTCGGATTTGCCGGTGGCGAGTGTGGCTGCCCTGCTCGGACTCGGTATTCTCATGGTTTTCTCGCGGTCGCTCGATGCACTTCTTCTTGGTGAAGAATCGGCCGCTGCACTGGGTATTCCCGTTGAGTGGATAAAACACATCCTGATCGTGCTCGCGGCACTGGTGACGGGAACGTTGGTTGCCATATCAGGAGCAATCGGATTCGTCGGACTTATTGTACCCCACGTCGTAAGAGGATTCACGGGAGTCTCGCACCGGTATGTGGTTCCGGCGGCATTCCTGGGCGGAGGACTGTTTCTCGTGGCCGCCGATACGTTGGCGCGGAGCATGCTTCCCGGACAGGAAATTCCCGTGGGCATCGTTTCGTCACTGGCAGGCGTGCCCTTCTTCCTGGTCCTCCTCCGACGGCAGTCCTGGCGCTTCAAAAACCTGTAATCACCGTCGGAGTATATCGCGCATGACGCTGAAAGACATCCAAAAACCGGTTGCTGCTGAACTGGAAGAGTTCCGGACCTATTTCCGGTCGTCCATGCGATCGGACGTCCGTATCCTGGACCTGATTGTACGGTATCTGCTCCGCCGCAAAGGCAAGCAGCTCCGGCCGACGCTCGTTCTGCTTTCAGCCCGCGCGTGCGGCCAGATATCGGAAGCAACGTACCAGGGAGCGGCTCTCGTGGAATTGCTGCATACCGCAACGCTAGTGCATGACGATGTTGTGGATGATGCCGACCGCCGCCGCGGTGTGTTCTCCATCAATGCCCTGTGGAAGAACAAGATTGCGGTTCTGATGGGGGATTTCCTTCTCAGTCGGGGTCTGCTTCTGGCGCTCGACGCGAGGGAGTATGACCTGTTGCACGTTGTTTCCGACGCCGTCCGACGCATGAGCGAGGGAGAGTTACTGCAGATAGAAAAGTCCCGGAAGCTGGATATCGACGAGGAAACCTACTTTCGCATCATTTCCGACAAGACGGCATCGTTGCTTTCCGCGTGTACCCGATGTGGAGCGGTAAGTGCGCGCGCCGATGCCGGCATGATTGATATCATGAGCAGGTTCGGCGAACAACTGGGTCTGGCTTTCCAGATCAGGGACGATCTGTTTGACTTCGGTCAAACCGATGTCGGAAAACCGCTGGGAATAGACATTCGGGAAAAAAAGATGACTCTCCCCCTCATCCATGCCCTGCGGGAGGCGCCCTCCCGCGAGCGTCGTCGTATTCTGTCGCTGGTCGGGAAGTCGGAAAAATCGAACGGGGATGTTGCCGACGTTACGACTTTTGTGGAGCATTACGGTGGGCTCGACTATGCCCGGGCGCGCATGGCGCATCATGCCGGGGAAGCGCTTCGGGAACTCGAATCCCTGCCTTCCGGCGAGGCCCGCACAGCGCTCGACAACCTGGTCCGTTTCACCGTTTCAAGAACGCGATAGCAATCTGGTTGAAACGGGCTGGTTGCTCGATGTTGCACACGTGACCGGCACGCTCCACTACCTCCAACTCGGCTGAAGCGTCGATTTCCACGGCCTTTCTGGCTGGCGGCAGGAACAGGTAGTCCCGCGCACCCATCACGTACAGTGTTGGCGCCCGATCACCGCACGATGAAGACCAAGCCGCCAGCCGGGAGTGTACCTCGCGCGTCAGACGCAGCCACCTCCTGAACTCGGCCGGACGGACTGACCGGGCTTCCCGGCGGAACACCTTTCGCGCCTCCTGTGCCTTGCTGCCCGGCATGATGATCCATGCGAATACCGCGTAAAGTGCCCGGAACGGAATGATATATTTAAGCGAGTGGCCCGCGGCAATCAGGACGCGTGCCGGAGCCGTGAACCCAACAACAGCTCCCGCATACACGGCAGAGCGTACACGCTCGGGATGGTACTCCTGCAGCGTGCGAATAAGAATGGTTCCAAGTGAAACCCCTACGAAATGCGCTTTCCGGATTCCGCGGTGATCCATGACGTCCAGTATGTCACTCGATATACCCTCCAGGGAATACGGGCTGCCATTGCCCCCATACGACGCCGATTTGCCGTGTCCCCGCAGGTCAACCAGTAGGATGTTGAACCATGGCCTGAAGGCCCGGATCTGTTTGAACCATACGACGGACGATCCTCCGGCGCCATGAACGAAGACAACCCATTCCCTGGCCATTTCGTGGCGGTATATGCGATGGAACAGCATGGCGACTCCCTACGAATGAAGCTGCCGATTGTCCCCGATTCTTGTTACCTTGACACGGTCCAAACTCCAGGCGCATGAAGGTGCACATCTGGGGCGCGCGCGGCTCTTTGCCTGCTCCCGGCCCCCACACGATCCGCTACGGTGGCAACACGTCCTGTATTTCCATATCACTTGACAAAAGCTCCACACTCGTCCTTGACGCTGGTACAGGCCTGGCGGCCATGGGACAACATGCCCCCCGTGCTCCCCACACCTATTACCTGCTCGTCTCGCACGTGCATTGGGACCACATCCAGGGCCTTCCCCTCTTTGCACCGCTCATGTGCCCGAGGAATCGGATCGTCTTCCTGACGGAACCCGATCCGGACATGGGTCAGCAGGCCATGTCGCAATTTGACGGCCTCCGCTTTCCCCTCTGCCGCGAAGATATTGAAGCCGATGTGCGGATTGACCCCCGCCCTGTCGACCACATCCTGTCAGGGCTCGGCATTTACGTGTCCTGGATGCAGATGAATCATACGGGAACATGCACCGGTTTCAGGATAAAGGGCCCTTCCCGAAGCCTGGTATACATGACTGACAATGAATTGGGCAATGACTATGAGGGCGCGGCGTTCAGTCGGTTCGTTGCATTTGCCGGTGGTTCGGACGTACTCATACATGATGCCCAGTTCGTGGAAGATGAGCGGGAATGTCGCACTGGTTGGGGGCACAGCTTCCTTCCTGATGTGTGCGAGCTGGCACAACGTGCTCAGGTTGGCCGTTTGATCCTGTTCCATCACGACTACAGCCGAAGTGACGCCGATATTGACAGGCTGTGCCACAAGGCCTCTTCCACTCTCATGCCGACTACTGCATGCTCCGCAGCACGCGAAGGAATGACATTCGACATATAGAACAGAAGTGCGTAACACGATGTCATTCTCACAGTCCAAGCAGACACGCTCCCCAGGAAAGTGATGCACAACCACGAGACCCCAACAGAAACACACAACCGGAATACACAGCCGAAGCGCCGTTCCCGACTGCGCCTCCTGGCGGAGGCGGTCGCCATCGTCGGCATATTCGCCTTCTTCCGTTTTTCCGATACAGGCACAACGGCACAGGGATGGTTGCAGCAGGCGGTCCTGGCGACGGGGCTCTTCCAGGCAGACGTGAACTGGGCCGAAGAAAAACGGGTGCCGGCAAACTTCGACGTCGACCTCGTGACGCTGGACGGCCAACCCGTGTCGCTTTCCCGGTTCAAGGGAAAACCCATTTTCATGAACATATGGGCGACTTGGTGCCCTCCGTGCCTCGCAGAAATGCCCTATATCGAGGCGCTTTACCAGGACGTGCAGGATGAGGATATCATCTTTGTAATGATCTCCACCGACGATACGGCGCAGGAGGCGAAGCTCTACATGGAGCAGAAAGGGTTCACGCTTCCCGTATATCGGCTCGCCGGCCCGCTTCCGGAGCCGTACACAAGTCGCGTACTTCCCACAACCTATGTCATTGGATCGGATGGCACGCTCGGTACGGTCCACTCCGGCATGGCCAATTACAACAAACCCGGTTTCAAGAAGTACCTCCGTTCCCTGTCAACTGCTGGTCAGCCCCGAAGATAGGCATCCGAACCATCCAGCCAGTCCTGCCGCGGCGGACTGAATACGTCCACGTCAAGGGTATCTTCGAGCGCCTCTGCCTTGTGCCAGACATTGGATGGAATGTGGAGAACCTGGCCGGCATGGACATCGACCACCTTTTCACCGTTCTCGCCAATGAAAAAGCGGAGTGACCCTTCAAGGATGTACGTGATCTGTTCGTTGTCGTGTTGGTGACGCGGTACAATGCTTCCTTTTTTGAGGTAGACGTGCGCCAACATCACACGCTCGCCGCTCACGAGGCGGCGCGAAATCTGAGGTGACAGTTCTTCCTTGGGCATACTGTCCCATGTGAAAAGTGTGACGTCCGACATGATCTTTACGTAATGGTTATTCTGAGGACAACAAAGCGATCGTAGTATACGTAAAATCCCGCCATGAGCGCACAGCCTGACATATCCAATCGCCCGAGTGGTGCGGTGCGTCCCCCGGACCGGACATTTGTCAACGGGGCATATGAGTTGAGCTGGGTTCATACACAGGCCGAGTTGCATGCCGTCCAGGAACTGCGCTACAATGTATTCAACCTGGAGTTGAATGAAGGGCTGGACGCATCGCACGACACAGGTCGTGACAGCGACCGCTACGATGATGTGTTTCATCATCTGTTCGTACGGCACGTTCCATCGGGACGGATCGTCGGTACGTACAGGATGCAAACCGCCTCCATGGCGCGCGCGGGCCAAGGCTGGTACTCCCGGAACGAGTTCGATTTTTCGAGCGTGCCAAGTTCCATTCTTGACCGGAGTGTGGAAACAGGCCGAGCGTGCATATTGCGGGAGCATCGAAGCCTGAAAGTCCTCTACCTGCTCTGGAAAGGTATCGGATACTACCTGCAGGCGACGGGTACACGCTTCCTGTTCGGTTGTTGCTCCCTGACCAGCCAGGACCCACTCGAGGGACGTGCCGTGTATGCATACCTGGTGCAGCATGGACACATGCATCCGGATGTGCACATCTTTCCGCAACCGGATCATGCCTGTTGCGATGAAATTCCGGCGGGATCCACAATCGAACCCGTTCGACCGCCGCGCCTCATGCGTGCGTACCTTAGTTTTGGAGCCCGAATCTGTGGTCCTCCAGCCATGGACCGGGAATTCAAGACAATAGACTTCCTTGCACTCTTCGACGTGAAGAACCTGCAGGAGTCCGATCTGGCGTTCTATACCCTTTCATGATCAAGCGTGTGCGAGCCGGCGGACGGCTCGTGGCCATCGTCCTTCATACCCTCCTCCTGACGTTCACCTGGTGGGCTGTCGGCCTGTATCGGAACAGAAGCGTTCATGGCCGTGTCTCATGGCGGCATGCCATCACAACACGGTGGGCCGATGGCCTTCTCCGTATCATGGGGTGCCGTCTGGACGTGAGGGGTGTCCCGCCCGAGCCGCCTTTCTGTCTTGTGGCCAACCACCAAGGCTACCTTGATATCCTCGTGGTCATCGCCACCACAAAAGCGCGGCTCGTCTCGCGTGCCGACCTGGCCGCGTGGCCAGGCATCGGATGGCTGGCAAGAACGTTTGGCACCATTTTCATTGACCGATCACGCAGCCGCGACATACCTCGGGTAGCGGCCGACATGCGCGACGTGCTTGCAGAAGGCGACGGTATCGTTTTTTTTCCTGAGGGCACGTCATCTTCCGGGGCCGGTATACTCCCCTTCAAGGCATCGCTCATGTCCGTTCCTGCCGAAGTCGGACTGCCTGTCCACACGGCAGCCATATCCTATGATCTGCCAGGCGGCGATGCCAGGACGGATCTGTGCTGGTGGGGAGACATGACGTTTGCAGACCATTTGTGGCGCCTGCTAACGTTTCCGCGATTCAATGCACGTATCCAGTACGGACACGCACCCATTGAGCCCGCGGACCGTAAGACATTGTCCAAGGCCGCTTTCCATTCCGTAGAAAACCTATATTTGCAGTCACCCACAACGACAGCCAGATGAAGCGCACAGACAACCTTGTAGCCCTGAACCAGGTGCATATCAGGCAAGGCATGGACCTTCTTGCCTCACTCACCGATGAGCAATACACAGCGACCCGAGCTGCACTTTTCCCGTCCGGTGTGGGTGAGCATATGCGCCACATTGTGGAACACTATCAACTGTTCCTCGACGGGCTTGCCTCCGGACGAGTTGACTACGATGCCCGGAAACGGGACGACAGGATATCGTCCAGTCGCAGTTTTGCCATTGATGTGATGGGAAACCTCATTGACGATCTGAATGCAATCGACTCCTCCGACGCAGCACTTGAAATAAAAATGGCTGCTTCCCACGCTCCGGACAGCTCCTCACCCCTTTCCAACTCCACCATATTGAGGGAGCTTCAGTATTTGCAGGCCCATACCATACACCATTACGCCCTGATCGCGATCATTCTTCGCATCCAGGGGGTGGAGCCGACTCCGGATTTCGGCGTCGCCCCGTCGACGCTCCAACATCGCGCTTCTCTTGTTACAGGCAGTAGGACCTGATTTTGACGCAAAAGGAGGCATCCACGAGCCGCCTGCGGCGGCTCGTGGGACAAATTCTTCTGGTTTGGCTGGTGCTGCTTGCGGCATCACACCTGACCCGGTGGATGCAGGACGAACCGGGACCACTCGACGATCAACGCGTTCGCATGGTGGCACTCGAACCCGGTGCCACGCCCGTACGCATGGCGTTCCTGGACTCACAGCCGGTCTCCACCCCTGCTGCCGTTCCGACGGCGCTCCCCGTGATCATCGTATTGCACGGCAGTCCGGTTGCATCCCGTTCCCTGCGGGCGCTGCACAAGGAACTCTCCGACGGGGGACGTTTCCGCGTTATCACCCCCGATTTACCGGGTTTCGGTGGGTCGACGCGGCACATCAAAGACTACTCCATTGCCGCACACGCGAAATACCTGTTGGCACTGCAGGACTCGCTTGGCATTGCACGCTCGCATCTTGTCGGATACAGCATGGGCGGAGGTGTCGCCATTGAAGCAGCCCACGCTGCGCCCCGCCGAATGGCCTCGCTTCAGCTGCTCTCGTCCATTGGCGTTCAGGAGCTGGAACTCATGGGCGAGTACCACCTGAATCGGGCAGTTCATGCATTGCAGCTTGCCGCCATCTGGACCGTGTCTGAGCTGGTGCCACATTTTGGGTGGTTTGACGATGCCATCCTGGGTATGTCCTACGCTCGGAATTTCTACGATACGGACCAGCGCCCGCTGCGTGACCATCTCTCTTGCTGGGATGGCCCGATGCAGATCATACATGGAAAAGACGACCCACTCGTGCCATTCGAGGCGGCACTCGAACACCACCGCCTCGTACCGCAGAGCGAGCTGGTCGGGCTCGAGGCACACGGACACGGCCTGCCCTTCCAGGAAGCCGAAATGACGGCCCGGTATATCGGAGAATTTGTGGCGCGGGTCGAGCGCCGGGAGGCGCCGACCCGCGCCACAGCCGAAGAGAACCGTGTACGCGCTTCCAGGCTCCCGTTCGATGCCGCAAACGTACCCCCTTCATCCGGATTCGGCCTCTTCGTCCTGGTTGTCCTGATCATATTCGTCTCGTTCATCAGCGAGGATCTTTCCGCCATTGGAGCCGGCCTGCTCGCCGCACGCGGCACGATATCCATTGAAATTGCCCTGTTGGCTGCCTTCCTCGGCATTGTGATCGGGGATGTTGGTCTGTACGCCGCGGGGCGGCTGCTGGGACGACGCCTGCTCACCATCCCACCGTTTTCCTGGATGCTCAAGGAGTCCCAGCTCGAGCGCGGTGCCAGCTGGTTCTGCGAGAAGGGTCCGCACGTCATCCTGGCCAGTCGGTTTGTGCCCGGAACCCGTCTCCCCACCTACGTCGCCGCAGGATTGCTACGGACACCATTCTGGGTATTCCTGGGATACTTCCTGGCAGCCGCCGTTGTCTGGACGCCGCTCATTACGGGACTCTCGGCGTGGGCCGGCATGGGTATTTTCGATTTCTATGCCGCATATGAGGCTTACGCCCTTTGGATCCTTGTCATTCTGGTGGCCGTCCTGTACGTGAGCATCCACGTGGGAATCCCACTCACGACGCACAACGGACGGCGCCGACTCCTCTCCCGGTGGCACCGTATATCCCGGTGGGAATTCTGGCCGGCATATATCTTCTATGCCCCAATCGCCGTGTGGATACTCATCCTGGCCATCCGGCACCGCTCCCTGACCCTGTTCACTGCCGCCAACCCCGGTATGTTTACCGGCGGCTTCCTGGGTGAGCGCAAGCAGGACATCCTCGGCCTTCTCAGCCACAGCGAAGACCACGTCGCCACATGGCGCCTCATCCCTTCAACCGCCGGCAACCGGACCGAACGGGTGCTCGCCTTCATGGAGCAGCACGGATTGTCGTATCCGATTGTTCTCAAACCTGATGTGGGTGAACGCGGGCAGGGCGTCTGGATTGCGCGGTCCCGGGCAGACATTGAGCACTATTTCTCCCACAACAATGGCGACATCATTGCCCAGGAATTCGTAGATGGCCTGGAACTCGGCATATTCTACATTCGCGAACCCGGGCAGTCAGTGGGATGGATTTTTTCAGTGACGGAAAAACGTCCCGTCTGGCTACGCGCCGATGGACGCCGGACCCTTGAGCGGCTCATTCTGGATGATGACCGCGCCGTCAGCATGGCACCCCTCTTCATGAAGCGATTCTCCTCCGATCTCGGCCATGTTTTCGAGGAGGGTACGCGGATTCCCCTTGCCGAGGTGGGCACGCACTGCCGTGGCGCCCTTTTCCTGGATGGAAGCCTACACATGAGTCCTGCCCTCTCGGAAACGATTGACCGGATTTCCCGTCAGACAGACGGTTTCTTCTTCGGTCGATACGACGTCCGGGTGCCCGACCCGGGCCGTCTCGTCCATGGAGACGGTTTCAAAATCCTGGAGCTCAACGGCGTATCTTCCGAAGCGACACACATATACGATCCGGATACGTCCCTTATCAGGGCGTGGCTCACGCTCATGAACCAGTGGATGCTTGCCTTCCGTATTGGAAGCGCAAACAGACAACAAGGCGTCCAACCCGACGGCATCGGCAACATATGGCGCACATTGCGCGAAGCCCGCAAAAGAGACACGGCGTTGACCAACCCTGCCGCCCGAACATCCAGCGCAATTTCCGATTCATGACATGATGACGCCCGTTACCAGTCTTGTGTCGTCCCTTGGCAACTACGTGCTGTTCATGGGCAAAGCCGTGTCCTCGGCGCGCTCGGCCGTACACCTGCGCCGGGAGGTCTTCCACCAGGCCGTGCGGCTGGGCTTCAACGCCCTTCCCGTGGTCATGCTTGCCAGTGCATTTGCCGGTATCGTAACAACGCTCCAGACGGCCTACCAACTCCAGAACACCGTTCTTACGGAAGATGCCATCGGGGCCATCGTCGTCCCGACACTCATGCTGGAGCTCTGCGCTCTCGTCCCTGGCTTGGTCATGGCCTCGCGTGTAGGAGCCAGCGTCGCTGCTGAAATCGGTACCATGAAGGTTTCGGAACAGATCGATGCGCTCGAAGCCATGGGGCTCAACAGCGTCAGTCACCTCGTCCTGCCACGCGTTCTGGCGGGCCTTCTCATGTTCCCGGCCATGTATGTTGCCTCCGCTCTCGTTGCGGTCACGGCCGGCGGCTTCGCCGGTGAGTACATGGGATTTCTTTCGATGGATGCGTTCGTGCGCGGTGCCCGCACGTACTTTGCGCCCTTCGATGCCGTTTACGGCATGACCAAGTCCATTGCGTTCGGATATATCATCACGTCCATTGCCTGTTGGAAAGGATTCAATACGCATGGAGGCGCCCAGGGCGTCGGCAACGCAACGACGCAGGCCGTCGTTGTGAGTTGTGTGAACATCCTGATCGCTGATTTCATTGTTGCCGAACTGCTACTCTGATGTCCACCCGACCATTCCATCCCGATCTGCTGAAACAGATTGCCGCCGAGCACGGCACACCCGTCTTTGTCTATGACGAAACAACCGTAAAGACGCGCATTGACGATCTGGCCCGCTGCCTGACGGGTATCCCTGCACGCCTTCTCTATGCCATGAAGGCCAATCACTGTCCGCCGCTGCTCAATGTCATGCGCAGTGCCGGGCTGGGAATTGACGCCGTTTCGCCGGGAGAACTTGACCTCTGTCTGCGTCTTGGCTTTGACCCGGCAAATATCCTCTATTCGGCCAACAATATGACCGATGAGGAAATGCATCATGCGGTGAAGGCTGGCGTCGCCATGAATATCGGCGAATTATCGAGGCTTGAGCGGCTCGGTCAGATGTACAACGGAAGTGATGTCTGCATTCGTATCAACCCGCAGATCGGAGCAGGTCACCACGCACATGTGGTGACGGGCGGTGACAAGAGCAAATTCGGTATCCCGATTGAACAGATGGACCGCGTGCGGGAAATTGCAGCCGCGCATGACCTTCGGATCATTGGTCTCCACCAGCACATTGGCAGCGGCATACTGCGTACGGACGTCCTGTGGGATGCCGCGACCGTCATACTGGAAACCGCCCGGACACTCCCGGACCTGCGCTTTGTCAACGTCGGAGGCGGCCTTGGCGTACCGTACCGGGATGACGAAGCACCACTCGATCTTGAGACGTTTGAATCCACCATTGTTGCCTCGATCAGACAGTTCGTGGACTCCCACCCGTCTGCGGATCTGGAAATCAGGTTTGAACCGGGTCGCTACTTCACGGCCGAGTCGGGCGTCCTGCTCAGCCGCGTAAATACCATCAAGTCCACCGGAAAGCGCACGTTCGCCGGCCTGGACACTGGGATGGGCCACCTCCTCCGTCCGGCACTCTACAACGCCTGGCACACGATCTGCAATCTGTCGCGCCCGGACGCCCCCCCCGAAACGTATGATGTAGTCGGTAATATCTGCGAATCGGCTGACTTCTTTGCCCGGGACAGGGACATACCGAAGCTCTCTGAAGGTGACATCGTGGCCATACTTGACACCGGAGCGTACGGCATGTCTCTCTCGTCCACCTACAACATGCGTCCGCTGCCGGCCGAGGTCTGGATTCACGGCGACGGAACGGTAGAACTCATTCGCCCGCGACAGACAGCCTCCGGATTCGTGACCGCTTACCTCAGCGCCTACGGTCGGCACTGATCTCAAGAATCGGAAGTCCCTCGATCTCCGCCTCGAGCAGATCGCCTTCGCGCACCGGTCCCACCCCCTCGGGTGTCCCCGTGAAAAGCAGATCCCCGGGATGGAGCGTAAAAATGCCGGACGCATACACCAGGAGGTCAGCAACCGGGAAAAGCATGTCTGCTGTGGAAGCCTTCTGTCTTATGGTACCATTGACTTTCAGGGAGATGCGACGGGGCTGCTCCGGATCGGCTTCCACAACGGTCCCCAGGGGAGCAAACGTGTCGAAGCCTTTCGATACACTCCATGGATGCCCCCGCTCCTTGGCCCTCTGTTGAATATCACGTGCCGTAAGGTCGAGTCCCACAGCAAGCCCCGCAACCGCATCGATCGCTTCGTCCGGTGTTGCCCGGCACAACCGGCGTCCAACGACGACAACCAGTTCAACTTCATGATGCACGTCATCCGATTGCGGCGGCAGCAGAATCTGACCGCCGAAACCCGTCAGACTGCTCGCCGGTTTCAGGAAGAGCATGGGTTCGGTCGGGGCATCGCTCTTCATTTCACGCGCATGGGCCAGGTAATTGCGCCCCACGCACACGAGTTTTCCGGGGCGCAGCACGTGATCTGTCCCCTGAATTCTCAATTCTTCCATATCCATACGCATTGAACGGCTCGTGCGTGCGCCGTATATTGATTGACTGAATGTTTTCGTATACACTCTCGCGACGGTAACCAACCCGCCGCCCAAAGCAGAGGCAAGATATGTACGCGATCGTAGAAATCGCCGGTAAGCAGTACAAAGTGTCCCAGGATGACACACTGTACATTCCCCGCCAGTCGGCCGAAACCTCGTCCACATTGTCGTTTGACAAGGTGTTGCTGGTCGCCGATGGTGAGAACGTATCGGTGGGTACACCGACGGTCGAAGGAGCCTCGGTCAATGCCACGGTGCTTGACCACGTAAAGGCGGACAAGGTGCTTGTGTTCAAGAAGAAGCGCCGTAAGCGGTACAAGGTCAAACGGGGCCACCGGCAGCCGTACACACAGATCAAGGTGACCGCGCTCAACGCCGGTTGATCCGAACCTAATCCCAGAGGAGCTCAGCAATGGCACATAAGAAAGGAATGGGGTCGACCAAGAACGGTCGGGATTCGAACCCCCAGATGCTTGGTATCAAGGCCTACGGAGGCGAGTTCGTACAGGCAGGCGCCATCATTGTACGTCAACGCGGCACGAAATTTCATCCGGGCAGCAATGTCGGTCGTGGCGGTGATGACACGCTCTTCGCGACGCAAACCGGCAAAGTTCGATTCTCCCGTGGACAGGGCAACCGGAAATTCGTCCACGTGGACAGCGAGTAGCCCGAGCGGCAATGAGCTGTTACATATAACGAGCACGTAACGGGACGCACCATACCACCTGTGTGGACAGCATCTTGGAAGGCCCGGAGCGCAATGCGCTCCGGGCCTTCTCTGTAACAGGGCTGTTCGCAACGCGACATGGGAAATATTTGCGCTCCTTCAGGAAAGGATTACCGCCTGTTCACGATTCGTCATACGGTTTTCGGGACGCCAGAGCGTATTTCATCGTTGGCAGGCCCTTTGCATATCGACGGGAAGACAAGAACACCGGGACACCCGGACAGCACAAAATTCCGAACCGTCATGATGCGCAAACTCACACTCCAGCCCCGCGAAGAATCTTTTCTGAGCGGCTACCGCGTACCCGAACTCTCGTTCGACTGCGACGACCTCCCCTACTCGTCGCTCGTTCCCATCTGGAACCATATGCGAAATGGCAACTGGGAGGCCGCCTCGGCCGAGGCGCGCCAAGCCATGGATCAGCCCCGGATATTCCACCCGGAGGAACGGGCCGCCATGGAAATGGCACTGGCCGAAGCCCAGAGACGACTGGGCGCTACGGAACCTGCCCGTCGCATGGCAGGCCGTTCATTGGACCTGTTCCCGAACCAGTTGGCATCGCACATGATCCAGGTCAATGTGCTTGCCGGTCGCAAAGACTATCTGGCGGCCTATCTGCACATGTCCAACCTGGCCGTCGGCGACACGAAGACAACCTGGGATACCGTGCTCTCAACGACCGAGACGCACACGCTTCTGGCCGCCTGGTCCTGGCAACTCGGAAAATGGGATGATGTAGCTGATCACCTTGAAAGTGCATACCCGGAGGGGATTGAGACCATGCCTGCTCCCCTGCGCGAGGATTGTTTCAGGCTTGCCCTGTACCGCAATAACCCGGGCGATGCCACGGCCGTCGCATCTATCATGATCCGGAACCTTGAAGAGACCGAGGCCGACAAGGTCATTCAGGCCATTGCCCAACAGGGGTGGCAGGAAGAAGCACTCACGCTCTACACGGCATTCTACGAAACTCGATCCGAGAGCCAGCTTCTGCGTCGACGTCTTGTGGCACTGAACATCAAACAGGGACGCATTGATGAGGCCCGCCGACTGTCAGGCAGTGGCGCCCTCAGACTTGCTGCCTGAGGTCCGCTACCATGGAACCTACACTTTTTACCGGCCTCACCCTGCTGCGACCACCTGTCGAGTCTGTTGCCGAGCGCGTAAGGAATATGATCGAGACCGGGCTTCCCCTCCGGGCCGGTGCCCTGGCAGGGGTTGTTTCCCGCGATCTTTTTACGGCGGCAGGTCTGCTCAAGCGGGCCAACAATTCCTACTACGGACTACGAAACACAGTGGGCAGCCTTACGCAGGCCATCGAAGTCCTTGAGCCCGCGAGTGTGGCACGCATGATCGTGTCCACGCGGACACATGTCAGAGAGGCGGAGGTGGTTCACGCCATCAGGAACGAAGCCTATGCTACCGCCCGCGTTGCGCATCGATTGGCGAAAGGCACCTGGCCGGACGCAGCCGACTCGCCGCCCGGTACAGCGTTCAGTGCAGGGCTGCTCTTCCACTATGGAACACTTGTGCTGGCCCAGTCCTTCCCATCGCAGTTCGCGGCTATGGCCGATTCTTCCCCTCAGACCATTCTCTTCGATTCGCACGACTGGAGAACCCCGCAACAACTTCTGTTCGGGTTCGATGCTTCCGAAACCGGTGCATTTGCAGGATTGCGCTTCGCCCTTCCTTCTTACGTCGTCGACGTGATGTCGCTTGGCGGGCATCCTGTCGCCCATCCGTCAACCATTACCCCTTTCCTGCAGCTGCTCGTGAGCGTCGCATCCAATCTGGTAATCGAAGCAGGTTATGCGGCGACAACTTCCGGGTCCAGGGACATGGAGTCTGCAGAAGCGGCGCGACCTCTGCTCGGCGATGAACTCATGCGGACGGTCGATACCGTTGCTGCCGAACTGCTGCATGCCCCACTTCCTTCCTTTGATTCCATTACAACACAGCGGGTGTCGTAAGACCAACAACACTGCCAACAGCCTCCATGTCAAAAACATCCAGAAATATAGCCCGGAACAGGCCGGCCGTCAGGCGCGGTGCCGAACAACCCGCACAGGAGGCCCCATTCAGGGAGTTTGCCCAGGTACTCCGCCACCGGATAGGCAGTCTTGTGAGTGGTATAGAAGGCTATACGGAGCTTCTCATGACGTCGCTTTCGAAAACCGAGGACAGGGAGTCCGGCATCAGGATCCTGGAGAGTGTCCGGCGTATTGAATCCGTGTTGGAGGACCTGGACCTGTACCATGCGAACCCCAACGTCGTTCTGCGATCGGTCGTGCTGACCGACGTTGTTCGTCACCTGGAACGCATTCTTCCGGATACGGATGCCCGTCGCGTACGCTTTGACATGAACCTGCCCGTGGGACAGCGGGTCATGGCGGACCCGAAAGCCCTGCGCCAGGCGGTCATGGCCCTTGTGACGAATGCGTTGGAGGCCACACACCACGAGAAAACACCCGTAACCATAACCCTGTCGCGGGGAAACCCGGCACCAGGCGCGAATCCCCCCATTCACATACAGGTGCACAACGAGGGTACGCTCAGCCACAAAACCTCACCGGACCTCATCTTTCAGCCATTCCACACGACGAAGGCCTGGAATCTGGGTGTGGGTTTGCCACTTGCCGAGCAGATTGCCCGTTTGCACAAAGGCACGCTCGTCCTTGAGGGGAGTTCTCCCGAAAACGGAACGGTCTTCGTGCTTACCCTGCCGCCGACAGACTGACAACTTCCCAACGCGGGAGAATCTGAAACTTGCTGGGAATTTGAGGTATATTTGCGTATCGATGACGCAATATTCCCTCCATGTCACACACCCCCCGGCTCCTGTTCGTCGATGACGAACATCTACTCCACAACCTGTTCGAGCGCCTGTTCTCCCGTCACGGCTTTGACGTGACATGCTCTTCCAGCGCTGTCCAGGCCATCGATATCCTGGCTGGAGAGTCGTTTGACATTGTCGTCACCGACTTCATGATGCCCGACATGGACGGGTTTTCATTGCTCAGTCACATCCGTGAGCATTACCCGACGACACGCGTGATCATGGTCACGGCACACGCCAACGTACAGCACGCCGTACGGATGATGCAGCATGGCGCCATTGACTATATCCCGAAACCATTTACCGCCGCCGAACTGGTGGAGCGCGTCCAGAAATCCCTCGACACGCCACTTCCGGAAGAAACCGCTGCTGCAGGAAAGAGCCGCACACAACGCGGCCCGGGCAGTGCGGCACAGGGTTCGGTGGATGACATGTACGTGGGCCAGTCCGGGCCCATTCGCAGGTTGAAAGACATGCTGCCGCGTGTAGCCAGAAACCGCGCTCCCGTGTTCATCCAGGGGGCAAGCGGAACCGGTAAAGAGATTCTCGCCCGGCTGATACACAATGAGAGTGATCGTGCGAGCGGGCCATATCTGGCGCTGAACTGTGCGAACCTCCCCCGCGATCTGGTGGAAAGCCACTTGTTCGGCCACCGCAAGGGTGCCTTCACCGGCGCCGTGGAAGACATGACGGGTGCATTTGAACGCGCCGACGGAGGGACGCTGCTGCTCGACGAAATCACCGAGATCGATCTTCCCATCCAGGCAAAGTTGCTGCGGGTGCTCCAGGAGCAGGAGGTCCAGAAAATCGGTTCAGCGGAAGTAAAAAAGGTGGATGTCCGCGTGGTTGCAACGAGCAACCGCAACCTCTCGCAGACCATTGCTGAGGGGTTGTTCCGCGAAGACCTGTATCACCGCTTGGCTGTTTTTCCACTTACCGTTCCCCCACTTTCAGAGCGGATGGATGACGTGCCGCTTCTGACACGGCATTTCGCACAGAAATACTGCCGTCTCTACGGACTGCCGTCAAAAGACATTTCAGATGCCCTGATGCAGCGTCTGCTGGAGCAGGATTGGCCCGGGAATGTGCGGGAACTGGAAAACATGATCCAGCGGGGTGTGCTCCTCTCGGCCGACCGTCCCCTCGTCGACGTCCCGGACGTGTACGACAGTTTCTTCTCCGACGCCGGGTCGTCCCGGTCTGGCCAGTCGGACGGCGCCTCCCATCATGATACCATCGAGGACATGGAGCGACACATGATTCTCGAGGCACTCGAGGAAAGTGGAAACAATCAGCAGAAGGCAGCCGACAAACTGGGTATCAGTGCCCGTACCATTCGCAACAAACTGAAGAAATATCGCGAGGAAGGGTATCTGACGTGACCGGTGGCCTGCGGAAATATCTTCCGCTCGACACAAGCCCGGATCACGGAATATTTTTCCGTTCCCGCGTGGACTGACCTGCCACTCACTACAGGAATACAGGGGTCTTTTATGCCCTTAAGGCCTCTAAGAGGTGGTTTTCAGCGTTGCAGGGCGCACGGGTGTTGACCGCTGGCACACGCTTTGCATGACATGGAGTCGAACCATGATTCCATATCCCATGCGAAGCCTCATCATACAGTTCAGCTTGCTGGTCGCCGCACTGACCGCCACCAACCTGTTGCAGGCTGGTTCCGGACTGGCACCCTCCCTCCTGTGGGCCGGTTCTGCCGGATGTACCACCTGGGCCATGCTGTTACTCGGTGATTTTGCCGTTCATCGCCTCATGGATGACATGGAACCATCTGCCCGCATGACCGAGGATGCCCCGTATGTGGAAGCTGACTCGCGTGGGGACGTCCGGATTCCGGATGCCCAGAAAGCGGCCTGACACCAACCCCTCAACCCCTTTTCGCCATGTCGCAGGATCTTCAAACCGTAGCCGTCGCGTTCGCAGCGAACCCTTCCGATGTGAACCGTACAGCCGTTGTCACGGCCGCTGTCCCCCTCATCCGCTCCATTGTTGGGCGACTGAACATTCCGGATCACCCGTTGGCATCGCGTGAAGATCTGGAAAGCGTGGGTCAGCTTGGCCTGCTGCAGGCGCTTGAAGGATTCGATCCTGATCGGGGTACGCCCTTCGTATCCTATGCCTACGGCCGGATCCGTGGTGCCCTGGTGGACTACCTGCGTTCCATCGATGCCCTCCCCCGGGAGCGCCGCCGCCTGCTTGCCGAGGCGCACCAGGCCATGGACACGCTGCGTCAGGAACTTGGGGAAGAGCCCACTGACCAGGCCGTGGCCGAGTACCTGGACATGTCACTCTACGACTACCACACACTGCTCAAAGATGCACAGTGCCGCTTTTCCCTGTCACTGCATTCTCCGGTGAACGGGGAAGACGATCACACCATGATCGAGTCGATACCGAACAATGACACGCTGCTTGCCTTCGAGGCCATTGACCGGGAGAGCCTGAAAGCATACATCCAAACGCTGATCAACGAACTCCCGGACCGCGAGCAAACCATACTCGCTCTCTACTACTTCGAAAATCTGACTCTTCGGGAAATAGCCGAACTCATGGACCGGACAGAGGCCAGAATCAGCCAGATTCTCGCAAAGGTTCTCAAAACGCTCCGCTACCAGTTGTCGGTCATGTCGAACCGAGCCGCTTGACACCTTTTTTTCAGTACGGATGTACTGAACATTCACGGAAAAAGGCTGTATATTAGTCAGCTTCGCACCGGTCAGCGCACTCCCGTGCGCGGCCGCCTATTTCCAATTCGACAGCAGCCGTTCTATTCCATGGGTGTAATGAACCGTCTCCGGGACAACACCGGTGTCATTCTCTGGATACTTGTTTTTGCCTTTGGTGTCATCTGGGTCCTCCAGGATTCCGGTGGTCTCGATGCCGTAGGAAACGTTGGCAATAATATTGGCAGCGTGAACGGTGACGTCATCTCTGTCGAAGAATTCAATAATGCCGTCAACGCACAGGTGCAGAGCTATTCGAACCAAGCTGGTGAGAGCATGCCGCCACAGATGCTTGACCAGACGCGTGAGCGGGTATTCAATCAGCTGGTCGAGTCGCGGCTGCGTGAACAGGAAATGGACCGCCTCGGCATTGCGGTATCGGACCAAGAGTTGGTGGATATGGTCCAGGGAGCCGACCCCCACCCCATCATCAAAGCCTACTTTTCCGATGGCAACGACGGCGTGGACCGCTCACTGTTGCAGAACTTCATCGACAATCCTGAAGCCGTACAGGACTGGATCAACATCGAAAACTACCTGCGTCAGGAGCGCCGCCGAGAAAAGCTCGACAATCTGGTGGGCGCCACCGTCCGCATATCCGATGCCGATGTCATGGAAGAACATCGCCGGCAGAATCTCACGGTCAACGCTGAATTCGTGGCACTGCGCTTTGCAGCGTTGCCCGACGACTCCATCTCCTACTCCGACCGGGATCTGAGGAACTTCTATAATCAGAACAAGGAAGAATTTGCGCGCAAAAAGTCGTATACGTTCTCGTACGTCTCCCGGTCCAAATCGCCTACAGCAGCCGATACCGCTGCCGTTTTCCGTGACGTAGAGTTACTGCGCGACACTTTTGTCGAAACGGAAAACGATTCACTTTTCCTGGTGAGAAACGGCTCCGAGAGGCCTTGGTCCAGCGCATACTTCCGCCCGGATGAGCTCGACGAAAGTATTTCTTCCGTCGTGTTCGAGAACCCGGAACCCGGCACCGTTGTCGGTCCCGTCATCGCAGGAGATGAAGTTCATCTCATCAAGGTAATTGACGTCCGCAAACCGGAAGAGCCTGCGGTCAAGGCACGACACATCCTGTTTCGTGCGCCCGAGGACGACACCAAGGCTCGTGCCGAAGCGCTGCGGGAGGCCAACGATGTGCGTCGGCGCATTGTTGGCGGCGAGCGTTTTGAAGATCTGGCGCGCGAATTCGGGGACGATGGTACGGCAAGCCGTGGCGGTGACCTGGGATGGTTTGGCCCAGGACGCATGGTGGCCGAGTTTGAAGAGGCTGCCTTCAATGCACCGGTCGGGCGTCTTGTCGGTCCCGTGGAAACACAATTCGGATACCACCTGATTGAAGTCACTGATCGGGCAGAACTGGAAGCCAGGATTGCCGATTTTGCCCTCGGTCTCAGGGCAAGTGCCGCCACATTGAATGCAGCACAGACAGAGTTGGACGATCTGCAGTTCTTCTCAGCGGAGGAGGGCAGTTTCGAAGAAGAGGCGGAGCGTAGAGGCCTCGCCATCCAGACGGTCAGCGTGGAGGAAGGACAGCAATTCATCCCAGGACTTGGGAACAGCCGTTCCCTGCAGCTTTTTCTTGAATCCGGCAAGCCGGGCGATTTATCTGACGTAATTGAACTCAACAATGAGTTCGTCGTGGCCAGGCTCAACGATGTCACCCCGGAAGGTTACCGGGACTTCGAGGACGTCAAAAGTCAACTCGAGCCACGACTCAGGAACAAGCTCAAAGCGGAGATCCAGGTTGCGCGCCTTCGTGAAGCACTGGACGCTCATGGTTTTGACGAACTGGGCAACGCTGTGAATTCGCCCATGCGCACGGCAGAAGGAATTGGGTTTTCGAACATGGTCATTCCAGGGCTTGGCCGGGACCCGAAATTCGTGGGCACGGCCATTGGCCTGGCCGAGGGCGAGGTCAGCAAGGTGCTGAGTGGTGAAGCGGCGGCCTACGTAATCCGTGTCACAGCCGTAAATGAACCGACGCCACTCACGCCCGCCGAAATCGAGAACATGAGGGAGCGCCTTATTGCTCAGCGACGCAATCAGGTCCGGCAGCAGTGGGTTGCCACACTGCGGGAATCGGCCGACATCGACGACAACCGCCGGCTGTTCCTGCAATAGGCTGTTTCCGGGGCAGGCCCTACAGTACGAGATCAAGTGTCCCGCGGTATACGACGCGGGCTTCACCTTCAAGTGCAATGTATTCCGGATGCATCAGACTGCCTTCGAGGTGAACCTGGAGTGTTCCGCCGGGCATGTGTACCGCAATGGGCGATCCGGACACACGTGCCGCCTGCGCTGCAACGAGTGCCGAAGCAAGAGCACCTGTTCCGCACGCCAACGTCTCCGCCTCCACCCCTTTTTCCCAGGTCCGTACCCGAAGCGCGTCGTCCCCGAGTACTTCAACAAAGTCTACATTGGCCCCGGCTTCACCGAGTACAGGAGCGTGACGCATGATGGGTCCGGAACGCTCAATATCAACACCCTCAACAGAGGGAACGAACACAACGAGGTGCTCCGTTCCGGTCCAGATACGCGTCCCGTTGGAATATCCGGACGACTGCGGGACGGGTATGTCTTCGTGGAATTCCCGGGGCGCAGGAACGCTGAGGCGCACGGTCGTATGACCCGTCACACGGGCCTCATACATGCCGGCATCACTTTCGAAAACCAGGACGGCAGGAGATATTCCGGCCAGTGTCGCGAACAGCACGAGACAACGGGCGCCATTGCCACACATGCTGCCCCTCGACCCATCCGCATTGAAGTACAGCATGCGGAAATCCGCCTTCTGCGACGGGCTCAACGCCAACAGGCCGTCTGCACCCACAGCCGTCCTGCGTGGACACCACTTTTTCGCGATACGAGCCAACTCGTCATCACTGAAATGATAGAACCGGTTATCAATAACAATGAAGTCATTTCCGGCGCCGCTCATTTTCGTAAATTCCACCACCAGGGTGCTTGTCATACTGTACTCCCTTCGTTTTTTCACCTGATCAACCATGATACCTCCATTTGGCCGATAAACGCATCCACATAGACAAAGCCGAACCGCTTCTTCTTTTCGGCTTCAATGATATTTACCTGAGGCGTATCGAGGCCGCATTTCCAGAGACACAAATTACGGCACGGGGAAATGAGGTCATTCTCCGTGGCCAGGACAGAGCCATATCACGGATAGAGCGAATTCTCGATGAGCTGATCATTCTCCTCAACAGGAATGGAAATCTGACGGAGAGGGATGTCGACACCGTACTCGCACTTTTCCAGAACGGATCCGGCACCCCGCACCAGTCCACCGAGGCGAGCGCCGCGACACATACCATTCTGTTCACGCCATCAGGCGGCAGCGTCAAAGCCAAGACGGCAAATCAAATCAGGCTTGTGGATGCCGCCCGTCAAAACGATATCGTATTCGCCATAGGTCCGGCAGGTACGGGAAAAACCTATACGGCCGTAGCACTTGCCGTGGCTGCACTCAAGTCGCGCCAGGTCAAGAGAATTGTCCTTTGCCGACCGGCGGTCGAGGCAGGCGAACGCCTTGGATTCCTTCCGGGGGACCTGCGCGACAAGGTGGATCCGTACCTGCGTCCCCTTTACGACGCGCTTGAAGACATGCTTCCGCGGGACAAACTCAATGGGTTCATGGAGCAGAATACCGTGGAGATCGTGCCTCTGGCGTACATGCGTGGCCGGACACTGAACTCGGCCTTCGTGATCCTGGACGAAGCGCAGAACGCGACTACTTCCCAGATGAAGATGTTTCTTACGCGACTGGGAGCGAACAGTCGGTCCATTGTGACGGGCGATGTGACACAGACCGACCTGCCGCCAAAAGAGATGTCCGGCCTGGTACAGGCAGAAGAAATCCTGGGGAAAATCCAGGGCATCGATTTTGTTTACTTCGACCAGTCAGACGTTGTGCGACACCGCCTGGTGAAGGACATCATCAACGCCTATTCCTCCCGTTCGCAGGACGCCGGGAGTTAGAGCCTTCAGACCGGCGCGTATTCCGGGCTGTCCACACGAAGATCCCTGATTTCCCTTGGATCATTTTTCTCATCCACAAAGACCACGCGTGCTGCATGGGACCTCGCCTCCTCCAGGGTCATACGCGCATAGGCTATGACAATAACCTCGTCACCGACGGCGGCATGCCTGGCCGCTGGTCCATTGAGGCAGATGGTTCGCGTACCAGCTTCGGCCGGAATGGTGTAGGTTTCAAACCGGGCCCCGTTGTTTACATTGACTACCTGGACCTTTTCGTACGCAAGAATCCCCGCTGCCGAGAGCAGTTCTTCGTCGATGGTGATCGAACCTTCATAGTACAACTCTGCCTGCGTCACGCGGACGCGGTGGAGTTTTGCACGAAACATGGTCAGCTGCATGAGCGGCAAGGTGTGATTGCTCGTGCTCCAATCGCATTGAGCTGTGAAGGTTTCACGGGACCGGCACCGTCACGACAGTGTTATCAATGAGGCGGGCGCGATCAAAATAAACGGCGACAGCAGCCAGAATCTCCATTCCCGGCCTCAACGTGTCCACGGGTCGCAACAGGGCTGTATCTACTATACTGGCATAGTCCACGTCCGTACCAGCCAGTTCTTCGCGCATGGCCGTTTCAATGACCCGCACGTTACGCTCGCCTTCCAGAATGAGACTCCTCGCCTTCCGGACCGCCGCATAAAGACACGGTGCGCGTCGGCGGTCCTCATCGGACAGGTACCGGTTTCTCGACGACATGGCCAACCCATCGGCTTCACGGACCGTCTCAACGCCCACCATTCGCGTAGCGAATCCCATGTCCTCACAGAGTCTGTTGAGAATAAAGAACTGTTGGGCATCTTTCATGCCGAAGACAGCTACATCCGGCTGTACCACGGCAAAAAGCCGTGAAACAACGGTGACAACACCCCTGAAATGACCCTCCCGTGTCGCACCGCAGAGCGTCGTATCCATCCCTTTCACTTCCACCCAGGTTCTGTTCGGCCACACCGGATAGATCTCCCCCGGTGCTGGCGCGAACACGTGGGAGGCCAGGCCTTGCCTCCTGAGGGTGTCCACGTCTGCCGATACGTCCCGGGGATATGCATCGAAGTCTTCCCCGGGGCCGAACTGTGTGGGATTGACGAAGATGGAGACTACCACCACATCGGCTTCGTCGGACGCCCTCGAAACAAGTGCCAAATGCCCATCGTGCAGCGCCCCCATGGTGGGTACGAGGGCTACCCGGAATCCGGACCGTTTCCACGATCGGACGTGGTCGAACATGGACGGTCTGGTCTCAATCAGCTGCATCCCGGAAGGTACAATCTTCAGAAAAGATCAACACGCAGATGTCCGCAATACGTGTACATTTGATACACACATCCTGATACCTGCCGCCATGAGTAACTTTCGTATTGAAAAGGATTCGCTCGGAGACGTTCACGTCCCCGAAAATGCCTGGTACGCTGCGCAGACGCAGCGTGCATTGGACAATTTCCCCATCTCGGGCATTCGTTTTCCCCGTCGATTCATCGAGGCCCTTGCCATTATCAAGGCATCGGCCGCCCGGGCCAATCACGAATTGGGGCTCTTGCCCGAGTCAAGCCGGGATGCCATTGTGGATGCTGCTGAAAACGTCCGGAGCGGCTCCTGGGACGCCGAGTTCGTGCTGGACATTTTTCAGACCGGATCCGGCACATCGACCAACATGAATGCCAACGAGGTCATTGCCAATCTGGCGACGGTCGCTCTCGGTGGGGAACGGGGCAGCAAGCTGGTGCACCCGAACGATGATGTCAACATGTCCCAATCGTCGAACGATGTCATCCCCACGGCCATGCACGTTGCTGCCACATTGGGTATCACGCGTGAGTTGATTCCGGCGCTGAAGGAGTTCATCACCTCGCTGCACAGCAAGGCCCGCGACTTTGACGATGTCCTGAAATCGGGACGAACCCACCTCATGGACGCTACGCCCGTGCGGCTTGGCCAGGAATTTTCCGGTTGGGCGGCCCAACTTGAAAAAGCGGTCCAACGACTTGAAAGCGCCGTCGATGACCTCTCCGAGTTGGCCCTCGGCGGAACTGCTACGGGAACAGGAATCAATTGCCCGCCGGGTTTTGCCGCATCTGCCATTGGTCATATTGCGCAGATGACCGAACATCCCTTCCGGGAAGCCGACAACCATTTTGAGGCCCAGGCCGCAAAGGACGCCTATGTCCATGCTTCCGGCGTACTCAACACGCTGGCCACGTCCCTGATGAAAATTGCCAACGACATCAGGCACCTTTCGTCAGGACCGACCTCAGGCCTGGCCGAAATCCGGCTCCCGGCCATTCAACCGGGGTCCTCCATCATGCCTGGTAAAGTCAATCCGGTACAAAGTGAGGCCATGATGATGGTCTGTGCCCGCGTAATGGGAAACCACGTATCCATCACGATCGGCAATCAGCATGGAAATTTCGAATTGAACGTCATGATGCCCGTCATGGCGCATGCCATGCTCGAAAGCATTTCCATCCTTTCCGGGACCCTGCATGCTTTCCGGGAAAAGTGCCTCGACGGTATTGAAGCCGACCGGGAACGATGCCGTGAGCTCCTCGAGCTCAACCCATCCATTGCAACGGCCCTTAACCGTGAAATAGGGTATGACCAGGCATCGAAGGTGGCAAAAAAAAGTGCAGCTGAACGCAAATCGGTTCGTGATGTGGTCCTCGAGCTTGGTCTCATGGACGGGAAAAAGCTCGACGAAGTGCTCAACGTGAGACACATGACCGAACCCGGCATCCCGGGAGCTGGCTGAAACGCCTTACTTGGGCACTCCCAGCATGCCCTCCAGTTCAGAAGCCTGCCACAGGCCCCTCTCGGGTGTTGCCTTTCGGACTCGCGCCACGGTTTCCGCCTCGACGGGTGGAGCCTCGTTCCCGAAAGATGAGCGCACGAGTGTGAGTACGGCGGCCACCTGCTCATCCGACAGGAAGCGGTGTGGGGTCATCACGTTGTTGTAGGGCTCGCCCTGAACCACGATGGGCCCCTGCATTCCACGGAGCACAAGCCGGATCAGACGGCCTTCATCCCCCTGGACCCATACACTCTCCGTCAGGGGCGGAAAGGCATTGCGGATGCCCTTACCATCCGGCTGGTGGCAGCTGGAGCAGTATGCCGCATACAGGTCCGCTCCCGATTCGGGAGATGTCTTTGGTGCGCATCCAGCGGACAATACCAGGAGGAAAATCCAGAAAGACCTTTTCATAGGCGCGTAATGGGATCTCCGGTGCGCACAAATCCGCCCTCACGGACAACGAAAAGGGCACCGCGTGTTTGGGTTGCAAGTACGGCCCGCCGGGCCTCCTCTGATATTCGTGCCGCAAACAGTGCGCAGGGCTTATGGATGGAAGCCGTTCGCTCCAGCACCACCTCACCGGCCCGGATCCGATCCCCGTCCTGGAGCGCGCGCAGATCCAGGCCCCGGGTGATCAGGTTGTCTCCAGGTATGACCGCGCGCGAATTCAGCACATCCAGTACCTCTGACGCCATGGCCGTCACTTCGCGCCCCTCCACAGGCCTCCCCTTCCACCACGATACCCGATCGTGATTTCCGTCGAAGCCCGTACCCGGCCGCATGAGAGCCTCGTCTACCAGCACATGAACGCCCGGTGCAGGCTTTTCCAGCACCGCATGTACACGCGGAGGCGTGTCGTATACAATCTGCGTGAGCATTGATTCAAGACGATCCATACAGCCCATCAGTGATCTGCACCGTACATTCTGCTGCGTGCCATTGGGGCGCGCGCAAGTACGAATATACCGGCCGTAATCATGGCGCTGCGAGCTGTACACGAGATATTCGAAGAAATCCGGCACGTCGACGTGTCAGATCGGGCAGTCCGCGCCACAATGTCCGTCTTCCTGGCCATCGGCCTTCTCGTATCCGTGTGGTGGACTTGGGCAACCCGTTCCTGGCTTTCGCCCGTCCCCTGGATACCCGCCGTTTCATGTGGCATTCTCTGGGGCCTGTCACGGGTCCGCGCCGCTTTCGTGCGCCCCATTCACCGGATCTGGATGGCCATCGCGCTTGTCCTGGGCTACATCATGACGCGCGTCATCCTGCTGGCGGTCTTTTTCGTCCTCGTCACCCCGATCGGGGTCGTCGTCCGCCTGTTGGATCGTGATCCCCTCGACAGAAGCCAGGACACAAGCGCGGATTCATGGTGGATACGGCGCACACCGCCGGACCGGCCCGCTGACGAGCGGATGAAACGTCTTTTCTGACACACCGAGACCAGGGCCTGATGTAATTGCAATCACACATCCCAAGGGGCATCGGCTTCCTGCAACCGCTTCTGCGCCCTGTCCATGAGCCGTTGCTGGAGCCCGTAAATGGGCGCGTTTTCGTCCTCGGGAACACGCAACAGGTACCGCCCATCCGGTTGCAACTCCCACGCCGACGCAGCGTCCTGCAGCGCGAACTCCAGTGTCCTGAGAAGCCTCGAACGAATAGCCGGTACGTCGATTTCCAATACGACTTCAACCCGATCCTCCAGGTTCCGACGTTGCCAGTCTGCACTTCCGATGAAGACGCGTGGCTTCCCGTTGTTGTGAAACGAGTAAATACGGCTGTGCTCCAGGAAGCGTCCCAGAATGCTGATGACGCGGATATTTTCCGAGTAGCGTTTCAGTCCCGGTCGCAACCGACAATGCCCCCGCACAACCAGGTCTATCTGAACACCGGCGGAACTCGCCTTGTAGAGTTCCTGGATGATATCCAGGTCGTCGAGCGCGTTCATTTTGGCCACGATACGGCCGTTGCCGTGCTCTTTCTGGAGACGCACCTCTTCCCGGATAAGACGAACGAACGTGTCCCGCATGTCACGCGGCGCCACAACGAGACGTTTGTAACGCTGCTGCGGAGCATACCCCGTCAGGTAGTGGAACAGGTTTATCACATCGGTTCCGATGTCACGGGCACTGGTGAACAGGCCGCAGTCCGTGTAAAGACGTGCCGTCGTGGGATTATAGTTGCCTGTTCCAATGTGGCAATACGTCTGCAGGCCATGCGGTTCTTCACGCACGACGAGTGTCGTCTTGGAATGGGTTTTGAGTCCGACAAGCCCGTACGTGACGTGCACACCGGCCTGCTCCAGTTTCTGTCCCCATTCAATGTTGTTCTTCTCATCGAACCGGGCCTTGACCTCTATCAGCACGGCCACCTGCTTGCCTTTGTCGGCTGCTCGGACGAGGGCTTTCACAATTGGTGACTCATCGGACGTGCGATAGAGCGTCTGCTTGATAGCCACCACGTCAGGATCGTCCGCCGATTCCTCCAGGAATCGCAGCACACTGGCCGAGAACGACTCATAGGGGTGATGTACCAACAGGTCTCCCCTCTTGATGATTTCAAACATATTCAGCCTGTCTCCGGTCTCACCTTCGTGCAACAGTCGTGCCGGGGTGATGGGACTCCAGGCATCAGATTGATGGCCGGGCCGGTTCAGGTTGGCCAGATAGGACGTGCCCGTCAGATCGAGCGTACCATCGACGCGGTAGAGGTCCTCGGCATGCAGGCCGAGTTCCCGCATGAGAAGATCGCAGACGTCTGCCGGCATGGACTTTTCGACCTCAAGACGTACAATCGGAGCGAATCGCCGCTCGCGCAGCTCATCCGAGATCATGGATATCAGATCGTCCGCTTCTTCTTCTTCTCGTTCTATGTCAGCGTTGCGCGTAATCCTGAATGCGTACGTCCCCGCGACCTCCATCCCGCGGAACAGGGAGCCGATGTTGTGCCGAATCAGATCTTCCACGGGCAGGAAGGAAATGCTGTCCGAGAGCGGAAGGAAACGGCCCCGCGTGGATGGCACCTTGAGACGTGCGAAGTGCTCGGTCGACCGCCCCGGATGCCGCAGCACGACAGCCAGAGACAGGCTCAAATTCGAGATGAACGGAAAGGGGTGCCCGGGGTCCACCGCCAGTGGCGTCAAAACCGGAAATATGTGCTCCTCGAACCACGTATCGGCCTCCTTCTGCTGCTCGGCGTCCAGCTCTTTGTAGGCGCGAACGCACACGTTGGCCGCACGCAGCGCTGGCTTGACTTCCTGTTCCCAAGTCGCGCACAACATGTCGGACATGACCGAGACCGCCTCGCGCGCAATACGGAGTTGTTCTTCCGGCGTGCGCCCGTCCGGCGACAACCGCTGCACGCCTGCGGCCGCCTGACGCTTCAGCCCACCAATACGTTTGCGGAAAAACTCGTCCAGGTTCGATGCCGTGATGGACAGGTATCGTGCGCGCTCCAATACGGGCACTCGCGCATCACGGGCCTGATGCAATACGCGCCAGTTGAAATCCACCCAGCTCATTTCCCGGTTCAGATACAGCCGGTGATCACTGGCTGACACCCGCTGTGGCACGGGGCGTGGCCGCGTGGCGCAGGGTACGACATCTTTGAGTGAATAGTCCTTCTTCTTGTTGGTGGGCATCAGGTTGTACTCAGGAATTCCCGGTTTTCAATGGCACGGCGCCAGGCCAGGAGTTCGGCCTGTTCTTTCAGGAGATGACTCATTTCTGCACCCGTCTGCTGGGCCCGGTACAGTTCTTTCTGAAGGCGATCGAGTTTCCGGTTTACATGCTTCAATCGCAACAGTACCATAGCCGAGCCCGCCGCCTCCAATGGGCCATCTGACAACTTCGGGACGCTGATGCCCTGCCTACGCTCCCAGTTCATGCTGGGTTCGGACAGATGTGTCAGGACCTCCGCAGCCAAGCGGCGCACCCCCTCGCCTGCCGCTCCGCCCAGAATGCGTTCCCGGTCAAACGCGCCGGACACATATTGACGGACCAGTTCTCCGGCAAGCTCCCGGCTGGGTCCGGACGTGAATTCGTCAACCGCCAGATGCCCCATCACGTATTCGATGATGGGCAGTCCCCCGTCGAGCATCAGGAAGTGGAGGAATTTTTCCGGTGGTGCAGGGTCTACGGCGGGAAGGGCCTCCTCGTCCGGAGCTACTGTGCCGGCGTTTTGCGGGGTTTCGACCGTCGACTTCCGCGCGGGTGAAGCTGGGTGTGCATCTTTCGACCTGCGTTTTTTCATGATACCCTCGAGCAGTGGCCTCAACTGCATGTCCGGCAATCCCATCCGCCCGGCCGCAACTCGGAGGTAGGACTCCCGCACGAGCGGATCGTTGATTTTCGCCAGCGTCTCGAGAACGGCCCTCTGTATCGCCGCCCGCCCTTCCGGTGTATCCATTTTGCCGGACTTTCCGGCCTCGGCCAGCATGAACGCAACGAAATCCTGTCGGTGATCCCTCAGGTACGCATCGAATGCCGGTCCTCCCCTGGAGCGCACGAACGAATCCGGGTCTTCTCCGTCGGGTAGCTGAACGGCGTATGGAACAAGTCCGGCCGCAAGAATGAGGTCAATGGCGCGAAGAGCGGCCCGGTCTCCAGCTGCGTCAGCATCGTAGAGCAATACAACCGTTTTGACGTACCGGCCAAGAAGGGCCACCTGTTCTCCGGTCAAGGCCGTACCGCTGGATGCCACCACATGCTGGACGCCTGCCTGATAGAGAGATACGACGTCCGTATACCCTTCCACCAGAACCGCCTCTTCTCGATGGCGCATGGCGTTTTTGCCGTGGTAGAGTCCATAGAGCACCCTGCTCTTGGAGTAGATTTTAGTCTCCGGCGAATTGATGTACTTCGGGGTGTCCTCATCCCGAAGAATGCGGCCTCCGAATCCGAGCACCTTTCCAACGTGCGAAAAAATGGGAAACATGAGACGGTGCCTGTACCGGTCGTACCATCCATTCCGCTCCTTGCGTGGAACCACCAGGCCCGCATACGCCAGTATGTCGGGTCCGATGTTCTTCGTCTCTGCCGCCCGGAGAAGCGCATCCCATGAATCCGGAGCATAACCGACCCCGAATTTCCTGATGGACTGCGCATCGAACCCGCGCTCTTTCAGGTACGCACGGGCAACGCTGCCGTCGTCGCTCTTCGTCAGGTTGTCGTGATAAAAACGGGCAGCGAACCGGAGCGCATGGTATCCCGCTTCACGTTCCGACGTATCTTCGTCCAGACCGTCCTCTTCCGGCAACTGAACTCCAACCTGCTCCGCCAGGAGACGGACCGTCTCCGGAAACGACAGCCCCTCCACCCGCTCCAGGAAATGGAACACATCGCCCCCCTCCCCACATCCAAAACATTTGAATATGCCCATTCCCGGGTTCACATTGAAGGATGGCGTCTTCTCTGAATGGAACGGACAGAGCCCGATGAAATTGTTGCCCCTTTTTTTGAGTCGAACATAGTCCGACACCACGTCAACAATGTCCGTGAGTGTCCGGACTTCTTCGATATGTGTATCTGAGATGCGACTCATTTCTGAAGCAGTGCCTCCATTGTGGCGTGGCCTGAAACCACCAGCGCCTCCTCCCGTAGCGACGATCAAGGTACGTTATCTGACATCGACAGGAATCGCAGATGAAAAAACTGGAGGGCACTCTTTCCTACCAGGACCTGGAGGGTGGGTTCTGGGGTCTTACGGATGCTCAGGGTAACCGGTACGTCCTGCTCGACGGTCTCCCTGACAGCATGAAAAAGGACGGTATGCCGGTGCTCGCCACCATTGAACCTGCCCACGTCCTCGGTACAGCCATGTGGGGCATATATGTCCACGTCCTGTCCATTGAACCCGTTCGTGCATCATGATCCTGCTGCTTGTTGCATCCTTCCTGCTCCTCGCTCTTGGTGCGGGGACCACCCGGCGCGCCGCCCTGTTCAGCCTCGCGGGCCTTGCTGGCGTAGGTGCTGCCCTCCTGTGGGGTGCCATCGGTGCGTCGTCACTTTCCACTTATCTGACAAGCGCCGCCACCGGGCTGGGCGTCGGTAGCCTTGTACTGGCCGGTCGATTCCACCGGCTCCGGCAATCGTCCAAGGCGCGTCCCTGGCTGGCCATGGGGACGGTCCTGCTTACGGTAGCTGTCCTCATGGGTCTCGGAAGAGCTTGGCTTTCCACGTCAGACCATGTGACATGGCTCGTCGAACTCGGACCGGATGACGACATCAGTGAAATCGAGCCTGTTCTTGTGGCATTCGACCTGTCCCATGAACGTGCATTCCCGACACTGTCGCGGGAAGACCAACCGGATCTTGCACAGGTATACCTGCTGCATGGATCGCCCGCTGACATGTCCTCCGCCGTAAGCGAATTGCGGCTCGATACCGAAAACGTGGATCACCTCGAACCCAACCTTCGCCTGCAGTTCATTGACCAGGCCACGGGATCTCCTGCGGACATGTCCGTGCTTGAGACCCGGTTGTTGGAAAATGATCCGCTCGCCCCCTCCCAATGGGAACTGGAGGCAACCGGTGCCCACAGCGTCCACGCTCTGCTTCAGTCACTTCAGCCGGTGCGGCCGGCGACGGTGGCCATTCTGGATACGGGCGTCGATGCAACGCACGAAGATCTGGCGGACGTGGTGACTCACGGTAGCATTCGGATCGATTCCAATGGCCATGGTACGCACGTGGCTGGAACAGCCGCGGCAGTTACAAACAACCGGCTCGGCGTCGCCTCGATGAACTGGGAAGGAGCATTCATTCGAATTGCCGCCTACCAGGCACTGTCTGCCAATGGGACCGGCACGCTTGAAGGCATTGCCCAGGCCATTGTCGATGCTACGACAGACAACGTCGATGTGATTTCCATGAGTCTGGGTGCGGACACGGGAGGTCCGACACCCAAGGTCATCCGCGATGCCATTGCATTTGCTCTCTCACGGGATATCCCCGTCGTCGTGTCCGCGGGTAATAACGGCACAGATGCCGACCGGCAATTCCCGGCCAACGTAGATGGCGTGATTGTCGTTGGCGCCGTGGACCGAAACCTGGACCGGGCTTCCTTTTCCAACACTACAAGGACTCTCGAGCGCCGTATTGCTGCACCCGGCTCGAATATCCTGTCTGTGCGAACGGGTGGCGGCTACGTCTCCATGAGTGGTACATCCATGGCTACGCCAGCCGTGAGTGGACTATTGGGACTGTTGCGTGCGCTCAATCCGTCGCTCACGACCCGGGACCTGTGGGCCCTCATCCGGGACACGGCGACCGATATTCCGGCAGCTCATGAGATTGGACCCCTCCTGAACAGTGGAGCGGCCCTGCAACAGTATCAGATCTCCATGACAGACGTGGAGGGGCCGTTGCAGAATATGTAATCAATGTTGTAGTACACTTCAACGAGCTCGCCATCTGCAGCCACCATGAAATGTGAGCGGCTGTCCAGTGCGCCCGAGCGGGGATCCCAGCGTACACCCTGGAATGTATCGAGTACGTCCTCCACCTCTTCGCGACTGGGCCCCGTCGACCATACGACATCGACGCCGCGCAGCTCACCGGAATCCCATGCCGGATCCTCGAGACGCACGGCAAAAATGGTCGACGGAAACCTTTTTTCAAGAACCTGGCGGATGTCCCGGACAGTGTCGGGCGCTGAGACAAGAATGGACTGCATGAGTGTGAAACGATTGAAAGCGTAACGTTCTGTACACAGGAAGAGTACGAGATCAATTTGAAAATTTGCGCGGGATCAAGCCTGTGTCGTCGCGGGTAGATGCCGCATGAATCCCGGACCCTGACCATGGCCAACCGCAAGTCATCGTACAGAACCGTGCGCCAGCGCCTCGACGCACTTCTCCAGCCCGATACGGACTGGATTGCTGTCATGGCGACGGTAGCATGTGAACTTCACGCGGCATTCGACGACTTCCACTGGACGGGGTTCTACCGGGTCATGGACAGCAAGCGCCTCCAGGTAGGACCGTACCAGGGTGGACACGGGTGCATTGACATCGCGATTGGTCGCGGTGTCTGTGGCACGGCTGCCCGGCAGAAAGAAACCATGAGGCTCGATGACGTGAATTCGTTTCCGGGGCATATCGCCTGTTCTGCAACCACCATGTCGGAAATCGTGGTTCCCGTCATGAACCGGAATGGCAAACTCGTGGCTGTCCTGGACGTCGACTCGGACAGACCGGCAGCATTCAACGGTACGGATCAGTCCGAGTTGGAAGCGATCTGCTCGTGGATTGGCCGAGGCTGGGGACCCGCCTGATATTCACGACGACCTCCACCCGGGTCATGCTGCCAAAGAGTCCCCTCCCGTTTACAACGTGGTTTTTCACGTTCGGTATTTCCCCTGGTGACAGTGTTGTTCCACCGGCCTGGGCATCCCTGAACCGGATGAAATCGAATACGTTGTCGTCAAGGGCCGACATGCGAATGCGTGTCGGCCCGTAGAAAGCCACGGCGAACCACGGAAGGTCGACCTGCAGCGTACCGTCCGGGAGGCGCTCATAACTACCCTCGTTGATGGGCGGTGAACTGTTGATGCGCACCTCATCCAATTCTGAGACGTCAAGGTCCTCGTCCCGGAACTGGTCTCCTTCATCCAGGTCGTAAATCAAGTCCAGGTAAAGCGGTGTCAGATTCGATGGCCGTGGATCCAGGCCTTCGATGGAGAACACATAGACCGCCCTCCGGCCGGGCACGAAGCTCTCCGTAACGCGGAAAGTGACCTGTTCTTCAGCCCGGTAGACAAGGTCAAGAGGCCCGGCCTCGAGCAGATCATAGTCACCCGGAACGGTCGTCTCCGCCGAGACAGGCGCCCGCCCGGGGACATCCACGTCGAGACGGTAGGTGGCGCCGGGTTGAACCGTGTGGTGCGTAAGCGCTCTGTAGGCCCCGGCGCGCCCCGGCACCGGTTCGTATACCAGAATATCACCGCCCGTCGCATCACCGGAAGTACCCCCTTCCGACACGCGAACGACCCGCACATCGGCTCCCGATACGTCCGGCCCACCGCCCGGGAGCGCCTCATTGACCGGTACGCTTTCGGTCAGATACACTTCCGGTAGGGGCTCATTGGCTATGAGCCACGACTCCACGACGATTTCCGCGTCATGGATGCTTTCCGTGGTGGTATCGCAGCCCACAAGTAATACGGACGCGGCCAGCATGCCACAGAGGGAAAGCACCGGAAGGCGGCAGCATGTAATGAACCATTGCTGAAGCATCGTCAAAAGCGCATGGTGAATGAAATATTGGGGACCGGTATCGGAATCTGCGGCACGATAGACCGGTCTACATTGCCATCATCCTCGAAGTCGAACGAATAAAACCAGATGTTGCGGCGACCATACACGTTGATAAGCTGGACCTGCAATTCAAATGCGGCGCCGGCCATGTGGCCGCGCCTCGTGGCCCCCACGTCAAGTCGATGATAGGCAGGCAGGCGCGCTGCGTTGAACGGGCTCTCCAGTACATCCAGGCCTTCGCTCGCAAGCGGGGAATTCGACAGCTGCCAGCGGGACGCGGGCTCGGTATAGGCCTGACCCGTAGCCCATGCAAAGACCGACGTCAGGCGCCATGACCGCGTTATGTCATACATGGCGGTCACGTTCACGTCGTGCGTCCTGTCATATTTCGGCGGGAAGAACCGGTTGCCGTTCAGGTTCTCGAAGCGCCTCCGGGTAACCCCGAACGTGTATGACCCGAAGCCGGTCAGCCGACCCCGCTCTTTCTGAAGCATATACTCGCTGCCCAAGGCGTATCCATCCCCGAAATGAAAGAACTCGGAATACTCGAGACCGGCTACGTCCGGCAGGAAGGGGTCGAGCTGAAAAAGATCTTCCATCGAGCGGTAGTATACCTCCGCCTCCAGCCGATATGCGGACGGCGGCGTCCATTTGATGCCGGCAACGACCTGGTCCCCCCAGGCCGGCGGCACACCACTGGAGGATGTGAGCCAGACGTCCAGTCCACTGAAGGCTTCATTCGTAACGAGGGTCAGAAACTGGTGGTACCGCCCGGCCCCGACCTGTGCGAACAGATCCGGTGCAACCTGCCGCTCCAGAGACAGCCGCGGTTCAAGGCGCACGTAATCCCCGCGTCCAAACCAGCTCCCGTGAAGTCCCGTCGTGAGTGTCCAGAAAAGTCCCAGGCTGCGGCGCTCCTCCACGTAGGCCGATCCGTAGGTCGAATTTTCCGACAGCGTCAATACACGGCGGTTGTCGAACGTATCGGCCAGTCGGAAGGAGAACCGGCCGGCCCAGACGCCCGCGTCGATTTCGCGCCGCGACGATACGACGTATTGGAGGTCATACCGAAGGGAATAGTCGCGGACCTGGTTGTCCCGCTCTGAAAACGTATCGGCCGCAAGGAATTCCGGCACCGAGAAATAGGAAGATGCGGTAGCCGTCGCATCTCCGAACAGTCGTTCCGAGAACACGTGAGCCCAACTCATGCTGACCGTTCTGTTTCCATACCGGAGCCGAACATCGAAGTCGGTTGAAATGGGAAGCCGAAGCACATCCTGTCCAGCGTAGAAAGAGACGGACAGAAAATCATTCGACCCCACGTCCACATTCAGCTTTCCGTTCGCATCCACAAAATAGAAACGGTCCGGAATGCCATCCACATCACCGCGGCGTGCGGCGGCCAGAAGCGGTTCAAGCGTCGAACGGCGCACGGCTACCATCCATGATCCCCGTCCGTGTGGGCCTTCAATCATGGCACGGGAGGCCAGCAGCCCGAGCGTGGCCATGCCATGCGTCCGGTTGCGATCCCCGTCCTTGTTGTAGATGTCTACAACCGACCCGATCCGCCCACCGAAGCGCGCCGGATAGGCTCCCTTGTAGAGCCGAACGTCCTTGATTGCATCGGGATTGAACGTCGAGAAGAAGCCGAAGAAATGGGTAGGGTTGTATACCGTAGTACGATCGAGCAGAATAAGCGTCTGATCGGGCGAACCGCCACGCACATAGAGCCCACTCGAGTAGTCGCTCGCCGCCTTCACCCCCGGCAGCAGTTGCAGCGAGCGGAATACATCGGCTTCCAGGATAGTGGGAAGTTGCCTGATCATGGCCGTATTCATGCGGGTGCTTCCAAGCCGGCGCTCCTCCTGTTCACTTTCCCTCGCCGCCTCCACGACTACCTCCGCCGCCATGACGCCATCGGGCATCAGTTCCACGTCGAGCCGTAGCGACTCCCCCGACTGCAGTTCCACCTCCAGGCGCCGGGTCTGAAAACCCAGATACGATACGCGCACTTCATGCCGCCCCGGCGGCAGCCCCGTGAGTGTATAGAACCCACGCGTATTGGTGGCCGTCCCCATGCTCAGTCCAGGCAGGAATACATTGGCCAACAGCAGCGTCTCGCCCGATTCCGCGTCACGGACAAAACCACTTATGGATGCGTCGGGGGGGCCAGGGAC
The DNA here is from genome assembly GCA_002787815.1 of Bacteroidetes bacterium CG12_big_fil_rev_8_21_14_0_65_60_17. Classification (GTDB taxonomy): domain Bacteria; phylum Bacteroidota; class Rhodothermia; order Rhodothermales; family UBA10348; genus 1-14-0-65-60-17. Next base: position 61,706 of record PCUY01000072.1, on the reverse strand, counting down.
GAGCGTCGCCAGCACGACGACGATCGCGGCCCAATGTGAGTGTACGATGGGGACCATGTGGGACGCACGTACCGCGACCGACCATGATCAGTGCGGAAATCTGTTCGGGTAATCCGTGATGATGCCATCGACGCCAAGAGACAGAAGTCGTTGCATTTCCGCGACATCATTGACCGTCCATGGAATCGTTTTCATGCCTGCTTCACGGGCACGGGTCAGAAACCGTTCAGTGACCATTTCGTGGTGTGGGCTCAGGATGTCCGGAGTAAACCCCATATTGTCAACGATCACTTCGAACCGGGGCTCATCGCGCGCGACGAGGAGCGCCGTTTCGCCCTGCCAGTCCAGGGCATGCGCAGCATTGAGCGTCCTCGGATCGAACGATTGAATGGTGGCCCTCTCTTCCACACCAGCCTCTCTCAGTGCGCGCACTACGAGCGCAGAAAACTCATCGGGCGGGGGATGCGCCAGACGGTCTCCTCCAGGCCTGGATTTTGTTTCCACATTGTACCTCGGTAGCTCCCGTCCGCTTCGGCGGGCATGCGCCTCCGCCTCCCTGAGGACCTCACTCAGAAGAGGCTTGTGCAGTTTTCGAGGCTGTTGGTCCGGGAAATCCGGATGGCCACGTCCACCACAATCGTACGACGCGACCTCCCGGTAGTCGAGCCGGTAAATCCAGACGGTATCGGCCGCCGTTATAGGCCGCCCATCGGGATGCGAGCAGATGACCGGGGACATTATCGGGTCGTGCGACACGACCACCTGCGCATCTCCCGAAATCACCACGTCCATCTCAAGCGTGCGCACCCCGAGATCGAGTGCGTGCAGGAAGCCGTCCACAGTGTTTTCGGGCAGCAGGCCTCGAGCGCCACGGTGACCCTGCAGGTCGATGTCCGGAGCCGGACGGCATGCCCCGAACACGAGCGGGAAGAGGACGCTGACAAGGATCAGGAAATGGTCAGGTAAAACGGGCCGGAGAGGAAACATGCCTGGGGTTGGGTGTCCACTTGCAATATGTTGTACAACAACGTGTTACAGACTCATTTATGTGCACGACACTGTTGAATCGGGCACGTGTTTTTCGTATCTTCGGAAGATAGGGTTTTTGCGCCCCTCACCCACTGATTTTCCCGCAACCAAGCATCATGGAACAAGACCTCCCACGCATTCTCCCGATCAATATAGAGGACGAAATGAAGTCCTCCTACATCGACTATTCGATGTCTGTCATTGTGAGTCGGGCGCTGCCCGACGTACGGGATGGCCTGAAACCTGTGCACCGGCGGGTACTCTTCGGCATGAACGAGCTTGGAATCGGGTCGGGCTCGGCCTACAAGAAGAGCGCACGTATCGTGGGTGAGGTGTTGGGTAAGTACCATCCACATGGTGACTCCGCGGTATACGATACCATGGTTCGCATGGCCCAGGAATTTTCCATGCGGTATCCACTCGTGGACGGGCAGGGAAACTTCGGCTCTGTGGACGGAGATTCAGCGGCGGCCATGCGGTATACGGAAGCCCGTATGCAGAAGCTGTCCGAGGAACTGCTCCGTGACCTTGGAAAGGAGACGGTGGACTTCCAGGAGAACTTTGATGGATCGCTCGAGGAGCCGCAGGTGCTGCCGGCCGCCGTACCGAATCTGCTCATCAATGGCACCGACGGGATCGCCGTCGGTATGGCCACGAAGATCCCGCCTCACAACCTGGCGGAAGCCATCGATGCCACGGTGGCGTATGTCGACAACCGGGATATCACGATCGACGAGCTCGTGGAAATCATGCCGGCTCCTGATTTCCCGACAGGTGGTACCATCTATGGCCACACGGAAGTACGCCAGGCCTATCACACCGGTCGCGGACGGGTCATCATGCGGGCCAAATTTCACGAGGAAGAGGTCCGCCCGGGAAAACTCGCTCTCATTGCCACGGAAATACCCTACCAGGTCAACAAGGCGACGCTGATAGAGAAAATAGCCCTTCTCGCCCGGGACAAGAAAATCGACGGTATATCGGACCTTCGGGACGAGAGTGACCGTGATGGCATGCGCATTGTGATTGAACTGCGCAAGGACGCCGTACCCATGGTCGTCCAGAATCAGCTGTTCAAATACACTCCCCTCCAGACCACGTTCGGCATGAATATGGTTGCCCTTGTCAAAGGGCGGCCAGAGACGCTGAACCTGAAACAGATGATTGGGCACTATGTCGACCACCGCCACGAGGTGGTCGTCCGGCGTACGCGATACGATCTGCGCAAGGCCGAGGATCGGGCCCACATCCTTGAGGGTTTGACGATTGCGCTCGATCATCTCGATACGGTCATTACGATCATTCGTCACTCCGACGACACGGAGGCGGCGAAGCTCAACCTCATGGCCGGCACATACCCGGCAAAACTGACCGCCGGGCAACTCCAACGGCTTGGCCTCCCAACCGACGGATCGCCAAACTTTTCACTGACCGAGATACAGGCCAAGGCCATCCTGGAGCTGCGACTCAACCGGCTGACCGGACTGGAGCGTCAAAAAATCGAGGAGGAGTACAAGGCCGTCATGGCCGAGATTGACCGGCTCCGTGAAATCCTTGGAAGCCGGGAGCTTCAGATGTCCATTATCCGGACGGAACTCCTCGAAATGAAGGAGAAGTACGCGGACGATCGCCGAACGGAAATAGACTATGTGGGCGGCGGAGACATCTTCATCGAGGATCTGATCGAGGACGATCAGATGATTGTCTCCATCTCCCACCAGGGACTTATCAAGCGGACGGCCTCGTCAGAATATGAAGCGCAGGGACGTGGTGGCGTCGGCCGGCGTGGCAGCGCCATGCGGGATGAGGATTTTGTTGAACATCTGTTTGTAGGCAATAATCACGACTATCTGCTCTTTTTCACGGACCAGGGACAGTGCTTCTGGCTACGTATTTTCGAGATTCCGGAAGGAAGCCGGACCAGCAAGGGACGCTCCATCCGAAATGTCATTCAAATCGGACCGGACGACCGCATACGGGCTGTGTTGCCTGTCGCCAAGGACGACTTCCGAGACGAAGAGTACCTGAAGAGTCATTATGTCGTCATGTCAACACTGCGTGGGCAGGTCAAGAAAACGCGCCTCGAGTCATTCTCCCGTCCACGTGCGAACGGCATCATTGCCATAGCCATCGATGAAGACGATGAGTTATTCGACGCAGGACTGACGAACGGTGACGCCCATGTCGTACTCGCCTCTTCAGGCGGGAAATCCATCCGTTTTGATGAATCGGATGCCCGTCCGATGGGCCGGAATACGAGGGGTGTCCGCGGCATCGCGCTCGGAAAGAACGAGCGCGTAGTCGGCATGGTTGTGATCCATGACGATTCGCGCGACATCCTGACCGTGAGTGCCCATGGTTACGGCAAGCGTTCCGCCTTGGACGAATACCGGGTGCAGACCCGTGGAGGCAAAGGCATTCTGACCATGAAAACGACACCCAAGACGGGACCCTTGGTCTCCCTGAAGGGAGTACAGGAGGACGAGCATCTCATGATATCGACAGTCAACGGAATCATGATCCGTATGGAGATTTCGACCATTTCCAGGCTCGGCCGCAATACACAGGGTGTGCGCATCATCAAAATGCGGGACGGAGACTCCATTGCCGATGTGACCCGGATCGTAGTCGAAGAAACGGAGTCGCCGGACGCCGGGACCGTTTCGTAAAACATTCCCCCTGCTTTCCCGTAGACCAGCGCTCAACACCAAAAAAACAACGTCAGACTCATGCGTCGAATTATTCTCATACCGTTCTTGTTCATCCTCGCGTTTCCCGCGCTCGCCCAGGAGCTGACGTCTCCGCGCTCCATTATTGAAGCCAACCTTGAAGCGACCGGCGGACAGGAGGCATGGGAGGCCGTCCAGGACATGCACATGAAGGCCAACATCGGGATTGCGATGGCCATGGGCGAGATCAGCATTTCATTGGAGTCGCACAGTACAACCTCGGGCCATATCTACGGCCTGGTCAACCTGGTGGACGGTCCCGAGGGCATCCCGGCCGAGGCAGTTCGGCAGGAGGTCTATGTCACCCCGGATGGTGGATGGGTCAAAAGCGCCCAGGGACAGCAGGACATCAATGATATGCCCGCCGCTGCCCGTGATGGTATCAGAAACCAGTTTACTGCCAAGCCGGAGCTCGCCTACATCGATATGCCTGACTCGCTGTTGTCACTGGCGGGTATCAGGGATCTTCCGGATGGCAGCCGCGCCTACGAGGTGAAGATCAACATGGCGGGACAGGAAACGACCGTACTTTATGATGTGGAAACGCTCTACCAGGTAGGACAGGAAGCCACGACGCCCATGGGTGCCATCACAATGTACAGCAGCGACTTCCGGGACGTCGGTAACGGCCTTGTCGTGTCGTTCAAACAGGAGGGCGATGCCGGGGATGCAGGATCCCAGACGGTTTCACTGGAATCATTTGAAATCAACACGGGAATCACCCCCGCCGACATAGAAAAAATGTCCCGCCCGAAGATATCCGTGGAATAACCGGGCCGACCGGGAAGACGGACTCTCCACACTATCCGTCGGTCAACGCATCCCTCAGGTCTTCATTCTGCCGATGAGGACGATACTCTGAAGCGACCTTCGACAGGGCATGTTTCAGCACCTCAATTCCCTGGTCAATCTCCTCTGACGTAATGGAAAGTGGGCTTCGGAAGCGAATGGAACGATCCCCACATCCCAGAATGACGACACCCTCCTCATAACACGCATCCAGGACGCGATCCCTGAACTCACCTGTCGGTACATCAATGGCGCAGAACAGGCCCCGACCACGAACATTGCTCACCACCGGCATGTGCTCTTCCATTTCGTGAAGTCGGGACTGCAGGTGCTTTCCAACAGTGCACGCATTCTCAATCAGGTTGTCTTCTTCGATGATCTCAAGTATCCGATCGAAACGCACCATGTCGACCAGGTTGCCCCCCCACGTGGAGTTGATCCGGCTGCCCATTTCAAAGACATGATCGTCCACTTCGTGCAAACGCCGACCCGCAATAATACCACAGACCTGTGTTTTTTTACCGAATGAAATAATATCCGGTTCTACTCCGATCGCCTGATGCGCCCAGAAGGCGCCCGTCGCACCCACACCTGTTTGCACCTCGTCGAATATGAGCAATGCATCGTTCTCCAATGCCAGATCCTTGAGAGCCTGCAGGAATTCCCGCCGGAAGTGATTGTCCCCACCCTCTCCCTGGATGGGCTCAACAATGATACAGGCGATATCGTCCGTGTACGTACGAAAATAGTGCTTGGCCTGCTTGAGCGCCAGTTCCTCGTGTGCCCGTACGGCATCAAGATGCTTCTCGAGCGGGAAAATCATTTTCGGATTCGTAATCCGCGGCCAGTCGAACTTGGGAAAGTACATGGTTTTCCGGGGATCCGCCGTGTTGGTCAGCGAGAGCGTATAACCGGTTCGCCCATGGAATGCTTGATCAAAATGCAGCACCTTGTGGCCGACCTCGCGCCTGTACCCTTTCTGGAAATTCTTGCGCACTTTCCAGTCAAAAGCCGCCTTGAGCGCATTTTCAACGGCAAGAGCACCACCGGACACAAAAAAAGCATGCGGCAGGTAGTCCGGTTTGGCGACGCGACCGAACGTATCCAGGAACCGCGCCATATGGGTAGTGCGGATATCCGAGTTGGTCACCTTGTTCAAGGCGGCTTCCATGAGCCTCTCCCGGAAGTCATCATCCGATTTCATCTTCGGGTGATTCATTCCTATCGCATTCGACGCATAGAATCCGAAAAAATCCAGATAGGACCGGTTCTGCAGTTCATCGTGTAGTTGAACACCGCCCGATCCGGACATTCCAAGCACCATCGGCATCATGCCCCGCGCATTCGTGTGCTCCATGAAAATCTGCTCTACCTGATCGGGAGCGATCCGTCTCTTCTGTCCTGAATCCATGTACGTTCCTGTTTGGTCCTGGTCTGTCATACCTGTCCTTTCGCCAAGCAAGATAGACACCGCAAACCGAAACTTCATTGCCAGTGGAAGCGCTTCGGGGGATCTTAACCCAATGCGACCGGTTTCCTCGGCGACGCGGAAAGAGAATGGTGCAACACAGGCGCCGCAACGGACCAGATCCTACATGTCAGACAGCAAAAAACAACGCTCCACCTTCCGTCCAGGAGAAATCCAGTTGGGTACAGCGCCCTCCGGAGATGGAGATCCGGGAATGATGGAGCTCCCTGTGCTCGATACACCCCATACGGTCAGTGAACGGGGAAAACGACCCGACTGGTTGCGGGTGAAGCTTCCATACGGTGAAACGTACAAGAACCTGGTGGAGATCATCGAATCCAATGACCTCCATACCGTCTGCCAGAGTGCCCGATGCCCGAACATGGGTGAATGCTGGACTGCGGGCACAGCTACGTTCATGATTCTCGGGAATGTCTGCACACGCAGCTGTGGGTTCTGTGCCGTCATGACAGGGCGTCCCGACGAGGGACTGGACTGGGACGAACCCAACCGTGTGGCGCACGCTGCCAAATTGATGGGCGTGAAGCACGCTGTCATCACATCGGTCAACCGTGATGAACGAAAAGACGGTGGTGCCCCCATTTTTGCAGCCACGATTGAAAAACTCCGGGAGGAGATCCCGGGAGTGACGGTCGAAGTCCTGATTCCTGACTTCAGGGGACTCTGGGATGCCCTTCAGATTGTTCTCGATGTCCGTCCGGAGATCCTGAACCACAACGTGGAAACCGTTCCCAGTCTCTACAGAAAGGTCCGTCCCCAGGCCATCTATGAGCGCTCCCTGGAAGTTCTCCGGCGCTCGAAAGACCAGGGACTGCGCACAAAAAGTGGTATCATGGTTGGACTCGGTGAACAGGACGATGAGGTCCTCGCCCTGATGGACGACTTTGTCAGTGCGGGCGTCGACGTAATGACCATCGGCCAGTATCTGCAGCCCACGCGCATGCATCTCCCGGTAGTGGAATTCGTCGACCCGGAGAAATTCAAATGGTTCAAGCAGGTTGGAGAGTCCAAGGGCATTGAGCATGTGGAAAGTGGTCCACTCGTCCGCTCGTCCTATCACGCTGAACGCCACCTGTAGCCGTGCCGGGCACCGGGTCATGGTCGGCTGAATGGCGTACACTGCAGCGGGTCGTAAAACGGCTTGACGTGCAGACCGTGACCGTACTGATTGTCGCGGCACTCGTCGTCATCCTGCAGATGCAGTTTGGCGATCGCCGGCTGTTCAGGATGGAGATTGCCCCCGCACTCGGTATCGGCAATCCGGGCCTGTGGTCGTGGGGGTGGTGGTTCGGCATGCAGGGAGTACTCGGTTTCCTGCTTCCGGTCGCGCTGCTGAGGTTCGTGTTCGGGCAGTCGGTCCAGGACATGGGACTCGGTCTGGGTGACATCCGTCTCGCGCTGAAAATAACCGCTGTCTACATCCCTGTAGTCATCGCAGGCACATGGATTCTCTCCGCCGGCAGTGACTTCCAGGCGCATTACCCCCATTACGCTCCGGCCGCGCACAATTGGCGCTGGTTTTTGATCTACGAAGGCCTCTTCCTCTTCTACTGGGTTGGCTGGGAGTACCTGTGGCGTGGTTTTGTGCTCTTCGGCACCAGACGCACCTTCGGAGTATATGCCATCTTCGTGCAGGCCATGCCATTCGCCATTCTGCACATGAACAAGCCCCTGCCGGAGGCATTACTCTCTGTAGTGGGTGGCATTGCCCTGGGCGCACTTGTATGGCGTACCCGTTCGTTCTGGATTGCCGTTCCCATCCATGCTACACAGATGCTGATCCTGGATTTCTGGGCTACTCTACGTATTCGTGCTGGCGGAACGAGCGGCTGGGGATGGGATGCTCTCCGCCAGGCGTTTTCCACCCTTTGACCTGCGGCCGGCTGCGGACTCAGAACGAATAGGTCCCGGTCAGGATGTGGGCTGCTCCCCCGAATCCCTCCTCGAAAGGCAACAGCGCATAGTCGAACACCAGTCCTGCGGCCTGGATGCCGGCGCCAAACGACCAGTTTCGAAGGTCGTCATTGGACAGGTATCCGGTACGCACAATGACCGTCTCCAGCACAACGCCGGACACACCCAGATGCACCTGTGTCCTGTCCTGGGCCGTGTTGTGCGAGACCTCGGCATGCAAATCCGTATCCAGCAGCAGCGAGGAATCGAAGGCATTCACTACCCGGAATGGTGAGACCGATACCCCCACGCGCATCACACGCGGTAATTTGGTCGGTTCCACATTCAACGTTCCCATCTCACCCACATTCGCCAGTGCGGCCCCTGCACGGATGTCATTGTCCAGAAATGAAGCCTGTACGCCACCATCAAATGCATATCCGAATGCCCTGCTGGATGCGAGCTGTTCGGAAAGGACCTTGAGGCCGACCCCAACACGCAGATGACGGCCAACGTGCCTGCCGACAGCGGCTCCAATGGCAAAAAACTCGGCTTCTTCCTCTGCAGGCTTGACACTCCCGGGCAACGAATTGTCGTCAATTCCGAACCGGGTCGTTGACAGAAAGGCCCCGCCTCCCCAGCGTGGCCCCAGGCGCGTCGCCGCGAGGGCTCCATAGGTTCGCACGTCGGAGATCCAGATATGGTGCGATGCAGCGACCTGCGCTCCTTCGAAGCCCGAAAGTCCGGCTGGATTCCAGAAATTGGCCAGCGCACCGGAGGTCGTTGCCACGGCCTGGTTGCCCAGGGCAAGCGATTCGGCATCCAGTCCAACAGCGAGGAAGGCAAGACCAGACTCCTGCGCGCGCAGCGATGTGACGCTTGCCGCTCCCAGCACGACAATGAAGAGCATCCTGAGGAGACTCACAGGTCCAGCACCACGGTGAACAGGTTGAGTCGACCACCGGCCTGGGCTTCCCAGGCAAACACGTACTCGGCCCGAAGATTCAGTTCACCCACAGGTATAACGGCCCGGAAACCGAGTGATGGACGAACAGAGTCAAAAGCATCCTCACCCAACTGTTCGAGCCCCGTCCGAAGCGTGAAACCTGGCGCCAGCGCATATTCCGCCCCGTAACGCACGCGCCACTCCTGGAGTGTGATATCGTCATTGCGCTCGGTCTGCACCACCGAGCCGCCAAACAGACGCGTCTCGCGAACCCGCACATCCACGTTGGTCGTCCTCGATTCAATTTCGGCCAGGAGATGCAATCTACCGTCCATGCGGGTATGTGTTACCCCTCCCCTGATCCGTCTCGGGAAATTATCGGTCACACTGCGTCCACTTGAAGAAATGGACGAGGAGTCCCATGTATACCTTGCCAACAGGTCATCGATCACGAGGCCCAATCCCCAGTGCTCACGCAGGCGATAACTGAAGCCAACATCAATACCCACAGATCGGGCGGCCGATAATCCCTCAAACAGGTCGCTTCGGAAGAACTGGAACGACAATCCGCCGGCCAGGCGCTCACTGAAATTCAAGCCGAATGCCAGAAATCCGGCATATTCGTCCACGCTGAGGTTTCCCGTATGGAATCCACTGTTGTCACGTCCGTCAATATCCGTTACCGACGCATGGATGAGTCCGGCGGCAAAACCGGCACGTCCCTGCAGCGGCGCACCAAGCTGCAGGTACTGCACCGATCGATCGAAGGACAACAGTCCGGCGGTGGCCGCAAGGTGCTGGGAAGAGGTTCGGGGCGCGTGGGCTGGATTGTACCACGGAGACGCCATACCGGACACGTCTCCGGCGATGGCGTTACCCAGGGCAATACCACGCGCCCCGAACCCTATTCGCGTGAACGCGCCGGCGTTCTGCGCCGAGACAACGGAGACGGGAGCCAACACCAGTGCTCCAGCGAGAAACAGCCATGTAAACAATCGCCTCATTCAATCACCAGGATCTTGCCTCGGAACCGGTCATTCCCGGTTTCGACTTCATAGAAATAGACGCCGTTCGCTACGCGGGTACCTCGGTCATCCTGCCCATCCCACAGCAACTCACTCGTACCCGCAACGATGGGAGCGGAAACGGTTCTGACTGCATTCATGGCATAATCGAACACACGCAGATCGGCCTGTCCATCCCGGTCCGACTCGAATTTGACCCGGATGAATACATCCGAACTGGGTGAGAACGGGTTGGGATAGGCAAACGTATCGACATCGGGGACACGGCCCGACGGCACGTCCGGATTGACAGGTACATCGGTCCGGAAAATGGTCCAGCTGAGGCCACCGTCCCGGGAGACCAGGAGTCCATCCGACGTGCCCACCCAGAGCGATCCACTTCGTGTCACATCCACCGAGAACACACTTGAACCGGGCCGGACCAGACGGGACGGATCGCTTTTGTCGCGGAAGTCCGATATGGTGAACCACGTCCTTCCCTGGTCTTCGCTGATGAACAGACCATTGTCACCGGCGGCGTACACCCGGTCCCCTGCGAACGCGAAGTCAAAGATGCGCTCTCCATGCAGTGACTGATTGAAGGTTGCACCCCCATCGGCGGTATAGGTCACACCGAACTGGCCGTTGATTCCGCCACCCACATCGCCTGTATTCCACGTGGCCGCCCACACAACCGGGCCGCTGCCGGTCGGCTGCTCCTCAATGGAAATAACCCAGTTGCCGGTCAGTGACGAGGTGGTACCATCCGTTTTGAAGCGCTGCCAGGAATGCCCGCCGTCAGTGGAGCGGTTCAGACCGCCTGCGGTACCGGCCCAGACAGTCCCCGTCGCATCTACCAGGACAGAAAAACCCATGTGGTTCAGCGAGCCCGATCCGGCAAGTTGGGGTTCCACCGTGAATTGATGTATTGAATCTGGTGAGACGAAATCGAGGTCGTCCGGAGGCAGAACCACCCGCGACCACGAGCGACCCAGGTCGTCCGAACGACGGATGCCACTGGCCCACCCTGCAACCCACAGGGAGCCCGACGCCAGATCCACATCGATGTCGAACGGTGGACTCTGTTGCGGGGCAATGATGGGAAGAGCCGGTAACGTATTGATTCCGAACACGATGGTGGTGTCGTCGGGATTGTCAAGCTGAGGGAATCGAAACCGGAAGGTGTTGCCACCATCCTCACTGATCAAAAATCCGGCTGCCGTCTGGACGCCATCGCCGTTGCTGTTGTCGGCACGTCCAATACCCGCTGCCACCACGTCGTTTTCGACATCAATGGAGAACAGGCGATTTATGGTTCCGAACAGGGAGTCGCTATCTGCACGATGAAATGTCGCACCGTCATCGACGGTCAGGTTCAGGAAGGGGCCTATCCAGACCGAGTCACCCCGTACGTGAAGATTGGCAACGCTGTTGTTCAGTACGCCAAACTCGCTGACCGGCAGGTCAACTGCCTGCGCCATGGCATCGCCAGACAGCGCGATAACGAGTGTCAGGATACCTGTCAGGCGATGCCACGTCCATACGGATCGCTTTACAGGAGGCGGGAACGCACGGTTTTGTGACATCACTGGACCTCCAGGATTCGGGTGACGGGCGCACTTTCGAGACCTGTCCGGTCGACTGCCTTGAACGTAAAGCTGTTCGGTCCAGCGGCATTTTCAGCGGCAAGTGCGATCGTCAGCGTATACCGGCCGTCTCCTGCCGTCTCATCGCCGCTTGAGCCAAAACCGGCGTTGCACGTACCCCTGTCCCCGTCATCACAAAGCAGCAGTGTGACGCTACCATTGACAACCACCTCCACCCGAGCAATGTTGGCACGCCCGTCCGGATCGGTCACGGTGGCAACGATGGGTATGGTGACGGGCGGTTGCCCCGCGGTCGGCCGCTGCGCCGTGTCCGGCATATCGATGTCGACAATTTCCGGAGGCGCACTTGAGCCCGTGACATCCAACCGGCCAACCAGCTTGTTGCCCACCGAGCCTCGCGCGTCCGACGCCGTCACCACGACCGGAAAGGATCCGGCCGTACCCGCGGGCAACGTCACAAGTACGCGGGCCTCCTGCCGTCCGCGCGTGGCCGGCAGGATTTCCTGTCCGAGTGGTGCCCCTCCCGACGCACTTGCCTGGACGGTCACGAAAACCTGATCCAGATCGTCGTTGGCATCGGTAGCCGTAAAGGAGACCAGGATTTCGACCTGGGTCTCGGCTCCCGGCGTCGCTGCCACGATATCGGGCGTAACCACCAGTCCCCCGACGACCGGAGGCTGCTGGAAAACGTCTTCCGTTCCTGGTGCGCTGTCACAACCCGCCATCAAAAACGCACCAGCGAGCAGGGCAAAACACATTCTTTCAGAGTACATACAGGGGTCGGATGCTGAAGCAGAGCACGAATATGATCATGCCGGCGTATGCCATCCACCGGCGGGCGGGTGACAACGGTTGCATGTATAGCACGGGCGGATGATCCACCTTGATGAAAACCACGATCAGCAGACACCAGATGAGCCAACCGGTGTATCCGAACGTCGAGACCGCAAACGGGATCCGTGACAGGAGGGCAATAATGAGCGTCATCGCAAGCAGCATGGGTGCAATCAGGTCCGACTCGTTCCGGAAAATGCGCTGCAGAAACAGATACATCATGATGGCCAGCAGCACCCACGGTGCTCCCGGAAGCCAGGGAAGCCACGCATGCGCCGACGTGGAAGCTTCCGCTACGAAACCGAGCCCTCCCGAAACGAGAAGGAACAACACGAACCCGCGGGCCAGGCGGCCATGCCATCTGGGTCCCACCAGGGCATAGAGAATGTGACCACCATCCAGTTGTCCCACCGGAAGAAGGTTGAGCGCAGTGAAAAAGAGCCCGAGCCAACCGGCGAACAGCACCGGATAATGATACATTTCCCACATGGGCGGTGTGTGCTCTGCAAATGACGTAATGAGCCAGTAGAGCGGTGTCATGCCGACGACAAGGGTGAATCCCTCTCCTTCGGGAGTGGCACCCAGTACGTTGGCCACGTCGGGAGCGGCCGATGGAAAGGCCCCGTACCGCGAAATGTATTGTTTGAGGGCCTCATGTCCCGGCATACCCATCATATAGTCGGGTCCCGGGAGTGTCGCCACGGCGAAAATCAGTACGCCGAGGGCTACCGCAAACCCGGCCAGGGGGCCGGCTGCCCCGATATCGAACAGCTTCCGCATGTCCGGAATCGGTTGCCGAATCCGGATGACAGCACCGAATGTTCCAATTCCGTTGAACGGAAACGGGATGTAATACGGCAAGCTCGTGCGAACATGGTGGTACCTCGCAGCGAGGTAGTGCCCGAATTCATGTACGGTCAGAAAAAGCAGCAACGAACCCCCGTAGAGCAGGCCATCCTGTAGCCAAGGCCACGTTATACGCATTCCCAACATGTGGAAAAGAGGCGCCGCTTCGCCGTAGACAATATCCCGCCCGGCCAGCGTGGCTCCCGCCAGGACGGTCGACCCGAGTGTCAGTACGAACAGGATCAGGTGCAGCAGATACCGGTCTCTGTGTTGTGGCATCAGCTGCGTTCCAATGCGTCAAACGCCCGAACAATGCGCGTTACCGCCTCTTCCAGGTCCCCCAGGGAGGCTGCATACGACAGACGAATACCGCGGTGCCCCCCGAAAGCGGATCCCGGTACAAGTGCTACATTGTGTTCCTCCAGCAGATAGAAGCAGAGCGTTTCCGTGGAATCGACCACCGTCCCGTCAGGCTGCCGGGCTCCCAGGTAGGCTCCCACGTCGGGGAACAGATAGAATGCTCCCTGTGGCTCCGGACAGACAAGATCAGGAATGGCTGTCAGACCGGCCAGCGTCGTGTCGCGTCGGTGCCGAAACGCTGATACCATCTCTTCCACGGGTCCCTGTCCCATCGTCAGAGCCGCAATGCCGGCACGCTGGGAGATGGAGCTCGGACCTGATGTGTATTGACCCTGGAGCTTGGCGGCCGCCTTGACGATATCCGGTCGCGCCGCCATGTATCCCAGGCGCCAACCGGTCATGGCCCACGCCTTGGAAAATCCGTTCACCGTAATAGTCCGGTCGTGGACCGATGCCCATGATGCCATGGACACGTGATCCACACCGTATACCAGGTGCTCGTAGATTTCATCGGATATAACATAAACGTGCCTGTGACGATCCAACACGTCCACCAGCGCCGCCAGTTCACTGCGCGAGTACACGCTCCCGGTCGGGTTGCTGGGAGAGCACAGGATGACAATGCGCGTATTCTCCGTAATGGCAGACTCCAGTTGCGAAGGAGACATTTTCCATTCCGAAGCGACGTCGGTGGTGACAACAACCGGGTTACCACCCGAAAATCTGACCATTTCAGGATAGGATACCCAATAGGGGGCAGGAATAATGACCTCGTCGCCTGGGCGACAGAGTACGGCTATCGCCTGCATCACCGACTGCTTCGCCCCGTTGGAACAGATGACCTGTTCCGGATCATACGACAAGCCGTTGTCCTCGCGCAGCTTCCGTGCAATGGCCTCCCTCAACTCGGGCATACCCTTGTTGTCCGTGTAGTGCGTGAAGCCCTCCCTGATGGCCGCGATGGCGGCCTCCACGACGGGCGCCGGCGTGTCGAAGTCCGGCTCTCCCGCACTCAGACCAATCACCGGATGCCCGGCTCGACGACGGGCTGCAGCCCGTGCCGTCATGGCCAGTGTTGCGGACGGCTGCATGGCCTCCAGTCGGGGGTTGAATGATTCTGTCACGGTGAGCATCATATCGGATCTGATCCCGGGGTGCCGCAAAGGGCACCCAGAACGGGCGGTGGAACGAAACTGGAAATATCGCCACCCCAGTGGTGGATTTCGCGGACAATGGATGAGGACACGAGCGCATACTGTTCGCTCGTCATGAGAAACACTGTCTCGATGTCCGGGGCCAGACGGCGATTCGCAAAGGCCATCCTGAACTCATATTCAAAATCGGATACCTGCCGCAACCCCCTGACCAGGGCACATGCGCCCCGACTGACGGCGTACTCGGCCAGCAGCCCCGTAAAACTGCGGACATCAACGTTGTCCAGATGCGACGTGGACTCCGTTACGAGACGCCGTCGATCCTCAAGGGACAGTAGCGTTTTTTTGCTCGTGTTCTCAGCAACGGTCACTTCCACGCGGTCAAACACGCGACTCGCCCGCTCGACGATGTCGAGATGTCCAAGTGTGAAGGGATCGAACGACCCCGGATACAATGCCAATCGTACGCTCATGATTCGTCTCCATACATGAAAACCGACACATTGGTCCGGCCATACGTCCGTGAAGTCTCACAGTCCGGATGGTCGGCCACGTCCAGATGCCGATCATGCTCCAGTACAAACAGGCCTCCCGGTCCCAGGACGTGCTTCACGGCAGCTGGCAGCCGGGAAACATCCGGCATGTCATACGGAGGATCCGCAAGAACAAGATCATACGTGGCAGGGGCCGTCCGACGAAGAACGTCAAACGCCTCCCCGAGCTCGAACGAACACGGAAGGTCATCATCGAGTGTGGCTGCGTTTTCTTCCGCAACGGCTATTACCCGTGGTTCAAGGTCCACAAAATGAACCGCTCCGGCCCCTCGACTCAGCGCTTCCAGACCCAACGATCCCGACCCGCAAAACAGATCAAGCACGCGGACACCGTCCAGATCCAACCGGCTGAATATGAGGTTGAACATCGATTCCCGTGCCCGATCTGTTGTAGGCCGTGTTGTATGGCCATCGGGTGCTTTGATGGTCCGCCTCCGGTACGTTCCCGCAATTATGCGCATGTATCCCTGAAAACATGTAACCCCTAATAAATCGCCGCTCCCACTGTGGCAAGAAACGCTTCAAATCCGAAATCCGCTTCGAGGCGCCCCTCCTCCAACTGTACGACCGGTCCCGGATTGGCCAGCTCTACACGCCCTGTCCACACCTCATGCAGCGCCGCAATCAGGCTGCCGTCTACCCGGTCGCCATGGAGGAGCACGTTGTCCACCCGGTTTACATCAATCCCCAACCGACGGACCGCATCGAGACTGAAATATATCCGGTCAGCCTCCTCTCCCGCATCGACGACCGTATCGGCACGCCGCGTACCATCCAGAATGACCTGGTATTCCGTGTATTGGTCGTAAGCTCCGAGAAGCAGCACGCAGGATGGGGCCGACGACGCGATCAGGGGCCAGACGCCATGATATACCGCCGTGGCCGACGGTACCGGTTCTATCGGTGTGTCGTCAAAAACGCTGCAAACATGGCGGACGCGCGTCGTCGTCTCTTCATCCACATGATAGACGTGAACGGGAACAGGGGCTCCCGGCTCCTGCGGCGTCCCCTCCGTGGGATAGAGATCTCCCCCCGTTTTGCCCGCGGTGAGCACAGACGCTTCGAAAGCCAACATGGACTCCCGCTGATCCCTGGAATCGGTTTCTTCGACGGCGGTCCGGAAAGCAGTCGTGCTGGCGGCCGGCACGACACACCGAACCACACCGGTGAACGTGGACGCAAACACATCCGATACAGCACTTCGCATGACATCCAACTTCCGCGACATTACATCACCGAAGAGTTCACGCTCGGCGTTGAACTCGAAATCACAACTGCCGAGCCGCACCAGCCCCCATCCAGATTCCCGCCGGTCCACCTCCACGTAGCGCATGACACCACGGGAAAAGGAAATACCTACTCGTGAGCGGGCGTCGTGACTCAATCGCTTACTCCCAGCTGGCCGCATTGAGCAACGTGACGTCGCCCATCATCGTACCTATGGAGTCGATCGAGTCCGGATCTTTCAGGAGATATGTCGACACTCGTGACGTGTCGTTCAGTACATATTCGAACTTTTTTCCGGTACGGGGCGAGTAGATCAGTGAATCCACGTCCAGATCCGAGCCAAAAATACTGTCGGCCTTCGCGATCATGAACGAGTCCTGTTTGACCCACATCAACAGAGAGTCGAGTGTCGAGAGGAAGCGATCATTCCTGCGTTCATAGGTCACAAGTGCTGAACGGACATCCCGCATGCGTTCGCGCGTCAGCTCTGTCAATTCTTTCTGGCGTTCCACCCTGGCATACGGCTCCGTGATGGACTGGTAGAGGATGTAGGCCAGCACAACGATGACAATGGCGAGAACGGCCTGCAGGGCCGTCTGAATTCCTTGGCTACTGGAGGCCATAAGTGTAGGGTTTCAGTAAATCGGTGGAGTATGGAATAACATGCCTCATGGCATATCGGGATGAAAATACGGGCATGCATTGCGAAAAGCAACGCAGCGGAACCAGAAGCTCGCCGACACGCCACGCAAAACATTCCCGGTTGGTGGTGGTTCGAGCATGACTCATAAAGTGGGCTGCAGTTGCTCTGATTTTTTCAATGACCCGACTACTCATCAACATAGACCATGTGGCCACATTGCGCAACGCCAGACAGGGAGCGCATCCGGATCCGACCCTGGCCGCACGGGAATGCGAATTGGCAGGAGCCGATGGCATCGTATTCCACCTTCGTGAAGATCGCCGCCATATCACCGACCGTGACGTGGAACAACTGAAGCAAGGTGTCCAGGGCAAGCTCGACTTCGAACTCAGCATGGCTCCCGGAATCATCTCCATCTGCGAGCGGATTCAACCACACCTGGCCACACTGGTCCCCGAGCGTCGCGAGGAAATAACAACGGAATGTGGCCTGAACGTGCTCTCGCAGGAAGATGACACGCGGCGCGCCGTGGATCGATTGCACGCCGCGGATATATCGCAGGTGGCCATTTTCATGGATCCCAATCCCGAGCAGATCGTCGCGGCCCGTCGCGTCGGCGCCGACGCCGTAGAACTCCACACCGGAGAATTCGCCAATGCACGTACCCCTGATGCCATGCATGCCCAGCTCAAGCGGCTGGCAGAGGCAGCGAGCATTGCCCGCGCGGAGGGACTCGTCGTTCACGCAGGCCACGGCCTCGACTACGATAACTACCCACTTTTCCGGGAGCACGTACCCCATGTTTCCGAGGTGTCCATCGGGTTTGCTGTCATTGCCCGGTCCCTGTTCACCGGACTGCGCGCAGCCGTTGCCGACATGCGCCGCCTCGTTCAACCCATCCGCGAATGAAAACCACCCCAGACACCGGTATCGAACCCAGCGTCGCCCACCGATCGGGATATGTTGCCATCATTGGCCGCCCGAACGTGGGCAAGAGCACCCTTCTCAATACCCTCATGGAGCAGAAACTCTCCATTGTGACGCGCAAACCGCAGACCACACGCCAGCGCGTGCTCGGTATTCTCTCGGGCGACGATTACCAGATCATCCTGCTCGACACGCCCGGAATCATCAAGCCGGCATACCGCATGCAGGAGGCCATGATGGCGGATGTCAAGGTGTCCGTCTCCGACGCGGATATCATGGTCTTCATGGTAGATGCGACGTACAGTGACGTCGATGACGTTACGCTCAAATACGCCGGTGAGACACCCTCCATCCTGATCCTCAACAAAATAGACAAGATGAGTCAGGAGGAAGTACTTCCACTTGCGGCGGCCTACAGCGAAGCACATCCCTTCCATGCGGTGATTCCTGTTTCGGCCCTGAAAGGATTCAACGTGGATCGCGTTCTGAAGGAAATACAGACGTTGCTGCCACAGGGTCCGCCGTTCTATCCCAAGGATCAGATCAGCGAACAACCGGAGCGGTTTTTCATATCGGAAATCATCCGGGAAAAGATTTTCATGAACTACCGCAAGGAGGTACCCTACTCCACCCAGGTCGATATCGTGGCTTGGGAAGAGCGCGAAGACGAGAAGGATCTGATCGATGCGGAAATCATTGTGGAGCGTGACTCACAGAAAGGCATCCTGATCGGCAAAAAAGGGGAAGCCCTGAAAAAAATAGGGATGCAGGCCCGAACGGATATCGAGGCGTTCCTCGGACGAGGCGTGTTCCTGCGCCTCTTCGTGAAAGTACGCAGTGACTGGCGCAACAACGAGGGACATCTGCGATCATTCGGCTTTACGGGCGTGTAATCGCATCAAAGAGGGCCCTCCAACGGGCATCGCTTGTCTCCAGGCGGTATGCGTCAAAGCCCGGACGCGTGCCATAGCGCTTGCGCAGCCCATGGAAAACGTCCCCTTTCCCGGCAGCAGAATCCGTGGCGGTCATCGCACGACGCATCCATCTGTCATCTTCCCGGATATCATAGAGCTGTTGCGTCAGCCAGGAAAAGGCCGGGCCCGGTCCCGGCCAGGGTGGTGGCGAGGGCAGTACGCTTACCTTTTCAGGTGGCGAGTCCCATTCTCCCGGCGAACGTCCCAGAAACACTTCGAGCGCCTTTACTATCGCTGTCACACTCTGCCGCTTCGCACTGGCCGTGTATCCGGCAATATGCGGTGTCACCAGGTCCGCGCTATCCATCACGACCACGTCGGGAACGGGTTCGTGCTCCCAGACATCCATGGCCATGAAGGACAGGTCACCCTGCCTTCTTAGACGTGCCGCCGCCTGGTCGTCAAGTATCCCGCCCCGTGAAGTCTGGATGAGCACGGCTCGTGCCGGGAGGTCAGCCAGTCGTCTTGCATCAATGAGACCTGTCGTGGACCACGTGCCCCTGCCCACCAAGGGTGTGTGCAACGAGAGTACCTGTGCCCGGCCGAGCAGATCGGAAAGTGGCGTAGATGCCCTGTCCATCGTACCGCGCGCTGCTCTTGGCGGGTCGTTCACCAGTACGTGACAACCCAGTTGTTCCAGACGCCGCGCGAGCTTTGAGCCCACGTTCCCGTATCCGATAATTCCCACCGCTGTGTCCGGCCAGTTCCCGGTAACACCCCGTTCCACGGCGACACCGAGGGCTGCGAGGACGTAGTCGCACACGGCCGCCGCATTCGCACCGGAGGCTGCCGCAAACGAGATACCGGCTTGGCGAAGCCAGTCCTGATCCACATGGTCCACGCCTGCCGTCGCACTCCCCACGAACATTACGTCGGTATCCTCGAGCAGGTGACGGTCAATGCGTGTCACCGAGCGTACAACAAGGGCATCGGCCCACGCTGCCTCAGTACGGCCAATCAGGTGCCCCGGCACGCTTCGCACGTGCCCGAATGGACTGAAACAGCGAGCGGCAGCAGGGATGGCGTCATCTACCAGGATGTTCATTCGGGTAGGTGTGAGCGGTGGAGAACGTGTATATCAAGCAGGTGCCAAGGTACAGTGAAGGCCCCACTGAGGAGCAGTGAACTGCGGATGAACGCGTATTGAAGGTGGCATGAATACGTAATTTAAAGCTGTAAACCCAATAGTTACAGTTTCTTGCAAAGCCACCGATAATGAAACCGGACTATCACCGTGCCGTAGTGAGCGGCCAATGTACAACTACAGTAATCATCTGGATAAACCTATGAAAATGCGACTTTTCGGATCGGTGTGCCTGATCCTGGGTCTCACAGGTTTCATGGTGTATCAGCACGATCTGCGTTCCTCCACGTCGTACGCATTGAATCCGGAACTGGCCCACCTGTTGCTGGACTCCCGGGCAGCCAGTCCTCTGAAGCCGTGGGAGGAGGCGCTGTTGGATCCCCGACACCGCAAAACCTTCCGCACGGAAGATATCGACTCCGAGACACTCTGGCTGGCACGAGCCATATACTCGGAAACCAAGCGCCCGGAAGAACAGGCGCTCGTAGCATGGGTCATCAGGAATCGGGTGGAAACCGGATACCGCGGCAAACGCTCGTATCAGAGCGTCGTGCTCGATCCTTTCCAGTTCAGCGCTTTCAGCCCCACATCGCCAAAACGGGAGCACTACATGAGTCTCACACCGGCGCATCGTGTACCGGGATGGAATACAGCACTGTACATTGCCCACATGGTGCGCCATGCCGATTCTCGGCACCGACCCTTCTCACCCCGGACTCGCCATTTCTACAGCGAGCGGTCCATGACCAACGCCGCGGTGCCGGAATGGGCCGCGGGCCGTGACCCCGTCGAGCCTGAAGTTGAGACCATCCGCGTCGATGACCGCAGGTTCCGTTTCTTTGAAGGCGTGTCGTGACGGAAAGTCTGTAACGCGTCAGAAACGCAGACCGAGACGCAGCATCACGCTGTTCTGTCTTTGCGTGTCGTCGGCCGAGAACCGGACACCACGCACTGTAGCATCGTCATCCATGAATCGCGACAGCCCGACGCTGTAACGGATTTCCGGGAATAGGTGTGCGACACCTGCGTTTATGGATAGACCGACGCCGACATTGCCAGCCACCTGGACATCCTTCAGTGCACTGTCGAAGTCATCGTTGTCACTCGAGGCAAACGAGAACACGGGCCCAACCAGGATATAGGGACGGACAACGGGTGTGGCCATGACATCAAACCGGAGGTCAAACGGAATGTCAATCAGGGTCACATCGAACGACTCCCGGATGCCGGCGAGCGATACGTCTACATCGCCCATGTCCCTGTAGAAGAGACCAAGCCGCAACGCGGCAGGTCCCAATCCCAGATCGTAAAAGGCACCGACATGGTAGCCCGTTGCGCTGTCGAAATTGCCGCGACCGCCCGATACGTCGATATCGTCTATTGATGCAAAATTAAGGCCGGCGGCCACGCCGAGTTGGGCATGGGCACCTGCGGGAAGCATGGCAAGTGTGGCCGTGAGAAAAAGGGGAAGGAAAAAGCGTTGGTATGTCATGGGCTTGTGTGGGTGTGCAACATGACCGTGGTACGCGAGTTTGTCCCTCTGGTTTTGAGTCCTTCGCTTTTTGATTACTTCACTCGGGGCGCCGCGTGCGCTCGGGCGCTATCATGAAAATCGGCATTACGTGTTATCCGGTCTATGGCGGAAGTGGCGTCGTAGCCACGGAACTGGGAAAAGCCCTGGCTGTCCGCGGGCATGACATCCATTTCATCGCATACTCGCTGCCCTTTCGTCTGGGGCACATACAGGACAACATCACTTTTCACGAAGTGAATGTAAATGCGTACCCACTCTTTGAATATCCTCCCTACACACTCAATCTCACTTCCAAGCTCGTAGATGTGGCACGGCATGAGGAGCTGGACCTCCTGCATATGCACTATGCCATTCCCCATGCAACGAGCGCCGTGTTGGCGCGACAGATACTGGCTGTTTCCGGACATCACGTGCCGATTGTAACCACCCTGCACGGCACCGACATCACGCTTATCGGTCAGGATCCGTCCTTTGCGCCTGTTGTGAACTACTCCATCAACCAATCGGACGGTGTCACGGCGGTATCCGAATACCTCAAAAAGGAGACCTGCACGTGCTGCGAAATCACGGCCGACATCGAGGTCATTCCCAACTTCATCGACACCACCCGATTCCGCCCCCTGGAGAAAGACCATTTCAAGCAGGCCCTCTGTCCGAACGGAGAGAAACTCCTCGCTCACGTGTCCAACTTCAGACCTGTCAAGCGCGCAACGGAAGTCGTCGAAATTTTCCACCGTGTCCGGGCGGCCGGATACGCGACGAAGCTGCTTCTCGTTGGCGATGGCCCTGACAGGGCTGCAGCCGAACACAAGGCCCGCGAACTCGGTGTAGTGGACGATATCCGATTTCTCGGGAAACAGGAACCGGTAGAGGAAATCCTGGCCATTACGGATATTTTCCTCATTCCGTCGGGCTCGGAAACGTTCGGGCTTGCTGCGCTTGAAGCCATGTCCTGCGGCGTCCCTGTCATAGCATCCAATATCGGTGGCTTGCCGGAGCTTGTCGTTGAGGGCGAAACAGGCTTTCTGAGACCACTTGGCGATATCGATGCCTACGCCGCATGTGCCATGCAGCTGTTGGACAATCCCGAGTTGCAGGCCTCCATGTCTGCTGCCGCACGCAAGCGGGCCGTCGACGAATTCGATCTCTCACGAATCATCCCCCGCTACGAGGCCTACTACGAACGAATTCTGGAACAGGCGGTTGTCTGACGCGTCCTGCACGGCCCGGCCACTGTGAAGCCCATGGCCCACCTCATATCCAAAAAGAAAACGTCCTATCCGGTATCGGATTTTCTCCGGTCCTACCTTTCGCGCTACGGTCGCATCTGGCCGAACAGCATTCGATACGAGGACCTGCAGCGATATACGAGTGCCGTTGCCGTCTATGATGAAGAGGGGCAGGACACGCTCTGGTCCACAGTATTTTTCAGTGACGGCGAACGGCGGGAAATCCATGCCGCTCTTCTCGAGGCCTATGCCATCCTGAAGGCCGATGGTGATATCTCCATCGTTGAACACCTGTTCATTGACCGCGTGGATCTGTGCAACCACGGAAATACGCTGCCCTTTCGCGTCAGGGTCGTAAACAGTATCAACGAAAACTTTGACTATTTCTATGTAAAAAGGATCGATTCGAACAGGATTTACGGACTGGAACTCGAGCATATCCTCTCTCCCAACAGGCTGAACTATTTCATCCACGGAAAGACCATCATCGAGGAGCACATCATCGGTATACCTGCCGATGCGTTTCTGAGGGAGAATATCCGGATTTCAGACTTTGACACGGTTCGTCTGGCGAAGGAGTTCGTGAAGTTCAACGAGCGATGCTTCGTCTCGCTGCTGGGAGACATGCACGCGGGAAATTTCGTCGTCGAGCTCACACGTGACTTCAAGAAGTGGCACTTCCGCATACACCCGATAGATTTTGACCAGCAGAGTCATCACTGGCGCAAGGAAGTCTATCTGCCCCAGTTCTTTCAACAGAATGAGACGTTCGTCAATCTGACAGTGAAAGCCCTGGCACCCGCAAACGTGCTGCAGTACCAGAAAGAGGAACGGAGCCTCATTGCCAGTCGCGTCCGCGTTTCGCATGGTCGTTTCGACGCCCTCATGGACGTCATGCGAGAAGACATCATTTCATCTGACGAGTACGTGACGCGTCTTGGCTCGCAACTGGCCGACCATTATCAAAACAATGTGTTTGCCGCGTGCGATACGATGGGCGAGTTGGTATACCACTCCATCATGCGACTCGCCGAGGGTAGACAACCGGCCACGACACCCCTTGGTATCTCCTGATGGACCGGCACCGGAAAATCAGGCTGCAGAGTCCGTGAGGAACGGATTCATGGCCAGTTCTCGGCCCACCGTTGTCACGTCTCCATGGCCTGGAAAAATCTGCATATCGCTTCCGAGTGGGGCCAGCTGCTGAAAAATGGACTCCATCAGAATGGGCAATGATCCCTGCCAAAGATCCGTGCGACCAATGGAGTCCATGAAAAGTACATCGCCGCTGAAGGCCATGCGTTCCGTCTGGTCCACGAACGTCACGGAGCCCGGCGAGTGCCCCGGTGTGTGCAGCACGTCCCACGTCCGGTCTCCAACACGGAGCGGGACGCCGGGCACGAGCGGTGTAAATGGCCCTCTGGGTTCGGTCAGATCCATACCGAAAAGTGCCGCCTGCTCCGCCGCTCTGGACAGCAGCGGCTCGTCCGCGCCATGGACATGTACATCGACACCGTACCGGTCCACCAGCGCCTGTACTCCGAAGATGTGATCGATGTGGGCGTGCGTAAGCAGAATGGCCGTAAGTGCGCCTCCGGCGATCTCAACAAGTCGTACGACGTGGTTGATTTCCTCATCCGTCATGCAGGAAGGGTCAATCACGACCACCTCCCCGTCCGCATCCACCAGATAACCATTGGTTTGGAAAGGGTTGCACGTAAAGGAGCGAACTGTCATCTATCTTGGGTGTTGTTTCCGGGTGCTGCCACGCGAACATGACGAAACAGTTTCACAAGATGATGCTCCGCATGCTGCCGGGCCCGTTCGTGGCGTGGCTTCTCGTGCTGCTGTTCCTGCTTGTCATGCAGTTCCTGATCAAGTACCTACCGCAGCTCGTTGGGAAGGGCCTCCCCGTCCGCGTGATTTTTGAACTCATCTCGTACAACCTGGCATACATGCTGGTACTGGCTGTACCCATGGCTGCCCTCATTTCCACGCTCATGGCATTTGGCCGTCTTGCCGAGACCCAGGCCTGGACCGTGATACGGGGATCCGGCGTCAGCTTCGTACAACTCGTCTGGCCGGTGTGGATCGTGGGAATGCTGCTCTCGGGTGGTATGTGGGTTTTCAATACGCAGATTCATCCGGAGGCCAATTTCCGGGCGTTCACGCTCTGGAAAAACATCCGGGAAGCAAAACCCGGCTTCGACCTGCGGGCAGGCGTCGTGTACGACGGAATTGACAACTACCGCATGCTCGTCCGGCATATTCCGGAAGAGAATCCAAATGAATTGTATGGCGTGACGCTCTACGATTACTCTTCCGGCGTCCGCTTCCGTACAGACATCACGGCGGAGCGGGGGTTACTGCAAACCCGGAACAACGGGCGCATGCTGCTGCTGACGCTCTTCGACGGGGAAGTACACAGGCCGCGACCGGGTTCCGGAACCGTTCCCGACCGCTACGAGCGTATGTCGTTCGACCGACAACTGCTTCGTATTTCGCTCGACGATCTGGATTTTCGCCGAACCGATCCAAACCAGGTAAACCGGAATGACAGGACCATGCCGTCATCGGCCATGATTGCCCTGGTCGACAGTCTCCACCAGACCGCACGCGCCAAGAAGAACGAACTGGCTGAACAGGTCCTGAGGCTTGGAGATGGAACACTCAGTGACCAGGCCTGGCAGCGATCATCACAGGGTAGGCTTCTGCTGCGTGGCCGGGATGTCGGAAATGCTTTCCCGGCGCCGATTGAGCCTTCCGAGGCCGATTCCACGGGCCGCGCCCTGCTGCTGGAAACGGCCCGTGAAACCGCCCGTGCGCTCCGTACCAGCATAGATTCGGGACACCGTACCGTCCGGTTCACATCGGAACGGGCGGACCGCTACACGGTCGAGATACACAAGAAGTACTCCATGGCTCTGTCCTGTTTTCTGTTCATGATTCTCGGTGCTCCGCTTGGGCTGTCCATCCGACGTGGGGGACTGGGCACGTCGGCCGTGGTAGCGCTGGCTATTTTCATGTTCCACTGGGTCTCGCTCGCAAACGGTGAGAAATTTGCCGATCGCGGTCTGATGGATCCCTGGCTGGGAATGTGGCTGGCCAATATCGTGACAGCCATCCTTGGACTTGCCATGACGCTGTTCGTATGGCTGGACCTGCGGGCTGCTGTTTCACCCTGGGCCCGCCTGGGCCACTGGGCTCGGCACACGCTCTCCCTTTTCACGCCGATGAACCACCGCTGAGCCCATGAACCACCGCTGAGCCCATGCCATCACCGTCCCTGTTCCTGGTGCCGACTCCCATCGGCAACCTTGAAGACATCACACTGCGGGCCATCAGAACACTTGCCGAAGTGGACCTGATTGCGTGTGAGGATACACGTACCTCCGGCGTGTTGCTCTCCCACTACGACATCACCACGCCCAAAACCAGTTTTCACGCGCACAACGAGCATCGGAAGGCCATCCATCTGGTAGAGCAGATGCGGGATGGACGTAGAATCGCCCTGATCACGGACGCCGGAATGCCCGGCATCTCAGACCCCGGATACCTGCTCGTCCGAAGCACCGTCGAGGCCGGCCTCCGCGTGGAGGCGCTGCCGGGTGCGGCGGCCTTTGCGACGGCTCTTGCAGCCAGTGGCCTGCCGACCGACCGCTTCCTGTATGAGGGCTTCCTGCCGCCGAGGAAAGGCCGCCGCACCCGGCTTCAGCAGCTTGCCGACATGGACTGTACGGTGGTGCTCTATGAATCGCCCCACCGGATCGGCAAGCTGCTGAAAGAGCTCGGCGACGCCTGCGGCCCCAATCGTCAGCTGGTCATTGCGCGGGAAATCAGCAAGAAGTTCGAGGAATACCTGCGCGGCAGCGTCGCCGAGCTCAGCGCCCACGCAACCACACGACCATTGAAAGGAGAATGCGTTGTGGTGCTGGCCTCTTCCCGCTTCAGCGGCCGGAAGGCCCTTGGCCGTACGGACAACTCCGGAAGCGATCCGCCCTGAATCAATACAATCCGGGCCGCGTTCACGGGATCTGTCGCCCAAACCATCCTCACCCCCACGCATTTTCTGCCCGCATGGACTGGAACAGATCAGACCGACTCACAGCAGCCGCTGTCTTCCTGTATGCGCTTGTCCTCTACGTACTGACCGTAGCTCCAGCCACCTCCTTCTGGGATTCGGGTGAGTTCATTGCCATCGCGAACCGGCTGCAGGTCTCGCATCCTCCCGGCGCACCCTTCTACATGCTCGTTGGCCGGCTTTTTTCCATGTTCGTGCCAACGGCCTACATTGCGCTGTCCGTGAACATGGTGTCGGTGCTTTCGAGTGCCGTGACTGTGGTGCTTCTCCATCTCATCATTGTACGTCTGGTTCGCGAGTGGCAAGGTCCCCCGCAGACGTGGTCCCCGCTGGACCGCATTGCCGCCTTGGCAGGGGGCGTGATTGGAGCCACCACGTTCGCCGTCACGGATTCGTTCTGGTTCAACGCCGTTGAGGCTGAAGTCTATGCCATGTCCATGCTCTTCACGGCTCTGGTCGTGTGGCTTGTCATGAAATGGCGAGAAGAGGCAGCGCTTGAAGAGGAACGCCTGACTGGCGGCCAGCATCGTTTCGGGCTGGCCACAAACAGATATCTGATTCTGATCGCCTATCTGTTCGGACTGGCAATCGGTGTGCATCTCCTCAATCTGCTTGCCATATTTTTTGTCGCGCTGATCGTATTCTTTTTCGAGTTCGAAAACCCGGATTGGACGCCATTCCAGCGCTTCCTTGGACTGGCGGCAACGGGTGCCGTTGCCGTTGCGGGCTTTCTCGTGGTGTATCCCGGTGTCGTGCAGCTTCTTCCTGGTATCATCGGGGAGAGCGGCGCTCCTGTCTTCATGTTGGTGGCATTCATCGGCACCATCGCTTTTCTGGTATGGTACACGCATGCCCGGGGCTATCAGGCAGCCAACCTGATCATGTTGTGCGTAACCATGGTCCTCATAGGATACTCCAGTTATGCACTGATTTTTATTCGCAGTGCATCGGATCCACCCATCGATGAAAACGATCCGGAAACCGTCAGCGCCATTGTCTCCTATCTCAAGCGTGAACAGTATGGCAATACGCCCATTCTGACCGGGAATACGTACGACAACCAATTGGGCACCATCAATACCCGCAAGGAGGTCCTTTTTCCGCGCAGGTACAGTCCGGACCCGAATCACGTACGGGTGTATCGCCAATACAAGTCAGATGCCGAGTTTTTCTGGAAGTACCAGGTCGGACATATGTATGTCCGGTATTTCCTGTGGAATTTCGTGGGACGCGCCAATGACACGCAGGATGCTCCGGCCATAACCGGTTTTTCCAAGAGGGAGGACGCCGATTATTTTTACCAGACACCAAGTGAATGGGCCAGTCGGAACGCCTACTACGGGCTTCCCCTCCTGCTGGGGTTGATCGGCCTGGCCTTTCACTTCATGCGTGACTGGCGCAGGGCATTCGCCGTGGGTGTATTGTTCTTCGTCACGGGAATCGGGATTATCCTGTACCTGAACCAGACCCCCTTCCAACCCCGGGAACGGGACTATTCATACGTGGCCAGTTTCTTCGCCTTTTCCATCTGGATAGGACTGGGGGCCACAGGGCTTGTCCGCATGCTGGTCGATACACTCGCCGACCGGTTTTCCGAACCGGGGGTAAGAACGGCTGCCGTAGGAGCTTCGGCCATCCTGTTCGCTGCGGTACCCTTGCTCATGATGCTGGAAAACTTTGACGACCACGACAGGAGTGGCCGGTACGTCGCAGGAGATTACGCGTACAACATGCTGATGAGTGTGGATGACAATGCCATTCTGCTCACAAACGGTGACAATGACACGTTTCCTCTGTGGTACATGCAGGAGGTCGAAGGTGTACGGCAGGATGTCCGGGTGGCGAATCTGTCACTGCTCAATACGCCGTGGTATGTCCGGCAATTGAAGAATCAGTATTCCAGGACGTCGGAACCGCTCCCCATTTCCCTCCCGGAAGAGGCTATCGACGACCTGCGAATCGACTTGTGGACCCCGAGGGAACTCGAAATCCCGGTCAACAGGGAGGCGCTGGCAACGGCCTATGAGGAAGCCGGAATTCCCGGACTGCTCGAAGACACGTCCCGTTTTGAGTCACCCATGCGATGGCGTCTTGAGGGCAGACCGTATACGCAGGACAGAAACCTGCTCTATGGTGCAGATCAGGTCGCTCTCAATATGATCATGACCAATGCGCAGCAGAACTGGAAACGGCCCATCTACTTCGCGGTGACCGTTGCGCCCAGCGGACAGCTCGACCTTCAGGATTTCTTCCAGCTCGAGGGTCAGGCTTACCGCATTGTACCGATCAGGCATGACGAAACCATGGGACGTGTCGTGCCTGGACTGACCGATGCCCGCTTGAAACAGTTCCGCTTCACGGGACTGAATGATCCGGACGTGTACTTCGACGAAAACATCCGTCGTATGGTAGACAACTACCGCAACATCTTTTCCAATACCGCCTCCCAACTGGCCGAAATGGGTGAAAAGCAGCGTGGAGCGGAACTGCTGGATTGGTTCATGGAGCAGGTCCCGTTCGAAACCATTCCAGGCGATGAAACCTCCTTCATCTTCATGGCGCAGGCTTATCGTGATCTGGGTGAGAACGAAAAAGCAAATGCCATTTTCGAGAAAGCCGAGCCATTGATCATGCATCAGTTGGCCCGGACCGACTCCATGACAGACAGGGAATTCCGGCGTCTCGGAAGCCTTATCGAGATGGTCAGAGCGGCCTACATGCTGTCCGGCAACTTTGACGGGGCGTCACGGCTTACGAACATGATTGCCGATGTCGTCGGGGACTCGTCAATCCGTCAGACCCCGGAAGACCTGAAAATGATCTACGACATGCAGGATTCGCTGAGAAGGAGCCAGAACAGGCCGTGACTCCTATCGGGCCACCATGAATGGTATTGAGTA
The DNA here is from genome assembly GCA_002787815.1 of Bacteroidetes bacterium CG12_big_fil_rev_8_21_14_0_65_60_17. Taxonomy (GTDB): domain Bacteria; phylum Bacteroidota; class Rhodothermia; order Rhodothermales; family UBA10348; genus 1-14-0-65-60-17. The sequence goes on along the minus strand of PCUY01000072.1, from coordinate 31,873 downwards.
TTCGCTTCTGCCATCACCTATCCGGGCAAAGTACATGCCGGGTGTAAGGCCGGCCGTATGCAGCTGGAAATTGGAATCAAATCCTTTTGCGTCATCCGTGGCTGCCGTGCGCACAACCCGACCAGCCAAATCGACGAGGGTGAGTGTGATTGAACCGCGGGGCCGGCCCTCTATCGGAATGGTCAACCGTGCATGTGATACCACGGGATTGGGATAAGCCGGCCCCGGTCTGAAGCCGACCGGTACAGCATCTTCCACCCGGTCTGTCCCTGTTGCAGCGCCCTGCGCGACCGGATGCGCTGTCGTGTAGATGAAGTCGCCCGATGACGTGAAATCGGCATTGGCCGCATTGGCCGCCGCATAGAATGTGACCTCACCAGCACCCTCGATGGGCGCCTGCCACGGTACGACCCACTCGAATTCCCCGTTGCTGTCTGCCGCCGGGGCATGCGTAACGTGATCGGGGCTGCCCAGTGCCAGTTGCACGTTCTGACCCGATACGTCGAACGTTCCCACGGGAGTCCCCGACATGTCCTGTGCTGTGATCTGGAAACCGAACCGCGCTGCGTCCGGATGGGCGACACGAACGGTCACATCCAACGTCTCTCCCGGCGCATAGGTTGACTCGGAAACCAGATGCAGGGAGCCGTCGGGAGAATTGACCGGATTTCCGGTATGACACGCCGCACACGTGCCCTCCCCCGGGGCTCCTGTTGAGAAAGCCGGTGCACCGGACCGGTTCAGACCAGCGGCCAGAAGCATGGTGGGCAATAAAACAACTGCCAGTCGCACGGACATGTTGCGCGCACGGTTCATGACCGGGGCTCCGACACGACGAACGTATGTGTACGCCCATTCAGTTTTACGGTGTACGAGCCAGGCGTGTAATCGCCCTCCAGCATCATGTAAAACCTGTACGGACGTAATACGGTGGCGCAGACCGAACCTGAGGGACGGCGCATGACAAGCGTTGCATCAACGACGTGTCCGTTCCGCTGTTGGCTGACATCGTGCAGCTCTGAACAGCTGTCCGGAAATGCGCCTTTCACAAGCACCTCGACCGAAACGCCGTCGGCTACGTTCTCGGTGCTTACGGGGGCAGGCCGGAAGACAACGTCTTCATAAACGGCGTCAAAAAAACGGTATTCGACCTCTTCGTCGGGAGGGTCTATGGAGATGGTCACGCGACCATCCTCGCTCGTACCCGGGACGCGGTGTCCGAACTGCTCCTCCGGCTCCACGGTTTTCTGTGGCAGAGCAACACACCCTGCCATGGTTACCATGAACGTGGCGGCCGCGATGATCGTGTTTGCTCTCACGGGGACTCCTCGACAAGTAGCTCTATATCGGAAGCCGAGGCCTCGTCTGCAACCTGCTCGCGGGGGGCATCGCCCCAGAGACGCTCCAGATCGTAGAATTCCCGCTTCCCAGGGTGGAATATATGCACCACGACATCGACATAGTCCATGACAACCCATTGGTGGAAATCGGTACCCTCAACGTGCCAGGGCCGTTCGTTGCACGTCTCCTTCAGTTTGACGCGTATCGAATCGGTGATGGCTCGGATCTGCATATCCGAGTCGCCCGTGGCAACGATGAACACATCTGCCACGCCGCTCACCTCGTGCATGTCAAGTACCACGATATCGCGACCTTTCTTGTCCAGGATCGCATCTACGGCCCCCCTGGCCAGGGTTTTGGCTGTTTCCCGGCCGCTTCTCAATTTCGTCTCGTCCCGTCTGGGTATGAGGTGGGAACGATTTGTGGGTGTACTCAGGTCTCTACCTCCTCTTATTGGTTTTCACGCTGCATGAATGGACGAAGCTCTGCATAATCACGCCCCAGGACAACGACGGCATCCAGGTAATATTCCGGCCGCACGTCGACGACGATGGTGGAATCAGCAACGCCCAACGCCAAAGCAACCTGCCGGGCGGTCTCCTTGTTTCCGGAACGGTCCACTACGAACGTCCTGTCGACATCCATCCGGGAGTAATTATCCACTGCCACGACATCAAAACCCATCTCCACGAAGTAATCGCGGACCGAACGGGCAATTCCCTCCACACCACAGCCATTGAGGACCTCGATCTGAATAATGTCCGATGCGCGTGAATCGGACGGATCAAGCCGTCTCGGGTCAGGTCGCTCCATGGACACACGACTGAAAAACGCCCATGCCAGGATGGAAGCAACGGCCAGTGCAACCAGCAATCCCACATTCATTACGCTGTTTTTCAAGGTTCTCTGCTTCTCAACCCTTTCTGTTTGGAGTTCCGACCCTTCTCAACAGACGGAATGTACAAAAAATGCGGCGCCGGTAACCCGGCGCCGCATGAGAGCTCGCTGTCATCTGTCAACGAAATTCGGATTCCCGGAAAGGTCCAGGCCCTGGATCAGCGGTTCAATTCGTCATTCCAGAAAAGATCATGCTGACGGGATCCCATTGTCATGAACATATTGCTTCCCCGGTACCGGGACGAGCCATACGGACTCATGTAGGACCCATATGGACTTTGGCGCACCTGAAGGTTGAGCTGCATGTTTTTTGTTGGCCTGTACGCCACTTCCGCGTTGCGCAGAAAAATCCTTCCGGCGTTGTTGGACGCCCCGGTCGAACTGAATGCCTGGGAAGCACCACCACCACCATAGGCCATGGCCACGTCCATGCGGGCTGCCAATTTGCTGTTGAACTGCCACATCATGCTCGTCGTGTACATACCGAGTGACGAGCCACCGTTGAACGAACTGGAGCTGAACTCAAGGGAGTGCGCCATGCGGAAATGCTCCGGACTGAAGAACCGATTCAGCGACAGGCCCGTTGCACCCGTGTCATACAACCGTACCGAACTGGCAGCCGCCGGATTATCCGTACGCAACTGCGCGTCGGCTGGAGCGGAAATTCCCAGGAGAAGTATGAAGCAGACCAGTGTGAATGTTCGACGCATGTAAACGCTCCTTGGTTTGGGACAGCAGTTCTATATTATCAACAACGAAGCACAACCGCCAAATGTTTTCCCCGAAATGCGGAAATGGTGAAAAATCCTGTGTCCTTGGCATCGAGTCGTCGTGCGATGACACCGCCGCTGCCGTAATCATTGACGGTGTACTCAGATCTTCCATCATTTCGTCGCAGTCCGAACATATACCTTTCGGTGGGGTGGTTCCCGAGTTGGCGTCCCGTGCCCACGATCGGCTTTTGGTACCGGTTGTACAGGCTGCGTTACAGAAAGCCGGGATTGAAATGAGCGACTTGACAGGTATTGCGGTCACGCGGGGACCCGGACTCATCGGCTCGCTCATGGTTGGCGTAAGTTTTGCCAAATCCCTGTCTGCCGGACTCGGTATACCTCTTGTTGGAGTCCACCACCTGGACGGACATATGGATTCTTTGTGGTTGGGAGCGTCGCGTCCAGATCCGCCCCTGTTGGTGCTGATTGTTTCCGGGGGACACACGCAGCTCATGCGTGTAGACGCATCCGGTCGGCGCATTATCCTCGGAAAGACGCGGGACGATGCCGCCGGCGAAGCCTTCGACAAGGTAGCCGCCATTCTGGGACTCGAATACCCGGGTGGACCCGAAATTGACCGACTCGCCGCTCACGGCAATGCCGGGTTCCACGAGTTTCCCCGCACACGACTTCCGGACTACGACTGGTCCTTTTCCGGCATAAAGACAAGCGTCCTCTATCACCTCAATCGTCTTGATTTGCCCGAGCGCACGCGGTATCTGGAAAAGCACCTGGCCGATCTTTGCGCTTCCTTCCAGGAGGCGGTCGTGGATATGCTCGTGGAACCCGTTCAGCGGGCCATGGAAATGACCGGCATACGCTCGGTTGGTCTCGTCGGAGGGGTCAGTGCCAATTCTCGGCTGCGGGACCGCCTTGAGCAGACAACTTCCTCTCTCGGAGGTCACCTGCACGTTCCGGATCTCGAATTCAGTATGGACAATGCCGCCATGATTGCCCTGTCAGGAAGCCTGAAGTTGGCCCGTGGGGAACAGGATTCCCTCTTTTTCACCGCTCACCCCTCCCTTTCCATGGATCTGGAAGAGGCTCCCGTATGACAAACCTCCGCGATCAGTTGGATCTGCTCGAGACCGCCCCATCCGATCCCGACAATCTGTCCGCCTGGCGGGTCCGGATCGATGCGGTGGACCGGATCATCCTCCACCTGCTCAATCATCGATCCAACTGTGCCAATGAAATAGGCCGTATCAAGAAAACATTGGACATGCCCGTATATGTACCCCGTCGCGAGGAAGAAGTCCTCCGCAACGTCATGGAACACAATCCAGGACCACTACCGGATACAGCCGTGCGGAGACTTTTTGAGCGCATCATCGATGAAACCCGCTCCCTGGAACGGCATCGGTACCAGGACAATCCGGACGAAGGCGCGCAGGAAGGTACATGAACAAACGGATTGCTGCGCTCATCCTGCTGATCGTCGTCATCGGCGCCGTCGCCGTGCTCGACCTGTTTTTCCTGTCCGCCACGCCGGGTTACGAAGGGGAGCGCTCCGTCTGGATACCTCCACAGTCAGACCTGGCTGCCACTGCCGACAGTCTTGAGTCGTCCCACATCCTTGAAAAACGTTCGGGATTCATTCTCCTTGCGCGCCTGACCGGATGGGGAGACCAGATCAAGGCCGGTCACTACCGCATTCCCTCCGGGACGTCCTCGATGGACATGCTCGGAATGTTGCGTCGTGGACTGCAGTCGCCCGTGTCTGTGCGTGTACCCGGAGGCACGCGGCGCGAACGCCTCATCCGCGCCATGGCCCGCCCCATGGCCTTCTCCGAACAGGCGCTTGACGCTGTGCTCTCTGACTCTGCGTTTGCTGCAGAACTGGGCACAGACACGACCCACCTCTGGGCCTACATGTTACCGGACACCTACTCGTTTTTCTGGTTGGCGTCGCCGGAGGATGTCGTAACACACATCAAGAGACACACAGACCGTGTGATCATGTCGGTTACAGATACGCTCGCCGAGATACCTGCCTCCATGACGCCCGATGAGACCATCCGCATGGCTGGCATCATTGAATGGGAAACCAGCCATATCGAGGAAAAACCCACCATCTCCGGCGTATATCACAACCGGATTCGGGATGGTTGGCGCCTTGATGCCGATCCGACAGTGCAGTATGCGGTCATGCTCCGTGAAGGTGACAAACGGCGCCTCCTCTTCCGGGATTACGACATCCAACACCCATACAATACATACCGTAGACGGGGACTGCCACCGGGGCCGATCACAAACCCGTCGGCATCGTCTGTGAGAGCTGCCCTGACCCCTGAAGAGCATCGGTACTACTTTTTTGTAGCCCGGGGCGATGGTACGCATATTTTCAGTCGCACACTCAGTGAGCACAGGCGCCGGGCCAATGAGTACTATCGTCTCATGAGAGAACGTAGACAGCAGGCACCCAGCCAATGATTACTGTCTGGTCAGAAGGGTGAGAGCACCAGAGACCGCGTGGCCAGGAAAACCAACACCACCACTACAAGTCCGGGAAGAAATGTGCGCCACAGCCCTTTCATGAGCAGCAACTGAAAAGCGAGCACCGAGCCAAGCATCCACCAGAATCTCAGAAACGGGCTGGCCGGGCCATACACGTAGAGCAGCCACACGGGAACGCCGACCGAGACGGTAACCCACCCGGCAAGCAATACGAACCGAAGGGCCCAGGACTGCGAGCCCGGGTCTTCACGGCGGCCGAGACCCAACATCAGCAGCCATCCGACGGGCACAAGCAGTACCAAACCGGCAATCAGGAGCGCATTCCCGCGCGCCGGGCTGAAGCCCTGACCCGCCAGGAACGAAAGTGCCAGCACCGCAGCAAGCAGGACCGTCCATACGGTAAAGAGAATCAACCTCCACATAGGATGGACATAAACAGTTCAGTATGTGGGTACGGACGCGTCAACTTCACGACTCCAGGCGAGTATCCCGCCGTTCAGATTATACAGCCGGGAAAACCCGTTCTGCTCCAGAATGGCAAGTGCCGAGGCAGAGCGCACGCCCGAACGACACATCAGGACAACGTCCTGGTCCCGGTATTTTTCCAGTTCGTGCACGCGACCTGGAAGTTCTCCAAGAGGAATGAGCCGGCCGCCGATATTGGCCAGTTCATACTCGTTCGGCTGCCGCACATCGACCAGGACGGGACCGTCGCCGGAATCCATTCGCTGCTTCAATTCTCGTACGGTCATCTGATTCATGGACGGTGCAGGCTGGTTGTCAGTCTTTGAATGTAGGCCACAGTAGGCATTGTAGTCCACCGGTTCCACAATGGAAGGGGCATCGCCACAGACAGGACAGGCTGGATCGCGGTCAACGGAAAGCTTCCGGAATTGATTGTCCAACGTATCGACCAGCAACAGACTGCCCACCAGCGGTGATCCGATCCCCGTAACAAGCTTGATTACTTCAAGGGCCTGCAGCGACCCCACAATGCCCGGCAGAACGCCAAGCACACCACCTTCGGCACATGAGGGAACGGTATCGGCGGGAGGCGGCTCGGGAAACAGGCATCGGTAGCAGGGGCCGCGCTTCCCGTCCGACATGGCGCCGAATACCGATACCTGCCCTTCAAACTGAAATATGGACGCATATACATTTGGAATACCCGCAAAAATGCACACATCGTTGACCAGGTAGCGGGTCGCGAAGTTGTCCGTCCCGTCGGCCACGACATCATAGTTCTTGACCATGTGCATGGCATTTTCCGAGGTCAACCGTTCGCGGTGAAGTTCGAGCTCTACGTGCGGGTTGATATCGTGCAATCGATCTCGCGCTGAGTCGAGCTTTGAGCGCCCCACATCGGCCGTGCCGTGCAGAAGCTGGCGTTGCAGGTTGGATAGATCCACATCGTCAAAATCCACGAGCCCGAGCCGCCCCGTACCGGCAGCCGCCAGATACATGGACAGCGGTGACCCGAGCCCGCCAGCACCGACAACGAGGACCGATGCCTCCCGCAAACGTCGCTGGCCTTCTTCGCCGAATCCCGGCAACATTACGTGCCGCGCATACCGTTCTTTTTCGCTCGTGGTCATCATGAAACCCGTAACCTGTCTTTCTTGGCACCTGTTCCGGGCCGGTCAGGAAGAGTACCTCGGCGTCATCGCTCTGCGCCGGAGCCCCCACCGAGCGCTTGCGCCGTTTTGTCCAGACGTTCCTCCAGTTGGCGTATGCGTTCTGCAAGATGGTCGTCGCGGCCTACAGGATCGGGTAGACCCGGACCGGCGGCGCGTGCGAAGCGCAACCATCCCAGAACCAGTGTGACCACAAACGCAGCGGTGACGACGACAAATCGACCCGTGGACAGCCCCGTCGAAACCGTCCATCCCACACCGTATACCATGGTAAACACCCCTCCCAGCAACAAACCGCTGCTGATTACGGGGAGTTTGTGTGATCGGATGAGTGACACGACCATGGAAAGCGTCGCCAGAATGATCAGTATAATGCTCGTCCTCTGACGCCATGTGTCGCGCACGCGGGCCCGCTCCTCGCCCTCACGGAGGGCTGCATTCGCATCCACCTCCTCGCTTCCTTTGGCCACCGGCATGTCGGGGCTGGCCGTAGTGTCGCGGGATGGCGACTCCATGACCGGGTATTCATCCGGGGCATAGGCTGCATCCGTATCGGGCGGCGGGTAGAATGTGTAGACGCCGACGCCAAGAAAAACGGCCAGCATCAGACCCAGAAAAATTGAGAATATGACCTGCAATCCTGTGTTGCCGTTCATGGGTGTACCTGAATGGTCTGTTGGATATTTGTCCAGTACGTATCTTATGAAAACGTTTTCAAACTACCTCCTCCCACCATGTACTCCAAGTCCAACTTCCTCCCCACAGGAATGCTCCCTTCAGGCGGAACAGCGCCTGCACCGTTGGCGACCACCGTTTTGTTGATCACTCTTACCCTTCTCGCAGGGTGCACGTCGCCGGATACCGATCCGGCTGCGAAAGCGACCGGGCACGGTCAGCGCACCCTTCTCTTCGCCGATGAATTCGACACCGGCGAACTTGACCGATCAAAATGGAATGTGGAGGGACCCACCTTCTGGGTAAACAACGAGCAACAGGTCTACATCGATTCACCCGAGACCATTCAATTTGAACCGGACAGAACTGCTGGCGAAGCAGAGGACGGAATCCTGGTGTTGGAACCACATTTCCGGGCCGGGTTCGAAACCCCGACCGGGCGCGTCGCCGATTTCGTATCCGGGCGCGTAAACTCGCGGAACCACTTCGACTTCACCTATGGTCGCGCCGAGGCGCGAATCCGTATGTCCGACGCCGAAGGCGTCTGGCCCGCCTTCTGGCTGCTTGGTAACGGCCGCTGGCCCGACACCGGAGAAATCGACATCATGGAATATGTCGGCGAAAAAGACTGGACCGCCGTAGCGCTGCACGGGCCCGGATACTCAGGCGAAACGCCACTCGTGAACAAATACTTCTTTCCCCCTGGCGAAGACGCAACCGACTGGCATGTGTACGCAGTCGAATGGACACGCGACCGGATCGAGTTCCTGATAGATGACCGTCTCATTTACCGGGTAACCCGTCCCATGGTGGAGCATTACGGCCCCTGGCAATTCGACACTCCCAAATACCTGATACTCAACGTGGCACTGGGTGGTGCGTATCCATTCAAAACGAATGGTATTGAATCACCGTATAACGGTCTTCCCGCCACTACCGTCGCTCTCATTCGGGAAGGTGAGGTTCAGATGCACGTGGACTGGGTTCGGGTCTGGAGCCCAAAAAACTGAGACTCTCGAAGAGCGACGTGTCGACAACCACGTCAACGCGCTCCCGAAGTGAGCGGACGAGGTCATATTCGCGTATTCGTGGAGCAAGTTCTTTGCTCAGCCGCTGGATGTACTGCTCCCGGGAAACGGGACTCGATACACGCTCCAGAACATGTATCACCGCCCAGTCGTCCCTACGCCCCACAACGCTCACGTCATCCAGGGGGAGTGACGCTACCCATGGACCCCACCCGGGCACGTCCTGGAGAGGGACATTCTTGTACGAGATGGTCCATTCGACGCCTTTGCGAACAGCTTCCTCGGCCTCCGCTCGACTCGGATACAATGCCGCACGGAAGCTCGCCTGGCGCGCTCTGTGCCTGCCTGCGTCCAGCCGAAGCCGATCATAGGCCTCGCGGAGCCGCTCCGGAGCTACCTCCGACGAGTCGGTACGGATGGCACGTCTCATACGCGCCGCCGACTCGAGAAGCACCCGACGACGTACTTCGGTTTCCCACTCAGCATCACGAAGACCCACTTCGTCGGCGGCGCGTGCCAGAAGTTCATTGCGAAGCGCACGCCCGACAGAGGCCGCCGTACGCTCTCTTGCCTCTCTCTGAGGAAGCGACTCCAACCAGAACGCATATTGACCGGCCGTGAATGCTTCACGGTCACCGTCCCACTCATACGTTGCCAATACGCCTCCCTCATCCAGTTCGGCGGCCAGTGTTTCAGACTGCAGCGCGGGAGCCGAAGCCAATGGATGGCCGACAGCGGGGTCAAGGGATTGAATCAGGTCGGACAGCGCTGAAATAGTCGGTGCATTTACCTGAACTTCCCGCGCCTCCATGAATTGCCGCACGAACCCGTCTCCCTCCAGTCGCCTTCGGCGAAGCCTGTACTGGCTGGAAATGCCGGCCCGCGCCGTCTGGAATTCCGATTCGGAAAGAAGAGGCGATCTCGTGCGCTGCTCCAGCAGAATGATATGCCACCCAAACCGCGTGCGGACCGGCTGAGACCACGCTCCCGGCGACAGCCTCCAGGCCGCCTCAGCAAATGCGTCATCCACCGACCAATACCCCACCTCACCCAGGTATCCGGCGGCGGAGTCGACGCGTGACAAGCCGTACACGTCGCGCGCCTCTTCCAGAAAGGGTTTTCCGGCCTGAAGGCGTTTCCACGACTCCCGGGCCTCGTCAGGCGACGTAAAATAGAGATGTCTGACAACTGCCTTTTCTTTTGATCGCTGAAACGCAGTGCGGATCTGGCGCTCTGTTGGTGCCGCCATGGTGTCTATCAGTCCGACTTCAAAGTACCGTGAACCGAGCTCTTCCAGCTCGACGCGCTTCACGAACCGCTTGAAGTCATCCGATGCCGCATCGTCGCTCGCTTCGAACTCCCCGGCAAGCAGGATACTGTCCAGAAGAAAATCCAGATGCGCCCACCGATTCAGTAGGGTATCGTTCGCGCCGGATTTGACTAGAAAGTCGATGTAGGTCTGCTCGAACCAACTTGCAGTGACTGGTACGCCGTCAGCCGACGCAACCATGCGGGGGTCGGCATCGGGACCAGGGCCCGGATCCGTACGGAATTCGGAGCGCGCGCATCCCCAGAGAAGAGATGCAACGCCCACAAGTACGGCAAGCGTGCCTGCTACGGCAGTTCGCCTCATGAAATCAGCGACCTCAGAAATAAATGCGGAAATCTATCATGCGCGTGTTACCCAGAAGGTCGAATGGAACGAGTGCAAAATCAAATCCGAATCGAACTCCCGAGAGTGCCACGTCAAGCCCCGAGCCGTAGGAAAAATGTGAATCGACGTTGTCCACGCCGGCATCCTTGTAGCCCATGCGGGCATCGAACGTGAGCATATTGGTCTTGTATTCCAACTGCGCACCGAGATCCGCATTCAGGTTGTTGTCGTTCGTCTGGTTTGCATCGGCAAGCACGGTGAACGTGACATCGGAAAGGGACACGACGGGTACAGCAACCCCGAACTTGAATGAAAGTGGCAGATCCCAACTGTCCATTTTGATACGGGCCGGAATGCTTTCCGAACTGCCACTGTTCTGCCGGTCGACATCGACCGTGAGCTCCGAGTTGATTCCATCCATCTGCATCTTGCCGCCGAAGTTCATGATGGACGCGGCGACGGTCATGCCGTTCACGTATTTGGTGACCAGGACAAAGCCGAGATCCACTGCACCTGTGGTGGCCGTCATGTCCCGGATGGACTGGCGGATCAGTTTCGTGGTGCCGCCGAAATAAAACGAGTCGGTGAGCGGCATGGCATAGGAAACGCCCACGCTGAGGTCGTTCGCTGTAAACGTTTCACCCGTACCCTCCGGTTGGCTGACCGTGCGGACATCCATGTCACCATAATCCACGAACGCCAGGCTCAGTCCCACGACACCCTTTCGCATGACGGGCAGCGTTACCGCAGCCGCGTTGTAGTCAATACCCGCTACCCACTGATTGTTGGAAAAGAACAGTCCGCCGCGGTGCGAGTCGCGGTACGGCCTGGCAATACCACCTGGATTCCAGAAAAGCGCGTCGGGACCCGTCGCAATGGATGTATAAGCATTTCCGAGTGAGGCTCCCCGGGCTCCCGTGGCAAGCGTAAGGAAGGGAGCTGCTGTGGTCCCCACCCGGCTCTGGGCCGAGGCCGGAATGGCAACAAGTGCCGCCAGAATGAAAACGAAGCCGTGGCGCATGGTCATACTCCTCATTTCACGATGGCAAATTTACCCACGTGCTCGCCCACACCTGGAGCTTCAACATGGTAGATGTAGACCCCATAGGCAACATCCTGGTCTCCGGACGTGCGCAGGTCCCAGAATGCCGATCCGTTGTCCTCTGCGGTGAAGTGCTCAATGACGTCGACTACTTCTCCTCGGATGTTGAATATGGTAATCGTACAATTTCGGGGGAGGTTGATGAACTGCAGCCGGCGTTCCCCCCGGCCGGAGATCTGGCTGCGCTGTTCAAAAGCCGATGCACCCACATAGGGGTTCGGAACCACCCCTATGTCATCGAGCTCCTGACGAGCGAGATCCGTATCTATTTTACTGCCCTTGAGCGTAAACTGGAAAAAATCGCCGGTCTGGAACTCCCTCAACGGGGTAATCCTGAATATGGCCCCGGGATCGGGCTCGTCGGATGCGACCCCGTTGGGAACAGCGAAGGACACGCGGTACCTGAACTTGCGCTGGAACCCCTCCCTCTCGGAGATCAGGAATGTATCGGCCTGATCAAGTTCCCGGTTGTTGTTCTCATCACGCAGAAGCAGTTCCACCGGCTCCCCTGTCGACGCATTGAATGCGAACACCGGCACCGGAGTCGTCAGGAATCCGATACCGAACCGGGGTGGTGTGTACAGCGAATCGGCCGGATCTACCCACCGCAGCTCATAATCATGCGGTGATGGCACGGCAAGGCCCGTCGTATCGGCCTTGACGGTGGCTATCCAATTGGAGCCCACACCGTCAAGCGTACCTGCATCCAAGTTAAGCAATTCGTTGCTGGTGCCCGGACTACCGACGAAACCAGTCTGCTCCGCGTCGAGTCGAACCTGTCCCGGGACGTTCATCACATTGTTGATCTCCACCACAAACCCATCGACCATGGGCGAAACGGGCACGAGTTCCGACTTCTCGACACGGAGCTCCCCCGTGCCCATGTCCAGGATGTCGTAGGCCCACGTTTCGAACAGGTCCGTGGCGTTGTTCTCATCGTCCCGACTGTAGAGTCGCACGCGATACGGATTGTCCGGCACGATGTCGTTGTTCGAAAGCACGCGCACCGTGAGCGAACCGGAGCCCACACCCTCCGTGACGCGCGACAGGTCCTCATTCACGGCCCCATCCACAAGTCCTGCCGGGCGTGAACGTGGCACCACGATTGCCGCATTGCGAGACACGCCCTGCACGTTGCCCGCCAGATCGACGGAAATGTTGAACACGTTCTCCTGCGGGTCGATGGACAGCTCGCCGTCGGCTTCAATGCCGCGATCGTAGGCCACGAGCGCATAATAATACGTGAGCCCGTTCGTCACATCATCATCCACATAGGAGAACGAAAGACCGGTATTGTCTCCCATATCGAACAGGCCTTCCCCTCCGAGGACCGGGACGGGACCGCTGATGTCGTTGTCCAGATCCCATTGGGCGATGGGTTTGAAGAAGGTCGGTGTGCCGTCCACATTGGTGATGGTGCGCGCATCGGACAGAAGTGGATCGGTTCCCTTGTACAATCGGAAACCCTCGAAATCAAATTCCTGGCTGAACCGGTCAAAACTGGCAACAGCAAGCGTGTCCCACGTCAAGACGACACGACCATCACCCGGGATGGCCGAGAGCGTTGGTGTGAACGGGGCCTGCGCGAAATTGTAATCCGCATTGTAGATATTCTGAACGGTACGGCGGTTCTTGAAAAAATCCCGCTCATCCTCGCCGAAAATCCACGCCGTCGAGAAGAAGTCCGTCTCGCCTGCGAACAGATTGACCGGACCCGAAACAAACAACAGGAACGGCTCAAGATCGGCTTCGAAGGCATCTGCCGGGGTTCCAAGCGGAAACTGCGCAAAATTCAGGATCCGGTCGAACATCCAGGTGTCATTCCGCAGGTTGTCCCCGTTCTCGTAGAATGGCCGTGACGCGAGGTCGAAGCCGGTCAGACCAATCATATCCGATTCATCGACGTCCAATTCATCGAAATTGGGCTCACCCGGTGTCGGAATTCCGTCCGCTTCGCCGGCATCCGGGCCCGGATAGTCCAGATCGAAAGGTCCCTTGCCATCCGCCCCCACATCGTTGTTGATGGCCTCCCCCTGGTCCCACACCCCATTGCCGTTGTCGTCCGAGAAGCCGACCCAGTCCAGATTCTCGTCACCGGTCCACCACCGTCCAGCGACATACGCCGGACGCTCTTCAACGGGCCCGTTGAAGGCTTCAAACAGGGTCAGGTTGTAGTTCTGGGTCACGAAATCGCGGATGGCATCCTGACCCTCGATCAGCATACCGGGTCCCCCGAAGCGCTGCTCGTCCGTGATGCCATCCTCGTCATTGTCCAGCCCGTCCGTACCACGCGATGGGCTCTCCAGGAACGCGAATCCGGTATATCCCAGCTCATACAGGGTACCATCCTGGCGCTGGCCAATTCCGTCCTGGTCCCAACCGAATGTCACGTCCTCCTGGGCATTGAACGCGGCATTCTCGTCGCCCTCTTCGTTTCCCAGACCATAGTCCATGACCTGACTGAAAAACATGCCCTGGTCACCTGCAAGATTAAAGCGGTAGTCCGTTTCCGATGTATTTGTGAGGCGATAGAGCAGGAACATCGTGTCTTCTGCCAGGATGTTTGCCCATTGGAAAATACGCACCTGTGCCTGCAGACCCATTCCACCTACAGTCGAGTCCGACGGCGTTGGATAGAACACACCGTACTGACTGAAGGGCTGGCCGTTGGGCGATACGTGGTACTCCCTGTCCGAGTAGTCGTCCATTACGTAGAAGCTTTCCAGGTCGGCATTGAAGACGCCTCGCCCGAAAAATCCATTCCACTGCCCCCGCCAACCCGGATCCGATGGACTGTCCAGCCGATCGGGCCAGAAATCGGGCCATGAGCTCGGGTCGTCACTCAGTGCCGGAACAGGCTCGAGCTGACCAAGCGAGTTGATCCTGTTGGTGTTATGGAAGCCATTGAGTGGGAGCCAACCCCATATATTGCCGCTGGGACCCAGCCGCTTGCCCGCATCCCTGTAGGTGAGGATGACTGGATTCACGAGCGTATCGGGAAGTCCACCAAAAAATGGCCATTTCTGGCGCTCTGCCGGAACACGACCTGCAGCCATGATTCCGATGCCGTCAATATGGCGCCCCCCGATCCCCCGCGGCCAGACCCCCCAGGGAAGGTCATTCCATCGGGCCATTTCACCGTGGTTCCTGAAGTTCGTCTCTATCAGATTTCCGTCAAGAACACCCCGGGCAATCCGCGACTCCCGTCCCCGGAATTCATCAGGAATGGATCGTTGCGCCTGCGCGTCCTGCACGAGCATGGGGGCAAGCAGTACGACCACCGTCGCCAACCAGGCAAACCCGCCAGTAATTCCAGTTGATAAAATGCGCTTCATGAAGACATGCCCCAAGGCATCAAAAATTGAGTTGAAAGCCTATGCTGACCTCACGCGGTGAGCCGAACCAGTCCTGGCGGAAAAAGAATTCATCGAGCGAATTCAGCCCCCCAACCTGGGCGCCGGTCCTACGGAATTGCTCTTTCTCAAGCGATTCGTCGGAACGACCGGTTGAAGAGTAGACGGCGAATTCGACCAGATTGTCGAACAGATTCTGTACCTGCACGAACAACTGAGCATCCTGCTTGATGAAAGGTGGCTTGTAGAAGCTCCGCAGGTCCGTCCAGAATTGAAGGGGTCGATCCTCGTTGTTGGGGATCGTCGAGCGGACAAAATTCCGCGTCGTGGTATAGGGTTCTCCGGACCGCAACCGGTTGATGAAGGTGAGTGTCCATCCCTCAACAGGGACGACCGTCACGGTAGCGTTGAAGACGTGCCTCCGATCCCAGTTCAGACGCTGC
Source organism: Bacteroidetes bacterium CG12_big_fil_rev_8_21_14_0_65_60_17 (assembly GCA_002787815.1). GTDB lineage: Bacteria > Bacteroidota > Rhodothermia > Rhodothermales > UBA10348 > 1-14-0-65-60-17. The sequence goes on along the minus strand of PCUY01000072.1, from coordinate 16,516 downwards.
AGAGACAATATAGCATCCAGGCCCGACTGCTGCCGCCCGAAGGCTTCGCCCGGATCGGATGCCGTTCCTTCAGCAAACTGGAGCGTATAGTCGAACGTCCAGCTCAGCCGCCCGCCCGGTCGATCGAACATCGAAAACGTCAACCCCCTCACCGTTCCATAGTCCCGGTTTATCCACCGAACCGCAAAGTCCCCTGTCGGTGTGCGCAGGATTTCCTGGCCCGTCAGGTTGCGGACATCCTTCGAGAAAATGGTCAGTTCGAGTGCCACTTCGTCTGTCAGGCCCTGCTGCAGACCGACTTCGAACGCCAGTGTCCGTTCTGGCTCCAACGAAGCGTTGCCGAACTGCGTGGAACCCGCCTGCGGATTCACTTCGTACTCCGGGTTTGTGTACAGAAGGCTCAGCTGGGGTACCTGGAAGAACAGCCCAGCAGAAAAGCGCATGACTCCGGTAGACGATATCGGAAACGCAATACCAATCCGCGGACTGAGCTGTATCTCGGGATCGGCAGCTCTTCGGTTCAGAAGGGAGTCGGACGGGTTGCTCTGGTCGGTGATGTAGGTCTTTTCAGCCTGCCGCCAATCTATCGGAATGTCGAAATCCGCATCAAAGTAATCGAAACGCAGTCCTGCGTTCACAATCAAACCCGTGAACTCCATTTTGTCCTGGATATAGGCGGAATATTCTTTAGGCCGAACGTCGAGCCGGTTGTCGGCAAACCGGTCCGGAGACACCTGGGGCTGATTGTTGGTCCGTGCAGAGCGCTCAATACCGAAACTCCGGTTGTCCAGCCTGTGCAGCCTGGTCATGACCCCACCTTTGACCAGGTGCTGATTGTTGACCTGGCTCGAGAAATCAGCGACTACGGTATGTGTTATTGTCAGCTGATCATCGGTGAACATGTCGTTGCCACCAACATCGAACGCGTTCTGGCCCTCCAGATTCCGGTTTTGTGGAAACTGGATTCGGGAGTCCGTGGGGTCTTTGAACAGGTAGCTGTCAAATTTATCCCGCAGAAAGCTGTAGGACACCTTGCCGAACGAACGCGCGCCTACCGTGTAGCGAAAAGACGCAATATGCGTCTGGCTTCCGAATTTACCCGTGTTCAGTCCCTTGGGCACGTACTTGGCTTCATGGCTGAATGGGGCGAATTCGCCGTCCTGCCAGAACAGATTGTAATCGAACTTGGCCGTCGATGTGAGCCGCGTCGTCAGACCGACGTTGACCGAGACGCGTTCATTCGTACCCATGGACGTAAAATCCCCGTCCCCCGTAGACTCGATATTCCACGTCGACGGATCGCGGCCCGCGGTCAGACCGGTCGAGGAATCCGACGGTGCGAACAGGTCCCGACCGAAGAGATGTCCCTTGTCCTCGAGCCGTCGAGCCGTGACCTGGACACCGAGACGATTTTTCAGCAGTGGCCCGCCGAATGAAAACTGAACATCGGTAAGGTTGTCGGTCGGTGCCATCTCGGAAAACGAATACCGGCGAGATTCGAAATCACTGAAAGACAGGTTCGTTCCAGGTCCTGGCTTCCGGTTCACGAATTCCTGCTTCCGCCCGGAAACGAGCGTACCTGCATAGGCGAGCACGCGACCGCTCCACTGCGACGGCACTTCCTTCGTGACAATATTGACCACGCCGGACTGGGCCTGGCCGAACTCTGCATTGAATACGCCACTTATGACCTGCAGCGTCGAGACCATGTTCTGTTCAATCTCGAATGCCGCCTGATTATTGAACGCGTTATTGATCGGAACGCCATTCACCAGGTACGCCACTTCGCCCGAACGCCCGCCCCTGAACCGGCCGTCGACCACACCGGCCTGCAGGTTGATGGCATCCCCGATACCGGTGACCGGAAGCGCTTGCAGCTGCTCGGCATTGACCACGGACGTCGTCGTTGTGCGATCCATTTCAACGATGTCGCGCTCGGCAACGACGACCACCTCCTCGCCTTCGTACACCTCTTCACGCATTTCGAAGTCTATGCGCGTTGTCTGATCCAATTCCACCTGGACGTTTTCCACGACCTGCGTTGCGAAACCGATGAACTGTGCACGTACCGTATATGTGCCTGGCGTCAACCGGAGTATGACATATTCTCCTTCTGCATTGGTCGATGCGCCCTGCGTCGTGCCTTCCACAATGACGTTGACGCCGGGAAGCGGCGTACCTGTGGCCGCATCCACGACGGTTCCGGCTATCTTTCCGTAAATCACGTCCGACGCATCATCGGGCATGGCAAAGGCACCAAAGGCGGCCGCGGTGTGAACCGCGGCCGCCATCAGTACCATCAACACAGTACGTGAAGTCATTATTTGACGAGCATCATGGATTGTGTACGATCAAACGACGAGCCTGCTTCAATGCGGTACATGTACATACCGGCTGACAGCCCCGACGCATTGAATACCACCTCATGGCGACCGGCCGGCATGGTTTCTCCATCCACCAGTACGGCGACTTCCTGACCCAGCACATTGTACACACTGAGACGCACGGATTCAGACTTGGCGAGTGAGAACTGGATGGCCGTGGCCCCCATGAACGGGTTCGGATAGTTCTGATCGAGCGAAAACTCGAACGGAAGCGCTGCCACGTCATCCGTATCGACGGCCAACGAGCGCCCGGCAACGGCAATGGACGGCCACTGCAGCGGCGTATTCCACCAACCGGCTCCGGCGCTCGGACGCGAGCTCATGATGGACTGGGATTCACGGGCCCCACCATCGGCATCCGCAATTGCGAAAATCATGGGTACGATCTTCAGGCCTCCCGATGTTGGCACAGCGAATGGTACATCCTGTGCGGGATCAATGATAGACTCGAACGGGAAAGCGAAAAGCACATGCCATCCACTGCCGTCTGCCAGCAGCTCGGCAGATCCGCCACCACCCTGGATTTCGCCGAAGACACCTCCACCATTCGCCGGATCTGACGCGGAGAATACGGACGTACCGACAATATTGCCCGATGCATCGGTCTGCGGAGCTATCCTGAGCTGGTAATCGGGCGTGTCGCCCCGCTGGAAGTCATTGTGCGGCGAACCCCCGATGATGGAACCATTCGCATCCCGTACGTCGTAGGCACCAAAGCCCATTTCGAACGCATCGAAGTTCCATGTGTCCGTACCTGGCGTGCCATCGGGCGCAAATGTGGCAACGTCATCCGTTACGCGTACGTAAACGTACATGAATCCGGAGTTGTCAGCGGTCACTTTCACGATGGCCGATTGGTCATCGGCGTCGTCTGCCGTCGGCACGTCACCTGCTTTCCAGGTCGTCGGATCTATCCTGAACGGAGTGACGTCCGGAAACCCGTCATCCGAGACAACACCACTGGCCACATTGTTGAAAATCGTATTGGCCTCCTCGTCGGTCGCCATCAGCACAAACGGCTGAACAGGAAGATTGGCATTGGCCACTTGTGCCGAAGACGCCGAAACGTCCCTGTTCTCCACACCGAAAAGGCTGGTCGAGGTCACGGCGTAGTAGAGCGGCATGGGCGCCAGCGACGGATGCGGGATTTCAAATGAATGCCGCACTTCGAAACTTGACGCGTTGAACGCTCGGGATCCGAGCAGAATGGCCTCGCCACTGGCAATGGTCTCTGCCGTTATGGGTCCTTCGCTCATGTACACGTTGTATCCTCCGAATTCCGGGTTGGGTGTCCATGAAATTACGTTCTCCTCTCCATCTGCCGAAAACGAAGCACCCGTCATGGCCGCCGGCGTGGTTGTAGCCTGGGACACATCCGTACCCGGTCCACCGATATACACGTTGTCGAGGTAGACTGGGCCACCGCCCTGGTCCGTGTCGAAAAACACCGTCAGCCCGCGGACGCCGTCCCACTGGAACTCCTCAAACTCCGCTCCACCAACAACGTCACCGGGCGCCCAAAGACCAAAACCACCCAGGGACCATGCACCGCCATAGACCCAGTTTTTGGCGTTGTCATCGAGGGGCGTCGTCAGCGGATTGCCCTGTGTGTCGACACCTGCCTTTGCCGAGTCGAGCGCTGTGGTTGTCGTGGGAGGCAGCGGAATGGCCAGATCGTGCCACTGCCCGTCACGCAGCGCTTCCGGTATGGGCCACTGCAGACGGAACTCCAGGTCGGCCGATCCGTCCTGTGCCGAACTGTCATCCGTCTTGTCGAAAAACGTGAGCGAGAGTCCCGGCTTTGTGGCATTGAGTGGGTCGACGAGCAGCGAAACGAACAGCGTGTCCCCCTCTCCCGGCGTATCAGAAACGTTCGCTGTCATGTCAATACCAACGCTCCGCTCCCAGGAAAATCCACCGGCACTCCAGTTACCATAACTGAACTTGGCAACCCGGTTTCCGCTGGCAGGATCAATGGGATCGGCAACGTTCTGTGGGTCGACGGTTGGAATAAGCACATTCGGCCCGTCAAAAAACAAAATAAAATCATCGCCCAGTTCCGGGGCGGAGTCCTGGGCTGCGGCGGGCACGGATACCAGCACGACCAGTGCCAGTAAACATGCCAGTCGAACCAGCAGGGTATTAACGGTAGCGCTTTCAGTCATTGCGGCCTCTCTTGGTTTTCTGAAAATTGAATTCACAGCGAGCCGATTCGCTCAGTGTGAAAAGGTTTTCACGATAATATAATCTACAACGCGTCCAGGCCTGAATGAAAAGGTTTTCATGAAGGTTTCGTGAAGTCACCGATATTTTTGCACCACGACACCCCGCCAGACCCTGTCGAAACGCTGCTCCACCCGGAGCATGTACGCTCCGTCTGCCATCCCGGACAGGTCAATGTTTGCGGCGCCCTCATGCGCCTCCCAGACAGAACGGTGTACCTGCCTTCCCAGCATGTCGAAAACCCGGACGGTCACAGGCCCAACAGGCTCGGCCTGCCACACCACGCGTATGCGCCCGCGCGTCGGGTTCGGAAACGGAGATGCCACACCGAAATCGTTACCCGGTGCGACCTCGCCACGCTCGGTATCAGTAGCTCCGAGTCGCTCGAACTCGAGCCAGTTCAGCCGTGTCCCCAACCCATCGAATGTGACCCGAAGCACAAACTGTCCCTCCTCGAGCACAACGCCCTCCAGGGAGGCATTCCTGAAAAACGTGCTGGAACTGGTAGATGCGTAGGTCAGCGGTGAATCCAGATCCGCCCCGTCCATGGACAGCGTCATCTGACCGTCGATCGTGCCGGCCACCCGCGCGACAATGCGATAGATGCCTGCTTCCTCGACCCGCACCGTGTACTCCACCCACTCCCTTCTGGCAACGTCTTCAATGGCGAAGCCTCCCCCGATATCCCCGGATGGCCCGATATCCACACTTTCAGACTGCCTTATTCCCGTTCCTGAATTTCCTTGTGAAAGATCTGCCCACGCAACACCTGCGCCGCCAAGATCAAAGTACTCGGACTCAATACGCCCTGGAATGCTCCACGCCTGCATGAGATACGGGGCCTGTCCACACGTGTCACCTGCCTGGACGAACAGCGTATCCGAACTGCCGGACCACCCATCGGCGTCCCGCGCCACGGCCCTCAGTTCATAGCATCCGGGATGAACTGCGTCCACGGAGAATCCGGTCTGGTTTGAATTCGATCCAGCCATCAGGCCATCCTGCTGGAAAATGTCCACCGAAATGATCGGACTTGCCGGATCGGAAGCAATCGCCTGTGCCGAAAAGGGACTGCCAGGCGCAATATTTGTGGAAACCGGCTCGGCGGGGAAATCCACGACAGGCGGACCCGCCGCGTCTTCGAACACGCGCACATAATCAATCGCGAATTGCGCCGGAAAATCGTTTGGATCCACTCCCTGCGCCCCGCCCCACGTTCCGCCGACCGCCAGATTGAGCAGCAGGTGGAACGGTCTGTCGAACGGCCAGCGACGCCAGTCGGCGTTACTCCGGTTATAGACCAGGTTAGTCTCTCCATCCACAAACGTGGTAATGCGGGTGGGTGTCCACTCCAACGCATAGACGTGGAATTCATCGGCTGAGGTAGCCACATTGGCCGTCGCAGACGGATTATTTCCCAAGAGATGGTTCAACGCATTGGTATGGACTGCCGAATGCGTCCGTCCGGGATCGTGACCTACCGCCTCCATGATGTCGATCTCTCCTGTGTCGGGCCAGCCTCGATTACCGTGATCACTCTCCGAAGCCAACATCCAGATGGCCGGCCACGTACCCAGGCCGCGCGGCAAACGGGCCCGCACCTCGACACGACCATATAGCCAATCCCCTTTGTTCAGGCTCCGGAGCCGTGCAGATGTGTACTCATTTCCTGAAAACGGCTCGTGAATGGCCTCTATGATCAGGTGCCCCCCTTCCACGCGGGCATTCTCTTCCCGCTTGTCCGTATAGAACTGCAGCTCGGCATTTCCCCATCCACCGCCACCCACCTGGTAGGACCATTTGTCCGGATCCACGAGCCCGTCCTGGTCAAACTCATCCGACCAGACCAGGCGCCAGTCCTGCGCCGAGGCTGTGGACGAATACAGGGTCGGAAGACCCACGAGCAGGAAAAGACCCAGCGCGTAGTAGCGTATGCAGTGATGAATGTGAGTCGAAGCAGTCATTGGTGCAGCTCGAACATATATGAAAGAGAGTCCACATGGATACTGAACGTGCCGGGCTCCAGAACGGGCTTCAGGTCACGACCTGTAAAACTGAAATCCGCTTCGCCGAGCGTCCATGTGAGCCGGGCGCTATCACCGGATTCCAAATCCACGACAGAAAATGCCCTCAGTCGGCGAACGGCTGGTGTTACACTCGCGACGTGATCCTGCACGAACACATGTACCACGTCCCGACCCGCAAGATTACCGACATTTTCCACCGTCACTCCGACCTCAATGGTTCCATGGCTGTCGAACTGCGCCGCATCTACAGTCAGATCGGAATAGTGGAATTCGGTGTAGCTCAGTCCATGCCCGAACGGATACTGGGGCTGGAACGCATTCGTACCGTACAGGATGTCGGATGCCTCGCTGGGTTTGTGGTCGTAGGGTACAAGAGATCCGCTGAACCGGGGGTATGTGAACGGCAGGTGGCCACCAGGGTTGACGGTTCCGTCCAGTACATCGACGACCGCCTGCGCCCCGTACGGGCCCGGGAGATAGGCCAGTACGATGGCGTCGGCATAGGGCTCGATCTCGCGGATTATCCGTGGCCTGTTCTGGAAAAGGACCACAACCACGCGAGCTCCGGATTCGGCCGCCTGACGCACTATGGCCACCTGTTCATCCGGCAGACGCAGCGACTCGATATCGCCCGGCTTTTCAACGGACGGCACCTCACCGAGAGCAAGAACGGCCACATCCGACGCATAGGCCGCGGCGCGGAACCGATCCGCCTCATGATAGCCCCCCCATGGCGCCATAATTACACGTTCGGCCAGTCTGTCAGCGAGTTCCTCTCCCAGTGTCTGGATACCCGCCGGGTACGCTGCAGGATCGGTTCCCTGCCAGGTGTATGACCAGGATCCGAACATCATGGGAATATTGTCGAGGGCTGGCCCTGCGGCCAGAATGGTCGATTCACTGTCCAGAGGCAGAACGCCGTTGTTCTTGAGGAGTGTCATCGATTCGCGGGCTGCCTGGAGACTGGTGCTGTGCGATGCGTCGGAGCCGATGTCCACGCGCGCCGTCGGGTGCGATGCCGACCTGTCGAAGAGGCCCAGTTTTTTCTTGACCGACAGAATGCGCATTACACTTTCGTCAATACGCGACTCGGAAATCCGTCCCTCGGCCACGAGTTCGATCAGCGTGTCGGTGAACGTGTAATCATAGGGCACCATGGCCATGTCAATACCCGCATCGACACTCTGGAATACCGCCTCCTTGTACGATTCGGCGACGCGGTGCAACTCCACCAGCTTGCCGATATCTTCCCAGTCGGTGACGGCGATGCCTTCAAATCCCAGTTCTTCGCGCAACAGATCGGTCAATACGAATTTGTCGGCATGAACAGGAATACCATTGATTTCCGCCGAGTTGATCATGATGGTCATCAATCCGGCATTCATCGCGGCCTCGAATGGTGGCAGAAAAATGTCCCGCAGCATGCGCTCGGGTATCCATGCCGGTGTTCGGTCCTTGCCGGACAGGGGCATGGAATAACCCAGAAAGTGCTTTCCGGTGGCTGCCACCGCCGGATACCCGGTCGGTCCCGGCTCCTGCATGGCCATGACAGCTGCCGTTCCGAGTACGGCGGTCGCATACGGGTCCTCCCCGAACGTCTCGAAAAAACGGGACCAGAGCGGCGTCCGGGCCACGTCCAGTACGGGTGAAAAATTCCAGTTGATACCCACGGCACGTGTCTCCTGTGCGGTTATGCGCGATGCCTTTGCTACCAGGTCCGTGTTCCACGTGGCCGCCAGCCCGATATTCTGGGGAAATATCGTGGCTTCCATGAGATAGTTGTTGCCGTGAACGGCATCGATCCCATAGAGAATGGGAATGCCCAGCCGCGACTCCGTCCGCGTGACCTCGTCGATGTGTGTCATCAGCATGCGCCACTCGGACTCGGTCCGCGCCATGTCATACACATTGAGCAGCGAGCCGACGTGCCGCTCGGCTATGGCCTCCCGCAGAGCATCGTGGTCTATAATGTGGGCAACACCTGGCTCCCCCTTGGTTTCCGAGACCGCCTGCAGGGTCAACTGGGTCATCTGCCCCACCTTCTCCTCGAGTGTCATGCGCGAAAGAAGCGCTTCCAGGTCCTGGCTGGCGGCAGCGCCCGGAGCCACGATCCAGAGGAGCAGCAAGAGTAGCACAAGAGAGGCGGAAAAGGGCCTTGCAAAGGTTTTCATGGTGGATACTGGAGATATACAGATGGGTGGTCGATTCCGCGCTTTGTATTCAGGTGGATTTGCGGATCCGCAGTTCCACATCCATGGTCTGGTGCGGGAGACGTGAGATCTGACCGGTCTTGATGCACTCCATGAGCACTTCGATGGACCGGGCCCCCAGTTCACGTACCGGGACGTGCACTGTTGACAAGGGCGGCACGGTGAACCGGGCACTGGGAACATCATCAAAGCCGGTCAACGCCACGTCCGATGGCACGTCCAGGCCCGCCTCGCGGATGGCACTCAGGGCGCCGATGGCCGAGTCATCATTCGATGCCATTATGGCCGTCGGCCGCGGGTCCATACCCAGCAGGCGGACAGCACCATCATGACCGGACTGCTGCGAGTACTTGCCCGGAACAATCAGCTCCTCGTTGACAGTCAGGCCTGCCTCCCGGTGGGCATCACGGTATCCCCGCTCACGCTCTGCCGCATCGAAAGCGAGAACGGGACCCCTGATGAACCCGATCCGTGTATGACCTGTCGCGATCAGATGGCGTGTCATCTCACGCATGCCGCCATGATTGTCAAACGTGATGAGACTGATGGCCTCGTCTTCACACCGGGTGTTTACAAACACGACCGGAATATCATCGTGCGGCTGCATGAGTACCGATTCAGCCGTGATATTCGGCGCCATGATCAGCAACCCATCCACCCGACGGTACATGCCTTTCAGGGCAGCGCGCAGTTCATCCTCGGAGTTATGGGAAGTGGATATCATGAGCAGCCAATCCCCGTTCTGGGCTGTCTTGTCCACGCCGTTCAGGAATTCTGCATAAAACTCACCCGAAACAAACGGCAGCAGCACACCGAGGCTTCCGGTACGACTGGAGTGCAGGCTCTGGGCGGCCGGATTGGGTATGTAGCCCAAATCACGCGCCGCCCGCTCGACACGTACCCGCTTGTCCTCCGACACGTTGCACTTGTCGTTGAGCACACGAGATACCGTGGAAATCGATACCTTGGCTATCCGAGCTACATCCCGTATGGTAACGCCCATTCTGGCCGCTCCGATCTGACAGGTTCATGAAAAGGTTTTCATGAAACTACTAACCCCCGTTTTGTATCGCAAGCATGAACGAGCGACTCAAAAAGATAACGTTCTTCGCACTGCTTTTCCTGCTACCCGTCGGAACGCTGTTGCTGGCCGAGTTTGTGCTCCGGACAGCGGGCTTTGCGAGCGAGCGCCGCACTCCCTTCAAAACAGTCGAGAACGAGCCAGGGTGGACAGGATTCAATCCGGAATATCCGGGTCGCTATTTCCGCGGATTCCTGCCGGCCGTCGGGTTTACGCCATTCCGGGAGGAGCGCTCGTCGTCCTCGTTTCGGCTTGTTGTTCTGGGCGGTTCATCAACGGCTGGATTTCCGTACCAGTGGTATCACGGGTTTCCGACCGCACTCGAGAAGCGTCTCATGGCCACACTTCCCGGAAAGGAGGTGGAGGTCATCAACCTGGGCATGACGGCGGTCAACAGCTACACACTCTGGGATCTGGCCCCCCATGTGGTTGACATGCAACCGGATGCGGTGGTCATATATGCGGGACACAACGAATACTACGGAGCGCTCGGCGCCGGAACCACACCCGGGTTTGTACCCAAGGGTGTCTGGTTCGGTCGAATGCAGCTCCTTCTGAAACGAAGCGTACTCTATCTGGCACTCGAAGAACTCATCATGGGACCGCCCGACTACGGTCTCGATCCCGCCGCAAATGAGCGGACGCTCATGGCGCGTGTGGTGCAGAATGCAGGCATTGAGCGTAACGACAGTGTCTACCGCGCGGGCGTGCGCCAGTATGAGAGCAACATGCGTTCCGTGCTCGAAAAGCTCCACAACCATGGCATCCCGGTTTTCATAGGCACCCTCGTCTCCAACCTGGCCGGTCAACCTCCGCTGTCCGACGACAGGGATGCCATGGCGGCCTTTGACGCCGCCCAGGAGGCCCTTTCCAGGGGAGATACGCTTCGGGCCCGCCAACTCTTTGTCGAGGCACGCGATCTGGATACCATCCGGTTTCGAGCCCCATCGGACATCAACGACGTCATTCGCGCCTTCGCCTCACGTCCGAATGTCACTGTCGTCGACATGGAACACGTCTTCGACCAGCTGTCACCGGGTTCCATTCCCGGGCATGAACTGTTCACGGATCACCTGCACCCCACAGCCCATGGATACGACCTGATGGGTGACGCCTTCCATCGCGTGCTGCAGCGAGACCTGCTCCAAAGGCGTGACACGTTGGCCATACTCTGGCGGCAACCGCTTGAAATTGACCAATTGAGCGCCTCACAAGCCGCCATTCTGATTGACCGCCTCCTGTCTGACTATCCGTTCAACAAGAACGTCGATCCGGATGAAGCGGGCTCGAAGCATGCCCAGCAGCTTCGCATCCGGCGTGCATCCGGGAATCTGGGAGACTCGCTTGCCGTTCAGATCATGACCACCCCCCTCTCCACGCAGGAAGCCCTGTATGTGGCCGTCACGATTTCCCTGGCCCGTACCGATACGCTCGCTGCACTGCGGCACTTCGGGAGCCTGCTCCACTGGCAGCCCTTCAACGAAGCACTCATGCGCGACGCCGTCGACCTGGCACTCCAGAGCCAGACCTGGGATCATGAGGTTGAGAAACTCGCCCTGCTTGGCGCCAGTCGAACCGACGACGTGTACTTCTGGAACGCGCTTGCTGTGACACAATTACGCCAGGATCGACCCGCCAGTGCGCTCCGCGCGCTTGCCGAGGCAGAGCGACAGGAGCCCACCTCCGACGTCCTGCTCTATAACAGGGCACGTGCCCGGCTGGCTCTCGGAGATACCGTTGGTGCCCGGCAGGATTTCAATGCGTACCGGCAACGGCAATAACACCCGTTGACACGCTTCTTCCGTACCATGCTATGTACATGTAGCAGGCTGCCGGAAGCAGGAAGGCCAGCTGGAGCCCCGCCACATCCCCGAGCGCCCCGAACAGAGGAGGAATAATGGCGCCGCCCACGATGGCCGTACAGAGTACGCCGGACCCCTGGGCCGTATGCTGATTCAGCCCTCCGATGGCGAGCGAGAAAATGGTCGGAAACATGACCGAATTACACAACCCGACGAACATCGGAGCCCACACGGCAACGCTTCCCACGCCCGTCACAGTGACAATCAGCAGCAACACGGCTCCGAGCGCAAAAAGCGCCAGTATGCTGCCTGGACGAAACCGCTGCATGAGCCCCGCACCAACGAAGCGACCAAGCATGGCCCCTCCCCAGTAAAAGAACAGGAATGTTCCGGCAATCCGGGCTGGATTCAGCGACTGCGGATCGGCTCCCGACAGAAACCCCGCAACCTGCGACAGGAACGCGGAGCCGAGTACCATGTCCGGCATACCGTTGTCCATGAAATAATTGACCATGTAACTGCCAATCGACACCTCGGCACCCACGTACACAAAAATTCCCAATGCACCCAACATGAGCCGCGGACTCCGTAGGACAGCCCCGTAGTTCCCGGACCGATGGTGATCCGTGTCCAGGATGGCCGGCAGATCAAAGCGTGAGAATGCGAACGCAAGTATTACCAACAGACCGGCCAGAACCAAAAAAGGAAATTGCACGGCAGCTGCTTCCTCGGCATGATAAGCCAGCCGTGCCGTCTCGGAGAGCGCTTCAATCTCATGACTGGACAGAACCGCCGTTCCCAGAATGAACGCAGCGCTTACAAGCGGTGCAATTGTAGTGCCCAGTGAATTGAAGGCCTGCGCCAGGTTCAGCCGGCTCGACGCGGTATCGTCGGGCCCCAAGGCGGTAATGTATGGATTCGCGGCCACCTGCAGCGTTGTGATCCCCGCGGCCAACATGAACATCGCGAGCAGGAAAATCCCGAACACCCGAAACTCCGCTGCCGGCCAGAACATGAGACATCCGGCTCCCATGCCGAGAAGCCCCAGCACCACGCCCTTCTTGTAGCCGATATTCGCAATCACGTATCCGACCGGAATGGATACGAGCGCATACGCCAGGAAGAACGCAAACTGCGAAAGACCCGCTTCAAAAAACGACAGCTCGAATACGGCTTTGAGGCGAGGGATGAGTGCATCGACCAGAACCGTAATGAAGCCCCACAGAAAAAACAGGCTCGTTACGACAATGAACGGGAGGCGATAGGACCGCGAGGAAGAAGACATGGCGTGCTCGTGTTTGATCGAAGCATGAAAACGTTTTCACCGCCGCCAATTTACATCCTTGCCAGGCAGGAACACAACAGACCTGCAGAGAGACTCCAGGGCCTGGACGCGGGCGCGCACCATGGTGCGCTCTGGTTCTTCAACACACTTCTACGCCATAAACCGCCGTTCGATCTGCTCCAGCGTCTGCCCTTTCGTTTCGGGGAGCACGCGGTAAACAATTATCAGCCCTGCGAGGGCAAAAAATCCGTAGATCAGATACGTCCCGGCACTTCCCAGGACTGACAACTCCCAGGGAAACAGGAACTGCACGAACCAACTCACCAGGGAATTGCAGAATCCAACCACTGAAATGGCCACCGCCCGCAACCGGTTCGGGAACAGTTCGGACAGCATGACCCATGTAACGGGTCCCAACGACATGGCGAACGATGCCACAAAGAACAGTATGCCGGCGAGCACGACATAGGGATTCATCGAGATGGCACGCTCCACCAATTCTGCCTGGTGCTTCCTGAACAACCCGTCCCCAATGGCGTCCCGTGCCGATGCTGCAAAGGCCACATCGTTCGTGAAGACCGTGCCAGCCAACGCCAGGAGACGACTACCCCCAGCCGGGTTCTCTTCCCAGAGTACACTCGACTCGATTTCCGGAGCCGTCAGCATGAATGTGGCTCCGCTGAAGCCGTAGGCGGTAATACCCATACTCAGCACCACACCGGTAAGCCCCGCGAGCATAAGTGGGCGCCTGCCAACCCGATCAATGAGCAGCATGGCAATTCCGGTGAATACCACGTTGATGACCCCCACCCAGACCGCCTGGGCGAATGATGCGTTTGCACCGATTCCGGACTGCTCAAATATCAGCGTAGCATAAAAGTATATGGCGTTGACGCCCGTAATCTGTTGCAGAATACCCAGCAGCAGTCCAATCAGGAACACTCCACGCACCGCGGGGCCGAGTAGATCCCGGTAGATAACCCTCGTACCCCGGGGCTCGCTTGCCAGTTTGCGCCCCAACTCCACGAGTTCTTCCCGGGCACGGTCCGCACCGTGCAACCGCTCCAGGACGGAGCGCGCTTCATCATGTCGGCCTCTTGCATACAGCCATCTCGGACTCCGGGGAATGAGGAAGAGAAGCAGGAAGTAGGCCGTGGCCGGGAGCGCCTCAATCCCAAGCATCCAACGCCATATAATCCTCTCGTTGAGCCAGGACGTGTGCGGCGCCGCCTCCAGAAACAGATAATTGGAGAAGTATGCCGCCGAAAATCCAAGTACGATATTGAGTTGCTGAATCGATACCATGCGTCCACGCTGCGCGGCTGGTGCGATCTCGGCAATGTACATGGGCGCCAGAATGAGGGCCGCCCCGAATGCGGCACCACCGATCATTCGAGCCACAACCAGCATCGCATACCCCGTCGCAAGCGCCGACATCAGCGCCGAGACGATGTACAGCACGGCTACGACCTCCAACAGACGCTTGCGACCCAACCACCCGCTTGCCGACCCTGCCAGCAGCATGGCCACCATGGCCGATGCGGAGGGTGAACTGACCACCCACCCCAGTTGAAATTCATTGAGATCAAACTGGGGCTGTACAAACCGGATAACCCCGGAAATAACCGATGCATCGAACCCGAACAGGAACCCCCCCAGGCTCACGACAATGGCCAGAGCCAGCGTGTGCGGCCCTCGCCTCAAAACCCGAACGTAAACCCGATGAGAACCCGGTTCGTGGTCACTTCTTCGCCAACGACAGGCGCTCCGGCGACGTCCGTATAGGGACGGAATTGGTCATCGAATTGCCCCTGTATCCAGGAAATTGACGCGGAAACATCGCTCGAGAATGCGTATCCCAGTCCGGCGGAAAAATATGTCCGGTCCCGGTCCACATCATCCAGATTGGCCAGCGGGGAATCCGTGTCCCGCGGATCCGGGTATACGGCCATGCCTCCCCGGAGAGTCAATTTATCGATCCTGTATTCCGCTCCGAACCGGGCGTTCAAAACCTGATCAAGCGATCTGCGTATCTCCTGGTTTTTCTGCTCGAATGAAAACCCGTCCGCATCGAGTTCCAACTGTGACCAGTCCATCCACTCCACGTCTGCGAGCAGTGTGAGACCCGAGACATCGAACGAACCGCCGACGCCGATCTTCCACGGTGACGTGATCGAGTAATCGAAATTGCCCGAACCGGCAGTCTCCGTAAGACCGTCCCCGTACACAAAGTGATCGCCGTTGTCGAACGTCGTCTCTAGGACCGTGTTGAATGACTCCTCCACCGAAATGTAGGTCGGCGTTTCAATGGTCAGGCCAATTCGCGCCCCGGGTGCAACCAGCGCCGACAGACCGAAACGTGCATTCACCCCGACGAAGTCCGAGCTGAATGACTCCGTGAAGCGAAGGGACGAAAAGTCGGTAGTTCCTCCGGTCCCGTCGTTGTCGTTCTGGAAATCTTCTTCCGTGTGTTCGCGCAGGAAGTCATACTCGCCGAACGGAATATTGATGGATACGCCGATCATTACATCCTTCGATACCTCCACGGCCCCGGCAAAACTGAGCTCGGTCATGCGGCCGTCCTCCTCCACTGCCCCAAGCTGACGAACGGTGCCGGCCGATACGGCGGGCAGGAACGGTACGGTCTCGCCGGCATCGATGAGTTCCGGGGAAAGATCAATGCCGAACGTCTCAAATGCAATGAACGACAGATCACGTGTGAATGTGGGGAAAACGCCATCAGCATCCTCATTCAACTCGAACTCGCCCGGAAGCGGCATGAAAAAGTCCGTGATGGAATTGGCATTGTTGGTGCCGTCGTAGAACAGGCTCCGGTCGTACGAGCTCGTCTGGTTGAAACCCGCCCCGACCACCAACCTTCCCTGCGTGGTTGGCACTTTGTACGCGTAGGCAAGGCTTGCAAGCCCTGTCGATGATACGTCGGGTTCAAGGCGTGTCGTGGACCCGGGCGCGTTGAAAATGGCCTCATCCGATACATTCTGGTTGGACAGGGAGGCGGAGAACCATGACTTGTCGTTCCAGGCCAGGCCGGCCGGGTTTGTCCGAAAAGCGGACGCATCGGTCCGCCCCCCGATCCCGGCACCGGCAATGCCATTGGACGTAGCCGTAATTCCTGGCAGCTGCTGCAGGAAACGCAGTGCATCGGCACCATCCTGGGCGGCAGCGCCCCGGGGGATGAGCAGACTTGTTGCCAGCCCTGCAGCCACGGCCACGGATGCCAGGACAGGTGCACGGAACCTCAGCGAAAATGGCTTTTGCATGATTTTTAATTGTAACAATAAAAGTTACATTAATTTGTAAGATGCAGAAATCCCGTCAGAATACGTGGATTGTCTGGGAAAGCGGGCCTTTCAGTTGTTGCGCCCACTGCGTGAAGAGCGGGAGCGGGCCTTGCTCGAAGAGCGGCTGGAACCACTACTGCGGGCCTTGCTCGAAGAGCGGCTGGAACCACTACTACGGGCCTTGCTCGAAGAGCGGCTGGAA
>PCUY01000088.1:9449-42131 GCA_002787815.1 Bacteroidetes bacterium CG12_big_fil_rev_8_21_14_0_65_60_17 | reverse complement strand
ACTTCGCCAAATGACGCTGCCATACTTCACTCCTCACGCCTTGATAAACGCCATTTCTGATGGCTACAGCGGGCTCAGGCGTAGTGTTAACAGGCTCTAGGCGCTATACCCCCGCCTGCCGCGTGGCATCGGCCACCATGGCCCTGGCTTCCTCCTCTGTCCGCGCCTCGGCATAGATGCGCAACACCGGCTCCGTACCGGATGGACGAATGAGCAGCCAGCCCCACGCCGTGCGGTGTTTGTAGCCATCCAGGTCGGATACAGACGTCACCTTCTGTCCGGCCACTTCCGACAGCCCACCCCCGGTACGAAGCTGCTCCAGAAGCGCCTCTTTCCTGGCCGGCGTCGTATGCGCATCGGTACGGGCGTAGGCATGTGGCCCGAAGCGCAAGTAGAGCTCCTCCACCAGCCTGCTCAGTGGTTTTCCGCGACGGGCCATCATTTCGAGCACGAGCAGGCCAATGAAAATACCGTCCCGTTCCGGGATGTGACCCTTGACGGCCATCCCGCCCGATTCCTCGCCTCCCACGAGCACGTCACCTTCCAGGATTTTCTCTCCGATGTATTTGAATCCTATGGGTGTGGTAACAAGCGGCAAATCCAGCTCACGGGCCATGACATCGAGCATGTCGGTCGTGGAACAGGTCTTTACCACCGTTCCCTTGAGCCCCCTGTCTTCGGCCAGATACGACACGAGAAGTGCAAGAATCCGGTGCGAATCCACATAGTGACCCTTTTCGTCAAACATGCCAATCCGGTCGGCATCGCCGTCGTTAGCAATAGCCGCATCACAACCGTGCTCCCGGACCGTTTCCGGCAAGGACGCCAGGTTCCTTTCGATGGGTTCCGGCGCAATGCCCCCGAAAGACGGATTCACATCCGAACGCACATCGATCACGTGCTTTTTTCCAAGCAGCGCGGTATACATCCCCATTCCCGCACCGTGCATGGCGTCGTGCACAATCCGTATCCCGGCCTGGCGAATGGCATCGACGTCTATGCGCGCGCGCACGTGCTCATAGTACCCTGCAGTCAGATCCGCTTCCTGGATACCACCCGCCGGCACGTCGAACGTGCGTTCTTCCCAGGGGCCAATGCGTCGCTGCACGTCGGCCACCATGGAAGGCAGCGCCGATCCGCCGAAATGCCCCTTGATCTTGAAGCCACTGTACTGCGGTGGGTTGTGGCTGGCCGTAATCACGATGCCTGCACTCGCGCCCCGGTCCTGGACGGCCCAGCTCACGACCGGAGTCGCGGTAATACCCCGACCGACGACCACAGGAATGCCCTCGGATGCCAGCACGCGGGCCACATGCGCCGTGAACATGCGACCGCCGAATCGGGAATCGTGCCCGAGCACGACGGGATGCTCCACGCCATAGGTTTCGCGTACCCACGCCGCCGTAGCCAGCGCTACCCGTTCCAGGTTGTCGAGCGTGAAGCCCTCACCGATGACGGCCCGCCAGCCATCGGTTCCAAAAACAATATCGTGTCGGTCCAGCATAGCTGTGGATTGTGTGTTCAGTCCGGGCGGGCGGCCAGGAGCTCCCTTGCCCCTGCCAGTGCCGTTTCCGTGATGCGTTCGCCAGAGAGCAACGAGGCCACCTCGCGTTCGCGTTCCTGGTCGTCCAGTTGTCGTACAACGGTCCGGGTAATTTCGCCCGACGCTCCCGTCTCGACATGCTTTTCGACCGTAAAATGGGTCTGGCCAGATGCGGCGACCTGTGGCAGGTGCGTAACGGCAATGACCTGGTGATGCGCCGAGAGGCTGCGAAGGGTATCGGCCACCCGCTGTGCGACGGCACCTGAAATACCGGTATCGATTTCGTCAAAGATAAGCACCGGCAATCTGTCGGCGCGGGCCAGGATGGATTTCATGGCCAGCATGATGCGACTCGTCTCGCCTCCCGAAGCCACCCGTGCCAGGGGCATCAGATCCATCCCGGGATTCGTTGAAATCATG
Organism: Bacteroidetes bacterium CG12_big_fil_rev_8_21_14_0_65_60_17; assembly: GCA_002787815.1. Classification (GTDB taxonomy): domain Bacteria; phylum Bacteroidota; class Rhodothermia; order Rhodothermales; family UBA10348; genus 1-14-0-65-60-17. The sequence continues at coordinate 40,168 of PCUY01000088.1, read as the reverse complement.
AACGTGGCATGGTCCACGCCCCGGGGTCCGGCTTCCAACCGGGCTCCGGTCTCCGGATGCGTCGCCCATCCGTCCTCGCGCTCCCGGTACTCAAACCGCACATCGAAGCGGCTGCGCGGCATGCCAAGTCCTGCCAGCTGTTCCACTATCCGTTCCGACAGCTCGTGGGCGGCCTGCCGCCGGGCGGCCGACGCCGCGAAAGCGGCGTCCGAAAGCCGGCGGCAGGCCGCCCCGAACTCTTCGGTCAAACGCGACAGCGTACCCTCCACGTCGGCTGCCATCTCAAAGCGCTCACCGATATCGGCCCGGTGAGCCAGCACCGCTTCGAGCGTGCCTCCATATTTGCGCTTCAGGGCGTCGATGGCAATCAGGCGCGAGCGAATGAATTCCAGACGGTCCTCGTTGAATTCAATGTCGCTCTGGTACTCCTGTGCAAAGGAAGCCGCCTCACCCGCCATGATCTGCGCCGAAATCATTTCCTGGAGCGTGCTCTCGAAAGCGGCATCGATGCGAACGGCGTCCTGGAGCAGGGACTTCACCTGTGCCAACAGGTCATGGACCGATGGCTCACCGTCGTAGAGCAGTTCCTGGATCCGCGTCGTCAGTTCGAAGAGTCGCTCGGAATGCTCCATACGCCTCCGCTCGTCCTCTAACTCATCCTCCTCGCCCTGTACCGGTGCCACGGCATCGATGTCCTCCATTTCGAACGCGAGCACGTCCTGCTCGCGCCGCAGCGTGCCAGCCTGCGTCCGTACGTCTTCACGGCGCTGGAACACGGTTCGCGCCTCATGCCAGGCCTTCCTGCAGGCTTCGGCCTCCTCCCCCAGCATACCGAACGCATCCACCAGATCCAGATGATGCTCCGTCCGCAGCAGCGACACATGCTCGTGCTGCCCGTGCAGGTCGACCAGCTGGCTGGCCACATCACGCAGCAATGAGACGGTTGCCGGCGTATCGTTGATGAACGCCCTGCTCTGGGTGGACGACACCTGCCTCCTGAGAATCAACTCGGGCTGTGTGTCAATCTCGTTTTCTTCGAGCAGGCGCCGTACGGCCTGCGCCGACGGAGTTGCCTCCTCCAAACGAAACGTGCCCTCCACGACGGCCCGCGACGCACCTGGCCGCACGACATCGGTCGATGCCCGGTCGCCGAGAATCAGCTTCATGGCGCCGACCAGAATGGATTTTCCGGCCCCCGTTTCTCCGGTTACGATGTTCAAGCTGCGCCCGAACTCAATGTCGAGCGACTCGATCAGCGCAAGATCCCGGATGTGAAGGGTGTGGAGCACGACCTACTGGCGACCATGACAATGCTTGTACTTCTTGCCGCTGCCACACGGACAGGCATCATTACGACCCACTTTGTCCTCGACCGTAACCGGTGCCGCCTTGGCCGTCGGGTCGGCAGCGGCCGCGGCCTGTCTTCCATTGCCTCCCTGACCCACGCCGTACGTCGGCGAAATGGAGTCGTGCTGCGTGCGGGCGCGCTTGGGATCGAGCCGGCTCTGCCGGGCACGGGTGGCCTCGGACGACTGGCTTACAAGCGGACCGGAGCGGAAAATGAATGAAACGGTTTCCTTGTTCACCGAATCGATCATGTCGGCGAAGAGCCCATAGGCTTCCATCTTGTACTCGATCAGGGGATCCCGCTGACCGAATGCCCGCAGTCCAATGCCCTCCTTCACCTCGTCCAGATTGCGCAGGTGCTCCGTCCAGTGCGAGTCAATGTAGGTCAGCATGGCCACGCGCTCGAGCGCATCGTTGACCTCCTGCCCCTCGGACGCAAGGGCGTCCTCAATCGACACCACGGCCCGGATGGCCTTGCGACCGTCGGTAAAATCGATGTATACCTTCTCAGGCTTGTTCTCCCGGTCACTTGCGGCCAGGTTTTTCATGCTCTCGAAAAAGGGACGTGCCAAGGCGTCGCGTTTGCGCGTGTAGTACTCCACCGCTTCATCGTAGATACGATCGGCGACGCCTTCTTCCCCGAGCCGGGCAAACGTCTCGCTGTCCACGTCGAAATCGAGGGCCAGGACGCGTAGCAGTTCCTCGCGCAACTCGTCCAGGTTTCCCTCGCCGTAGTGTCGCCCGACCATTTCATTTACCATGTGGCGCAACATGTCGAGCAAGTCGCCTGCCAGACGCTGCCCACGCAGTGCATTCGCGCGGCGTTCGTAAATCACCTTCCGCTGCGCATCGAGCACGTCGTCGTATTCGAGCTGCCGCTTGCGAATACCGTAGTTGTTCTGCTCCACCTTGGACTGGGCCCGCTCAATACTCTTGTTCACCCAAGGGTGCGTGATTACGGCACCCTCTTCCAGGTTCAACCGGTCCATGACCTTCGCGACCCGATCCGAGCTGAAAAGCCGCATCAGGTTGTCTTCCAGCGAGATATAGAACTGACTTTCGCCCGGGTCTCCCTGGCGGCCACTTCGTCCGCGGAGCTGCAGATCAATCCGTCGGCTTTCATGCCGCTCCGTACCAATGATGGCCAGGCCACCGAGTTCACGAACCCCTTTTCCCAGTTTGATGTCCGTTCCACGGCCAGCCATGTTGGTGGCAATCGTCACACCGCCCTGCTGTCCCGCCTCGGACACGATCATGGCCTCGGCTTTGGCCCGGTCCCGCTTGGCATTGAGCACGTTGTGCCGGACACCAGCCCGCGTCAGCATACGACTGTACATCTCCGACGCCTCGACACTTGTCGTACCCACAAGCACGGGCTGCCCTTTCTCGTGGTATTCCTGGATTTTCTGGATGACGGCGGCAATTTTCTCCCGCTTCGTCCGGAAAACCAGATCGTCCATGTCATTCCGGGCAATGGGGCGGTTCGTCGGCACTACGACCACCTCCATCTTGTACGTCTTGAAAAACTCTTCGGCCTCCGTTTCAGCCGTACCCGTCATACCGGCGAGTTTGTGGTACAGGCGGAAGTAGTTCTGAAGCGTGACCGTCGCGTAGGTCTGCGTCGCCGCCTGGATTTTGACGCCTTCCTTGGCTTCAATGGCCTGGTGGAGCCCATCGGAATACCGGCGCCCGGAGAGCACGCGCCCGGTATGCTCGTCGACGATCTGGATTTTCCCATCCTGGACAATGTACTCGGTGTCCTTTTCGAACAGGATATACGCCTTGAGAAGCTGCTCTATGGCGTGCAGGCGCGAGGCCGCGTCGGCGTAACGCGCGTAGAGTTCCCGCTTCCGGTCTGCCAGTTCGTTTCGCAGCACGCGCAGGTCATTGTCCAGCTTGTTCTGGCGCTTTTCGTCGGAGAGCGACGTATCGGCGGCGAGCTCTTTTTCGAGCTCAGCCTGTTCAGCGGCGTTCTGTTTCTCAAGCTGCGCCACCTCCTCACCCAAATCTGGCAGGATGAACATGTTCTGGTCCTGGCCAGCCGCCTTGCCAATGAACTCCCGCCCCATGTCGCTCATTTCAATGGAGCGCTGCTTCTCGTCGTAGGAAAAGTGCATCTCCTGGTCAACAATGGGCATGTTCTTGGCGTTGTCCTGCAGATACAGGAATTCCGTTTTCTGCCTGAGCTGTTCAACGCCCGGTTCCTGCAGGAGCTTGCGCAGCTTCTTGTTGCGTGGATACCCGCGATGGGCCCGCAGCAGCGCCAGCCCCGCTTCGGATTCAGCCTGACTCGCCTTTTTGTTCTTGCCCGCTGCGAGCAGTTCATCGCGCTCGTTGAGCAGTTTCTCCGCCTCACTCACAAAACCTGCGACGAGCTTCTGCTGCGAATAGACGAGCCGCTCCACGGCCGGCTTGAAATCGTGGAACTGGGTCTCATCCGACTCCGGGACCGGCCCGGAAATAATGAGCGGCGTACGGGCTTCGTCAATCAGGACCGAGTCAACCTCGTCAATGATCGTGAAGTGGTGTTTCCGCTGCTGCAGGTGCTCGGGATCGTTCACAAAAGAGTTGTCGCGCAGGTAGTCGAACCCGAATTCATTGTTCGTACCGTACGTGATGTCCGCCATGTACGCCGCCTTCCGGCCGGGCGTATGCGGCTCAAACTTGTCAATCACGTCAATTGTGAGCCCAAGGAACTCATACACGGGGCCCATCCATTCGGCGTCGCGTTGCGCCAGATAGGGGTTCACGGTAACCAGGTGCACACCCTGCCCAGCCAATGCGTTCAGATAGACCGGTGCCACGGCCACCAGCGTCTTGCCTTCACCGGTCTTCATTTCAGCAATGTTTCCCTCATGAAGGGCTATTCCACCGAGCAACTGCACGTCGTAGGGAACCATGTCCCAGACCACGGTCTGTCCGCCCGCCTGCCACTCCCGACCGACCATGCGACGGCAGGCATCTTTCGCCACAGCAAACGCCTCGGGAAGGAGTTCGTCAAGCGTTGCATCGAGCGTATCGTACCATTCCTTGTCGAGCGCATCGAGCTCATCGTACATGCGAAGACGGTCTTCCAGCGTAAGCCGTTCTTCGACGCCATCTTCATGCCCGGCCTTCAGCTCCGCCTCAATACGTGTCCGGTCGGCCTCGATATCGGCGAGCGCCGCCTTGATCCGCTCTCGGAATTCCCCGGTTTTCGCCTGCAACTCCTCGTCGCTGAGCGTGGCCAGTTTTTCAAACTCCTCATTTATCTCGTGCACTTTCGGCCAGAGCCGCTTGACGGCACGCACCTGGGAATCTCCGAATACCTTCTTGAGCAAATTCAGCATAACGACGCACTATAAGATGGTTGCCCGGGTCCTGGGCAGACGTTGCATCCGGCTGACACGCGATCCAAACGGGGGTCGTTCCCGTCGAAGCCATATTTCGCTGCCACTTCGCAGGAACCGGGGCCACAAAACGCAATCTCAACGCGCGCAGCGCAGAACCACATGACCCGATTCCTGTATACCGCCCGACAACCGTACAACCGACCGCCCATGCGTGTCCTCTTTCTTTTCTGTGCCCTTCTTTTGGTGTCCCTGCTGACCCTCGGCCACGCAAGTGCCCAGGTTGAATCGGCGGCATTTCCGGTCGCACAGCTCGACGCATCTGCCCGGACCAGCAGCATGGGCGGACACAACCCGGCCCTGGTGACCCGGGGAACGGGCGGCCTGTTCGTCAATCCGGCCCTTCTCGATGCATCCATGCACGGAACAGCCGAATTCACCTACCTGAACCACGTCTCGGACATCAGCGGCGGATGGCTCTCCTATGCCCGAACGGTGGAGCAGTTGGGAACGGCCGCCATCGGCATCCGCTATATGGGTTTCGGGGATCTGGACCGGCTCGATGCCAGCGGAAACCGTCTCGGCTCATTCAATGCATCGGACGTGGGCCTCACGCTCAGTCTTTCCCGCTCGTACAGCACACGACTGCAATATGGCGCCAACCTCAACTGGCTTCACAACAGCATCGATTCAGAGGGTGCCCAGGCACTGACTCTCGATGTCGGTGCCCTCTATCACGATGCGGAACGGCGCTTCTCGGCAGGTATCTCGTTGCAGCATGCCGGCGTTGTGCTCTCTTCCATCGGCTCGCGGCGTGACGATGTCCCGACCGACCTCCGCATCGGTATCACGAAGCGCCTGGAGCACCTTCCCGTTCTGTTCTCCGTGACCGCGTACCGGCTTCACGATCCGGACGGAGGCCCCGACGGCACAACTACGCTTGGAAACATTTTCTACCACATCATTCCCGCCGCCGAATTCCAGTTTTCCGAGGGCTTCCGCGTGCGCCTCGGGTATAACCATCGGCGCCACGACGAGTTGAAGATCAAGTCCCGACTCGACCTGGCCGGGGTCTCGACAGGTGTGGGCGTACGCGTGCGCCGTGTATCGGTCGACTACGGCTTCACGTCGTGGTCGTCCCTGGGCGGGCTGCACCGCATTACGATCCAGACGGCCATCCGGTAAGCTGCCCCCGGGAGCCACCCTATGCTTTCTTCACGGCGCGCTCCACGACACCGGGCAGCGATCCATTGAATTCAGACAGGAAATGTTCCACGCGATCGGGAGCCGCCTTGGCATAGTCCCTCAGCGCCCAGCCCACCGCCTTCAGGATGAATGGATCCTCTTCGTGTATGCATATCCGGCAATAACGGAACAGACGTGCATGATCCGTATGCTCCCGATGCATGATCTGCGAGAGCAGCGCTGCCCGACGTATCCATCGATCCTCGTCCTCTATCCACCGGTCGAGGATGGGTGAAATCTGTGGCCGTTCATGGCGCAGGACCGTGCCGACGAGTCGGATTGCCACATCGTCCACGAAGTCCCACCACGCGCCGTCGCGGATCAGAAATTCGTAGAGCGGCATGGATTCGAGTGTGATGAACAGCCGGAAAGTTCGGGCAAACTGAACCGCCAGATATTTTTCCTCCCGGTGCTCCTGACTCCAGAGCATGCGCACGAGTCGTTCGTATTCGGTCTGGGATGACGGCCGGAAATGCCATTTCACCGCCCGGGCAATGTGCTCGCGACCGGGCTTCTGCACACCGTAGAACGGCATCCGCGTCTTCATGTACTGCGCCATCTGATGGGCTTTCTCCTGGTCCCGTGCCGCCGCGAGTTGACGTCCTACGAATCGAACGACATCCTCCGGAGAGTACAGATGAGGAATATCTATGGGTCCTGGCATGGGTTATTCTCCTCCTTCCTGTCGGCGATAGTACATCATGGTGGTTTCCAGCGTGCCGTGTCGCATGCGGCGACGGACGTCGTCGACCGACATCCCGTCGCCCAGCCACAACAGGGCCGCCGTGTGGGTCAGGCTGTGGGGCGTTATACCTTTACGCTTCACGCCTGCCGTCTGCAGGTGCGCATTGATCCGGCTCCGGACCGAGCGCGTATTGAGCCGCTTTCCCTCACTTCGGTGACCATGAGAGACAAAGAGTGGGTCTTCCGGCGAAATCCGGCCCCGTGCATCCAGATATAGTCGTATGGCATCCATGACGGGAGGATCGATCGGCACCTGTTGATCTTTCAGCGTATGACCTTTTCCCTGGATTCGCAAATACCACCCCATGAGTGTCTGCTCGAGGTCCTGCACATCGGCCCGCGTAATTTCAATCTCACTCAGCCCGGCGAACAGCATCATGTGCACAATCGCCCTGTCACGCGTGTTGATGCGCGAATCCGCAGGAATTCCCGCCATCAGCCTGTCCACGTCGCTTCGTGACAGGACATCGCGCGTGTGCGCATCCGGTCGGCGGTTTCCCTTCACGGCCCGCGCCGGGTTTTCGGGAAGCATACCCCGGTCCACCATGTATTGACACAGCCGCCGGACGGCGGTCAGATACGTCGAGACCGATACTTCATGCAGACCCCGCGTATCCATGAGCCACTTCTTGTAGGCGGCAATATCCTCCGTGCGGAAAACACAATCGGTGTCGCCCCGCATGAACCAGCGCTCAAACTCGTTCAGGGAGCGACGATACGTACCTACCGTTTCGGGACTCTTGTCTGCCAGATACTCCCGCAGGAAACGCTGCATGTGTTCCCGAAGGGCAGCAGGAGACAGCTTCAGGTCCGGGCTATCGGCAAGGGTCATGGGTATGGGGCAGATTCGTGCATTCTGACGGCCCCCCAATCAACCAACTTTGACGGACTTTGTCAATAACGGTTATTGAATTTCCGTATCAGGATCCAGTCCTTCGAGCGCATCGGTGTAGGAGCGCAGGAAAGACGACCCCATCGATCCGTCAATAATCCGGTGATCATACGAAAGCGACACAACCATCATGTGACGCACGGCAATCACGTCACCCATGTCAGGATCCTCGATGACTACCGGGCGCTTCTTGATGGCGCCCGTCGCCAGGATGGCCACCTGCGGCTGATTGATGATGGGCGTACCCATGATGGACCCGAGCGAGCCTACATTGGTCACCGTAAATGTGCCTCCCGCCAACTGATCGGGCAACAACTGCTTGCTTCGCGCCCGCGTTGCCAAGTCCGCGGCCGCATGTGCCAGTCCCGTAAGGTTGCGTTGCCCGGCATCCCGGATGACAGGTGCCAGCAACCCGCTCGTCCCGATAGCCACCGCAATTCCGATATGTATATCCTTGCGGTACACGATGGAATCCCCATCGACCGAGCTGTTCAGAATGGGGTGGTCCTTGAGAGCCTGAACGGCCGCCTGCACAAAAAACGGAGTATACGTGAGCTTGATGCCCTCGCGCGCCTGGAACGCCTCCTTGTTCGTTTCCCGCAGCCGAACCAGATTGGTCACATCAATTTCCGCGAACGAGGTCACATGCGCACTCGTCGCTTTGGAGCGCGTCATGTGCTCGGCAATGATCTGCCGCATGCGGTCCATTTTGACCACTTCTACCCGCTCTCCGGAGGCCGCTGTTCCTGTAGATGCGACGCCCGCAGACGGCCGTGCCGGTGCCTCCTTCGCCGCCGGTGCCTCCTTCGCCGCCGGCGCACTGCCGCGCGCTTCCAGATAAGCCATCAGGTCGGCCTTCGTAACGCGACCTTCCCGACCGGACCCCTTGATCTGCTTCAGCTCGGACATCGAAACGCCCTCAGCCTCCGCAATGGAGCGTACCAGCGGCGAGTAAAACCGGCCCTCGTCGTCGGTCCGCTCAATCGGGCCCACCGACTCGGAAGGGCGCGCTGCAGGCTGGGAGGGTGTTTCGGCAGCGGCTTTTGCCGTGGAGGTGGACGCGGAACCAGGTGCCGGCGCGGAACCGGGTGCCGGCGCAGAATCGGGTGCCTTCTCCGACCCGATCACGGCGATCAGTGTACCGACCTCGACCGTTTCACCTTCCTCAACACAGATTTCCTGGAGCACACCCGCGGCAGGAGCAGGCACTTCCGTGTCAACCTTATCGGTAGCGATCTCAAGTAGCGTCTCGTCCAGCTCGATGTCATCGCCTACCTTTTTCGCCCACGCAAGGACGGTTCCTTCTGTAATACTTTCGCCCATCTTGGGCATGTGGACTTCAACGCGCTTGCCACTCGGTGGCGCCGCTGGCCCGGTCTCTGCCGAGTTGTCCGCTGCAGACGCGGGCTCCGATTCGGGCTCGGATTCAGGCTCGGGCTCGGGCTCGGATTCAGGCTCGGGCTCGGGCTCGGGCGCTGCGTCGGACGCGTCGTCGGCATCTGTTTCCAAAATGGCAATGGCTGTTCCTACCTCTACCGTATCGCCGGCTTCCACCAGAATTTCGGACAGCACGCCCGCATTTGGCGACGGGACCTCCGTATCGACCTTGTCCGTGCCGATTTCCAGCAACGGTTCATCCATTTCGACCGTGTCGCCCGGCTGCTTCAGCCACTCGATTACGGTCCCTTCCGTGATACTTTCGCCCATCTTGGGCATGGTCACTTCAACTTTCGCCATGTGGAGCGCGATCTGGAGATCTGGTGGTGGACAGGATGGACAGGTACGCGGCTGCGTACAAAAAGATCAGGCAATCAGCGGAGCAATCACCAGCGCGACAACGGCAATCAACTTGATCAGGATGTTCAGGCTCGGACCCGACGTATCCTTGAGCGGATCACCGACCGTATCGCCCACGACGGCAGCCTTGTGGGCCTCTGAGCCCTTGCCGTAGGTCGTGCCGTCAATGGAAATACCGCTTTCAATCATTTTCTTGGCGTTGTCCCAGGCACCACCGGCATTCGACTGGAAAATGGCAAACAGAACGCCTGACACCGTCACACCGGCCAGCAAACCGCCCAGCATGCTCTTGTCAATGAAGCCGATAACCACGGGTACAATCACGGCCAGCAAACCCGGCGCTACCATTTCCCGGATGGCCGCCTTGGTCGAAATCTCAACGCAGCGCTCGTGGTCCGGCTTGGCCGTCCCCTCACGCAGACCTGGAATTTCGGCAAACTGACGCCCCACTTCCTTGATCATGTCGCCCGCGGCGCGGCCCACGGCGCCCATGGCCATGGCGCTGAATACGTACGGCAGCATGGCACCCAGAAGCAGCCCTGCCAGGATATTCGGATTGGCGACATCGATGTTCGGTACCTGGGCCTGCTGCATGTAAGCCGCAAACAGACCCAGTGCGGTGAGCGCAGCGCTGCCAATGGCAAAACCCTTTCCAATGGCGGCTGTCGTATTACCAACCGCATCGAGTTTGTCGGTACGCTCGCGCACTTCGGGTGGTAGTTCGGCCATTTCCGCAATCCCACCCGCGTTGTCTGAGATGGGACCGTAGGCATCGACAGCCAACTGGATTCCAGTCACGGACAACATACCCACGGCCGCAATGGCGATGCCATAAAGCCCCGCGAACGAGAACGCACCCATGATGCCCAGGGCCAGTACGACAGCAGGAATACCAGTCGAGAACATGCCCACACCAAGGCCGGCTATGATGTTCGTGGCGGAGCCCGTCACGGATTGACGCGCAATGCCCGTTACGGGACCCTTGCCGGTGGCTGTGTAATACTCGGTAACGAGTCCGATGATGGTGCCCGCTGCAAGACCGATAAGGACAGCCCAAAAGACACCCAGAGATGTGTACTGCGTGGTCACACCGTTCCAGGACGTGTGGTCCCATGCGTCCGGAAGCATGATGGTGATGATGAAGTATGACAGCACAGCCATGAGGCCCGCTGCTCCGAACTCACCTACGTTCAGGGCATGTTGCGGATTTCCACCTTCCTTGACCTTGACGAAAAACGAACCCAGGATGGACACCAGGATGCCCACACCGGCAAGTACCAGCGGCAGGATGACGGCGCTGATGTCACCCATGCCACCCGAAACAAAGGCCGGCAACGAAATGAACGCCGATCCGAGCACCATCGTACCAATAATCGATCCGACATAGGATTCAAACAGGTCAGCACCCATACCCGCCACATCGCCCACGTTGTCACCGACATTGTCCGCAATCGTGGCCGGGTTGCGCGGATCGTCCTCCGGGATGCCTTCGTAGACCTTTCCGGCCAGGTCAGCTCCCACGTCCGCCGCTTTCGTATAGATGCCACCACCTACGCGGGCAAAAAGCGCAATCGAACTGGCACCCAGCGAGAATCCTGAAATGACACCGATCACTTTCGTGATGGTCCAAACGGTCATGGCGTCATAGGCCAGAAACAGCAGACCGAGACCGAGTACGCCGAGGCCGACAACGCTCAGTCCCATCACGAGCCCTCCGGAGAAGGCCACGTTGAGTGCAGGGGCAAGGCCCGTTCGGGCGGCCTGCGTCGTCCGGACATTGGCTTTTGTCGCGACCGTCATGCCTATGAACCCGGCCAGTCCACTGCAGAAGGCGCCCACCACAAAGGAAATGGCAATCATCCACGACGATTCAGGTTGCGACAGGTTGGCAAACGCCAACAGGACTGCAACGACCGCCACAAAAATGACGAGTACGCGGTACTCCTGGCGGAGAAATGCGCGCGCGCCCTCGGCTATGGCCTGCGCCAATTCTGCCATGAGCGGCGTGCCAACCTCCTGCTTTGCGACCCATTGAGCTCGTGAAAAAGCGTACAGCAGTGCCAATACGCCGGAAACGGGGACAAGCCAGGTCAATAATGCGAGATCCATGGTGAGTGGGTTGTATTCGGGTTGTTGTAATTCCTGGTAGAATAAGATCCGTGAAAATAGGGGGCAGGACGGCACCTTACACCCGTTAACCAATAATTCAGAGGTTATAGCGGTTCATGGCCGTCTGGAGTCCGTCCGATACAAATGCAAGAGCGGCATCGCGGGCGTGTGCCACGAGCCGCTCCAGTTCCTGCTGCTGCTCCTTGTCGAACGGGGCCAATACATATTCGGACTGTCTCCCCTGGTCGAACTCGGCCCCGATGCCAAACCGAAGCCTGGGAAAGTCGTCTCCGTCCAGCCAGTCGCCAATGTCTTCCAGTCCGTTGTGCCCCCCGCTGCCGCCCGATGGCCGAATGCGGATCCGGCCAAAGGGCAGGTGGATGTCGTCAACGACCACCAGCAGATCCTGCTTGTCGAGTCCGTGCCTTCGGACAATCTCCTCCACCGCGAGTCCGCTGCGATTCATGAACGTCTGCGGTTTGGCCAGTCCCACGTGGCGGCCACGCCACCGCGCCTCGGCAACGTCAGACTGCCCCTTCCGTGAAAAAGAGACGTCCCTTAGACGCGCTGCCACAGCATCCACGACGTCGAAACCGATATTGTGTCGCGTCCTTGCGTACTCAGGGCCCGGGTTGCCAAGACCAATGATGAATCGCTTCGTTGACACGACGCAGCCCGCTTACGCTTCCGCTTCCGCTTCTCCTTCAGCAAGCTCTTCTCCCTCTTCACCTTCGGCGAGAATACCGGCAGCATCGTCATCGGCCTCCTCGTCCTCGGCGCTCACAATACCACGCGGTACGGTAATAGTGACGAGCGTCTGGTCCGCGGGCGACAGAAACTCGACGCCTTCCACTTCCAGGTCACGTACCATCAGCGACTGGCCGATATTCAGCGGCGAAATATCCACAACCACGTGATCGGGCAGGTCCTTCGGGAGGCACCGGACCCGGATTTTGTTGACGAACGTCTGCGCGATGGCTCCGTTTTTCTGGCCAATGGATACGCCATCAAAATGGACGGGAATCCGGAGGTTCACCATTTCGCCCGGATGCAGGATCTGGAAGTCCGCGTGAATGGGAACGTCTGTCACCGGGTGGAAATCCACACGCTTTACGACGCACTCATACGAAGTGCCTTCATAGACCACATTTACCCGCCGGAATTCGTCGGTGTGAATCAGCTGGCGCAAGTCGAGCGCCGGTACACTGAACGACTTGGCGTCCTCTTCAAATCCGTACATGACACACGGCACGTGACCGGCATTCCGGGCGGCTTTCGTTGCCTTCTTGCCCGTCTCGCGGGGGGTCACTTCGAGCGTTATCGCTTCCATGCCAATTCCTTCCTGTATTCGTTGTGTTGGGTTCAGGGGATGAACAGTGTCGAAACTGATTCATCCGTGTAAATACGCCGGATGGCGTCGGCGAAAATCTCCGCCGTGCTCACCACCGTAATGCGTTCCGAAGGTCGTACAAGCGGAATCGTATCCGTCACGACCATACGTTCAATTTCAGAGTTTTCTATGCGGTCAAACGCGGGCCCCGAGAGCAGGGCATGTGTTCCGGCCGCCATGATCCGGAGGGCACCCGCTTTCTTGAGGGCAGATGCGGCGCTTGTGATGGTCCCGGCCGTGTCGATCATGTCATCGATCAGGATCACGTTCTTGCCTTCGACCTCACCGATGATGTTCATGACTTCGGCTACGTTCTGCATGGGCCGCCGCTTGTCAATCATGGCCAGGTCTGCGCGGAGCCTCTTCGAGTAGGCGCGCGCCATTTTGATACCTCCCACATCGGGAGCCACCACCACGAGATCTTCCAGTGCCATGGCCCGAAAGTGTTCAATGAACACCGCACTGCCGTAGAGGTGGTCCACGGGCACGTCAAAAAAGCCTTGGATCTGAGCCGCATGCAGGTCCATGGTCAATACCCGGTCCACGCCTGCCATCGTCAGCATGTTGGCCATGAGCTTGGCGGCAATCGACACGCGCGGTTGATCCTTGCGGTCCTGGCGGGCGTACCCAAAATACGGAATGACCGCCGTAATGCGCTCGGCGCTCGCCCGCTTGGCCGCATCGATCATGAGCATGAGTTCCATGCAGTGATCGGCCGGCGGCGGCGTGCTCTGGATCAGAAAGACATCCCCACCCCGGATGGACTCCTCGAAGTGGACGTAGATTTCGCCGTCGGAGAAATTCTTGATCTCCATTTTTCCCAGACCCTGCCCGAAGGCCGTGGCTATGGCACGGGCCAGCGCCGGATTGGACCGACCGGCAAACATCTGGATGGGATGATCTCCTTTCATTGGCTCGTTGAAAACGGACGATTCGGCTTCTTGATATTCTGGCAGACCTTCGTTGCCCGGGGAGGATTCGAACCTCCACATACGGCTTCAAAGGCCGCTGTCCTGCCATTAGACGACCGGGCAGAGTCCCCGAAGGGGTATAGAACGGGGAAAATAGGGATTCAGCGGCCCGACTGCAACGAATTGGGCATCGTTACACAATCTTCACCGCCCCATTCGCTGGCGCGGCGCACCCGTCACCGACCCATCACGTCCAACACCTGCCGCAGCGGCAACTTCTGCACCGTACCCCGGTGCCCCGTCATCGTTTCCGCCATGAAGAGCGCATTATATATAGCCTCCTCCGAGGCTTCCACGGCCGCCTGGAAGAGCGGGCTCATGCCGTCGTTCGGCCACTCGCGCAGCGTGGCCCCGTCGCCAGACGGATCCGGCGCGCGCCGCTCGGGCGTGCGCCGCACGCCTTCATGCGTTGAAAAAGCGACGGCGTAATCACCCGATCCGTTCGTCGCCGGCGATCCACTGCGCGGCACGCCGTAGAGCGCCCGATGCGCAAGCCGCTCCAGGTTCCGATCCGAAAGCGGCGCGTTGGTCGCCACGACCACGATCACCGACCCGTCCGCATCTCCCCGGTCCACGAACCGGTCCAGATAGAACTGCCCCAGCGCCTCGCCCACGCGCACGCCGTCGATCTGCAGGACGCCGCCGTAGTTCGTCTGCACGAGCACACCGACCGTCCAGCCCCCGAGCGCCTCGGGCAAGCGCCGCGAGCTCGTCCCAATGCCCCCCTTCCACCCGAAACTGACGGTCCCCGTGCCGGCGCCGACGGCTCCTTCCCCGACCGGCCCTGGACGCGCCGCCTCGATCGCCTCCACCACGTGGTGCGCCCGCACGTGCCGGCCGCGGATATCGTTCAGGAAGCCATCGTTCGTTTCACCGACCACGGCATTGACAGAGCGCACATTCCCGTTGCCCGGCTGCTTCAGCGTCCAGTCAATCACGCCCTCCATGCCCTGGGGCACCGAAAGCGTGTTCGTGAGCACGATCGGCGTTTCGATTTCGCCGAGCTCCCGGATCTGCGTGCTCCCGGCGAACTTCCCGAACGCATTGGCCGCACTGAAGCCCGCGGGCACCTTGTCGGCGTACAGATTGCCCCCGTGGGGCAGGATCACGGTTACACCCGTGCGCACCGAATCGCCTTCCATGAGCGTCACATGCCCCACGCGAACGCCTTCCACATCGGTGATCGCGTTGAGCGGCCCCACCGGCAGCACGCCGGGGCGAATACCCACGTCCCGCGCACGGACCTGGAGCGAATCGTGCACCTGCATTGCGCCGGACGCGTCCGGTGCTGAAAATGCCACCAGCAGGGCCAGGATGAGGAATCCAGAGCGGGAAACAGCAATGCGAGAGGACATTGTTTCGGGGAGATGCGGTACGGGTGCGGGCTTTTCAGCGTATTCGAACCCAAAATACGGATTCCGGGCATCAGTTCATGATGACCAGTGGCACCAAGCACCTTCTACTGGCATCATCACCCGTGTATTGCATGAAATATGATCCACCGGGAATCGTGCTCACATCGAGTCGCGAGGTACCTGCCGGCTGGCGTTTCCACTCGGCGACCCTCCGGCCCAGGACATCCAAAAGTTCAAGATTCCCCGGCGCGGACAGTTCTGCTGTCAGTTCAGTAGACGCGGGATTGGGGTAGGTTGTAACAAGTGGACACGCGTTTGAGGTTTCACCCGGAAATGACTCGACGATCGATGTCGCTGTGAACGGCATTTCGAATGGGCCGAGATCGACCGTTCGGTTGGGCGCCGAGCCCTCCTGCATCACGAAGCGGGGGTTTCCCGCAAGGTCGAGCGGGACCGGTTCGCTGGTGTCTCCATCCATGTCCACGTCGAATGTATCGGCAGGTACAAGCACGTTCGCACCTGCGTCAACAGCCGGAGAGCCAGGGAGCAGGTAGTAGTTCTCGTCAAATAACGGGTCTACCCCCTGTTGGATACCAGCGCCGAGCGCAGTGAATTCCGGCAGCTCACCATTGAGTATCGAGTATTCCGAGAAAAAAGCATGAGGTAGCGCCACCGTCGAACGCGTGTCGTCCGCTACGATACTGTCGTTGTGAAGTATGCTGTTGTGGAAAAACACCGTCGATTGCTTATCGATGGCCATACCGTCTCCTTGTACGGCTTCATTGTCAGCGATCGTTGAATTGGTCACGTACAGTATGGAAGACCGCTCAAACCAGATGGCGCCGCCGGAGGCCCGAGTTGAGCTGCTCCCATTGCCAACGACCAGGGAGCCATGGAGCCGTGCCTTTGCATTAACAATAAACAATGCACCAGCCACGGTAATAATATCATCACCTTCAAAACCTCTATTGCCCTCCATGACGAGATGCGACATGGAAAGGAAGCCGCCACTGAGACATATACCTGCCCCTGCCGCTGCCTCATTTTCCTTGATTCGGGTTCCTGTAATACGAGCATTCGCTGCGCCAACGGCCAGTGCGCCTCCACAGTCCCAACCACCCGTATTCCGCTCGAAAAGGGAGTCGGAAATATCCAGCCATAAATCAGTTCTGTCATTCCCGTCTATCGCAATTCCACCACCGGTACCCACGTCACATCTGCCACCGTCACTGATACTGGGACTGCTTGCATTATTCTCACTGAAGACGGATGTCTTCACGATCAGACGACCCGTGGAAAATATTCCGCCCCCGCAAGTGCGTGCATGATTGTATCGAAACAGTGTGCGCCGCACTGTCAGATCCGCGTTTGATGCCACGTAAATTCCCCCACCGAGCTGCGAATAGATGATCTCACTGAAGCGCTGGACTGGAACATTGAACTCGCCGGTGGCATGTCCCCCTTGGATGGTCAGGCCGCCAAGCAGAACTGAAAAGGGTTTGCTCTCTTCAGACGCCAACAACAACAAACGCTCCACGTTATCTCCCCGAAGCGGACTCTCAGGATCGAACACCTCCCCGTCGTTACCAAGCAGGTCTCCTGACAGAATGGTCTCGTTCGCCTCCATGTCGCGCTCTTCGAGCGCGGTTTCCGTACCACTGAACCCACCGTAGACCGACAGGTCATGCGAGATCAGAAACGTTGCCGCCCGATCTCCCGGCGTCTGGTTCTGTCCTTCGTCCGGGCGGTAGGTACCCTCTGCTATCCAGACGGCGTCGCCGGGGTTTGAGGTAACAATGGCATCCTGGAGCGTCGTGTAGGCGTTCGCCCACGACGTGCCGTCATTCTGGCCCGTTGCGGCGTGATTTACGAATATTGTCAGTTGCCGGGCCGTAACGCTCTCCGCTGAGAGCGTGAGGGCCGCGGTGGAGACCAGAAAATTTGTGATGAGGAGTGTGTGTGTGATTCCTGTGCGCATGGCTCAGTTCCTCAGGATGGTTGACGTGCGCCGCACGGGAGGCTGCCCGTCCTCCTCCACGACGACTTCTATCAGATAGAGGCCCGCCGCCAGCGAACTGAGGTCCACGCTGGTGACCTGGCCTCCCGCGCCGTAGACCCGTGGTGCCGCGCGCAGAACCTCACGCCCAAGAGCATCGAGCGTGCGGATTGAAACGGACGCTGCGCGCGGCAGGTCGAGCTGGAGCCGGACCGTGCCCCTGGTCGGATTCGGCCAGGCGGTAAGGGCCGCCCTGCCCGGCAGTTCGTCGGCCGACTCGTCCGCCGTCGTCTTCTCGAGCGCTCCGGCGGCCACGAGGGCTTTCTCGGCACCGCCCTCTTCTTTCAGCCGGAACGTAAGCTCTTCCTCCAGAAACATCAACTCCGCCTTTGTGTCGCGATTTGGTGCACGGATCGCTTTGACGGCCGGAAGCAGCGCCAGCGCCTCGGCATACGCTCGCGTCATGGTATATGCATTGACGCCGAGTAGCATAGCGTCGCTTCTCAGGTCTGGCGAAACAACCTGGTCCAGGTTGTCCTCAAAGATCGCACGGGCATCGGCGAAGCGTTCCTGCCGAAGCGCTTCGCGCAGCGAGAGCACGACGGCAAGCTCCCGGGTGCGCGTGTTGACGGCTGCGTAACGGTCTGATGCGGAGAGAACCGAGGTCAGTACGCGGTCGAAGTAACCCTGAAAGGCCCCTCCCGCCTCGCCCGGCTGCGCCACCAGCACATATAACGCAGCCAGGTTGGCCTCCGTTGGATTCTCCTCAAACGCGACAAATGCCGCATTCACGTCAGTACCCGCCAATGCACCGTTTACATTGGTGCTCGCCGTCGCCTCACCGATTCCCTTTGTGAGCCCGCTGCATGACATGAACGGGTCCCGGTCCACCGATCCGCTGAAAAGGGAGGCCGCTGGTGCAAGCGTGGTGTTCCAGCAGTTGTACTCCGCCTTGACGGATGCGAATGATGTGTTATTGACGTAGAACTCACCAGAGACCGGAGTTGACGTATCGAAAATGGTATTCCTGCCGCCTGTTGACCCGCCCGTGCTCGTACCGAGGTAAGCAATTCCAGTAGAGGATATCGTGACTTCGTGTACGGCATTGTTCTTGATGGTGTTGAATGCATCGGTCCCAATATCCAACGTACTTCCCGAATGGACAGCAATGCCGCTGGAATTCGTTGTGAGGTGCGCATTATCCTCGATAAGACTGCCCGTCAACGTATCGACCGTAGCCCCCAGGAGCCAGAGTCCATCCTGACCGCTGTCACGAATGGTGACGTCAATCATATCCAGATCCGTGTTGTGCGCCACGACGCCTACCGACTGGCTGCCTTCGATAAGCGAGTTCGACACGTCAAATGAGCTTGACGCGGTTCCACCACCTGGAAGCGACTGGAAATACGAACTCAGGCCGCGGTAGCCATTTGTAGAGGTGATATGGTCGAACGTATTGCCTGTAGAGCGAACCTCGATGGTCTTGTCGCCGCCATCGAGTTCGACATATTCAATGGTATTGCCATCGGCGAGAAGGTCGAGATAGTCCCAGCGGTTTCCAGGAGAGAGTTGCTCGAAGCGGATAGGCTCGGATGCCGTCCCGGAGAGCGTAACAGGGCTCATGAGCGTAAAACGGGAATTCTTCCCCATTCGGAAGAGCGTTCCGGGCTCCGGATCGAAACCGTGCGCGCTACCGGTGTAAACAAGCTCCGAATCAATCCCGAACGTGACGGTGCTGCCGCCAATGTTCAGACCCTCTGTGATCGAGACCTCAATGCCATCTGGGATCGTTACGTCGATGTTGTTGAAATTCCATCCACTACCCGGGGGCTGGACGATATCTTCCGACGTAAAAGTGAACGATTGGGTCGAGACTTGAGGAGATAGAAAGTACATGATTGAGGCCTCGTTACAGGGCCGGGACGGGTCTACAGCACATAGATTGCTCGCATTGTAGGGCAAAGACCAGTCATCATCAGAGAATACGGCGTCAGGTTCGACGCGGTCAGATCCCATAATACCTCCAAAACGCACGTCGAGAGCAAATTCTGACCATAATATAGTCATGTCGTGCTGCTGGACACTACCGGTGAAATCGGCATTGGGACAGAAAAAACCATGAGTTTGCAGGTCGACACCGCTCGGATCACAATCCATATACAGGAATGAGTGTTCACCAATCTCAATCTTGTACAATCGGTTTTCCAGCCCGTCGAAATCAGCGCTCGTTTCGCTTCCCCCGTAAAATTCATTCCCAAGGTCTCCAGTGGGTCCAGCGAAAACTCTTCTTCATCCATGCTCGAACTTTCCAAGTCTGTAATGATAACAGTTACGCCAGTCACCTCAGATTCATTTGTGATTTTCACCTCTACCGGGGCCACACTAACGGCCTCCTGCGCATGCACCAGATTTGTAGAATAAATAAAAATACCAGCTACGCATACGAATTGTAGTAAATTATTTGACCATGCTCTGGTGTATGATTTGTGCGTTTGTGCGTGCAATCGTGTTCATGACATTTGGATCCTGAAATAAGAGATAGTCTGCTTACCGAGATACATAGTACCTTTCGGAATAGCAAATTTGGCACTCGTTTTTACCCGATAACAATCTGCACCCGACGGAGATCGGTGTCGTGATTTCATGAGCAGGTGCCGGACCGAACCCATTCCCGGCCGAACCATCCCCCGCCGTCGGAAGTACACCGCCCATGCACGCACAACCGACAATTGGCATCCTGGGGGGCATGGGTCCGAAGGCGGGGCTGGACCTGTTCCAGGCCGTCATGGACAACACGCTCGCCACGCGCGACCAGGATCACGTTCCGACGCTGCTCTGGAGCGCTGCGCACGTTCCGGACCGAACGGCCTTTCTGTTGCAGGGCGCCGGCAACCCGGCGGAGGGCACGCTCCGTGACCCCGCGCCGCCCATGGGCCGTGCGCTTGTGCAGCTGGCAGGCGCTGGCGCCACGACGGCGGCTGTTGCCTGCAACACGGCGCATGCCGAACCTATTTTCCGCCGCGTGCAGGAACACGTTCGCCAGAGTGCACCGGGCCTCACGCTGCTCCACATGATCCACGAGACGGTCGCATCCATCTCTGGCCGGAAAATCGGTCTGTTGGCAACCGCTGGCACCTACCGGCTGCGCCTGTATGACGACGCGCTGGCAAAAGCCGGCTTCACGGCGATTCTGCCAAGCGAAGACATCCGCGAAAACCACCTGTTTCCGGCCATCTACGATCCGGAGTCCGGGATCAAGGCCGCATCATCTCCCGTGACCGACAGGGCGCGCGAGGCGGTCGCCCTGGCCATCGAACACCTCCTGGGCCGAGGCGCCGAGCGCGTCATTCTCGGGTGCACAGAGCTTCCACTTGCGGTCGGCGGGCACCATGCGCTGCATCCATACGTAATAAACCCGACACGTATCGTGGCGCGGGCGCTCATCCGGGCCACCTTCCCGCACCGACTGAAACCGAACCCATGCTGAGCCAGGCTGTCGAAGACTACCTCAAGGCCATCTACACGCTGCACAACGGCAAGCCGGTGACCACGTCGGAGCTTTCGGCGCGGCTCGGCGTGTCGTCGGCGTCGGTCACCAACATGATGACGCGGCTCGCCAAGATGAAACTCGTCACCTATGCGCCGTACCGGGGCGTCGCGCTCACGGCCGCCGGCGAGAAAATCGCTCTCGAAATCATTCGCCATCACCGCCTGCTTGAGACCTACCTGCGCGACGTACTCGGGTACGCTTGGGAGCAGATGCACTCCGAAGCCGAGCATCTGGAGCATCATATTTCGGAAGAATTTGAGGACCGGATAGATGCGCTGCTCGGCTACCCCACGCACGATCCGCACGGCGACCCCATCCCCACGCGCGATGGCACGATGGAGCACACACCGGCCGATCCCCTGCCCGCGTGTCCTCACGAACAGGACCTGGAAGTGCGGCGCCTTCTCGACACCGATCACGACATGTTGCACCGGATAGAAGCCCTCGGCCTGCTTCCGGGTACGGTGTTTCGTATTTTGGATGCGGACGACGAGCTGCTCGTTGTCCACCTCGACCACGATCACATCTCTGTTCCAGCCGACGTGGCGGCCCATATTTTTGCTGCTCCCGTATGAGTTCATCCCGCATCGAAGACCGTGTACTGTCCTTTTTCAAAAACCATGGCAAACGCACATTTCGCGCCAAGGAAGTCGCGAAGCGGCTCGACCTGAAAGACCGGAAAGAGTACGAGGCCGCCGTCGAGGCGCTTCAGTCGCTCGAGAAAAAAGGCTATATCCAGGCCGTGGGCGGAAATCGCTTTTCGTACCGCCCGCCCGAGAACCACATGGAGGGCCGTCTTTCGGTCCACCCGGACGGTTTCGGCTTTGTAAGCGTCGATGGTTGGGACGACGATTTCTATGTCCGCTCCCGCCGCATGGGAACGGCCCTCGACGGCGACCGGGTGAAGGTGGCCACGGTGGCCGCCAAAAAAGGCGATCAGCGGCGCGAAGTGGAGGTCGTGGAGGTCGTTGTGAGGAGCCGGCAGAGCGCCGTCGGCACGTTTGAGCACAGCGGATCGTTCGCGACAGTCACCCCTGACGACCGCCGCCTGACGCACGACATTTTCGTGGACCTCGACACGGTGGGCCAGGCCAAGGACGGCGACAAGGTGGTCGTATCGATCGATGCCTTCAACAAGCCGGGCAGCGCCCCCCGGGGCCGGCTGCTGAGCGTCATTGGCCGCGCTGACGACCCGGCCGTACAGACACTTTCCGTGGCGCTCAGCGTGGGCGCCATTGACGGTTTCAGCCCGGAAGCGGAAAAAGAGGCTGCCCGCGCCGAAGTCCAGATTGACAAGGCGACGCTCAAAGCGCGCGAGGACTTCCGCCAGCGCCGCGTCTTCACCATTGACCCGGTAGATGCGAAGGATTTCGACGATGCCCTGCACGTGCATGCCCTTGGCAACGGGAATTTCGAAGTCGGCGTGCACATTGCCGACGTAAGCCACTACGTGCCCGAGGGATCGGCCCTTGACCGGGACGCTGTCGAGAAAGGCACGTCGGTCTACCTCGTGGACCGGGTCATGCCCATGCTCCCCGAGCACCTCTCGAACAACGTCTGCTCGCTGAGGCCCAACGAGGACCGCCTGGCGTTTTCCTGCATTTTTGAATTGGACCCGGAAGGCCGTGTGGTCCGATTCCGGGCGGCCGAGGCCATTATCCGCTCGCAGCAGCGCTTTGCCTATGAAGACGCGCAGCGCCTCATTGATGGCGCCGAGCACGAACTGGCCGAAGACGTGCGCCTTTTGGCCCGTCTGGCCCGTTCCATGCGTAAGACACGCTTCGAGAAGGGTTCGGTGAACTTCGACCTTCCCGAAATCCGGGTCGTGCTCGACGAGAAGGGACACCCCGTCGACATCGTGCTCCGCGAGCGGCACGAAGCGAACCAGCTTATCGAGGAGTACATGCTGCTCGCCAACCGCAGCATTGCCGAAGAATTCGGTGACGAGAAGTTCGGCGGATTCATTTTCAGGGTCCATGATGTTCCCAACGCCGAGCGGATAGCCCGTCTGGCATCCTACATGAAAGCCTTCGGGTTGCGCGTAGAACACGCCGACGGCGCCATTACGCCGCAGGCGCTCAACAGCCTGCTCGAAAGCGTAAAGGGATCTCCCCAGGAGGCTGTGATTGAGCAAGCCGCGCTGCGCGCCATGTCGCGCGCCGTCTATTCGGTGGACAACATTGGTCATTATGGCCTGGCCCTCTCGGCGTATACGCATTTCACGAGTCCCATCCGGCGCTATCCGGACCTGATCGTGCACCGCATTGTGAAGGCACACCTGAGCGGCGAAGGCCGCCCATCGCCCGCTACGCTCGACGAACTGGCAACCCACTGCACCGAGCGCGAGCAGATAGCCACCCAGGCCGAGCGCGAGAGCGTGAAGCTCAAGCAGGTCGAGTATGCCCGCATGCACGTGGGCGACGAGGTCGACGGCGTGATTTCGGGCCTTACGCGGTTTGGTATTTTCATAGAACTGCCGAAACTCCTCATCGAGGGACTCATCCATGTTCGCGATATGGACGGCGATTTCTATGAATACATTGAGGAGGAGTACGTGCTGCGTGGACGCAAATCCGGGCGCACGTACAAACTCGGCCAGGAAATCCGGGTCAAAATCGCCAGCGCCAGTATGGAAAACAGGGAAATCGACTTCGTGTTTGCGTGACGCACCGCCGACCGATATCCGGACTCGCTGCTTTTCTCCTGCTTGCGCGTGTTCAGCGTCGGGTCTCGATGAGGGCACTCATCCAGCGCAAGAGTTGGATTACCTGGCTCGTCATCGGGTTCGTCACGTTCTATGTCATCTCGACCCTGCTTACACTCGGATTCTTTTTTGAGTCGTTTTCGCGGCTGACGCTGCCGGGTGTATCTCCGGTACTCGTGGTCAATCAGTACCTCCTGGCCGCATTCCTCTCCCTCTTCTTCATCCGGTTCCTGTTCCAGAAAACCCCACGGATGAAGATCGTGCCCTATCTGCACCTGCCCGTTTCGCGAACCAGTCTGGCGACGTTTTTCCAGGTCTCGTCACTGGCCACGGTGCACAACGTGTACCCGTTCCTTTTTTTCATTCCCTTCTGGATGCGGTTCGTCGTACCCGATGCCGGCCTGGCCGCTGCTTCGTCCTGGATGTTGGCCGTTGTACTCCTCATCCTGGCCAGTCATTTTGCCATTCTGTACCTGCGCAGCACACTGCAACAGCACACGGGCCTCTTCTATGTGCTCACGCTGCTCCTGGTCGTAACCGCAGTCATTGATGAATGGTTGGGAGCCGGCCTGCAGCGCATGCTCTCGGAGTTCCTGTTCACGGACATCCTGCGCGGCAGCCTGCTGGGTACGGCTTTTGTGGCGTCGTTCACCGCACTCGGCGTCGTGCTCTCAACACGTTCGCTCCTGTCCGGACTGCGACCCGATCCCCCCTCAGCCACCAGGGAGCATCCATGGTTGCGCCTCCCACGCACGGCCGAGCGTCTCCTTGCCGCCGACTGGGGCGCGGAAGGGCAGCTCATACGCCTTGAACTACTGCTCATGTGGCGCAACCGGAGGCCCCGGCACTACCTCATCATATCGCTTCTTTTTTCCACCATGTACCTGGCCTTCATGCTGGGTCCGGGAAACCGGATTACCGGCGCAGGCATGAACGCCCTGATTGGCCTGTTTGCCTCGGGCGGATTCATTCTCAACTACGGACAACTCATGTTCGGCTGGGACAGCAGCTATTACCCGGCTCTCGTTACGCGAAACATTGCCTATCGCACGCTTGTCAAGTCGAAACTCGTCGTACTTCAGGCCAGCTGCCTGGTTCTGTTCGCGATTTCACTCCCGCTCTTCCTGCTGCTCGCGCCCGATCGGATGGACGTGCACTTCGCCTTCCTGTTCTACAACGCCGGCATTACGAGTGTCCTCGTCATGGAGCTTGCTGCGCGCAACCGGCAGGCCATCGACATTGGACGTTCCGGAGGATTTTTCAACTACGAGGGCCTGTCCTCCCGCCACTGGATCTGGTTCATTCCCACGGCCCTCCCGCCCGTACTTTTCATGATGGCCATGGGAAACCACCGTCAGCTCGCTCTCGGCATACTTGCGTCGGTCGGATTCGTGAGCATCATGGCCACCAACCTGTGGGCACGCTATTTTGCACGGGGCCTCCAGGCGCGTAAACAACGAATGCTTACGGGTTTCCGTGAATGAACAACGCCGTCATGCTGCTTGAATTCAACGACATCCGCAAATCATACGGCGAGAAGGTGGCGCTCCACGTCCCTTCCTGGACCATGCAATCGGGTGAAGTGGTCGGACTCGTCGGCAGCAATGGTGCCGGCAAGACCACCTTCCTGAGGCTGCTCCTGGATTTACTCGAGCCCGACTCGGGGCAGGTCCTTTTTGAAGGTAGAAGTGTCGTCCACGACCAGTCGTGGCGCCTCACGACGGGCTCGTTCCTGGACCGGTCATTCCTTATTGAATATCTCACGATCGGTGAGTACCTGGAATTCGTGGGGGCGACCTACGGTCTACGGAAAGCCGACGTCGCCAGGGCCATAGAGCCCTTTACCAACTTCCTGCCTGTCTCAACGGCCGACTCCCGGCGTCTCATCCGGGACCTCTCGACCGGAAATGCCAAGAAAGTAGGCATTGCCGCCGCACTGTTCGTGGCCGAACGACTGCTCGTACTCGATGAACCCTTTGCCAATCTCGATCCACCCTCCCAGATTCGCCTGAAGCAGCACCTTTTGCGGCTGTCCGGCCAGGGCCTGAGCATGCTCATTTCGAGTCACGATCTGGGCCACGTGACAGACGTCTGCTCACGAATCACACTTATTGGCCGAGGGGAAATCCTGCGCGATGAGGCCCGTTCGGAAGAGACCCTGGAAAGCCTGGAGTCCTATTTTTCGTCTGAAGAGACGGGAGAGTTGACCTGACCCGTGCCGGGCCGACGCATCGGCAGCCCGCGCCGAACCGTCCCTCGGTGCCGCACGCGAACCGAACGGGCACGCAGCACACCGGCCCTCCGGCTCCGCATCCCAGTCCGGGCGTGGGCACGAGTCGAAGCAGTCCATGCCGGGCAGAGGCTCGCGGCGCCGACCCAGTGGCCCACGCAGCAAATCCAGCAGCGTCTCCATGAAGAGGGGGTGGCAATTCAGACCGTTCACGACCTGGTAATGGGACAGCCCTACATCTTCGGCTACCTCTCGCATGCGCACGTCCAGCAGATAGGCGGTATCGAACTGCTCGGTGACATGGTCAACAGGAACAACGAGTGCCGCCCTGTGCCCCGATGCGGCCAGATCACGGAACCGGGCCGGAATGTCCCCGGCCAGCTTGCCTCCCCATGAATCCGGTCGCACAAAAGCCAGCAGCCAAGGACGATCGTGGCCACGGTGCTCCATGAGCGCATTGACCGTATGATGCGAGAGGCAACAGTACGGATCGGGGATGCTGCCCTGCTGGCGCGTCGTACTGCCGTGCGCCGCAAAAACGAGTTGTACCTGGGAGCGGACGTGGCGCGGAAAGCGCTGCAGTCCCTGGTCAATCCGATCACTGAGGGCTTCGATGTATCCTTCGTGGGTTGCAAACTGGCGGACGGCAACGGTCGGACGCGCCGACACCATTCCCTGCCGCATGAGCGACTCCCACTCGGCAAACGAGCGGCCCGTGGTCTCGGCGGCGTACTGGGGAAAGAGCGGCAACAGAATGACGTGTGTTACGCCGTCCTTTTCCATTTTTTCAGCGCTCGCGGCAATGTCCGGACTGCCGAATGGCGATGCCAGATACACCGTCATCCGTCCCGGTTCCGAGCGGTCAATCATGCTCTGAAGCATATGGGCCTGCTCACGATGGAACTGGTTGATGGCTTTTCCCCCGCCAATAGCATCGTACTGGCCCGTCAGGTACCGCGCCGCAATGCGGGCTCGCAGCCAGGCGGCCAGGTGGGACCGCCAGAACCGGGACAGACCACCCTTAAGCGGAGAGACCAGTCGCCGGTAGAGGTAGGAAAACACCTCGGATCGCGACTCGGGTGCGCCAGGTACAAGCAACAATACGCCAACATGGCTGTCTGCGTCCAGGCAAAGCGGCCCGTCCGGGAAGAAGCGCCCCGTGAACAGGCGCTCGTCCGATGCGTAGGTCTGTCTGAATTCCTGTGGCGACATTTGAATAAATTACAGTCCTTTGCGCCCGTCCTGTTTCAGGTCTGTGTGAAGCCCAGCCCTCTTTGCTGAAGCTTCACGTCCGGGTCACGAAGGATTCACGCGTCCCCTGAAAAGCCACCCGTTATGACCATACTGCAACACGCTCCGCAGCCCGATGACCTACTCGATTTCCTCTCGCAGTCGGTACGCCAACTCGCCGACGGCGGGCTGGAGGCCCGCTTCATTATAATGGGACCCCGGTCCTACACCACCTTCTGCAAGAAACTGGCCGCCGAGCTCAAAAGAGGCACAGGTGACTTTGAGACCTGGAATCACATTCCGGTCGTCGTAGATCCGTTCCGGGACGCGGAAGTCTGTGTCGTGCCCAAACCCGACCGCACCGCATCATCCTGGCAGCCGTTCCGCATCCCCCAATAAAACCCGACGGCCATTCGTGCTACGACGGCCAGGAGCGCGGAACTGGCGCCTCGAAGACCATGTTTTCGCGCTGGACCGGGTGCTCCAGTTCGAGCCGCCGGGCATGCAGTGCCAGGTTTTTCCCATCGAGTTCGTGGGTACTTCCGTAGCGGAAATCGCCCAGCACCGGATGACCGCGTTCGGCCGACTGTACCCGGATCTGATGTGCCCGTCCGGTTTCGAGCACAATGCGAAGGCGTGTCAGGGTGAGTCGTTCGCCGCTCGACGTGTTCGCGCCGTCCCCCTGGCGCGGGACCTCAAACGTTTCCACGGCCTGCCACGCAAGCCGGGCCACTTTGCCGCCGCTCTCCACCACGCGCACGTGCCCGTCCTTCTTTTCAAGCCGGTCTTCCCAGGTGCCCGATCCATCGAGTCGCCCCTCGACCAGCACCTCATATTCTTTCTTTGCCGCACGCGTTCGGAACTGCTCCGAGAGTCTGGCGGCCGCCTTTGACGTGCACGCCAGCACCATCACACCACCGGCCGGGCGGTCCAGCCTGTGCACAAGTCCCATGTACACGGCCCCTTTTTTGCCCCGCGTGCGCGCCACGTACATCCGGGCGAGCGTCAGCATGTCCATGTCGCCCGTCCGGTCGGCCTGGCTGAGCATTCCGGGGGCCTTGTTTACGACAAGCAGGTGGTTGTCCTCGAAAATCACCTCGGGCTGGCGCGCCCGCTTTGGAAGCGAGTCGTACACAAGCTCCCAGGACCTGTCCATCATGCCGAAGAGTACATGCGGCGGTACGTCCCGGCCCAGGGTCACCGTGTTCCAGTGCGTTTTATTCATGTGGTAGCCCGGCGCCACGCCGTCGTACCGCTCCCTGAGCGCAATGGCTTCTGCCGGGTCACATTTCAGGTTGATGCGGAGCGGGTGCTCGTCAACGGCCAGGAGAGCAAACATTTTGCCTTTCTCCCGGCCACCCACCTTGAGCACGAGCGTCTGTTCTCCGAATGGAAACCCTTCCGTGACTCCAGCTTTTGCCGTGCAGTATGTATAGATCTTTTCGAGCATTGCGCCGGACGTCTTCCTGTTGAGCCTCTCACCCACCCGTACGACCCACAGTTCCCATGCCCCAACTCGACTACCGGGGTGAACTCGGCCGCAAGGCGCTTCACCTGCTGGCCCTCGTTCTTCCGCTGGCCGTTCACCTGCTTGGCTCCAAGGCCCTGTTCGGACTGGTGCCGCTCGCCGCCGGTGCGCTCTTCCTGGATGTGGCCCGCGTGCGACTGGCCTGGGTCAATACCACCATAGACCGCGTTTTCGGCTGGATGATGCGCCCTTCCGAGCGCCCGCCCATGGGCAGCCCGGTCGTCATCAACGGCGCCACGTGGGTGCTCATTTCCATGGCGCTGCTCACGGCCGTCTTTCCGCCGGACATCGCGGTTGTCGCCTTCGTCACGTTCATGCTGGGCGATGCGGCCGCCGCCCTCGCCGGACGCCGGTTCGGGCGCACGCGCTGGGGGCGCGAGGGCTGCACGGTCGAGGGTAGCGCGGCGTTTCTCATTGCGGCGGGGGCGGCGGCCGCACTCCTGCCCTACGCCTACCCCTACTGGATGCTGGCCTCCCTCGTCATCGCCTCCATGCTCATCGAGGGGGCTCCCCTGCGGCTCAACGACAATCTTGTGGCACCCTTCGCCGGCGCGGTGGTACTTTATGCATTGTCAGCTCCCATGTGAGCGCCCGAACGAACGTGCACTGATCCACATATGGAAACCCACTCCACCTCCAAGTCGTCCCCCCGGAAGGGCCTGCGACGCTTCGTCGGCCTTGACGCGTTTCCGCAGCCGCCTGTAATTCGCACATCGCATCCGGTCGTGCTCATGCACGGATTCGGCCTCTTGTCGGTTCTCGTCCGGGGCGGTCACCTGCACGATGAAGCCCTCTATCTGAGACTCCGTGGCGTGGTCGCCTACGCACCCAACGTCAGCCCCTACCAGACCGTACCCACCCGCGCCGGGATGTGGCGCGAACGTCTGGATCACATCCTGGAGGAAACCGGTGCCGACAAGGTCCACCTCATTGCCCACAGCATGGGCGGGCTCGATGCCCGCTGGCTCATTACGCGGCTCGGGTATGCGCCCCATGTCGAATCGCTGACCACGATCGCCACGCCGCACCGCGGGTCGAGCGTGGCCAACATCGTTCTCGAGCGCCCCGAACGCATCCAGGAATGGCTGTCGGATGCGGCAAACTGGGCGGGTGAGCGAACCATCGACGGTGGAAAAGCCAATTTCAGGCGCGCCGTCCAGGACCTGACACCCGAATACGTCCAGAACCACTTCAACAAGGAAGTCCCCGACCATGCTGACGTGCGCTACTACTCGTACGCCGGTCAGGCAGGGCGTGACTGCGAAAACACCATCAACCCCATCCTGCGACCTCTGAACGCCCTCCTGTACAGCAAAGAAGGCGTCAACGACGGGTTCGTCTCGGTCACATCCGCACAATGGGGCACATACCTGGGTACTGTTCCGGCCGATCACGGCCAGCAGATCGGCGTCGACATCCTGTCCTCGAGCGATTTCTCATCGAACGAGTTCATGGCCTCTATTGTAATCAACGTTCTCAACGGCCGGTGACAACAACAGGTCTGGCGCACCCCCCGCCAGCATCGACCATATACGTGCCCGACGCCAAGTGGGTGATATCGATGCGTGTTGACGAGTCGTCCTGCAGGTCGGCGGCAACGTTCACAGACGCCACCACGCGCCCCAGCGGATCGATCAATCGAACCTTTCCCTGGCCCGGAAAAGCAGGAACGGCGAGTGATATTTCAATGTGGGTCGATGCTGGATTCGGGTGAATATCCATGCAGGCCTGCCCCGTATTCGAACCTGGCCCAACGAAAGGAGGATCGGTCGATACGTCAATGGGTTGATATTCAAAGGGACCGAGGTCTACGCGGCCTTCAGCTCCGGCGACTCGCGGGTTTCCGGCCAGGTCCCACGGCACCGGCTCCTCGCGATTGCCATCACCGTCCAGATCGGTCCAGTCGGCAGCAATGACAGAATTATCTCCAGCACCGAGAACGGGAGACGTGGATGATGGCATGAACTCCATGTCGAGTTGTGGATCGGAATCTGTCACGTCCTCCATGATGATACCATCAGAGACACCCTGGTCAAGGATACTATTTCTTACGATACCACTACTTGGCGTAATGCCAGGAACGAAGCCACCAAGCAGCAGGCTGTTGGCCTCTGGCGGCGCATTGTCAGTAATTATATTGTTCACCACCTCCGCATGGCTCTGATTCTCTATAAATAGTACTGGGCCATCTGGCGAATTATTTTCCACAAACAATGTATTCGAGACGACGAAAGGGTTTACCTTTTCCACAGAGATGGCGCCTCCACCACGCGGAAATGTTGTCGGCTCACGCAGACTTTCG
>PCUY01000088.1:9280-9422 GCA_002787815.1 Bacteroidetes bacterium CG12_big_fil_rev_8_21_14_0_65_60_17 | reverse complement strand
TGAGATACGCCGTTTTCTACGGCCAGTGCCCCGCCACAACAGCTGTTGGCAACATTTTCTTCGAAAACACTGTTTGCTACAATAAAGCGTCCCACCGGCCCACCCGGGAACGGGTTGATGACTCCAATTGCGCCTCCGTGAG
>PCUY01000088.1:1921-9216 GCA_002787815.1 Bacteroidetes bacterium CG12_big_fil_rev_8_21_14_0_65_60_17 | reverse complement strand
TCAGATCATTCGGAAAAGCATGGATGGCGCCACCTTGTTCAGTTGAGGTATTAAACTCGAAGCGGCTACTGTCTATCCGGATATCCGACAACATGGAGCCTCGAAAGGCAAAAATGGCCCCACCAACCCCTGCATGATTGTTTCGAAAGATGCTTTTGGAGACTTTTGCATGTCCATGCAGATTCAGTCCCCCACCCGACGCACCTACGTTATTGACAAATCGTAGCCTGTCCAGGTCAAGTGTAACCTGCCCGGTGGTTATGCCAGCAGCCCCGTGGCTGCCTGTAATCGTCACGCCTGACAACGTGACATCAGAGAATGGGTCGACTGTCGGAATGGACGTGACATTACTCGCGTTATCATCCCTGAGCAGACTCGTCGGGTCGAACACGTCCCCATCATTTCCGAGCAGATCTCCTGAGAGGATGGTCTCGTTGGCTTCGATGTCGCGCTCCTCGAGTGCCGTTTCCGTTCCGGCAAATCCGCCGTAAAGCATCAGGTCATGCGAAATCAGAAACGTTGCCGCTCTGTCGCCTGCCGTCTGATTCAGCCCTTCGTCCGGGCGGTAGGTGCCTGCGGTGACCCAGAGGACGTCGCCGGGACTTGACGCCGCAATGGCGTCCTGGAGCGTCGTAAATGCGTGCTCCCACGACGTGCCGTCGCTCTGGCCCGTGGCTGACTGGTTCACGAAAATGGTCTGCTGACGAGCCGAAGCGTCGCCAGCGACAGTACTTACTACGAGCGCGGCCATCAAAGTGTATGTTGGAATGTTCATCCGGGATGCGACGCCTGGTGCCACGCCGAGTGGCCTGCGTCATTCCAGGAACAGATCTCCGTAGGTAACGACCTCGCCCACCCGGTCGAACACAAACACCCGGACCAGACCCGACCGCGCCAGGATGGAGGGACTGAAAAGGAACGCATGCACTCCGGGTTCGGCGGCCTCCGGCAAATCGTCGAGCGTCCGGAGCGTACCGTTCGCATCGCGCCCGCGCAGTACCAGCCCGCCCTGGATGGCACCGAATTCCAGCACAGTCAACGAAATGGTCACGAGCGATCCCGTGGTCGGGTTCGGAAACGCCGGGTCGAAACGCACCTTTCCGCCATAGACGGGCGACGTCCGCCAGTCATCCTTGTCGTCCTCCAGGATCTCCCCGTCCTCTCCCGTGCGGGCAAACCCGGCCGGCACGGCCGACGCGTCGTCGACGAAGTCGTCCTGACGCTCGGCCGTATCGCAGGCCGCAAGAGGCACAAGCGCCATGAGAACGAGCAGGCGGACAATGCGCATGGAGTTTGCGGCACGCATGGAGGTATCGGGCAGGGGGGAGGATTTTTTTTGTGCTACCTTTGCCTTGGTTCGGCGTTCCCGGCCGGGTCAATTGCCCCGCTCGTGCGACATCCCCAAGTCACCGCTTCGTCATGTCCGCTGTTCTCGAAGTCCAGAATCTATGCGTCTCGCTTTCCGGCCAGTCCGTGCTGGAGGATATCGACATGGACGTGGAGCGTGGCGCCTGGATTGGCCTGATTGGACCCAACGGCTCGGGCAAAACCACCCTGCTCAGGGCACTGACCGGGCTCATTCCGTACACCGGCCGGATCTCACTCCTCGGCCGCCCGCTTCGCGCATGGAGTCTCCGGGAGCGCGCCCGCCGCATGGCACTCGTGCGCCAGGTCCGCCCGCCGGCATTCGATTTCACCGTCGGCGAACTGGTACTGCTTGGCCGAACGCCCCACAAGGGCCTGATTGCCACGTGGGATCTGGCCGACCGGAAGCTCATGCAGGATGCCCTCGAACTCGTTGATCTCGGCGGCTTCGAGGATCGCGACCTCGGGACGCTCTCGGGCGGAGAACAGCAACGCTGTTTCCTGGCACAGGCACTCGTGCAACAGGCCGACATCCTGCTGCTCGACGAGCCCACGACCTATCTGGACGTGCATCATCAGTTCGGCTTCATGGAGCACGTATCGAAGCTCCGCGATCGCGGCATCACCGTGATCGGGGCCGTGCATGATCTTGAGCTCGCCGCCCGGTTCTCCTCGCGCCTGCTCATGCTCGAGCGCGGACGCGTCGCCGTTTTCGACGCGCCCGAACGCGCCCTTACCCCCGAGCGCCTTCGTCGTGTATTCCGGATGGATGCACACGCCTGGGCCGACAGCCAGGGCCGTCTGCGACTCCAATACGAGGGACCCATTTGATGAAGCGTAGCGTTCAGGGACGCATGAAAATCTATACCCGCACCGGCGACGATGGTACGACAGGCCTCTTTGGAGGACCCCGCGTGCCCAAGACCCACCTTCGGATTTCCAGCTACGGCACGGTCGATGAATTGAACTCGATCCTGGGCCTGGCGCGCGCCGACCTGATAAGTACCGGTCCCGACGGAAATGACCGGAGCGAAGGGCTCAGCGTGCTCGATGGCGAACTCGAACGCATCCAGAAGGAACTCTTCATGCTGGGTGCCGACCTGGCTACGCCCCTCGACTCCAAGGCCCGGGTTGCACGCGTATCCGAGGCGCAGATAGAGGCTCTTGAAGCCGGAATTGACCGGATGACGGGGCAGCTCGCCCCCCTGGAGCGGTTCATTCTTCCGGGCGGGTCGCGCGCTGCGGCCCAACTGCATGTGGCGCGTACGGTTTGCCGCCGCGCGGAACGCCTCGTCGTTGAACTCTCGGCCGGGACGGACATCAGCGCGCTGGCCGTCACGTATCTGAACCGGCTCTCAGACTACCTGTTCACTGCGGCGCGGGCCGCGAACGC
The DNA here is from genome assembly GCA_002787815.1 of Bacteroidetes bacterium CG12_big_fil_rev_8_21_14_0_65_60_17. Classification (GTDB taxonomy): domain Bacteria; phylum Bacteroidota; class Rhodothermia; order Rhodothermales; family UBA10348; genus 1-14-0-65-60-17. The sequence continues at coordinate 6,458 of PCUY01000088.1, read as the reverse complement.
GGCTCTCGGCATTGGCGACGTGGAGTGGCTGCCCGAGGGGCCATGAGCAGACGGCGCCTGTTCACGATCGGGGCCATCCTGCTGCCGTTTGTGCTGCTTGCCCTGCTTGAGGGAGCACTGCGTCTGGCAGGCGTGGCAGAGCGCGAACCGCTCTTTGTCCCCGTGGATGGGTTTACCGACTGGCACGTCCAGAACGAGCGTGTTGCCGCGCGGTATTTTCCGCCCGATGCCCGGCTGCCCACGGGTCTGTCGGACGTCTTCCTCCCCGGTCCTCCGGCCGACAGCACGCTGCGGCTCGTGGTCCAGGGAGGATCGAGCGCCGCGGGCTATCCGTATTTCTATGGCGCCGCGTTCTCGCGCATGTTGGCGCTGCTTTTCGAGAATGCCGTGCCCGAGGCCCGCATTGAGGTCATCAACACCGGGCTTTCGGCCGTCAATTCGTACACACTGCTCGATTTTGCCCCGGACATTGTCCGCCTCAAGCCGCACGCCGTCCTGATCTATGCGGGACACAACGAGTTTTACGGGGTGCTCGGCGTAGGCTCGTCCCAGACGCTTGGCCGTTCCCCCGCACTCGTCAATCTGTATCTGGGCCTCCAGCGCATTCATACCGTGCGCCTTCTGGAGCGGGGTATCCGGACGGTCATGGGCGCATTCTCCAATCCGGCCGGGCCAGGATCGGCGGGGATAGAACGTGATGACGCCCGCTCCACGCTCATGGAGCGCATGGTCGGTGAGCAGCGCATTGCCCTCTCGTCGGATACATACCAGGCCGGCCTGAACCAGTTCAGTCACAACCTCGAGCGCCTTGTCCAGACCTACACGAGCGCCGGCATCCCGGTTTTCGTGAGCACCGTCGCCAGCAATGAAGGCGACATGCCCCCGTTCGAAAATGCCGTAGAGGATGAAACCGCGTACGTCAGTGCCGTGCGGGCGGCCGTCGATTCGGCGAGCTCGAGCACGATCTCGAGCGCGCTCGCAGCGCTTTCCGAGCTCATTTCCGCCGAGCCCGATGGGGCACTCGCTTTCTACGCACGCGGGCTCATTCACCGCCGCAACGGCCGCATGGCCGATGCCCGGCGCGATTTCATTGCCGCCCGTGACCGCGATGCCCTCCGCTTTCGCGCCAGTTCCGACCTGAATGACGTCATCCAGCGCACAGGCAGGCTGGCCGGTGCCACGGTCGTGGACGGTGAGGGGGCGCTCCGCGCCGCATCGACAGAGGGGATCATTGGCGAGCAGTTCATGCTCGAGCACCTGCACCCCAACGTGGACGGATATTTTGTGCTCGCAGATGCCTTCCGGCGCGCGCTTGTGAAGGCGGCGGCGGACGAGCGGTTGTCCCTCCCGCCGCCGTTTCGGACAGCCATCGCGAATCTGACCGATGACCATGCGGCCGTCCGGAGTTGGCGGGACAACATCGCCGCAACGCCGCTCGATCGCCGCTACGGCGAACTCCGTCTCCTCCAGCTCAAAGGCAACTGGCCATTCCAGGAGCCGGGTGTACGCGCATTCCGGGACACACTCGTGGCGCGCACCATGGTCGATTCACTGGCGCTGCCCGTTTTCCGCGGCGAGATGTCGTGGCAGGAAGGTACCAGCCGGCTGTCGCACCGATATGCCGCGCTGGAATTCCATGCCGAGGCCGTGCGCGCCGCGCGAGCCCTTCAGATGCAGTTTCCGTTCCTGCCGGGACCCAACGCCGAACTGGGCGCCCGCTTCGCCGCGGCCGGGCTCGCGCGGCGCGCACTGGATTATTACCGGCGGGCCCGCGACATTGAGGAAACACCTGAGCTTCTGGTCGCCATGGGAAATGTGCACGTGACACTGGGAAACGGGAGGGCCGCCGAAAGCGCCTTCGTGCGCGCCCTTCAACTCGAGCCATCCCATGAAAATGCCACCATCCGCCTGGCGGCCCTGCTCGCCGCAACCGGTCGCGGGGCACAGGCCGTGGAGCATCTGGAGCGGGACGTGGAGACCTATCCTGACCACGGGCGCGCCCGGGCCATTCTGGAACGCCTCACGGGCGCTTCTCCCCGGACGCCATGACACGTAGCGACCTCTTTCGCTGCTGCATTATCCTGGCAGCCATGCTGAACCTGGTCGGTGCAGGCCCGGCGGCGGCCCAGTCGCCGAGCTTCGAGGACGTGGCCGTGGCGGCGGGAATCAACACCGCCGGCATCGGGGCGACGGCCGGTGTCAGCTTCTTTGATTTCACGGGCGACGGGTGGGATGATATTACGTTCGTCCTGAAATCGGGTGTGGTCCGCCTGCTGGCCAACAACCGGGATGGCACGTTTTCGGTCTTCACGCCCCCGAATACGGCTACGGACGGCCCCGGCGACCTGTTTGCCGGTGGCACGTGGGGCGCACCCATCTGGTTCGATGCGAACGGCGACGCCTGGCCCGATCTGCTCGTTGGAGGAACGAAGACGGCCCTCTTCCTGGGAAGCGAAGACGGATCGCTTACGGACATCACTGAAGCCGTGTTGGAAGCTGTCGTGCTCCCGGTCCCGCAACCCGTGGTGGCAGCAGCCGTTGCCGACGTGGACGGGGACGGCTGGAATGATCTGTTTCTCGCGGTCATTGGCGGACCCGATATGCTGTTCCGTTTCGTGGGAAACGTCATTTCAGGCGAGCCGGACGACGATATGCCCGTTCCCCATTATGAAAACGTCGCTTCGGAGCGGGGCATTGTCGATCCGCCCGGCAGTCAGCCCATGCAGTCCGTATTCATTGATATCGATCGGGACGGTGACATGGACCTCTACTCCGTGTATGACGGGCAGACCCGGAGCCGCCTCTTCATCAACGACGGCACCGGACACTTCACCGAGCAGGCGGCGCTGTGGGGACTCGACGACATCGGGCCGGGTAACAGCATGGGGATCACCGTCGCCGACGTGAACCATGACGGATATCCCGATTTCTACATTTCGCGCATCGGGACGGGCGGCCTTTTCGTAAGCCTGGAGCCGTCCGGGGGCGGCGCGGCAGACAACAGCCCCCCGGTCACCTACACGGAGGTTGCAGATGCGTGGGGCGCGGCGCACAACGGCATGTCGTGGGGCACGGTTTTTCTGGATGCGGACCAGGACGGCGATGAGGACCTCGCCGTCGTGCATACGTCATCCTTCAACGGCACGCCGGCCCTGTTTTTCGAGCGGACGGGACCATCGACGTTTTTAGAGCGCGGCGCCGACGCCGGGTTCGGCTTCATGGCCGACAACCAGGGCCTCGCGGCAGGTGATTTCGACCGGGATGGCTTTCCGGACCTCGTTATTCCCGCCACAACCGGCGCGCACCGCCTGCTGCGCAATATGACGGGGGACGCCGGCGCAGACCCGCCACAGGGACTTGCCGTACGGCTCCACGGTCCACCAGGCAACCGCACGTCCATTGGCGCCCGCGTGCGTTTGTCCGAACAGACGCGTTATGTGCTCGGCGGCGAGAGCTTCATGTCCCAGTCCGGGACCATCCTCCTGCCGCGCATGGAGGGACAGCTGGACGTCACCTGGCCCGACGGCTTCACCGCCACGCGCACGCTCTCAGCCACCGATTTCCTCTCCGGGGACGCCGCGGATGGGCGCGTGGACATGGTGCACGCCTCCGTCACCCACATCGCCACGCGCCCCGACGCATCCCCGGCACGTGAAACCCCGCGACCGGTTGTCTGGCCCAATCCGGCGCCGGCCGGCATTGCCTGGCCCTTCCAGGTGTCGTGGCCGGGCGCCGTGGGTGCGACCGGCTGGGAGCTCTATGACATCACAGGTCGCCGCATCTCCCCGGATGTGCCACTTGCCCCCGGCGTATATGTTGTCGTCGCGTCGGGCACAGGCCGTGGTGCAGCAACGCGGGCCTCGCGCCCTGTCGTCGTGCGGTAAGATGAACAGAAATCGAGATTACGGAGAACCTTCCCTCTTTATGTACGTTCGCAGCGCAAAACCCGAAGAGTCATGCGAGACACCCTGATACCGGTCGGCATCCTGCTTGCGGGACTGGCCATCATCGTATTCCTTACGACGACCTCGGCCAGCCGCGCGCCAATCCCGACCGAGGCGGAGGCCCTCCCGGTTGCAGAAGCCGTCCGGCCCGTTCTCGATGACTACGGACTTCCCGTGGACCTGGAAACCGTATCGGCACGCGTACCGAGAAACGCCACGTTCTCGGATCTCATTGTGCCCCATGGCATTGCCTACGAGCGCGTCGTGACGCTCGCGGCGAGTGCGCGCCCCACGTTCGATGTCCGGCGCATACAGGCAGGCCGCCCCTACCGGATTTACAAGGTAGATTCGACGCAGACGGCCCGCTTCCTGGTCTACGAGCCCGACAGGACGAGCTACGTTGTATTCGATCTCGGTGACGAAGGCGCCGTTGAGCGCGTCGAGCGGCCGGTCGAGACGCAGGTACGGACGGTCGAGGGTACGATTTCCAGTTCGCTCTACGTGACACTCATGGAGCAGGACGTGCACCCGGAGCTCGCCACACGCATGTCCGAGGTATTTGCGTGGCAGGTTGATTTTTACCGCATCCAACC
>PCUY01000088.1:0-1740 GCA_002787815.1 Bacteroidetes bacterium CG12_big_fil_rev_8_21_14_0_65_60_17 | reverse complement strand
CGGATCAGCAGTGGGTTTTCTCCCAGACGTTTCCACCCGGTCCAGAAACGCTACAAAGCGCACCTCGGAACCGACTACGCCGCGCCGCGCGGTACGCCCATCAAGGCCACAGGCGACGGCGTCGTGACGACCGCCGCCTACGGCCAGTACAACGGCAACTACGTCAAAGTGCGGCACAATGGCACGTACACGACGCAGTATCTGCACATGTCAAAGATTGCGAGTGGCATCCGTCCCGGCGTGAAGGTGCGACAGGGCCAGGTGATTGGTTATGTGGGAGCGACGGGTCTTGCCACCGGCAACCACGTCTGCTACCGCTTCTGGAAAAACGGTCAGCAGGTCAATCACCGGCAGGAAGACTTTCCCTCCGTGGGTCCGGTCCCGAACGGGGAGCGTGCGCGCTACGCGGCCGTCCAATCCGCCTACAAGGCCCAACTCGACCTGCCGCTCCAGACCGGCGGCCTGGACCCGAACTACGCCATGCTGCTGGGAGCCGAGGTCCGGGCGACGTTGTAGAAGACGGCACCACATTTGTCATTGCCATGCTCCTCCTCTGAGCCAGCGAATGGGCGTAACCTTTTACTTTCCTGCTGCCATCAACGGCGGCAGCAGAAACGCTCTCAGCCGCACGAGGATTTCTGGCAGTGAATCAAACCCGTGTCCTTTCAAACTGCTTTTACGTATGAATGCAGACCACTGAGTGCGCTTTGCCTCATCTTGCGCAAATTCGTCGGTCAGCGCTATTGGGATTTTCACAGGTACCCGGGTCTTCCTGTTGTCAAATGTCTCTCCAATGGCCCCAACGAGCGTTTCGCCGTCAAAATCGAACTCCTCGGCGAGTATATACAGGTCAAAAAAGTCCTTCATCCGACTGTTCGCAATGCCCATGGAAACCCTGGCGTGAAATTTTTCAGCCACAACGGTTTCTTTCGGGCACGTCCGAATGATCGGGGCGGGAAAATTCAGTATGGTAGGATACGCTGTCCATACGGAACGAGGTGCCTCTGTTCCGATTTTCATGGAAGCGAAGTGCTGACAGAAGACAAACCACGCCATGAGGCACGGCTCTCGCTGCAACTGCCAACCCATGATGATCGGTAAAATTTCCGTCGGTTAGTTCGTAGAGCCCACGAGCAATCCGTACCAGTTTTCCCTCAATACACAGGCGTCGCAGGTATTCCGTATGAATACCGAGTGAGCGGACTTCCGAAGCACTCACCATTCCGGATAGTTGGGCGAGATCAAGGATCTTCTGCTTCTGGTCGCTCCATTCCGTCATGTGTCATGATGCACACATTTATACATATGTGTCAACGTTATGACACAGAACCTATCGCCCCTTCGTCACCTTCAGCTCCGTTTCGGCGAGCGTGCCATCGGGGAGTTCTATTCGCAGGGTCCACGTGCCCGGCGTGAGATATATTTTTCCGTTGTCGGCGGGCTCGGCGTCTTCGAGCGCCGTGCCGGCTAGCGTGCCGTCACGGCCCCCGGTGGCAAGGTCGTATTCCACGTAGTTCAGGCCGCGGCCGAGGGCTACTTCCTGCGCGTGGACCTGCCCGCCGTTTTCGTCGAGCACAACAAGAATGCCGTCCACAGCATCCCGGACAAAGACCGGCACCGTCGAAGACGGCTCGAAGGGTTCGCTCCAGGAGGCGAACTGCTGTCCCCAGCGCTCGCTGTGCCGGACGTCATCCACATCGAAGACGTGGACCGGGCGCGAGCGCATGTCGGGCGAAAGCT
>PCUY01000085.1:6149-6674 GCA_002787815.1 Bacteroidetes bacterium CG12_big_fil_rev_8_21_14_0_65_60_17 | reverse complement strand
AGGAGGTACACCTGCGTCCCGCATGGAAGTATCCTCAGGCATTCCGTGGATCAAGCCAGACGGGTTAAATGGAATATCCGCACCAGCAGTGGCATCTGAGCTCCTTTCAGCGCACGAGGCCGAATCCGTGGGAATAGTCGCCGCTGGAGCTATACTGATTTGCGGTATCGGGGCAACAATCGGCAAGTACGGCTTTACAAGCAGTCCAGTCGCGATGAATCAGCAGATACACGCAGTGGTCTTTGGTCACCGATTTGTGGGTGCGTTCGGCCGACTAGTGGGACCGATAATAGGTCTTGCTGCTAAGCGTGTGGCAAACGCAGCCACATTGCCAATTTGCAACAAGAGCCAGCTTGGCGAAATTCTGGTCCCGGTTCCTCCAAAAGCCGAACAGGAGGAAATCGCCAGGTTTGTCTATCGCGAAACGGCCCGCATCGACACGCTCACCGATAAAGTCCGCGAAGCTATCGACCGCCTCCGTGAATATCGCACAGCCCTGATCTCCGCCGCGGTCACTGGTAAAAT
>PCUY01000085.1:0-6035 GCA_002787815.1 Bacteroidetes bacterium CG12_big_fil_rev_8_21_14_0_65_60_17 | reverse complement strand
CCGGAATATGGCGATTTTGGTTCGCCGGGCGGGTTCGAGAAACGCACACAAGCTGATTACGACCTCAACCGGTGCCTCCTTCAGGAGGATCTCATCTCTTTTGTTCAGGGCACGCAGCCGAAAGAGTGGGCCAAGTACAAGCAGCATCATGCGGAGTCGGCGCGGACAAAGTTCTGCCAGCGCGTAGCACGTGAAATCGAACGTCGTGGCGCCGTGGAGGTGCTTCGAAAAGGGGTAAAGGACACCGGCTGCCACTTTCATCTCGCCTTCTTTCCGCCGGCCAGCGCTCTGAACGAGGATCTCCAGAACCTCTATGCGGCGAACATATTCGCCGTCATCCGCCAGCTGCACTACAGCATCACGAACAAGAACCACAGCCTGGACCTGGTGCTGTTCCTGAACGGCATCCCGTTGTTCACGGCCGAGCTCAAGAATGCCATCACTGGTCAGACGGTGAAGGATGCCATGCGGCAATACCGGGAAGACCGTGACCCCAAGGAGCCCCTGTTTGCCTTCGGGCGCTGCCTGGGGCATTTCGCGGTGGATACGGACCTCGTCTACGTGACGACGCGCCTGGATGGCGCCAGGACCCGCTTCCTGCCCTTCAACCGCGGCTACGCCCTCGGCGCTGGAAACCCGCCGTCGAAGACCAGTTATTCCACGGCGTATCTGTGGGAATCTATTTGGACCAAGCGAAGCATCCTGAATCTGGTCCGGCACTTCATCCATCGGGTGGAACTGTTCGATGAGAACGGGAAGAAGACGAAACAGCACGCGCTCATTTTTCCCCGGTATCAACAGCTGGATGCGGTTCGGAAGCTGGTTGCCGACGCGAAGAAGCACGGCGCGGGCAAGCGATACCTCATCCAGCATTCAGCCGGGTCCGGCAAGTCGAACACGATTGCGTGGCTGGCGCATCAGCTGTCTACGCTGCATGGAGCAGACGATAAGCGGGTCTTTGACTCCATCATTGTGGTAACCGACCGGCGTGTTCTCGACCGTCAGCTTCAGCAGACCATTCAGCAATTCGAGCAGACGTTGGGCATCGTCCAGAATATCGACAAGACGAGCAGTCAGCTGGGGAAGGCCCTCGAGGACGGGAAGACCATCATTGTCACGACGCTCCAGAAGTTCGGCGTCATCGTGAATGCGATCGGGGAGCTGAAGGGAAAGCGTTTTGCCGTCATTGTCGATGAGGCGCACTCCTCCCAGTCCGGCGAATCGGCCAAAAGTCTGAAGAAGGTGCTCGTGAAGGACGGCATTGCCGAGGAGGAGTTGGATGAAGATGAAGTGGACAACGCGGTACTGAAAGAGATCGCGGCGCGCGGACAGCAGGACAACCTGTCTACGTTTGCCTTCACAGCCACTCCGAAGCCCAAGACGCTCGAATTATTTGGCGTACGGCAGCCCGATGGCCGCTTCTCAGCGTTCCATCTGTACTCCATGAAGCAGGCCATCGAGGAGGGCTTCATTCTGGATGTGCTGAGGAATTACACGACGTATACGGCCTACTGGCGTCTTTTGAAGGCAGTCGAAGACGATCCCCGCTACGACACGGGGAAGGCGACGTATCTCCTGAAGAACTTTGTTGAGCTGCACGAAGAAGCCATTCGCCAGAAAGTTGGCGTTATGGTGGACCACTTCGCATCCAACGTGAAACACCGGATTGCAGGCAAGGCCAAGGCCATGATTGTGACGCGCTCCCGGCTCCACGCCGTCCGCTACAAGCTCGCCATCGATGCGTACATCCAGGAGAAGGGATACACGTTCAAAACGCTGGTGGCCTTCTCGGACAAGGTGGATGACGGCGGCAAGATCTACACGGAAGCCGGGATGAACGGCTTTTCCGATGCGCAGACGGCCAAGACGTTCAATCAGGATGCGTACCGCATTATGGTGGTCGCCAACAAGTTTCAGACGGGGTTTGACCAGCCACTGCTGCACACCATGTACGTGGACAAGAAGCTGGGAGGGGTGGGGGCCGTCCAGACGTTGTCCCGGTTGAACCGGACGCATCCGGACAAGGTCGATACAATGGTCATTGACTTTGCGAACGAGGCCGAAGACATCCAGAAGGCGTTTGCGGACTACTACGAGACGACCATTCTGACGGAGGGTACCGATCCGAACCTGATTTACGATGTGGAGGCGCGGCTCGAGGAGCACGGCGTGTATGAGCGCGCTGAAATCGATCAGGTCGCCGGGTACGTGTTCGGGAAGAAGCGGGTCGATTCCAGCAAGGTATATGCGGTGGTCGGCAAGGCGGTAGCACGCTACAAACTGCTGGAAGACGAGGAGCAGAAGGCGTTCAAGAGCCAGCTCAGCGAGTACATCCGGCTCTACAGTTTTTTGGCGCAGGTCATGCCGTTCAAGGACATTTCGCTTGAGAAGCTGTTCGTGTTTGCCCGGTTTTTGCGGCCATTGATTGCCGGAGACAAGGAGGTCTTGCCGGTCGAAGTCACGAGCAACGTGGACATGGGTACGTACCGGTTGCATGAGACGTTTTCCGGTGCGACATCCGTGGAGCAGGGTGAAGGCGCACTTGAGCCGCAGAGGGCAAAAGAGCACCAACTGAGTCCCGCCGCGGAAGAAGAGCCGTTGTCGCAGATCATCAAATTGTTGAATGACCGGTTCGGGCTGAAGTTGGGGCCGGAACACGAAGAGACGATCGGGAAGGTGTTGACGACGCTGGATTCGGATTCTTCGCTCGGCACGATGGTCCAGGCGAATACGCGCGATAACGCGAAGCTGTCATTCGACCACAAGGCAGAGGATGTCCTCCAGGACATAGTGGATACCAACTATGAGCTGTACAAGCTCATTACGAACAACGACAAGGCCGGACGTGTGCTGAAGGACTTCCTTTTCGACCAGTTCGCGTCCAAGCACCGCCGGGCGGCCGATCTGGTTAAGAAGCATGAGTCCAAGACGCTGGAGTTCAAGTCGACGTTGCGGTGGGACGTGAAGCTGGGTCAGAACAATCCGAAAGTGGTTACCCACGCGGTGTTGAAGACGCTGGCAGCGTTCATGAACACGGACGGCGGTGACCTGCTGATTGGTGTTGACGACTCCGGCAAAGTGCTGGGCCTGGACGCCGACGGATTCGACAGCGAAGATGCGTTCATGCTCCACCTGACCGAGCAAACCCGGAATGCATTGGGAGATTTGGCGGCGACGTTGATTGATCCCGCCATGCAGAACGTCGGAGCTCGGCGGGTTTGCCTGGTTTCCTGCAAGCGCAGCTCCGTGCCGATTTACCTCAAATGGAAGGGCACCGAGAAGGACGAGGAGCGGGGCGACTTTTTCGTTCGGCAGGGGCCGGGGTCGAGGCGGTTGGAGGCGGAGGCGAGGGATGGGTACCTTTCCAGCCTGGGTAAGTAATGTTGTCCAAGGGCAAACCCTATAGGCGATCGTGGAGAGTATAAGCATCCAAAGTAAAAAAGCATGGCAAAGAAACCAGCATTCGATCCCAGGGAGTTGATGGAACGGGCCGTGGAGGTCATGAGGTCCTCTGTGCCTGAAAAGCGTTCAGATGACACTGTTTCGCCCAAGGTAGGCGCAGTGCTCTGGAAACCGGACGGGAGCTTTGATGTCGCCTGGCGTGGGGAACTTCGCGAGGGTGACCATGCAGAATACACTTTACTCGAGCGTAAAAATGGCAACGTAGACCTTAGCAATTGCGTGCTCTTTGCTACCCTCGAGCCGTGTGGGCCGGATTCGCGAAACAAACCCAAGATCGGTTGTGCGCGGCGTATCACAAATGCTCGTATAAAGACGGTGTATTTCGGATGCGAGGATCCCCATCCGAAGGTTGCCGGAGAAGGTCTCCGCTTTCTCAAGCAAATGGGTGTCGAGGTCATCCCTTTCGATCGAGATCTACAAGAAGCCATTGAACGCGAGAACGCTGATTTTTTTGACCAGGCACTGCGAAAAGCCGAGGAGATAGAAGAGGAGACGGCACTTGAACCGTCGCACTTTGATCAAAAGCTTCCTCAGGTGTCACTGGATGACCTCGATCACGAGGCGCTTACTCACTATCGAGATTTTCTGTTCAAGAACAGCACTGACAGTGAAGAGGAATTTCATCGGCGACTTGCCCATCAAGGCCTTCTCGTCAAGAGCAACAACGATTTATGGGCTCCCACTCGTTTCGCACACCTCCTTTTCGGGAAGCAGCCTCGGGATATTCTCCCGCAGGCGGGTATTCTGGCGACCATTCATGGCAAGGAGGGGGAAGACCCGCATAATTTTGACGGTCCGATGGTTCTTGGTCCCGACCAGGTGATAGCATGGCTGAGAAGCAAGTTGCCGGACGCTATCGACCGTTCGGAGGCGCGGCGAAGGCGTTCCAACGATGCCTTTTACGAACTTGTCCGAGAAGGAATAGCTAATGCTCTTGTCCACCGCGACTACAGTATTGAGGGCAGCAAGATTCAGTTGGTGATTGAGGGAGATGCCGTCACCATCCGTAGCCCAGGTGCTCCCGTCGAACCGATCACTGTCGAGCAACTTCAGTCGTTCTCAGCTCCCATGGTTAGTCGGAATCCGCGCCTGCATGTGGTATTCAGCACAATGGAACTCGCCGAGGAGCGCGGATTCGGATTAAGGTCTATGCGGACCGTGGCTGGCGTAGCCGGTCTGCCACTTCCGAAATTTCAATTCAATGAACCATACCTCGATTTGACCATTTATCGGTCGACCGAGGCAGCTGTACAGTCGCTACCCGCGGAAAAACTGACCCAACTCAGTACGTCCGAGCGCGAGGGTTGGGAATGGATCGTATCGAATCAAACAGTGACCACAAGCGAATATGAAGTCGCCATAGATGTCTCGAACCGCACGGCACTCAACCACCTCAAGAAATTCACCAAACTTGGTCTATTGGAACGTTTCGGCTCTGGACCGTCGACCGAATACCGAGTCGTTTCTTGACCCATCCGCACGCTATCTCGCAATTTATCCCGCAATTTTGCGAGATCGGAACCCCTCTTTTGCAGGATAAATGGCTATCCCGCAATTTATCCCGCAATTTTGCGGGATAGACTGATTTTAATGGAGGTCAAAACGGATACCCCGCAAATTACCACCTCGCCAACGTGCAACTGACCCGGATGCGGATGCCGGTCGAATCCTGGTCTTGGCCATTAGACCCGTGTCCGAGATTTCATCGATTCGATGGCCTCCCAGCTGTATCAGCCGTTGATCTGAGTCAAAAACCACGCGTACGTTACGAGTCAAATACTTTTCGGGTGTGATTTTCGCGAGAGCTGCCAGGTTGATCACTCCTATCGCTACGGTTTCTGACCTGTAAAACGAATAAAAACCATGCCCAAGCTTACAGATCCATCTGTGATCGACGCACTTGAATATCAACTGAGGATGTATGAGGAAGTCCGTCAATTAGCTCGAACATGGAATACAGAGCGAGGTGCTTGGGTAAATGAGGCCTTGGTGATTCGAATTGTTGCTGTTTTGGAGGAATATGACGTATTTGGGCCCGGTAAGGGAATAGAAGAAACTCTGCCTGGAGGCAAACAGGCTGAGGCCCTTCGACTTGCACGCCATTGTTACGCTCATTCTAGGGGGAAGCAGATCCGGAGTAGATGTCGGAAATCGGATAGAAAAATTAGAGACGCATTTGAACTGGGTGGGCAGAAATCGATTTTCAGTGACAGGAATATTTTATCGGTGGACACTGTGCTCCGTCCCGGTGTGTCAGCTTGCGTGCAGTATTGCAACGCACTAATCCAAAAGGAGCGGAGCACGTCATCCGAATCTTGGATACCGGGATCTTCTTGAGTGTCAGGGCCACGACTATTCCCCACCTAATCTTCCCAGGATATCGGTGGGTGGTTGCGTATTCCGATCGAACGAAGCCACCCGTTCCGGTCGAAAGCAGTCCACATGTGGACGTTTGCTTCCAGTCCGTTTCGCTAATCCCAGGTCACTTCAGAAAAACGTGCTCCCCATGGTACGCCAAATAATCCCGCGATGGGCGGGCGTCGGTGGCGGGCGGCAGCCAGATGGGTGAGCCG
>PCUY01000026.1:60753-62107 GCA_002787815.1 Bacteroidetes bacterium CG12_big_fil_rev_8_21_14_0_65_60_17 | reverse complement strand
GGCTGGCAGGTCATAGAGCGATGCCAGGTTCGATGCTTCGTGAATGGCCCCCTGTCCGACGGCGCCGTCTCCGTAAAACGAAATACTGACGCCACCGTCCTCCTTGTACTTGTGGGCAAAGGCTATGCCGACTCCGACCGGAACGTGCGCGCCCACAATGCCATGCCCCCCGAAGAAACCATGCTTCTTCGAGAAAAAGTGCATGGATCCGCCCTTGCCGCGCGAGCTGCCGTCAGTGCGCCCGAAGAGCTCGGCCATGCATTCGTTGGCCGTCATGCCGAGCGCCAGTCCGTGTCCGTGATCCCTGTACGCCGTGATGACCGAATCCTGACCGATGTTGATGGCAGTTGCCGTGCCCGTCGAAATGGCCTCCTGCCCGATATAAAGGTGCAAAAACCCGGCGATTTTCTGCTTACCGTACATCTGCGCGGCCCGCTCCTCGAAACGGCGCTGGAGCAGCATGTTACGGTACATGGACATCACCGTGTCCTCGTCGATGTCGACGTCCGTATGACCGTACGCGCCGGCCGCATACACCGGAAACGTAATGTCGATCTTGATTTCCTCCGGCAGGTTGTTCGGATTCTGCGTACCGTTTTTCGCGCTGGTCCGGGTAGATGCGGCGGTTTTGCGGGCTTGTTTGGCCATGAGCATGGGGAATCGGTTCAAAGGAAGCATGGCATAATACGACGTGAAACCCGGAGATGCGACGGCATTAACCAAGTCTTTACGTGAGTTGTCATGACATGTACTGATGAGGTTGAGCAGAAAAGCGCTTCCGGGAATGGGGTGGTGTGGCGTGCATGTTCGTTTCCAGATGAAATGGCGCAATTATGCCCCATTTCGCCTCTTGTGACTCATCAAGGCATTTTTTCTGTTATAATCACGGCGCGATAGATACCACCCGTGACGCGCTACGTATCACCGCTGGCGCGATTAACGCCATCCATGGCGCGATACGTGCCACCAGCGGCGCAGCTGAATCCTTCGGTGGCACCGTGGATTGCGCAGTTTCCCTCCCACACCGTCACATCGGTCTGTAGGTGACCCGCACGCAGCGGGAAGAAACAGAAGGCATTCGTGCTGGCACCTACCGTTCCTGAGATACGCCCAGTGTCTGAAAACATCGCCAGGGACCCATTTCCGGTCCGGAAAAACGCCGTACATCCATCTGATATATTATTAATATATTTATAATATATCAGACTTGGCTGACAGAATGATCCTTTGACCGCCGCGGCGCGTGTCGTGAGTATGTGAGATTGAGTCGTGAGTGTGTGAGATTGAGTCCTGAGTGTGTGAGATTGAGTCGTGGGGGCGTGGATTCGTGTCCTGGGGGCGTGGATTCGTGTCA
>PCUY01000026.1:35006-60708 GCA_002787815.1 Bacteroidetes bacterium CG12_big_fil_rev_8_21_14_0_65_60_17 | reverse complement strand
AGGCGTAGACTCGCGTCATTGGCGGAGGGAATTGCGCCATCTGAGCGTTGTATTGCGCCATCTGATTCCCCGGAAGAAACGCAAAAACGTCGAAGACGCGTCGATAGCGTATCTTTCGGCCTGTATCGCGCCACATCGGCCACTGACACATCGGCCATCGAAATGTAAGTGCGGTGCCAAGCTCTGCGCGCCACACACGGCGTAGCGCCACACACGGCGTAGCGCCACACACGGCGTAGCGCCACACACGGCGTAGCACCGCACACGGCGTAGCGCCCACCGGAACGCCCGGCACACGTGGTCGTTCGGGAACAGATATCAATCCCATGTAACATCCTTCGAATGCCTGCTACTGAAACCGTACTTGATGTAGAAGCCCTGCTCGGCGGAAGTAAGCAGGAATTCGAAAAGCTGGTGCGCCAGGAGTCACCTCGTCTATTTCGTGTCATTGTTCGCATGGTGGGCGATGACGACGAGGCGCGCTCCATCATGCAGGAAACGTTTCTGCAGGCCTACCAGCGTCTTGACACTTTCAGACGCGAATCGAAGCTGACCACATGGTTGTATGCGATCGGCATAAACCAGGCACGCGCTGCACTGCGCAAGGCCAAACGGACCAGTTCTCTGGACGACCAGGACGTGGAGCGCATGCAACCAACGTTCACGAAGGGTATGTTTGCGGGATCGGTCGATGCGTGGTCCCCCCTTCAGATGGCCGAACTTTCGGAGCGCAAACGCCTGGTGCACGATGCCATCGCGAAACTGCCCCCCGATTACAAGGAGGTCGTTATCATGCGTGACATTGAACAGCTTTCAACCGACGAAGTAGCCGAGGCACTCAAGATCAGCAACGGTGCCGTGCGGGTACGCCTGCACCGGGCACGCCAGACACTCCGGGAATTATTGTATTCGCACATCAGGGAATGAGCCCAAACAAGGGAATGAGCATGATACTCAAACGATTCATGATGAAGGTCGCAGGACTCCCCTCCTGCGAGCAGGTCAACAGCTTCCTTGCGCTGTACATGGATGACGAGCTGGCCGAAGAGGACCGAAGCGCTTTCGAAAGACATCTTCGTCGCTGCAAGGACTGTAGTGCCTACTTTCATCAGTACAGAACAACGGTCGAGCTCGTGCAGCAGGAACGTGAGTACGACATTGCTCTTCCCGATGAGCTGATTGAACATACGTTGGAATTTCTGCGTAGCAACGCCACGTATGCCGACTGAGTGTCGGCCACCCATCCCAACCTGCGCCACCATGCTGCGCAACCATCCTGCGCAAGAATAGACCCTGCGGGCACTCGTCGTCATACCCACTTACAACGAGGCGGAAAACATCACGGGCATTGTCCGGGCTGTTCTTGCGCTTGTGCCCCGGTTCGACGTGCTCGTCGTGGATGACGGAAGCCCGGACGGAACGGGCGATCTCGTGGAGGAATTGGTCCAAGCAGGACGGGTGCACCTTCTGCGCCGCGAAGCAAAGCTCGGCCTCGGTACCGCCTACATCGCAGGATTCCGTTACGCACTCGAGCACGGCTATGACGCCGTCTGCGAAATGGATGCCGACTGGTCCCACAACCCGAACGATCTACCCCGCCTGCTGGAACCCGTTGCCAGGGGCCAGGCCGATCTCGTCATTGGATCGCGCTACATCGGCGGTGTGCGCATCATGAACTGGCCGCTCAGCAGGCTCATCCTGTCCTGGTCGGCAGGTGTCTACACGCGGGCCATCACGCGGCTACCGGTGCACGACGTCACGGCGGGTTTCAAATGCATCCACCGCCGGGTCCTGGAAGCGTTCGATCTGACGCGTATTCGCTCCAACGGATATTCTTTCCAGATCGAGGTCAACTACCGCGCATGGAAAGCGGGGTTCAGGTTGCGCGAAGTCCCGATCGTGTTCACCGAACGCACGGAGGGCACATCCAAGATGAGCCGGGGCATTGTCCGCGAGGCGGCGTGGAAAGTCTGGGAGCTCCGTCTCCGACACCTGATACGAAAACTCTGATTTGGATGCAAGCCTGGCCCGAATGGCAGCGTGTGCCCGTCTCCACGTGGGGCTGCGCCCTACACCAGACATCCTCCGTAAATCGTATACTGCGAAAAACCAAACCCAACACCATGTACGACAACCTGAAGACTCCCTCGGCCGGCGCATCCATCCGAATGGAAAATGGAACGCTCAGTGTACCAGACAACCCCATTATTCCGTTCATTGAGGGCGACGGGACGGGTCCCGATATCTGGCGCGCCGCGCAGCATGTGTTCGATGCAGCGGTAGCGAAAGCCTATGGCGGCGATCGCAAAATTGTGTGGTTTGAGGTTTTTGCGGGTGAAAAGGCGAACAATGCGTTCGGCGAGTGGCTGCCCGAGGATACGCATCGGGCTATCCGGAATCACCTGGTATCGATCAAGGGACCGCTTACAACGCCTATCGGTGGTGGAATCCGGTCGCTGAATGTGGCGCTCCGCCAGAAGCTGGACCTGTACGCGTGCGTGCGCCCGGTGCGGTATTTCCAGGGCGTGCCCTCACCCGTGAACAATCCGTCGGATGTGGACATGATTATTTTCCGGGAGAATACGGAAGATATCTATGCCGGCATCGAGTTCCAGGCGGGTACGGAAAAGGCGACCCGGTTCGCATCTCTCATGAAAGATGAATTCGGGGATGAGTTCGGGAAGGTGCGCTTTCCGGCGACGAGCGGCTTCGGGATCAAACCGATTTCGGAGGAGGGGACGAAGCGTCTTGTGCGTGCGGCCATACAGTATGCCATCGATGAGAAGAAGCCGAGCGTGACGCTCGTGCACAAGGGCAACATCATGAAGTTCACGGAGGGCGCGTTCCGGGACTGGGGATACGAACTGGCAAAGGAGGAATTCGGCGCCGAGGAAATTGAAGGTGGGCCGTGGTGTCGACTGCCAAGCGGGATAGTGATCAAGGATGTGATTGCCGATGCGTTCCTGCAGCAGATTCTGACCCGCCCGGCCGAATACGGCGTCATTGCCACGATGAACCTGAATGGAGACTTCATTTCCGATGCGCTTGCAGCGCAGGTCGGAGGGATTGGGATTGCGCCGGGTGCCAATATCAACTACGATACGGGGCTTTCCATTTTTGAAGCAACGCACGGCACGGCGCCCAAGTATGCCGGGCAGGACAAGGTAAATCCGGGGTCGCTGATCCTTTCGGGCGAGATGATGTTCCGCTTCATGGGCTGGAACGAAGCGGCCGATCTGATTGTGTCGAGCCTCGAGAAGACGATTTTGCAGAAGCGCGTCACCTACGATTTCGAGCGGCTCATGGAGGGCGCGACGCTTCTCAAGTGCAGCGAGTTCGGCGAGGCGATGGCCGAGAATATGTAGGAGCTGCGCTCAGGCGCGGTTGGCGACGTGCTCGAACAGGTCGTCGTAGTGGGCGGCGTGTTCGCTCCAGGCCAGGTGCGCCGGAATGTCCCGCAGGGTCGTGGGTGGCAGCGGTCGCTCTTCGCCCTTCAGAATGCTCGCCAGAATGGTGAATAGTTCTTCTTCGTCCTCGTAGAGCACGGGGGCGTGCAGGAGCGGCGCGTGCAGGCCTTCGGGAATGAGCTCCGGATAGGAGAGCCGGTTGGGCAGCAGTGGGTGGCATCCACAGTAAATGGCCTCGAGCATGGAGATGCCGAAGAATTCGTGGATGGATGTCGATACGACAAGATCGGCCCGGTGCAGCAGCCGGGAGTATTCCTGGAAATCTTCGGCGTAGCCGTAGTGCAGGATGCGCTCCGCGTAGCGTTCGAAGGCCTGTTCGAATTCCTTGGGCTGTTCTTCGAAGTGCTCTCCGGCCAGGATGAGCCGGAACTGGTGTCCGGAATCGTCCAGGCGGTTCATGACGCGGAAGAAGGCTTCCGGGTTTTTGTCGTATTCCCACCGCTGGTTCCAGAGCACGATGGGCGGC
The DNA here is from genome assembly GCA_002787815.1 of Bacteroidetes bacterium CG12_big_fil_rev_8_21_14_0_65_60_17. Classification (GTDB taxonomy): domain Bacteria; phylum Bacteroidota; class Rhodothermia; order Rhodothermales; family UBA10348; genus 1-14-0-65-60-17. Next base: position 56,775 of record PCUY01000026.1, on the reverse strand, counting down.
TTCATGCCGGGGCCCCACGCATGTGCCGGGTAGGATGACGCGTAGCGATCGTGGCCTTTCAGATCCAGCCCGAGGTGCAGAATGGAGCTTTTCCCGCGGATGGTCTGCGCGGTGTTCAAATGGGTGTAGTCCGGAAAAATGCGCAGTAGCTTAGGGAGTGCTTCCATGAATTCGTCATGGTGGTACTGCGAATTGAATACGATATGATCGGCCGAGAGGCACGAGATGTAGTTGATATAACTGTAGGTATGATCCCGCTCGGTGCCGTCCTTGAGTGGGTAGGTCAGCTGGTTTTCGTGCATGTAGAGCACGACGGGTACGCAAGCCAATGGGCTTCGCGTGAGCGCCAGAAAGGCGGACAGGTTGACCACGTTCGATGCCAGGATGAGGTCGGGCATCCATCCGTCGGAGAGCAGCCGCTCGGTGTGGCGGGCGAGCGTAACGGCTCCTCCCTGCATGCGCCACTTCCAGAAGCGTGACGACATGGTGACCGTTTTGATGTCGTGGCGCGACGAGGCGGCCAGACCATCCAGAAATACCTTGTGGCTGCCGCCGTACCACGGCTCAAGTGCAAGGATTTCCATTTATTTGCGCAATTCTTCCCGGAGCGCTTCCTCTTCCTCATCCAGCGCGGGTCGCACGATCGATACGCCGCGCACCTGGAGGTATTCCCTCAGCGCGGAGTCGAGCACTTCCTCGGCCGAGATGAGGGCTTCATCGCCGGGTTCGAGCTCAATGCTGCGCGATGACATCTTGATGGTGACGGATCGGGGATTGGTATTCTTGATCAACATTCCCTTCCGTTTGCGTGCTGCCGTGTTCATGTTCACTGGTTGCCTGATTGATGGGGCATAATACGGCAAAGCGGGTCACGATTTGTTGCACGCTGTGTCAATTGGGCATCAATCGCTTGCCGGATGTGTGCCCGGGAGGGGGCGATTCCATGAATGGAGAACGGGGATATGTATGGCTTGGGAGGCTGGGATCGGCGGTTGCGGACGTTTTTGTGCCGCGCCGGTGCATTCACTGCAAGGCGCTTCTGACGACACCTTTCGGGGGAGATGCGCCGGGTAGCGCCGGACGGCCGGGCGGAGGTGAATGGCCGGGCGGAGGTGAATGGCCGGGCGGAGGTGAATGGCCGGGCGGAGCCGCGCCACACTTTTCGGGCCTTTGCGGTGCGTGCCGGCACGTTCTCCACGCCTGCGAAATCCCGGTAACGGAAATGCCCTTCCATATCGATGCGTGGCCACTGGCTGTTCGATGGGTTTTTTCCGACGGATCGCCCATCCGCAGTGTACACCACGCGTTCAAGTATGAAGGGCGGCCGGAATTGGCTGATTTCCTTGCCACCAGCCTCATGGCTGCGCTCCGGCGGCTTGCGGCCATGGATGATCTGCAGCAAGGCGTCGTCGTGCCTGTGCCGTCGCATCGCCTTCGCATCCTCGAACGGGGATACTGCCAGGCTGCGGTGCTGGCGGGGCGTGCCGCCCGGCACCTCGGGTGCCGGGCGGCTCCCGGCGCGCTCGCGCGCCGGGAGCATGCCGGGTCGCAGACCCGGCTGCACGCCCACCAGCGACTCGCCAATGTTCACCAGGCCTTCCAGGTCCGGTCTGTTCCCGATGGAGACCCCATCATCCTGATCGATGACGTCGTTACGACCGGTGCCACACTGCACGCCTGTGCCACACGTTTGCAACATGCCGTGAACACCGGAATGCCGACGGCAAGCCGACCCACTATCCTGCTCGCCGCTCCCGCCATCCGGCCTCCCCTGCCGCTTGGCCGCATCCTCAGAGCCTGTTGACCCTACGTCAGATCGAGGCTCCTCTGGCAGAAGTCCGCTTCCGCAGGTACGTTGGTTGCCAGTACCACCATCCCCCCGGTCGCCAGATGGTCGGCGACCGCAAGCTGAACCACCTCGTGTCCAGCTGCGTCCAGCGTGACCGTCGGTTCATCAAGGAGCAGCAATTCCGGCTCTGGAAGAAGCGCACAGGCCAGTTTCATGCGTTGAATCATACCGGAGGAAAACGTGGAAACAGGATCCTCCGCACGCGCGCTGAGCCCCATCCGTTCCAGCAACTCGGACGCTCTTTCGGGCCCTCCGGCAAGCCGTCGGGCCCGCGCTATGAACATCAAATTCTCAAGCGCCGTGAGGCCGCCATACACATTCATCCGGGGGGCCATGAAACCACAACGCAGGGGGTGTTGCACGCGCTCCACTGCGTGTCCTGCCGAGAGACGGAGTTCGATGCGCCCCCGGCGGGGCGTCAAAAGACCTGCCAGAATCAGCAACAACGTCGACTTCCCCGAGCCATTCGGCCCCGTCACGGCGAGCGACTCCCCTCCACTCAGCGAGAATGACAGATCCCGGAAAAGAATGCGGGGGCCAAACCTGTGCCCAACATGTTCGGCGGTCAGTGCAGAGCTACTCATTGTCATTCTCCAGCTCAGCGAGTACGCCAGCGGCGCGGGACTGCAGCCGAACTTCTTCCGTGTTGATTGGCTCGAGTTCAACGGCCCGCCCGAGATGATACCTCGCCATCGGCTCATCTCCCATGGAAAAATACGTCATGGCAAGCTCGTACTGCGTCATGACAAGCGTCGGATCCAGTTCGAGCGCCCTTCGCAGGGAGCGGAGCGCCTTCTCGTTTCCGCCCTCCGGCAGCCCGCCATAGAAGGTATTGGCAAACACTCTCTGCACCCAGTTCAGCGCGCCTACTTCACGGTAGAATATACCCAGCGCAAGATGGGCATAGGCATATGATGGGTCCAGACGGAGCGCCTTATTCGCGTATTCCTCCACGTTCCGTCCAATCCTGACCTTTTCCCGGCCGCTCTGCGACAGGGACAGCGTTCCCCACGTCACAGCCAGTTGGAACCACGTTTCGGGCCGATCAGGATGCAATTCCCTCAACCGTTCGGCATAATCCACGCTCCGCTCGAGCAGCGGGCGTGCAGACCGTACCCCCTCCTCTGCCATTACATCCTTGGCCAGGTCACCGCTCGTGCGGGCCAGCCGATAGAGCAGGACGAATGACGTGGAATCCCCGGAATAAAGCGCCTCGTATGCTGCGAGCGCGGCCCGGTTGTCAAAGGCGGCGTACAGGGAATCGGCCACGTCCATGGCCGACGCCTGTGCCTGTACCACCGATGGAGCCGTGATCCATGACGACATCGCTCCGACGCAAAGCCACAGAATCCGTATGTTGGAAGGGAATCTCAAAGGAAAAATCCGAAAGCTGATGCAGGCAGAGACGACCCCGGCCCGGGAAACAACACTGGCGGCTCTCGCCGAAAAATATACACGCGTGCGCCGCCAAACCTGCGCACTCTGTAAACCCTTGAAAACAGAAGACCAAGTCATCCAGTCGATGGAAGACGTGTCACCCACGAAGTGGCACCTGGCCCACACGACGTGGTTTTTCGAAACGTTTGTACTGGCAAAATACGACACGTCGTACACGCTCCATAATCCGGATTATCCGTACCTGTTCAATTCGTATTACGTTCAGGCCGGAGAGCGCTTCTCGAGACCGCACCGCGGTATGCTCTCCCGACCGGGTGTGGAGGAGGTTCACGCCTACAGGCGGTACGTCGACGAACAGATGGCCCGCTTTCTTGAATCCGATGCCGCACTGGAAAACAGGAACATACTCGAGGTGCTGGAGATTGGTCTCAATCATGAGCAGCAGCACCAGGAACTCCTTGTAACTGATGTCAAGCACGTCCTGTCCATGAACCCCCTGCATCCTGCATATGATCCCGATACGGTCGTGCCCGTCTCGGAGCCTCTCGATCTGGACTGGGTGTCCGTGCCCGAGGGCATGGTGAGGATCGGGCACGAAAATGAAGGCTTCTGTTACGACAATGAGGGCCCCGCACACCGCGTTTTTCTCGAAGCATACGAACTGGCCTCGCGCCCCATCACGAACGCCGAATACCTGACCTTTGTGCAGGACGGCGCCTACAGCGACCCCATACTCTGGCTGTCGGAAGGGTGGGCCACCGTGGAGCGGGACGGCTGGGCGCATCCGCTCTACTGGAAACGCACGGACAACGGCTGGTACGAATTCACCATGGACGGGCTCAAGCAGTTGGACATGCATGCTCCCGCTACGCATCTGTCGTACTTCGAAGTCGATGCATTCGTACGCTGGGCAGGTTGGCGACTACCCACTGAATTCGAGTGGGAGCACGCGGCCTCGGGTCGAGCACGAAATGGGCATTTCAGTGATGAACGGATGTTTCACCCACAGATATCGTCCAAATATGCACCGGCTGGGCCCTATCACAATCTGTTTGGCAGTGCGTGGGAATGGACCGGCAGTCACTACTCGCCGTACCCCGGTTACCGTGCAGCGCCGGGTGCACTGGGAGAATACAACGGTAAGTTCATGTATAACCAGTTCGTTCTCCGTGGCGGATCGGTCGCAACACCATCCGACCATATCCGTGCCACTTACCGCAATTTCTTTCCGGGCCATGCCCGTTGGCAGTTCACCGCAATTCGTCCAGCTCGCTGACACCCATATCCATGTCGTTCACTGTATCCCTGTACCTGGATCTGGCTCCAAAAACAGATTCCTTCTCCGAGGAGGTCATTGAAGGCCTCTCCCGCTCACAAAAAACGCTCCCATCCAAGTTTTTCTATGATGGTCGTGGCTCCCAGCTGTTTGACCAGATCTGCGAACTTGAGGAGTATTACCCGACACGCACGGAATTGCGCATCCTGTCCGAGCACATGCCCGAGATCCTGGAGGCCCTCGGTCAGAGCGCCATACTCATCGAGTACGGATCGGGAACCAGTACGAAAACGCGCCTGCTGCTGGACAATCTGACAGATGCGGATTCCTATGTTCCGATCGATATATCGAGGGAGCACCTAATAGCCGCATCGGAGCACATTCAGAAATCATATCCACACCTCACCGTGCTCCCTGTCTGCGCTGACTATTCCCAACGCATCCCCCTGAACCTGAATCCGACACCCGGATCCCGCATCACGGTCTTCTTCCCGGGCTCCACGATTGGAAATTTTCGCACAGACAAGGCGGTGGAGTTTCTGTCCCGCCTCTGTTCCATTGTGGGCCCCGGGGGGGGTGTACTCATTGGTGTGGATCTTGTCAAGGACGTCGATATCCTGAAAGCTGCCTACGACGACGCATTGGGTGTGACCGCGCTTTTCAATCAGAATATCCTGATGCATATCAACGCCCGGATGGCCGGTTGCTTCGATCCGGACATGTTCGCTCACCGCGCCATCTGGAATGAAGAAGAGCAGCGGATTGAAATGCATCTGGAAAGCCGCGATCGACAGACCGTCGAACTCGGAGACACGGTCATATCGTTCAACAAAGGCGAGACCATCCTGACGGAATACTCCCACAAGTACACACTGGAATCGTTTGCTTCCCTGGCAGATCAGGCCGGATTTACCGTGGACCACGTCTGGACCGATCCCGACCGGCTCTTCAGCGTCCAGTATCTGACGGCGGTGACTCCCGGCCGGAACGGTCGGGAACAACAGCCATCGTAATTCGGCCGGTACTCACCAGTTGTCCGTCCATGTTGACGACATCCACCTGCCAGCAATGCATGCGCCGCCCGATGCGTCTGGGCCTGGCAGTGGCCGTCACCCATCCTTCCGTGGCCGATTTGACGTGCGTGGCATTGATGTCGAGCCCAACGGTGACAAATCCGTCCCGGACAGCCAGGGCGGCTGCGACGCTGCCTACCGTTTCTATCAGCGCGGCCGTGGCGCCTCCGTGAAGCAGACCCAACGGCTGAATGGTGCGCTCGTCGACCGGCATGGTAGCCGTCACTGAATCCTCATCGCAGGCTGTAATTTCAATGCCGAGATGCTCTACCATTGTGCCCCGGCAGCGTCTGTTCATTTCTTCGGGTGTCGCAGTACGTTGCCAGATACTCATGTCTGGATGACTCCGGGATTGAATGTCGGGTGCTCCGGATTGTGGTTGGCGATCTCCAGACCGCGTGACAACCAGTTGCGCGTGGCTGCCGGATCGATGATTTCATCTACCCACATGCGGGCTGCAGCATAATACGGAGTTGTCTGTCGGTCGTAGCGCTCCTGCATTTCCCGGAGCAGTTCCTGCTCCTCTTCAGGTGACACCTCCTTACCCGAACGGGCCATTTTGGCTTTCTGGATCTGCAGCAGCGTACGCGCAGCCTGGGCGCCGCCCATTACGGCAATACGTGCCGACGGCCAGGCGCAGATCATTCGCGGATCGTATGCGCGTCCACACATCGCGTAATTGCCGGCACCATACGAATTACCCACAATGACCGTGAACTTGGGCACGACCGAATTGGCTACGGCATTTACCATTTTCGCCCCGTCCTTGATAATGCCTCCATGTTCCGAGCGCGACCCCACCATGAATCCGGTAACGTCCTGAAGGAAAACGAGCGGAATGCGCTTCTGATTACAGTTCATGATGAAGCGCGCCGCCTTGTCAGCCGAATCGGAGTAAATAACGCCACCCGCCTGCAACTCATCGGTCTTGGCCTTGACGCCGCTGCGCGCCTTGACCATTTTCCGCTGATTGGCCACGATGCCCACACTCCATCCGTCAATGCGTGCATATCCCGTAATCAGTGTCCGGCCGTAACCCTCCTTGTACTCCGTCCAGGATCCCTTGTCAATGATGCAGGACAGAATGTCGTGCATATCGTATGGAACCGCCGCCGAGGCAGGAAAAAGGCTGTAGAGGTCCTTCACCGCACGACGGGGCCCGGCAGGGGCCGTCCGATCAAAACCGGCCGTGGGCCAGCTACCCATGCGCGAGACCAGCGAGCGGATGGTCGAGAGGCACGTGGCGTCGTCTGGAACGCTGTAATCGGTCACGCCCGAAATCTCACTGTGTGTGCGCGCACCGCCCAACGTTTCTGAATCCACCTCTTCTCCAATAGCCGCCTTTACCAGGAACGGGCCAGCCAGAAATACGGAGCCTGTGCCATCGACGATCAACGCTTCATCGCTCATGATGGGCAAATACGCACCACCGGCTACACAGCTACCCATGATCGCCGCTATCTGGGGAATGCCAAGCGCAGACAAGCGGGCGTTATTGCGGAAAATGCGACCGAAATGATCCTTGTCAGGAAAAATTTCATCCTGCATGGGCAGGTACACACCTGCCGAGTCGACCAAGTATATAATGGGAAGGTGGTTCTCCAGCGCAATTTCCTGTGCGCGCAGGTTCTTGCGGGCGGAAATCGGAAACCAGGCGCCGGCTTTGACCGTGGCGTCATTGGCCACGATCATGCACAGCCTGCCCTCCACATATCCGGTGCCTGTAATGGTCCCGCCGGCGGGACAACCACCATCGTCCGGATACAACTCATATCCCGCAAACGCACCGATTTCCTGAAATTCTTCGGGGTCGTCCACGAGGGCAGCAATCCGTTCCCTGGCCAGCATTTTTCCCCGATCATGCTCCCGCTCCTGTCGTTTCTTGCCACCGCCCTCATGTATGACGGCGAGACGTTCCCGCCATGTACGAAGCATGTCTGTCAGGGCTGCCTCGTTATTATTGGTCAATACCGAACGTGATGCCATTTGATTTGGGGTAAACACGAAAAAGTCCCGACCGCAGATGCCGTCGGGACCATTTCAGACTCTTTCAGAGACCGGGGGATCCATGGCTTGGAAATCAGTCGAAAATCACAGGAATGCTGCTATTTTCTGCATGATATCCGGCTTGGGCTCTCCCGTCTTTTCGTGAATCAGATTGACCATTTTCGTGAGATTGCCCCGCGCCTTCTTCATCTCCTTCTCGCCGAACTCCTCTTCACTCCAGATGGTCTCAATCTGGCTGACAACCCGTGTCCAGCTGTCGTTCATTGTCTTGGTAGCCATCGAATAATCAGGTTTTACTTCAGTAGCACTCGTTCATACTAAAATAACACTCCGCGGGTTTCTATTCAGGGATCATTGTCCCCCGTTGCGCTTTTCTTTCTGCTTTTCATTTTCGGAGCTGGTGGGGGTTGCTCCGCCCCGATCGCGGAGACACCCCCGCACTATGCGGCGTATGACATCCAGGACCAGGGTGTCTGGATTCAATTTCCGGTCGACACGCTGTGAGTTGATAAGACTCACCACGCCGTGCATCTGCGACCAGATGGCCGTAGCGCCCAGCAGGGGCTCCGTCTCGTCGAACAGGCCACGTGTAGCCCCTTCCTCGAGCACATCTGCAAAAAAGTTAAGGTTCTGCCTTGCCTTGCGATACTTCTCCGCCGGATAACGCTCAATGTATTCGGTATGCAGCCAGTACATGATCTCGTAATACTCCGGCATCTCACGTCCGAAATCGATGTACGCCCTGCACAGCCGGGTAAGACGATCGGGCGGGGACACCTCGGCAGGTACGACGGACAATCGTGTGTACAGAAGCTCCACGCCCTCATCTATCAGGGCATGGACCAGCTGGTCCTTGTCGTCGTAGTGCAGATAGATACTCGTTGCCGAGTAGCCGATTTCCCTGGCAATACGCCGCATGGAAAGCGCGGCATACCCGTCAGAGGTGAGGAGGCGACGTGCTGTATCAAGTATATGCCGGCGAAGCTCCGGCTCGGTACCCTGTTTCATGCACGAATTTATCACTCCCCGGTCAAGCGTTCAAGCGAACTGTGTGCCATGAAACGGATGTACGGGTTCTCCCGGCTGTCGGAGCCTACCCGCTCCATGAAATCCCGTGTATCCATGGATACCTGCTCCGAAGCCACCAGCAGTTCCATGGCTTTCATCCGGACGGCCGTATTCGCGTCTGTTTCAACACGGTCGAGCAGCACACTCCGAAGTGATTCCGGAATGGAGCGATCTGAATACAGACGATTTAGTGCCCGCACGGCCTGCAGACGGACCACAGGATTCTCATCGGAGGCAAGCACGCCCTCCAGGACACTGGAAACCCGCACATTGGGTGCTATCCGGGCATGCGCCAAGGCACGGGCTGCACGCATCCGGTTCAATGGATCGATGTCAGAGGCAAGAATCACCCCCAGCTCCCTCTGCATGGGTGCGTCGTGTATGGATCCGGTCAGCGGGGATGACTCGTCGTCTTCGTACTCGATACGGACCAGTTGCGTATCCGAATCGAAGCGAACCGAGTCTGCCCACTTGTCATCGTTGTCGACCGCGCCCAGATACCAACCCGTGACGAAGATCAGAAGCGCCGCTGCAACCGATGCCACCCAGCGCAGAACCTGTACGCGGGCCGGACCCTGACGCGGGGCAACAGGAACGGCGCGAACGCGCTGCAGGTCGGACGCATTGACAGGTGGAGGTTTCACGAGGCCATCCATAACCTGCATGTCCGCCTGCAGCTTCTGCCAGGCGTGCTGACACGCCGGGCACTGCGCCAAGCGCGCGCGCAGCACCTCCGCCTCGGGAGCTGTCAGCTCGTCGTAGTAATACAGTATGAGTGCTTCCTGGTCGTGTGTGCAGTTCATGATAATGCGTTACGTAGTTTGTGGACGGCACGAAAGAGATAATTCTTGACCGTTCCTTCTGCGCAGTCGAGCATGTGAGCGATCTCACGGATTTTATATTCGTGAACGTGCTTCAGTGTGAACACGGTACGCTCGCGGTCGGAGAGGGCGGCCATGGCCGCTTCCAGATGGCGCCGGGAGTCTTCGCGGAGCAGACCGGAATCGGGCGCATCGTTTGATGATTCGAGTTCCCCGATGTGTTCTTCGTCGAGAGGCACGGCCCGTAGTCGCGTAGCCTTCTTCCGGTGGCTGAGTGCCTCATTGATGGCAATGCGTGTGAGCCATGTATCGAACGAACTGTCCGCACGAAACGCGTGCATGCCGCGCCACGCTTTCAGGACCGCCGTCTGGAACACATCGAGCGCATCGGGCATGTTGCCCGTAATGCCATGGACAATCTGAACGACGCGAGCGTCGGAATGCGACAGCAACGCACTGAACGCCTCCGCATCGCCGGACTGCGCACGGGAAATCAACTGCTCGTCAACCGGTGTCATGGCCCTTGGACGACGTGTGACACCGAATGGTTTGCACACCTATTCCTTCCGATCGGCCAAGTGGATATGCGCCAGCACGAACAGGGACAACGGAGGTAGCAGGGAGATGCACAGCACGACAACAGCCTTCAGGAGCCGGGGCCATGGCCGCAGCGAAATTCCCGCTACGGCCATGAGCCAACCGACCGCCGAAATGAATCCGAGCGTCGCTATGATCAGCGTGCCAATGGGTCCGGTAGCGGCATAGAGTTCCCTGAGCATGGTATTACGGAACCATCAGGCCGCCGTCACCATCATCGGGCGAGGATTCCGATGCGCCACTCACCGCCGCTTCCAGTTCGGCAAGCTCCTTTCGCGAGCCGACAATCAGGTTCTCGAAGCGACGCTGGCCGGTACCCGACGGAATGAGGTGTCCCACAATGACGTTCTCCTTCAGACCGTGCAGCGGATCCATTTTCGCCGCAATCGAAGCTTCGGTGAGCACCTTGGTCGTCTCCTGGAACGAGGCAGCCGAAATGAACGAATCGGTCGAGAGCGAGGCCTGGGTAATACCAAGAAGAACGGGCTGCGCCACGGCTGGCTGCGTGTCGCGCACGACGACCGGAGGCTTGTCCTGCCTCTTCATCTGTGAATTGACTTCACGCAGGCGACGGCGATCCACGATCTGGCCAATTTCGAGGTCGGATTCAGCCGGATCGGTGACGACAAATTTGTCGTACATCTCATCGTTCATGGCCTCGAGCACAAACCGGTCGACGAGGTTGTCCTCAAGCAGGTTCGTGTCACCTGGGTCGGTGACGCGGACCTTATGCATCATCTGCCGGACAATGCATTCGATGTGCTTGTCGTTCAGCGTCACACCCTGCAGACGGTACACTTCCTGGATCTCGTTCACCAGATACTCCTGCACGGCACGCGGGCCGAGGATGGCCAGGATATCGTGCGGAGCCACCTGGCCGTCGGACAGCGGATCGCCGGCGCGGACCACGTCGTTCTCGTGCACCAGGATATGTTTCGTCAGCGATACGAGGTACGTCTTTGATTCGGTGCCGTCGCGGTTCGTGACAATCACTTCCTGGGCGCCGCGCTTACGGCCTCCGAAGGATATTACGCCGTCAATTTCCGATACGGCAGCCGGGTCGGACGGGGTGCGCGCTTCGAACAGCTCTGTAATGCGCGGCAGACCACCCGTAATATCGCTTGTCTTGGCCGACTGACGGGGAATTTTCACGAGCACACGGCCTGCGACCACTTTTTCCTTCGCACCCACCTGGATACGGGCCCGTACGGGAAGCGGGTACTCCCGCGTCGAGCCGTCCGTACCGGTAACCAGAATGGCTGGCGTGAGAGAACGCTCACGCGTATCGATGATGACTTTTTCCTTGTATCCAGTCTGGTCATCCGATTCCTCACGGAAGGTCGTGCCCTCCATGATGTCCTGGAATCCGACTGTACCCGCCATTTCCGAAATAATGACGGCGTTGTAGGGATCCCAGCTGGCCAGGACCTGCGACTTCTCAACGATATCGCCTTCGTTGACCAGTACTTCGGCGCCGTACGGAATCAGGTAGGAAATCAGCTGGCGGTCACCATCTTCGGGATCGACAATCCGGATTTCGCCCTGGCGTGAAAGCACGACATCCTTGACTTCTTCGCCCGAGTCGTACTCGACCTTCCGAAGGTTTTCGTAGACCACCTTTCCGGCAAACTTCGTCTTGACCGTACTCTCTGCAGAAATACGGCTGGCAGCACCACCGATATGGAATGTTCGCAGCGTAAGCTGCGTGCCCGGCTCACCAATGGACTGCGCAGCAACGACTCCAACGGACTCACCAGTCTCGACCATGCGGTTCGTACCGAGGTTGCGGCCGTAGCAGAGCGTACACACACCCCGACGGGACTCACACGTCAGCACGGAGCGGATTTCGACTTCCTCAATCGACGTTTCCGAGATGGCACGCGCCTTCTCCTCGTCAATGAGTTCATTCGATGCCATGAGCAGATCGCCGGTCAGCGGATCCGATACATCGTGTACCGACACGCGGCCCAGGATCCGGTCGGCGAGGGGTTCGACCACGTCTTCGTTGTCCTTGAGAGCCGATATGCGGATACCACGAAGCGTTCCACAGTCGTGCTCCGTCACGGTCACGTCCTGTGACACGTCAACCAGACGGCGCGTGAGATAGCCCGCGTCGGCCGTCTTCAGGGCCGTGTCGGCGAGACCCTTACGGGCACCGTGCGTCGAAATGAAGTACTCAAGGACCGACAATCCTTCCTTGAAGTTGGAAATAATAGGGTTTTCTATGATTTCGCCCGCACTGCCGACCAGACTCTTCTGCGGCTTGGCCATCAGGCCACGCATGCCACCCAGCTGCCGGATCTGCTCCTTCGAGCCACGGGCACCCGAGTCGGCCATCATGTAGATGGCGTTGAATCCTTCCCGATCGTTTTTGAGTGTATCGAACAGAACTTCCGAGACCTGGTTGTTCGTATGCGTCCAGATGTCAATGACTTGGTTGTAGCGCTCGTTTTCAGTAATGAAGCCCATCCCGTAGTTGTTGCGAGCCTTCTCGACTTCAACCTGGGCGCTTTCAATGAGCTTCTCCTTGGCATCGGGAATGACGATGTCAGCGATGGAGAATGTCAGACCGGCCGTGGTCGCATTCTCAAAACCAAGCATCTTGATATCGTCCAGGAACTTGGCCGTCTGGGGGAAACCCGTCGCCTTCAGAACCCTGGCAATGATGCCACGAAGGTTTTTCTTGGTCAAAACCTCGTTGATGTACCCGACACCCTCGGGAACGACCTCGTTGAAGAGTATGCGCCCCATCGTCGTTTCCATGAGCTCGCCACCGTCACGCCGCAACGTCACGCGTGCATGCAGCTCCGCCTTGCCCTGGTCGAATGCGACGCGCGCTTCCGACATGCTACCAAAGCGCATGCCCTCTCCACGCATGCCGGCACGCGACTTGGTCATGTAGTAGAGACCCAGGACCATGTCCTGCGTCGGTACGGCAATGGGTCCGCCGTGCGCCGGGCTCAGGATGTTGTGGCTCGAGAGCATGAGCAGCATGGCCTCGAGCGCCGCATCGTGCGACAGCGGTACGTGGACGGCCATCTGGTCACCGTCGAAGTCGGCGTTGAACGCCGTACATACGAGGGGATGCAACCGGATGGCTTTTCCTTCAATGAGTGTAGGCTGAAATGCCTGGATACCGAGACGGTGCAATGTAGGAGCACGGTTGAGCAGCACGGGACGCCCCTGGATGACCTTCTCCAGAATGTCCCACACATCGCTCGTGCGCCGGTCCACGACCTTCTTTGCACTCTTGACCGTTTTCACGATACCGCGCTCAATAAGCTTGCGGATAATGAACGGCTTGAACAGCTCAACGGCCATTTCCTTGGGGAGGCCGCACTGGTGGAGCTTGAGCTCCGGCCCGACAATGATGACCGATCGGCCCGAATAGTCGACACGCTTTCCAAGCAGGTTCTGACGGAAACGCCCCTGCTTGCCCTTGAGCATGTCAGAGAGCGACTTGAGCGCGCGGTTCGAGTCGGAACGCACGGCGTTCGCCTTTCGCGAGTTGTCGAACAGAGAGTCGACCGCTTCCTGGAGCATGCGCTTCTCGTTACGCAGGATGACCTCCGGCGCCTTGATGTCGATGAGCCGCTTGAGTCGGTTGTTCCGGATAATGACGCGACGGTACAGGTCATTCAGATCCGACGTGGCAAAGCGTCCCCCTTCGAGCGGTACGAGCGGGCGCAGCTCGGGCGGAATGACGGGAATAACGCGCATGACCATCCACTCGGGCCGGTTTTCGGTCCGTTTGTTGGCCTCGCGGAATGCTTCCACAATGGCAAGACGCTTGAGCGCTTCGCTTTTGCGCTGCTGGCTCGTCTCGGTCTTGATCTGGAATCGGAGCTCCTGTGCCTGGCGAATCAGGTCCGTGCGGGAGAGTAGCGTTTCAACGGCTTCACCACCAATCATGGCAATGAACTTGTCTGGATCGTCCTGCTCCAGGCGGTTGTTGTCTTCCCGGATCTGGTAGAGAATGTTGTAATACTCGTCCTCTGTCAGAAGCTGCTTTTCTTCGACACCCAGTCCGGCCGCACAGCCTGGCTGTACCACCACGTAGTTTTCGTAGTAGATGATGCGCTCGAGATCCTTTGACCGGATGCCAAGCAGGTGCCCGATCTTGTTCGGGAGCGTCTTGAAGTACCAGATATGCACGACAGGCACGCTGAGCGTGATGTGCCCCATGCGCTCGCGACGCACTGACTTCTGCGTCACTTCGACACCACAGCGGTCACAGATGATGCCCTTGTAGCGAATACGCTTGTACTTGCCGCAATGACATTCCCAGTCTTTGACCGGACCAAATATTTTCTCACAGAAGAGCCCTTCCTTCTCAGGTTTGAACGACCTGTAGTTGATGGTCTCCGGCTTCAGGACCTCACCATACGAGCGCTCCAGGATGGCCTCCGGGGAGGCCAGACTGACGGTGATGCTGCTGAAGTTCTTCTTGATCTTTTGTGGTTTTCCGTACGGCATATCGGGTAGCGGCTGTGAAAAGTCCTGCTGAAAAATTGGGGTCGGCCGGGGTCAGTCGAGACTGACCTCGAGACCGAGGCCCTGCAATTCGCGAACAAGCACGTTGAAGCTTTCCGGCGTACCGGCTTCCGGCATGTTCTCTCCCTTGACAATGCACTCGTAGGCTTTGGAACGGCCCTGTACATCGTCCGATTTGTAGGTGAGCATCTCCTGAAGAACGTGGCTGGCTCCGTAGGCATACATGGCCCAGACCTCCATTTCTCCGAGACGCTGCCCACCGAACTGAGCCTTGCCGCCCAGTGGCTGCTGCGTAATCAGGCTGTATGGTCCAATGGAGCGGGCATGGATCTTGTCTTCGACCAGGTGACCAAGCTTCAGCATGTAGATGTAGCCGACCGTGGTTTTCTGATCGAACGGCTTGCCCGTTCGCCCGTCAATGAGCTGCGCACGACCATCGACCGGTAGACCCGCTTTCTTCATGGTCTCCTCGACATCTGCCACCGTCGCACCGTCAAAAATGGGTGTGGCGAAGTTGGTACCGAGCTTCTTGCCGGCCCACCCAAGCAGTGTCTCGTAGATCTGACCCAGGTTCATACGCGAGGGTACGCCAAGCGGGTTGAGCACGATGTCAACCGGCGTTCCATCTTCAAGGAATGGCATGTCCTCCACCGGCACCACCTTGGCAATGACACCCTTGTTACCGTGACGACCGGCCATCTTGTCACCGATCTGGATTTTACGCTTCTTGGCGACGTATACCTTGGCAAGCTGCACAATACCTGGCGGCAACTCATCTCCCATCTGGAGGTGGTGTTTGTCACGCTTGGCAATGCCGTGAATGAGACGGTGACGCTTCTCGTAGTTGCGAATCAGTGTTTTGACATTCGCATTGAGGTCTTCGTCTGCCGTGAAGGGCACGCGGGGATCCAACTGGAGGGCAGGTGTATCCTTGAGCGCCGTCTTGGTGATCTTGGCACCTTCCGAGACGACAACATTGCCGTTACGGTCAATGAAGTCAGCCGCTTTCCTGCCTTCCAGGAGCGCAAAAAATTTCTCCCAGAACCGGGCATCGAGTTCAGCCAGATCCTTGTCCAGCTGCTTGTCTATCGCGGTAATCTGTTTCTGCTCCTCCTTCTTGGACGCCGGATCCAGCTTGCGGCGGCTGAAGAGTTTGGTGTCAATGACAACACCCTTCATTCCCGGCTTGGCCTTGAGTGACGCGTCTTTCACGTCACCAGCCTTGTCACCGAAAATGGCACGCAACAATTTTTCTTCAGGCGTGGGGTCGGTTTCACCCTTGGGTGTAATCTTGCCGACAATGATGTCACCCGGTTTGACTTCGGCGCCGACGCGGACAATACCACGCTCGTCGAGGTCCTTCGTTGCTTCTTCCGACACGTTCGGAATTTCACGCGTGAGTTCTTCCTCTCCACGTTTCGTGTCACGGACCTGCAGCTCGAACTCTTCGATGTGAACCGACGTGTAGACGTCATCCGACACGAGGCGCTCCGAAATGGCAATGGCATCCTCGAAGTTGTAACCGCGCCAGGGCATGAACGCAACGAGCACGTTCTTACCCAGAGCCAGGTCACCCTTGTCGGTCGAAAACCCGTCGGTCAGCACCTGTCCTTTCGTTAAGCGGTCACCCTCTTTCACAATCGGAGACTGGTTGACAGTCGAGTCCTGGTTGGTACGACGGAATTTGGTCAGATCGTATGTCTTTACGGGCTCGTCAAAGGACAGCAATGCTTCGTCCTCGGACTGGTCGTAGCGCACTACAATCCTGCGGGCATCGACATACTCGACTACACCATCTTCCTCGGCCACCACGACCGCACGCGAATCCTTGGCCACACGGCTTTCAAGACCGGTGCCGACGATCGGTGCTTCCGACCGGAGCAGGGGCACTGCCTGGCGCTGCATGTTCGAGCCCATCAGGGCGCGGTTGGCGTCGTCGTGCTCCAGGAAGGGAATAAGTGATGCCGCGGGCGATACGATCTGGTTGGGTGAGACATCCATGAACATGATGTCCTCCGGATCCATGATCGGAAAATCGCCGCGATGACGACACTTGACCAGCTTGTTTATAAAATTTCCTTTGCCATCAATGGGCGCATTGGCCTGCGCTATGACGGCCGAGTCTTCCTCCTCCGCCGACAGGAACTTCACCTCGTTCGTAACCTTGCCCTTTTTGACAATGCGGTACGGCGTTTCAATGAACCCGTAATCGTTGATGCGGGCATGGACGCACAGCGAGGAAATCAAACCGATGTTTGGTCCTTCCGGCGTTTCAATGGGGCAAAGCCGACCATAATGCGTGTAGTGCACGTCGCGCACCTCAAATCCGGCACGCTCACGGGTGAGTCCGCCCGGACCGAGCGCGGACAGGCGTCGCTTGTGCGTCAGTTCAGCCAGCGGGTTGGTCTGGTCCATGAACTGCGACAACTGGTTCGTACCGAAGAACGTGTTGATCACGCTCGAGACGGTCCGGGCATTCACCAGGTCCTGTGGCGTGAATTTCTCGGCGTCCCGCAGGTTCATGCGCTCCTTGATGGTTCTTGCCATGCGGGCAAGACCCAGGGAAAACTGTGATGCCAACTGCTCGCCTACCGAACGCACACGACGATTCCCGAGGTGGTCAATATCGTCGAGCGTGCTTTTCCCATTCTGGAGCAAGATCAGCTCATTGATGATGGCAACCATGTCTTCACGCGTAAGCGTGAGCTTGTCCTGGTCCTCATTGATCCGAAGGCGCGAGTTGATGCGATAGCGGCCGACCTCACCCAGGTCATACCGTTTTTCAGAGAAGAACAGACGCTCAAGCACACCACGCGCTGTTTCCTCATCCGGAGCCTCGGTACCGCGGAGCTGCAGGTACAGGTACTCAAGTGCTTCCTTTTCGGAGTGGGTGGGATCCCGCTTGAGCGTATTCAGAAGCGTCGTGTAATCGACCGCGTCATCCGCCTTTTCCTCGTCCACCTCACGCACAACGTGAATCAGTGTAACACCGGCTTCCTTGAGCTTGTCGTAATCGGCCTCCTCCAGTTCATGCTGCGCGGGCAGGATGACTTCCCGCTCAACGCGATCCTCAATGACCTCACCGGTATCCTCATCCACGACCTCGGTTATCCGCTCAATCGACACGGTTGCCGCCAGCTTGCGACCGACCACCTTGGAGTAGGCTTTCTTGGTCTTCACGGTGACCGAGTCGGCAAGATCAAACAACTGTACAATCTGCTCGTTGTCCGAAAATCCCAGCGCACGCAACAGCGTCGTCACGGGGAGCTTTTTCTTGCGGTCGATATAGGCCCACATCATGTTGCCTACATCGGTTGAAAACTCAATCCATGAGCCGCGGAACGGGATGACCCGGACCGAATAGAGTTCGGTCCCGTTCGGATGTACGCTGTGCCCGAAGAACACACCCGGACTGCGGTGAAGCTGGGATACGACAACACGCTCAGCCCCATTGATGACGAACGTACCACGCTCAGTCATGAAGGGCAGGTTTCCCAGGTATACTTCCTGCTCAATGGCCTCTTCTGCCTCATCCTCATCCTCGTCTTCCTTTGAAGACAGGCGGAGCTTGGCTTTCAGTGGTACCGAGAAAGACAACCCCTGCGCAATGCACTCTTCTATGGAGTGCTTTGGCGCGTCGAGCGCGAAGTGGATGAACTCCAGCGTGTATCGTTCGCGGCTGTCCTGGATGGGAAAGTGCTCATTGAACACCGCCTGGAGGCCCTTGGCCTCGCGCTCCTCAGGAGCCGTGTCGTCCTGGACGAAGTCCCGGAATGCCTGGAGCTGGATGTCCAGAAAATCAGGATAGTCGTGGACAGTTTTGATGCGTGCGAAGCTCTTACGCTCGGCGTGACCTTTGACGTTGGGCATGGTCGAGGTGATTACCGTGAATGAAATTACTATACGGCGCATGAAGCGCCGAAAGCCGACCCCGGAAATCCGGGGTCGGCCAACGGTCCACAGCCACCTTCATGAGGCAGGCCGTGTGACGTTTCGGCTGGTTTGACAGAGGCAGACACCCTCAGGCGAGTTCTACTTCCGCACCGGCTTCTTCGAGCTTGGCTTTGATGGACTCGGCCTCTTCCTTCGCAGCCGCTTCCTTTACGGTCGATGGCGCACTGTCGACCATTTCCTTGGCCTCCTTCAGCCCGAGACCTGTGATGGCACGGACTTCCTTGATGACGTTGATCTTCTTGTCACCGGCTGCCTTGAGAATGACGTCAAATTCCGTCTTCTCTTCTGCGGCCTCTGCAGCGCCACCACCACCGGGTCCGGCTACAGCCACAGCTGCAGCGGCCGGCTTGATGCCGTACTCGTCTTCGAGAAGCTGAGCGAGGTCGTTTGCTTCCTTGATGGTGAGCCCTACGAGCTCTTCAGCCAACTTTGCAATATCTGCCATTGTATTTACCTGGTTCCTGCAGTTTTCTCAGCCCGAAGGGCTCGACTGCGTGTTTAAGGGTTGTTTGTGATAATTCAGGCTTCCGCTTTTTCCGCGATTGCCTTGATGGATCCAAGAAGATTGGATCCCTGGGCCTGGAGGCCACCCACCACATTCGTGATCGGAGCCTGCAGCAGACCAATGATGTCGCCGATGAGTTCGGCCTTGGACTTGAGCTTGGTGAGCACTTCGAGAGCATCGGCCTCGTAGACTGCGCCCTCAATGCTGGCCGCCTTGAGCGACGGAATCTCCAGCTTCGCTTCGTCCATGAATTTCTTCATGACGCGGGCAGGAGCCGATGCTTCCTCGGAAAATGCCACAGCCGTCGGACCGTGAAGCGCGTCGTAGAGCGGATCGTATCCGCCGACCTGCTCCATGGCCAGGCGTAACATGGTGTTTTTCACGACACGGTACTCAACGCCCGCCTCGCGGAACCGGTTACGCAGCTCCGTGGCCTGCTCCACAGTCAGGCCCGAATAGTTTGTAAGATAGATGGTCGTGTTCTGCTGCAGTCTGTCAGCCAGCTGCCCTACAGCCTCGACCTTCTGTTCTTTCGTCATCGACATGATATTGTACGCTGTTCAGGTTTGGGTGCGGGCGTATTAGCGGAGCGCCCCGGTCACGAGATTGCGATCGAGGCTGATGCCCGGTCCCATCGTCGTGGAAAGAGTTACGGAGCGGACATAGACTCCCTTGGCCGATGCCGGTCGCAGTCGCAGAACCTCTTTCAGGAATGCCTCGGCATTGTCCTTGATCTGCTCCGCACTGAATGACGCTTTTCCGATGGCCACGTGCAGAATGCCTGCCTTGTCCACACGGAAGTCGATCTTACCCGCCTTGACGTCCTTGACGGCCGAAGCAATGTCCATGGTTACCGTTCCGCTCTTCGGATTCGGCATCAGACCCCGGGGGCCGAGTACACGACCAAGGCGGCCAACGATGGCCATGACGTCGGGCGTAGCAATCATGACATCGAAATCGGTCCAACCCTGCTTCTGGATTTTCTCAGCCACGTCTTCCAAGCCCACAAAGTCCGCACCGGCATCTTTCGCCTCCTGTTGCTTTCCTTCGCTGGCCAACACCAGCACGCGCACATCCTTGCCGGTACCATGCGGCAGTGCTACCGTACCGCGAACCATCTGGTCGGCATGTCGGGGATCGACCCCGAGCCGGATGTCCATGTCAATGGACTCATCGAATTTGGCCGATGCCGTCTGCTTGAGCAGTTCGACCGCACGCTGCATATCAACAGGTTGCTCGTTCTCTCCAATCAACTTGTGGAGTGCACGATAACGTTTTCCTCTTTTGGCCATGATGGGGCTGTCTGTGCGGTACAAGCGCCGTTCAACAGGTCCGGCTCCCGCGGTGTGAATTGGCTACAGGCACGCCAGCGTGCCTGTTGGATTACAATCAGGCTGCCGGGGCACCCTTGACCTTGATGCCCATGGAACGGGCGGTGCCTGCAATCATGCGGGCTGCCTGGTCCAGATCGAAGGCGTTCAGGTCATTCATTTTCTGTTCGGCAATTTCGCGGCACTGGTCCCACGACACCGTGGCAACCGTTTCCCGCAAGGGGTCGGCGGCACCACTCTTTATTTTGGCAGCGTTCTTGAGCAGCACGGCAGCGGGTGGACTCTTCACAATGAATGTAAAGGACTTGTCCGCAAACACGGTAATTACCACTGGAAGGATCAACCCCATCTTGTCCTGCGTCGCGGCATTGAACGCCTTGCAGAACTCCATGATGTTGACCCCTTTCTGACCAAGTGCCGGACCAATGGGTGGCGCAGGAGAAGCCTGTCCCGCCTTGATCTGCAACTTGATGTAACCGTCTATTTTCTTTGCCATAACGGTGCGCGGTACAAGCGCCGACGTGTCGGCTCCCGCAGATTTGGATTTGTGTGCTTGAAAGCGCTAGCCGGTCAGTAACGACCCGATAACGTGCCTGTTCCATCGCATTGTGAAGCGATGGTCAATTCACTCTTCGTGTTCCACCTGGAGATAATCCAGCTCGAGCGGCGTCTTCCGACCGAAAATGGACACCATGACCCTGACCTTCGCCTTTTCGGGGAATACTTCGTCAACCAACCCATTGAAGTTGTTGAACGGCCCATCGACGACCTTCACGGCATCGCCCTGCTGAAACGGAATTTCCGGCTGTTCCCCGAGTTCCCTCGCTTCATCCATTTTGCCCATGATGCGGGCTACTTCCTCAGGCCGCAACGGCGACGGCTCGTCACCTGTTGTCAGGAAGCCCACAACGGACTGAATGCCCGTCAGAACATGCATGAGTTCCTTGTCGAGCACCGCGTTGATCAGGATATATCCGGGAAAGAAATTCTTTTCCCGGGTCCGCTTCTTGCCAGCCCTCATCTCGAACACCGTCTCAGTCGGTATCATGATTTCGGGCAGCCGGTCTTCGAGACCCTGCAGTTTCAGTTCAGACTCAATGCTCTCCTTGACCTTCTTCTCGTGGCCGGAAAAGGTCCTGAGTACGTACCACTTGCCAATAGTGTCCGCCATGATCAGCCGTAGATGACTTCGAGAACGGTGCTGATTACGCGGTCCGCACCGAAGATGAAGAGAGAAATGACGAGCGTAGCCACAATAGTGACGACGGTGTTGCTGATCAACTCCTTCTGAGTAGGCCAGGTGACCTTGCGCATTTCCTTGGCCACTTCCTGCAGATATCCAGCTACGTTCATTGTGCCTTACCTGAAAAATTTCCTGTTGCACGGGCGGCAGGAC
>PCUY01000026.1:33886-34960 GCA_002787815.1 Bacteroidetes bacterium CG12_big_fil_rev_8_21_14_0_65_60_17 | reverse complement strand
TCAAGAATTTTGGAGACGACACCGGCACCCACCGTGCGACCGCCTTCACGAATGGCAAAACGAAGGCCCTGCTCCATGGCTACAGGCACAATCAGCTTTACCTTGAACTGGGTGTTGTCACCAGGCATGACCATCTCCACGCCCTCGGGAAGCTCAATATCTCCCGTCACATCCGTCGTACGGAAGTAGAATTGGGGACGGTAGCCCTTGAAAAACGGCGTGTGACGGCCACCCTCCTCCTTCGACAGCACGTACACCTCACACTCGAACTCCTTGTGCGGCGTCACGCTGCCCGGCTTGACCAGCACCATGCCGCGCTCCACGTCGTCCTTCTTCGTTCCACGAAGCAGCACACCCGCATTGTCTCCGGCCTG
Organism: Bacteroidetes bacterium CG12_big_fil_rev_8_21_14_0_65_60_17; assembly: GCA_002787815.1. Taxonomy (GTDB): domain Bacteria; phylum Bacteroidota; class Rhodothermia; order Rhodothermales; family UBA10348; genus 1-14-0-65-60-17. Next base: position 34,586 of record PCUY01000026.1, on the reverse strand, counting down.
TGCCTGGTCGAGCAGCTTGCGGAACATCTCTATCCCCGTTACGGTCGTCGTCTGCTTCTCCTCCTGCATGCCGATGATGTCAATCGTGTCGCCCACCTTCAGCACACCACGCTCCACTCGACCCGTAACCACCGTACCACGACCCGTAATCGAGAACACATCCTCGATCGGCATCAGGAACGGCTTGTCCGTATCGCGCTCGGGCGTCGGAACGTAGTCGTCCACGGCCTGCATGAGCTCCATGATCTTGTCTTCCCACTGCGCCTCGCCGTTGAGCGCGCCAAGCGCCGAACCCTGGATCACCGGAATGTCGTCGCCCGGAAACTCATAGCTGTCCAGCAGCTCGCGAACCTCCATCTCGACGAGCTCAAGAAGCTCCTCATCGTCAACAAGATCCACCTTGTTCATGAACACCACCACATAGGGCACACCCACCTGGCGTGCCAACAGAATGTGCTCGCGCGTCTGCGGCATGGGACCGTCGGTCGCTGCCACCACAAGAATGGCGCCGTCCATCTGGGCCGCGCCCGTAACCATGTTCTTCACATAGTCGGCGTGACCCGGACAGTCCACGTGCGCATAGTGACGGTTGTCCGTCTCGTATTCAACGTGAGCCGTCGCAATCGTGATACCACGCTCGCGCTCCTCGGGTGCATTGTCGATCGAATCGAAGCTGCGAAGCGTGTTACCCTCAACACGC
>PCUY01000026.1:0-33816 GCA_002787815.1 Bacteroidetes bacterium CG12_big_fil_rev_8_21_14_0_65_60_17 | reverse complement strand
GCTTCGTGCGCTGAAATTGTTCTTTAGCCATGTCCTTGTTCGGCTTGTCTATGGATTATTCTGCCGTTACCGCACCAGCGGCCGAGGCAATGATTTCGTCACGAACACTCTTCGGAACTTCCTCGTAGTGGTCGAACTGCATACTGTACAGGGCCCGGCCCTGCGTAATCGATCTCATGTCGGTCGAGTACCCGAACATCGAAGAAAGCGGTACAAACGCCTTGATGACGTGTACGTCGTTTCTCTGACCCATGCTCTCAATGCGCCCGCGACGACTGTTGAGGTCACCGATCACATCTCCCATGTATTCTTCGGGGGTGACGACTTCGACTGCCATGATGGGCTCCATCAGCTTGGGTCCAGCCTTACGGGCAGCCTCGCGGAAGCCCATGCGACCTGCGATCTCGAACGAAAGCTGATCCGAGTCCACGTTGTGGAACTTTCCGTCATAGAGGCGCACCTTGATGCCCTCAACAGGGTAGCCAGCCAGCGGCCCCTGCAACATGGCGCTCTGTACACCTTTACCGACCGAAGGAATGAATTCCCGCGGAATGGAGCCACCTTTGATATCGTCAATGAACTCCAGTCCTACTTCTCCTTCGTCGGCAGGACCGACCTCCATCCAGACCTCAGCAAACTGACCACGTCCCCCGGACTGCTTCTTGTGGGTATACTTGTGGTCAACTGTCTGTGTAATGGCCTCGCGATAGGACACCTGGGGCTTGCCAACGTTGGCTTCCACCTTGAACTCCCTCTTCAGGCGGTCCACAATGATCTCGAGGTGCAACTCGCCCATCCCGGCGATGATTGTCTGGCCTGTTTCATGGTCAACCGACACCTTGAACGTCGGGTCTTCTTCGGCAAGCTTCTGCAGGCCTTGGCCCAGTTTGTCGCTGTCTGCCTTCGATTTCGGCTCAATGGCAATCCGGATGACAGGCTCGGGAAAATCCATTTTCTCCAGAAGGACCTCGGAATCCGGATCCGTCAACGTGTCACCCGTTCGGACATTTTTCAATCCAACAGCGGCCGCAATATCCCCCGCCTGTACCGCTTCAATATCTTCACGGTGGTTCGAGTGCATGAACAGCAGGCGTCCAACGCGCTCACGTTCCCTCGATGTCGCATTCAGCACAGCCGATCCTTTCTCCAGCTTGCCGGAATAGACGCGGATGAATGTGATTTTCCCAACGTAGGGGTCTGTCATGATCTTGAATGCGATCGCACTGAACGGGCCCTTCGGGTCGGGCGCGCGCGTTACCTCTTTGTCCGTTTTTGGATCGATACCGGAAATCGGAGGCACATCAAGCGGGCTGGGAAGGTAATCGATGATCCCATCCAGCAGTCGCTGTACACCCTTGTTCTTGAAAGCGGAACCACAAAAAACCGGCGTGATGTCCATGCTGAGTGCTGCCGTGCGTACGACATCCCTCAACTCCTCGGCCGTGATGTCCTCGCCCTCCAGGTACTTGATCAACAGCTCGTCGTTGTGCTCTGCGACAGCTTCCAACAGATTGATTCGCCAGTGACGGGCATCCTTGACCAGGTCTGCCGGAATATCTATTTCGTCAAACGTGGAGCCCTGCGTCTCATCATGCCAGATGATGGCCTTGTTCCGTATGAGATCAATGACCCCCTTGAACATTTCGCCTTCACCGATCGGCACCTGCACAGGAACCGGGTTGGCCTTCAGCCGGTCGCGCATGGCCTGGACGGCTCCTTCAAAATTGGCACCCGTGCGGTCCATCTTGTTGACGAACGCTATCCGCGGAACATGATACTTGTCCGCCTGGCGCCATACCGTCTCCGACTGCGGCTCTACGCCGCCCACCGCGCAGAAGAGTGCAACAGCGCCGTCAAGAACGCGCAATGACCGCTCCACCTCTACGGTGAAATCAACGTGACCCGGTGTGTCAATAATATTGATGCGATGGTCGTGCCATTCACAGGTCGTAGCGGCCGATGTAATAGTGATCCCCCGCTCTTTCTCCTGCTCCATCCAGTCCATCGTGGCGCCGCCATCATGGACTTCGCCCATGCGATGCAAACGGCCCGTGTAAAACAGAATCCGTTCTGTGGTGGTCGTCTTACCCGCATCGATATGGGCCATGATGCCAATATTGCGGGTTCGCTCGAGGGGAAACAGTTTGGTCTTGCTCATGTTCTGCTAGAATCGGAAGTGGGCAAAGGCCTTGTTGGACTCCGCCATTCGGTGCGTGTCGTCCTTCTTTTTGATGGCTCCACCCTCTCCTTTGGCGGCGGCCAGAATTTCTGCAGCAAGGCGATTGGCCATGCTCTTGTCATTTCGTGCGCGTGCATATTGGATGAGCCAGCGGAAGGCAAGAGCCGTTCTGCGATCCGGGCGTACTTCCACGGGCACCTGGTACGTAGCACCACCAACACGGCGACTGCGTACCTCAACAAGTGGCGCTACGTTGTTGATGGCCTTGTGGAATACATCGACACCAGACTCACTGGCACGCTCCTCTACCACATCGAATGCCTGGTAGACGAGGCCGCGGGCTACGTTTTTCTTGCCATGCTGCATGACAGCATTGACGAACTGGGAAACGAGAACATCCCCATAGACGGGATCTGCTGTCGTTTGCCGTGTTTCTGCTCGTTTTCTACGCATAATCTGTTTGAAACAGTGTAAAGCTTAAGGTCGGATCAACTACGCGGCCTCTTCGTGCCGTACTTGGAACGACTCTGACGGCGATCCTCGACACCTGACGTGTCAAGCGCACCACGCACTATGTGGTACTTGACACCCGGGAGATCCTTGACACGACCACCACGCACCAGCACAATGGAGTGCTCCTGCAGATTGTGGCCCTCACCAGGGATATAGGCGATCACCTCGATGCCGTTCGTAAGTCGCACCTTGGATACCTTCCGAAGCGCCGAGTTGGGCTTCTTCGGGGTCGTCGTGTAGACACGCGTGCAGACACCACGGCGCTGTGGGCACTTGGAAAGCGCAGGTGACTTCGTCTTCTTGTACTTGTCGTGGCGGCCCTTACGGACCAACTGCTGTATCGTAGGCACTTCGAATACCCATGGTTCTGATTAACATCAATGGCTGCACCTGGCAGGTGCCCGGAATAGCAGCGCGAAATAGCTTTAGTCTGTCAATATAAGAACCATCAGTACTATTGCACCACAGCTTTCGTGAAGAAAGATTGATAAGGTGCTTGTACAGCCAGTAATGGACGAAGGAATGAAAAAATAAGATACCGTACTGGCTCGCTGTTATATAACAGTGTATCAGTTTTTGTGGTCTTCTGCAGTGTCAGCGCCCTCTACTGTACTGCGGCCTGCTTCCTGGTGCCCGTCTGCTTCCTGGTGCCCGTCTGCTTCCTGGTGCCCGTCTGCTTCCTGGTGCCCGTCTGCTTCCTGGTGCTTCTCTCCGTCGGGCTCCGGTTTGCCTTCATAGTGGACATAATCACCATGAGGCCGCTTTCCGAGGATTTCCACAAGGTCCTTCGGGCCAAGGACCTCCTGCTTCAACAGGGCCTGTGCCATGTCGTCGAGCTGCTCCCGGTGCTCTTCAAGGAGCTCCCGCGCCACGGCCCGAACGTCGTCAATGATGGACTTGACCTCTTCATCGATGATCCGTGCCGTTTCGTCCGAAAATGGCTTCGAAAAGACAGGGGAATCATTGCCCTCCCGACTCATATTGAATGACACGTATCCGATTCTTTCAGACATGCCATAGTCGACGACCATGGCATATGCCATCTTTGTAATGCGCTCCAGATCGTTCTGAGCACCGGTGGAAATACGCTTGAATACAATTTCCTCCGCTACGCGCCCACCCATGGCCATGACCATGCGATCCAGGAGTGCCTCCTTTGTATACAGGTATCGTTCTTCCGGGAGATACTGTGCGTATCCAAGCGCGGCAAGACCCCGCGGTACAATCGACACTTTTACAACAGGATCCGTGTATTCGAGAAACCAGCCGGCTATCGCGTGACCGGCTTCATGGAACGCCACGATCTCTCGCTCCTCAGGAGAAATGATCTTGTTCTTTTTCTCCAATCCGGCAATTACCCGGTCAATCGCCTTCTCGAAGTCTATCATTTCAATGGCATCCTTCCCCTGCCTGGCCGCCAGCAGTGCCGCTTCGTTGCAGACGTTCGCGATCTCCGCACCTGCAAAGCCTGGTGTCTGACCTGCAAGCACCTGCTCATCAACGGAATCGGCGACAATCAGCGGCTTGGTGTGCACCTTGAAAATCTCGGCACGCTCGCTCTTGTCTGGCTTATCGACCAGTATCTGCCGGTCAAAACGGCCCGGGCGCAACAGCGCCGTGTCCAGTACATCCGGACGGTTCGTCGCCGCCATGATGATGACACCGGAGTCCGTATTGAATCCATCCATCTCAACCAACAACTGGTTGAGTGTGTTTTCTCGCTCATCGTTGGCGCCCATCATCATGCCGCGCCCACGAGACCGGCCGACGGCATCGATTTCATCTATGAAAATGATGCAGGGCGCTTTCTCCTTGGCCTGGCGAAAAAGATCCCGAACGCGGGCCGCTCCAACGCCAACAAACATCTCCACGAAATCAGATCCCGAAAGCGAGAAGAAGGGCACCCCCGCCTCACCTGCAACGGCTCGGGCCAACAGGGTCTTTCCCGTGCCAGGCGGACCGACGAGCAACACACCCTTGGGCAGTTTCCCACCAAGCTTGGTAAATTTTTTCGGGTTCTGGAGGAAATCCACCACTTCGACGACTTCTTCCTTGGCCTCCTCCAGACCGGCCACATCCTTGAACGAGAGCTTCTGCTCGTCCATTGCATCGAACAAAACTGCCTTGTTTTTTCCGATGTTGAGCACCTGTGAGCCAGGATTCATCCGGCGAATCAGGAAAATCCACAGGCCAATGATGATCAGGAGCGGAAAAACCCACGTGAGAATGCCACCAAACCAGTTTTCTTCCTGTCGCGCATCGAAGCGAACCTCATCGGCACCTTCCGTACGTTGCGTGCTGTTGTAATCCAGCAGGAACTGGATCAATTCATGATCGGCGGGCTTGGTCGAAAAAAACCGGTTGGCAGCCAGTTCATCGGGGGGCATGAACAGATTGTTCTGAACCTCGGGTACCTCCACGAGACCCTCACGGATAACACGGTCCTTGTAGAGCCCCTCCACCCGGACGTTGTTCACCAGTACGACTTCATCCACCCATCCCTTTTCGACTTCCTGCAGGAATTGGGAGTACTCCACCTCGTTGGGCTCCATGCCACCCACGAACAGGAATATATGTACCATGATTGCCATGAAAGCAACCAGGTATATCCAGAGTACAAACCGGGGACGCTTTTCAGGCAAGCGCGGACCTCTGCCCTGGGGTTTGTCCATTCGGGGATTCGGTCGATCGTTTTCAGCCATGCAACGATCCTTGTGCGGAGTTGGATTTCAGATGACGCAAGGGGCGCAGTTACCATAGCCTGCACCCTTGGTTCCACGAAATTTCAGGGCGTAAGGAGTTGAAACAGCCTGATTCTGTCGCGCAGAATATTCTCGCGGTCCGCATGGTACGATACCGCATCGGATGCGGTTGCAAAGGGTCCAATGGCAGATACGAATATACCGTCCTCCGTTTCTGTCGAGTGCAGGACACGCACGCGCGAAGCATCCCCCATAAGCAATCGCTTCAATAACGACGTGTTCTGTCTTGCCATATCTTCGTCCGAATGATCCGGTCCCACGATCAGCCAGAATCCTTCTCCCTGGACATCCGATTCATTATCATTGGAAATCGGCCACAGGTCGTCCCTGATTACTGCCTGCGAGCTGTCAGGAGTGGCGCCAGCCGGTATTCCGGGGACATCCTGCTCAACCTCGCGAGCCTCGACCGATTCCTCGCTGGACACTGTTGAATCGGCTTTTGTCAGCGGTTTCTCACCTCGCAACATGGCGAGCACCAGCGAATCGTTGGCCGAAAGCTGACGTTTCACCTCGTCCTCATTGACCGGGGGTGCCGAGAACTCATCAAGGAAGCGTGTCATCCGGTCCGCTTCAGTGAAATAGGGTGTACCCGTGAAATGCTCTTTGACCCACGAATACAGATCACCCACACGGACGCTGTCCTGAACAGGTTCGGCATCAATCGTCGGTGCATCGTGTGGTGGCGAGACCGCTGCCAAAGAGTCCGCTGCCAAAGAGACCGCTGCCAAAGAGTCCGCTGCCAAAGAGTCCCGTGCCATCGATTCCGCCACCAGCGAGTCGGTCGTGGCCGGCGTCAACGCGTCCCGTTTGACCGGCGAACCTGCAGTTGTGGTCGTGTCCTCTGAAACGACTCGATCCGGCCATAGAGCCAGTACCGTACTGTCTGCAGGGTTGATGGGCAGTGGCGCGACGACGCGTGCAGAATCAGAATCAGCCCATTCAAGGTGAGTACGCGCCGCAGCCAGCATGGATTGGGCAGCGACCTCCTGCTCCGGCCACCTGGCTGCCACGCCAAGCAATTCCCTGAGATGATACGCATACTGCTCAATGCGATCAGAATTATCCATGCGCTGACGTACGGAAGCGTAATCCATTCGAGCTTCAAGGGCCGAATCGGCTGCCACTTCCAATGTCTCAAGACCTAGATTTCTGGTGACGATCGTCGAAAACTCTGATTTCGGGTAGCGATCCAGAACCTCACGATACAACCGGTTGGCTGTATCCTCGTCACCCAGAGCGCGTTGTACCTCCGCAAGCGCGTACAGGGCGCGTCGCGCTACGGGTTGATCTGCATCCTCATCCACCACCAGACGATACCATGCGGCGGCCGAATCCGGCATGTTCATGTTCAGAAACAGCGTATTGCCAACGTCATACCGGGCAAGAGCCCGGCGGCGTCGCACGTCGGCACGTGATGTCGAGTCCCTGGGAATACCACTCAGGTCTATCTGCGGCAGACCAAAATCCGCGTCCCCATCCGCAACTGCCTCCAGTAGGGCATCGAGATCCACGCCGTCGCCCTTTTCGCCGTTGCGCCCCGATGCATCGGCTGTCTCCCCACCGGACGAACGGACAGCTTCTTCGCGGCGCCAGTTTGGCACGAGCGGTCGATCTCCCCATTTGTTACGGAAGGTAGACACTCCTTCCTGGACACGGATAGGGTCCTGGTGATACAGAAAACCCGCCGCGTTGCTACCAACGCCATCGTTTATGCCTGGCACTATTTTGCCCTCCGGAAGACCCTGGTTCCGGAAGACATCTTCCCGACCAGCCCTCTGCTGCTGGAATTGGCTGTTTCGGCGCTCTGCCTCCCGACGGCGCTGTTGTTCAGCCAACTCGCGGGCACGGGCCTGGCGCATGGCGAGTACACGCGCATCGAATTCTTCTTTCGGGAGTGACCCCAGATAGAGCAACGAATCCATTTCGGCAATCCGGTTGTATGCTGCCGCAAAAGCCGCGAATGACGACTTGATGTCATTGATCTCTCCGAGGGCCTCCGGGGCGCGTATCTCATTGTGTCCGGCCAGCGATGACGTCCCCCGGGGCGCATTTCCCGGCCTGGCACCCGCACGGGGAGTCAGTCCCGTAGCCGCCGAGTCGTAGTATGCTGACGCCATTACGAAATCACCCTCAACCTCACGATGGAATTCGGCCATGGCCAGGTAGACGCGACTGCGTACACGCGTCACCGACTGACCGGGATTCTGCTCGTACAGAAGTGCATCATAGACATCATAGGCTGCGTCCACTCTTCCCATTTCCTGCAGAATCTTTCCCCGCAGCAGACGCAGCTCACCCGTTGAATCCACGTTCTTGTCATCGCGCTCCAACCTGCGCACGCGCTCAAGGCCCTCTTCCGCGTTGACCTGCATACCCAGCACGCGGGCCGCCGAGTACTTCGCCGCGTATCCCAGTTCGAACGAGTAGCGGTATTTGAGCACGCGGTCGTAGGCCCTGACCGCCTCTTCGGGGCGCTCCAGCGTTTCCAGCACCTGACCGTACAGGAATTGTGCACGGGCACCGACCTCCTTGTCCCGCACCTTCTGAAGACCGGCTTCCAGAAACGCAGCGGCTTCCTCCATGGAACCCTCCTTGACCGCAACCTCTCCGAGAGCCAATTCAAACATGGCCTTCCAGCGATTACTCACGTTTTCCGACGCCACGCCTTCGGTAAGTACGTTGCGTGCCTCTGCGAGGGCTCCCGATGTAATAAGCGTACGTGCCAGCCAGAAACGGGCATCTTCCGCTTCCTCTTCCGAGACCAGCATCACCTCACGGAATTTCTGCTCAGCACCGACAAAGTTTTCCTGGTAGTAGTAGGATTTTCCTATCAGCAGCAACGCATCGTCGACCCATTTGGAATCGGGGTGCTCCCTGAGCAGATCGGCACTTTTCTTGACAGCACTCTCAAAGTCCCGGCTGCTCGTGTTGCCCGTCTGACGCTCGAATATGGACTGGAACCGGGTCCTGTCCACAGGCTGGGACGTTCTGTTCAATCCATCGCGGCCCTTGGCATAGACTCGCTCGGCGTTGTAAAACCCGTTGTAGTACGCCGTGAAGTTGTCGTAGCGTTGGCCGAGGAAGCCCATACTGCCACACCCCGTCACAAACAGAAGCGACGCTGCCGGAAAAAACCAGATGAAAGCGGAGCCCAGATTGCGATGCGGCATGCAGGACGTTAAGCTACAGGGTGCTGATATGAACCATATTGGTTCGGTCTTTGGCAGGGAGGGGCATACCCGCTGTTACAACTATCCGGTCCCCTTCACGTGCGAGACCCATATCCATCAACATGTCGTGGACGAGTGATATCCCCTCATCCGTGTCGCACTGGAAAGGAATGAAAAATGCCTTTGTTCCCCAGGAGAGCGCTAATTGCCCTACCACGCGGTGATCGTCGGTGAAGGCGTAGACCGGAACGTGTGGACGATGCCGCGCGATGGCGCGGGCGGTAGCGCCCGACGCCGTCAGACACGTAATGGCTTTTGCGCCCACTTTTGCCGCCATCCAGTACGCCGATCGCGACACGGCCTCGGTAACGTCTACCGTATCGCCGGTTGGATCGAGTGCGTGCAGGGCCAGATAGGTCTTCTCGGTCTCCACAATGATGTTGCGCATGACCTCAACGGCCCGAACGGGATATGAACCCATGGCTGTTTCTCCTGACAACATGACTGCATCCGATCCATCCAGTACAGCATTTGCAACGTCAGACACCTCGGCCCGCGTCGGTCTCGGGTTGTCAATCATGCTTTCCAACATCTGGGTGGCCGTGATGGCAGGCTTGGCTGCCGCAAGACATTTTGCTATAATTGATTTCTGCGCGCCCGGTACCTTCGAGAGTCGCATCTCAATTCCCAGATCACCCCGGGCAACCATGATGCCGTCTGCCGTCGCGAGGATCTCATCAATACACTCTACGGCCTCCGGCTTTTCAATCTTGGCTATTATGAGAACGTTCGATCCCTGCGAGCGCACGCGATCGGCCAGCTGTTTGACATCGGACGCCTCGCGAACAAATGAAAGTGCTATGATATCGACCCCCTGGGAGAGACCGAACTCGAGATCAGCCAGGTCCTTATCGGTAAGGGCCGGTGTAGACGTGCGGATATTGGGAAGGTTGACACCTTTTCGCGAGGAAAGCCGTCCACCCGTCACCACTTCGGCACGCACATCCCTCCCATCAAAACCGACCACCTTCAGCTCGATGTTTCCATCGTCAATAAGGATCTCGCCACCCACGGACAGGTCATCGGCCAGCGTATCATAACTGACGTGGAGAACGTCACAGGTACTGGTAGCCAGCACTTGGGACGTGAGCCTGATCGAGTGACCGGCTACAAGATCAATGCCGCCACCCTCCACCTCTCCGATACGGATTTTCGGACCCTGCAGGTCCTGCAGAATGGCAACATCACGCCCCTCGGCTCGGGACGCCGAGCGAACGCGCTCCATGATCTGTCGATGGTAATCATGCGTGCCGTGCGAAAAGTTCAGACGGGCAACATCCATACCGGCCCGGATGAGTGCACGGATGGTTTCTTCGGAGTCTGACGCCGGTCCGAGTGTGCACACGATTTTGGTTCTGCGATCCATGGGTTATTGAAGGGCATTCCAGAGTTGTTGGTATCCCGGATGTCCGGGTGAAAGCTTCAGCAGTCGACGCACAAGCGGGCGGGCCGCATCCCCGCGATTCGTGTTCGCATAAAGCGACGCAAGATTTGCCAATGCCTGCTCCTGGTCAGGTTCCATTCGCAGCGCCTGCTTGAAATCAGCCTCAGCGGCATCAAAATCTCCAAGCAGCAACCGGGCAAATCCCCGGTTGATCCACGACTCAACGAATCGTTCCTGTCGTTCCACGTTACGTGTCAGCACTCGCACGGCATCTTCGTAACGACCTGCATCCACATACGCCGCGCCAAGTTGATCCGTAAACCGAAGATGGTCCTCTCCCAATGCCACGGCCCGCTCCATGTAGACGACGGCTTCATCCAGTCGTCCTGTCTGTCGAAATGCCTGCCCCATCCGATACAGCGTCCATGCGTCGTGAGGCTCGGAAAAGTCATCCGACGTCACAAACCGGACTGTAGCCGCATAGTCCTGCTTCAGGTGCCACAATCTAATCCAGGATGTCGTCAAGTTCTCGTCTTGATCTACACGCCGTGCTTTTTGCAGACGAGCGGCAGCTGAATCGAGCATACCTGGCCTGTCGGTGAATTGCTCGAAATACGTCAGGAAACCGTCTGCCACCTGGCGGTGTGAAGCATTGCTTCCGATCAGAGCCGCCAACCTGAGAAAACGACGCTGCTCCTCGACACCCTCCGGAGGCAATGAGTCTCGTTCCACGACGCGTATATAGTGATCCGTCACCTTCACATTCGGAATGTCCGATGTACCCGATGGCGGCATGTGGCACGATGCACAGGACGCTGTGTTGGTTCCCGCGACGACTGAAGGTTCCGTGCACGGACCAGTCAATGCCTTCGGGCCTTCATGACAGTTCTGGCATATCGCATCGTAGTGCCCGTCAGGCATCTCTTCAATAGGCATGTGGGGATCGTGACACGTCAAACAGGTCAGCGGCCTGGACGCGCCACCGGAATCATTCAGGGCCTTCGCGCCTCCGGCATTCCGATACGATTCCCACGTGGATTCGAAACAAGCGCTCATGGCCAGACGATCAGGGTGCGATGCCATGATGAAATTCGACACCGAATCCGGCTGACGCGGCCAGAACACCTGCTCATGTGCAGCAAGAGTCCTGCCCGGGCGCCAGTCCAGTGGCTGCTCTCCGTCGGCAAAGACGGCCACCCCCTGCATATGGCATCGCTTGCATACATCAAGTTGCCGTTCCGGAATGAGTTTTCCCGGGTTTACAATGGAAGCGTCAATTTCCTCGGCCACATTGACAATGATTCCGGCCTCTTTTTCCTCCACGTGAACGGATCCCGGCCCGTGGCAATTTTCACATCCGATACCTGACGGAACGTCGTTGAAGCGGTTTTCAGAGCTTGGGACAAACGACGGTGGCGCGTTGTGACACGCCATGCATTCGTCCGTGATGACACGACTGAATCTGAAGTTGTTGCCCGGCTTCTGAAATTTTGGCGCCAATCCCCATTTGGCATCCTGCGCGTACCACGTGACTGGAATCTGGTACAGATATCCGCCTTCTTCGTAAATGTGGCTATTGGTATGGTGGCCGGAACCAACAATGAAATCGATCTGCTCCACACGCATGTGTGTGGTATCGGCACCATCAAGGCGGAACTCCCGCACAAACAGATCCTCCCCGACAGCAAAAGGCTGAAAATAGAGATCGTTGAATTCGTCACGGAGCGCGGGAGGATCATTCCAGTCGGCATCGGACAAGGAGCGTTGCGCATGTTTCCATGAACGCCCCATCTGAGAGCGCACAAACGAATCATACTGCGGCTGGTGGCACTGGGCACAGGTCTCACGGCCCACGTAGGTCGCTTCCCCCGTCCAGTTCCTGTAAATGGGTCCGTCTGTCGCTGTTTGCAGGGCATCCCTGTTCCTGCTACACCCTGACAGAGCCAGAACAACCGCGCAGGCCAGGAGCACAGCGGTCGCCATTTTCCTGACCGTAGCAACGAGCCGAATCTGCACGCTTGAGAAGCGTGTTGAAGAACCATCGTACACCCTGGTGCGGCGGCGGAATGCCATCTCCGGCGTTGTCCCTCCTTCGAATAGCGCAACTATTCGGCGTCGGGACGCCTTGGATCTGGCATCCCGGCGCTCGCATCCTGGCGCACGCTGGTTCTTGAACACTCTTTTACAGATCCACCTCCTTCTTCCTGAGCATGAACAGTCCCTCGCGGCCGGATGTCACGACAATCGTGCCACTTTCGAAATACGGATAGTTGCTCCAGGAGCCGCCTCCCGTGGCGTCGTTGCGAACGGTATCGAAATAGGCAATTTCCTGGGGACTTTCCGGGTCCGTGATATCGAAAATACGCAGGCCCGACTGGTAGTTGGACTGATACATCGTGTTGCCGCGCACGTACAGATTATGGTCCGTGTTCTTCTCGGTAGATATGTGCTCACCCACGAGAACCGGGTCATCAAGATCCACGAGGTCGAAAATGAGTGTTCTTGTGCCATCCACAAGTCCCTGCGGCTCGTCTCCTTCGTCATTGATGAAAAAGAAGCGTTGATCTTCCGTGAGCCACCCTTGATGGGTGTAGGCAATCGCGGGATACGTAGCCATTGAGATGACAGTCGGGTCTTTCTTGTCGGTGACATCCGCGATGGAGAGGGCTGTTTCGTTCGATCCGAGGCAAATTTCCTTTCCAGCATGGTCACTGTCCGGCCCGCGGTACACGACGCACTGGGCATCATGCGTCGTACCTGTTCCGCTGCGACCCGTGCCTTCATGCGCGAAACAACCGGCGAATACGGGCACTTTCGGTGAACTGATGTCAATCATATGCAGGCCACCACCACATGTCTCTCCGCCCATGCGATTACCCACGGCGTAGGCAAATCCCGTTTCCTCATTGATTACGATATTGTGGGAGCTGGCAATTCCGTCGTACAGCACGTCCGGCTCGAATTCAACCGGCGCGTTCTCCACGTTTCGCAGTCGCGACAGATCAAAGACCTGCATGCCGTGTTCACCGGCGCCATCAGCGACGACGAACACGTGGTCCCTGTACACCTTCATGTCGCGCCACACCGACGGTGGTGCGCCCGGGGTGCGGTCCATATTGCCCAGATAGACCGGCATGGTGGGATCGGTAACGTCAACGAAGGCCATACCATCGGTTCGGCCCACGAGGGCGTATTCACGTCCCGTCTCCGGATCGGTCCAACCCCAGATGTCGTTCGTACGTGTTCCACGCACGCCTCCGATATCCGAAACAGACAAAAACGAAATCATGTCCACGTCCTGACAGGTCCATCCGCCTGCCGAACCGTCCTCGCAGGGCATTTCACTGCCTGTGATGGATGCGTAGGCCGCGCCCTCGTCAGGATACACGACTGAGGACTGCATCCAGGAGCCGTCGTCTCCTTTTTCATATACCACAACGGCACCTTCCCCATTGTCATACATGGGGGCACTTGCCACAAGCAGATCTCCCTGCACCGCCAGGCGGGAGCCCAGACCATTCCTCACCTGCAGATCGACGGGAAGCGGCACCTGTACCATCCACGTCTGCATGTGGTTCTCGGCGCGGAAGGCATGCACGGCACCCTCCGCGCGGTTCGTCATGGGCGCTCCCACGTAGACGACATGCTCACTGTAGGCCAGCCATGCACCCAGTCTCTCATTGCCGCTCGCAGCTGGCAACGTGAGTCTCGTTGAGAAGCTGTAGGACGTCGTTTCCTCGTCCCACGCGTACACACCCACGGCGCCAATGCGCCGGTCATACCCCGGGGCACCAGCCAGCGCGAATCCGTGATGCACCAGGACAGACGTCCCGAAAGCCGTTCCCTCTCCGGCAGCCGGCAGGTCCAGGCGCCCACTGGCATGCCATGCACCATCCTGGAAGTAGTACCCATGGACTTCACCGTTTCCGTCATTGGCGCCGGGAGCACCCACAAGCGCACGCGTTCCTTCCACGCTGACCGCTGCACCATGGTCTGCATTGTCCGCGAACACACCGGCATCCAGTCCCGGAACCGGCACCCACACGCCATCCTGTCCCCGGTGGTAGCCGAACGCGCCATTTTCAGCGCCCACGATCAGCATATGGTCGTCAAGGCTCACGGCGCGGCCAAAGCCAGCTGCCTCTTCGGCAAGTCGCTGGACGCGTGTCCATGATCCATCGGCGCCTCTGGTGTGGATATCGACCAGGCCACGCAGCCCGGCCCCGACAACGAGCGTCGCACCGTCGGCTGCCAGTGCCTGGCCATAACCATCCGCATCCGCATCCGGACCGGCGAGCGAAAGGACGTCCGTCGACGCCCAAGAGCCGTCGACGCCACGGGAAAATACATATACCTGTCCGGCCGATGCACCGCTGCCCAGATCGGAGGCTATGATCTGGTCATCCGCGATGGCAAGGGCCGCACCGAATTCCTGGGCGTGTACGGCAGGAGTCAACGTCAGGACAGCGCCAACCAGAAACAGGAAAATGGGCAGGAAAACGGCGCGAAAATGAGAGAAAATACTCGGATAACGGTGCATGACGCGGGTAAGATTGTGGTAAGCAGGAGACCCAATCTATACCAATTGCGTCAGAAAAGAAACGTGACCCGCATCACATCCCGGATACGATCGAACGCCCCAGACACACAGCCTCTTCCTTGTCCGCAATCGCCAGGGGGACGATCGCCTTCGTCTCGACCTCTGTCCGATACCGCTCCTGCCCTCCTCCGGATATATTCAGTAGAATGCAATCGTCCGCATCCACACGACCGCTGGCCACAGCCTGTTGCAGCGAGGCCAGGGCCACGGCCGCCGGTGACATCGGGTCAACACCCTCCACCTCTCGGATGAGCGAATCGGCTGCGGCCGCCTCGGCGTAGGATACCGCGTACGTCTCGCCCCCCGACTCGGTCAACACGTCGAACAGTCCTCCCGTTACGCTCCAGGCCGGCGCGCGGTTGACCAGGTAGTCCGAGTAGACCCGGGGATGCATGGTTCCGCCAAGGGCGGTCAGCGTTCGACTGCGCTCGTTCCACGCATCGTGGACGGGACAGAACGTGTCATTCTGCGACAGGTGGAGTTGCGGAACGGGGCCCGTTGCAAAACCAGCGTCAATGGCCCTGAGTGCCATTTCGTGCACGCCTATCGGACCGGGTCCCCCACCCACGCCCTGGAAATAATGCTTCGGGAGCGCTCCAATGGCCTCTGCAGCGGTCAAAATGAGTGAGCCAATGCCGTCCCTGCGCGCCACGTTATGCACGCCGCCTTCCCGGCGCCATCCCCCGGACTCAAGAATGCGACCCGTGACTTCAATGGCATCGTTGTAATCACCACCGGCAATGCCAATCAGTGTCACCGAGTCCGTCGGGTGACCCTCGGGAACCCAGATCCGACCAATGTGCTTTTCGGCCACCACCAGCAGGATCGGATAGTCATCCAGACCCCCGAAATGGGCAAATGCCCGTGCGGTATTCCCAGCCGATGCACAAATCAGGCCCGGAACATCATGATCCCGGAGTCTGCGCAGCGTCGTCACCGCCTCCATATCCTTGAACGTGGTGGTCGGGCAATACCCTCCTTTTTCCGGCCAAAATCCCTGAAAAGAAATCCAGAGATTGGAAAGGCCCAACCTCTCTCCAAGCGCCTCACTTCGGTAACATACCGACCCGGCTACCTGTTCACCCGGAGCCGACACCGGCAACCAGTCGGTCCACCGCCACAGACCGGGCAGATCCCGGGGGATCAGTGTCCGAGCCTCATACTCCGTTCGAAGAAGCGCAGTATCATGGTACCGGACGGTATATTCGTCTTCAATCCGGTCTTCCGTACCGAGACACCGGAGCTTGTATCTGGACATTCAATATGATGTTTTGCGTGCCGGCGTCAGAAGTGCACTACCTGGCCTCGCATGTGAGACCAACGTCATCGGGCGTCAGCGTTACCGTCCATGCCGTGCCCGTCGCGGGTGTCATCTGCACTGTTTCGGATGAGTCATCGCCGAGCACACCGCGGAATGCATAATTCGTGCTCGGAAGCAGGGACAGACTGGCTTCGATTGAAATGGAAGAGGATGTGGCTTCCTTGCGGGAGATATCCGCTCTGCGGACGAGCGTCCACGCGTCGTCGCTGCTGGCCACCCGGTAAAAAGCACTCACCGCGTCCAGACTCTCGGTCGTGACCTGCACCTCGAACTTCTGGTTCACCGGATCGGGGCACTGGAGCGTGGCACTGACGGAATACGTTTCGAGCCCCGCATTCGACGGCATATTCAGGGTAGATGCGCCGCTCAGTGGCGAAGGGGAAACGACCGTCGATTCAGACGCGCCGGTAGGCGACGTGGCCGTAAGGATGAAACTGGCACCGGAGAGGACACTGAATTCCGATGCGTTATCAAAGAGATCCGCCAGGCTGAGCACGGTCGTACCCGGCCCGATCTGACGCCCATTGGTTTCCTGGAGGCCCGGTCCAACAAGCGTAAAGACGGCGTTGACTGCGGAAGCCGACGGATTCGAAATGGATACCTGGTGGTTCAGGCGTCCCGTCTCCAATGTCGCCCCGCCTCCCGGTACGAGCGCATACGTGTAGAAGACCCCATGGGACACATCGCCGAGCGCGGACGCGTCAACGTTGGCCGCACTGCCACCGAAACACAATTCCGCAACCAAGGCGTCACCGTCAAGCGTCACGGGAATGCCGCTCGCCACCTGATTATTCTGGCCGTCGGCGGGGGTCCATGCCGAGACCGTGGCTGTCGGATTCGCCATGGATGGAAATGCAGCGACGAGCGCTGCATCTCTCGTCAGAATGCGGAGACTCGTTCCGCCCCCGTCCGAACATGCCGAGCCGGATTTACCCTGTGGGCCCCTGAACGAAGCGACAACGGAACCGGATGCGTCTGACATCCGGAAATAGGTGGCACCCACTATGGACGCATTCGCAACCCCTGCCGCCGCACGGGCACCGGAGGGTATTGACCGCGTGCCGGACGCAGAGTCAAACACGCGCAGTTCGGTTGTGAGCGCGCCTGAGAGCGGCGCTCCGGAACGCGTGAGTGGTGTCGTACCGGCCGGCACCGCCAGACTGGCCTGCGCCGTGGACTGTGCCGCAAGGGGCGTCTCGATGAGCGCGTCCTGCTGGACGGTGCCACCTGTCGTTTGCAATCCGGAACTGAAACTGCTCTGGGTTCCGCGTATGGGCGCTGTCACGGAAACCGGCGTCAGGGTGATATTGAAGCTGGCGTCCCCCGTCTCAGTAATACGCAGCGTCCGGGACGTTTCATGGAAGCCCTCGGCCTCCGCCGTCACCACAATCTCCACGGGCGAAGCAGGTGAAGGCACCACTGAATTCACAATGCCGAACGTAACAATACCGGCATCGGCGTCGATCTCACTTACCGGGTCGGAGAACGCATCGATGATGGCCGGTGCATCGTTTCCGGAAAATGTGAGGCGGGCGGGCACGAGGTTACCGGTGCTCGCGTCCACGACCGTGCCGTTGATGACCGTGTTGACGGACTCGAGACCAATTACGACGTTGAAATCGTCCAGGGCGTCCTCGACCGCCTGGAAATCACAGCCGGGTACAAGAGCCGCGACGAGGACGAAGTAGGAAACTGAAAGAAAGCGTTGCATGGGAATATGCGGAGCTGGGTGTTACCGGTGGCAGGCTGTTACCGAAAGCGAACGCCGATACCAAAGGAAAGAACCGGATAAATCACAAAGGACTCAAACCCCTCATTAAGGATGGCTTCGTTCTGCTCGGCGGTGGGCGTAAGCAGACCCGTCGCCTCGAGCGTGATCTCCGGGCTTCCGGTATAGATCACGCCGGCATCGAACATGAACGTGATACGCTTGTTGCCATGCGCCAAATTTCCGAATCCGAGACCGGCATAGGGCTGCAGTGCATTGGCATAGGTCACTTTGACGCCGAAAGAACCTACCTTTTCAGGCGCAAATTCCTTCGTCTGGCACACTCCCTGGGCATCTTCGTCACCCAGACAGAACGGGTCGTTGGACCTACCGGACACGTCGGCATCGAGCAGGTTCAGTCGCAATCCACCCGTGAGGCGGAAGCTGCTTCGAAACGGATGGTAGTCGGCCAGCGCCGACACGGCACCAATGCGTGCATCTCCGCCAAGCTGAATCGACAGGTCATCTTCGTCGAAATTCTCGTCTATGCTGGTGGTAAGCAGGGCCGCGCCTCCTCGAACCGAGAATTTGGGCGATACGGCGTAGGCAATGCTGGCTCCCGGGCCAAGCGTACCTACACTTACGGACAGGCCGATCTGGCGCGCTTGGCTGGTACCGGGAGGCCACACGAGCGCCCCCAGCAGGACCAGAAACATGATCCGATTCATGGGTGTCAAACAGGTTTGCGGGTGTACCCGGAAAGGTACCCTGAAACCGCGGCTTCCGCAACCATTGCGCACCCAGGGGTGGCATGGTACCGCCTATTCCGACCCGGAAACCTTACATGTCGAGAAACCGAACGGCGCGTAGAGCGGACAGAAGCTCACAAAGCTCGTCAAGAGGAAAACACCCGCCAGAACACCTGCAATGATGGCAACAATGCCAGTAAGCGTTCCCGTGCCAATCAGCACAGCAACAACGACAGCCACCACCGTTCGGAGAATACGATCGACTGACCCCATGTTCTTTTTCATGATCCGTCCCTGATATGTTATGATAGATGCGAACTACGGCAGTATACGCTCACGCCACAACGCTGGTCTGTGACCTGGGTCACACGCTGGGCAGGTCATTTCCCCCGTGAATCCGCCGGCGCAAGGAGCACGCCGCCCCGCTCCCTGTGCACCAAGCCCTGTTCCTCCAGGTCCTTGAGCAGTCGCGATACCACCTCCCGCGATGTGCCCAGATCGGCTGCAATGGCTTCATGCGTGCGGTCCAGTCGTCCATTCACCACCTCTGCTCGCAGGTAATCCAGGAGCCGCGCATCCACCCGACGAAAAGCCACTTCCTCAACGAGTTCGATGACATCGGCAAGTTTACGCGAAAGCAGGCCGTAGACATAGGCGTGCCAGGCAGCATTTTCCCGCGTAAGGCGCTGGAATCGATCTGCTTCAATGACAATTGCCGTGACGTCGGTTTCGGCGACCGCGAATGCCGGAAAGTCGCGCTCGCCAATGATACACGACGCCGTAACCACGCAACTTCCGCCCGGCTCAATGCGATAGAGCGTTATTTCCCGGCCGTTTTCCGCCATTTTGTAGACCCGCGCCGTGCCTTCGACCACGAGCGGAATGAAACCGCACCGGTCTCCCTCCATGCAGATATGGGTCCCAGCCGGTACGTGGGTCATCTCGGGCGCAGGTCCGGAAAACAGACCTGGAAAAAGGACGTCAATGGAAGTTGGCATGGTGGGGACCGGTCAGGAACTAAAAAATACGGCCGGGTAAAATAGCACCATGAATCGGGTCCCGCCTCCATCTGTCCGGATTGCAGCGTCATTGATGGCGCTGTTGTTGCTGGCGCCACTCGCCCTGCCGCTCGTATCGCACGCGGCGGCGTCGCTGTCTGTATCGGAGCATGCGGCCGGTGGCATGGACATGGACATGACCGGCGACATGCCGTGTCCCCCACGCGGGGAGGAAGTATCCTCCTGCTGCATGCAGACGGGGCTCGTTACGACCACCCCGGCCGTCCCCCACAGGCAGCAGGCGCTTATCGTTTCAATGGTCAATGGACTGGCTACGGGAGCGTTTTCCGTCGCATACATGACAGGGGTGTGCCAGCCCACTGGATTTTTTGATCGCGAGCCGCACCGGGTCGCAAGCCTCCCCCCACTCCACATCCTGAACGCCTCGTTTCTGCTCTGAGAGACCTGTTCCTCCGTGAACCCTGTCTCCTGTTCCACTCTGCAGAAACATCATGTCCCATTTCACGTCACGCACACCGTGTGCGGTACTGCTGGTTGCCACACTACTGGCGCTCATCCTTCCGCCAATTCGGCCTGCTGCCGGTCAGACCGCCGTCAACCACAGTCGCGAGGTTGTCGACCTCGCACTTGACCGCCACCCTGAGCTCGCCGCTGCAGGCATCGATGCCGATGCCATGCGCGCGCACGCAGCCTGGCTCAAGGCCCTTCCCGATCCCAGGTTCGATGTAGCATGGTTCCCCTACCGGGTGTTCACAGCCCGTGGTTCCCAGCGGTCCCGGCTCTCTGTCGAGCAGACCATCCCCTGGCCGGGACTCCGGGCAGCGCGCAGCGAGGTGGCCCGCTCGAATGCCGAACGCCTCGACCAGGATGCGCTCCGCCTGGCGCTCGATATCTCCCGCGATACCCGCCTGGCCTGGAACCGGGCCTGGCGCGCAGGCGCCCTGACGCGCATCGCCCGCCAATTCCAGGTAAACCTCAGTCGCTTTGAGACGTCAGCCACGAACCGGTATGAAACGGGCGAAGAGGCCATGGCGCCCCTTATATCCATTCAGCTTGAGGGTGCCGCGCTTGATCTGGCCATGGAGAGGTTGTCCGAGGACCTGCTCCTGGCCCGCCGCGATCTGGCACGCCTGGCCGACATTCCCGACCTCGCGCTTCCCGACTCCCTCCCGCCGGTCTACGACCTCGCGCTTCCCGACTCCCTGATGCCCGGCTTCGACCTCGCGCCCGGCGGCCCCAAGGGCCCTTTCGCCGACCCGCCGGCCCGACAAGCGCAGGACCTGATCCAGACTGCTCTGGCCGCCCGCCCCGACCTCCGCGGGCTCGAAGCCCTCCGGCGAAGTCGACTGGACGATGCGGAGGTGGCCAGACTGTCGGCGCGACCTGACTTCATCGTGGGCCTGAACTGGGTCGATACGGCGGAGGAGGCATTTCTTCCGAATGGCGATGGACGGGACGCTCTCGGGCTGCGCCTGGGTATAACGGTACCCCTTTGGGGCGCGGCTCGCCGCGCCCCAAAGGAGCGCGCGCGGCTACTGGTTGCCGAAGTCGAAGCGCAGATCCGCGCGCGCCAGACCGCCATACGGACCGAAGTGGAAGAGCTTTCAGCGCGGCTCACATCGCAGGAAGAGCAGCTCCGTCAGCTCAGCGATGTACTTGTTCCCCGCGCCGGGATAGCGCAACATACGGCGCTGACGGCCTACCGGTCCGGCCAGACCAGCCTACTGCAGGTCCTCGACGCCGAGCGCACGCTCTACCGGCTTCAAACCGAATACATCGACGTCGCCGCACGCCTCATGGAAACGCATATTCTGCTTGAGCGCGCGCTCGGATCGCCTCCCGACTCACGTAACCACTCCCACCATGACTGAACCAATCAGCAGGACAAACCCATCCATGAAAAACAAGAAGAACAACACGTGGCGCCGCACCGGTTTCGCGGCCACCCTGCTGCTCGGCACAAGCCTCCTGATGGCCGCCTGCGCGCCCGATTCGGACCACGACGCACACGGTGACCAGGACGCAACGATCCAGGCCTCCATTGTCCGCATTGAGCCCGTGACGCGTCAGAACATCGGCGTGCAGACGACGGTCGTGGACGTGCGGCCGCTGACGCGCTCCATCCGCGCGACCGGACATTTCGTCATGGATGAGCAGGCCGAGCGCACCATTTCGCCCAAGGTATCGGGCTGGGTGGAGCATCTGGAAGCCGATTTCGATGGTAAGCGCGTGCGGGCGGGCGACCACCTTTTCGACCTCTACAGCCCCGAAGTACTCTCCACACAGGAAGAACTGCTGACGGCGCGCGACTTCGACGACGACCTCGCGGAATCGGCCCGTCGTCGGCTCCGGCTCTGGGACATTCCCGAGCGCATCATCTCACGGGTCGAAGAGACGGGCATTCCCATGCGAACCATTCCATTCCATGCCCCGTCGGGAGGCGAAATCATGCGCAAACAGGTCACGGAGGGGGCACACGTGACGGCCGGCGACCGGCTTATGGATATCGTGGACATATCGCGCACATGGCTCATTGTCGATGTTCATGAACAGGATCTGGCGTGGATCGGTGTGGGAACCAAGGCGGATGTCGAGCTGCCCTGGAACCCGGGGAAGGATTTCGGAGGCGAGGTGGACTATATCTACCACATGCTGAACGAGCCGCTCCGGGCAGCTCGGGCACGTATTGTACTGTCGAGCGAAAACCTTGGAGACATGGCAGGTGGACACCACACCCCTTTCAAACCCGGAATGTTCGCGACCGTCTACCTGGAGGGCCGTCCTGCACCGGCCGCACCCATCGTTCCCACAAGCTCCATCGTCCGCAACGGTCGTGGCGAAGTCATTATACTGGACCTTGGAGGCGGCCGGTTCCGGCCTGTTCCGGTCACGTCCGGTCTATCCTCCGACGGCTTCACGCAAATTCTCACAGGTCTCGAGGGCGGCGAGCGCATCGTGACGAGCGCCCAGTTCCTGATCGACTCCGAAGCCAACCTCGGGGCCGCGATGGCCGGGATGGACATGGGGCAGTAACCATGATACAGGCAATCATTGAAGCATCCATCCGGAACCGTGCCCTCGTCATGCTCGCGGCGGGAATACTGGCCGCCGTCGGAACGTGGGCGGCCCTGAATACGCCGGTCGATGCCATCCCCGACCTGTCCGACGTCCAGGTCATCATCAAAACCGATTTCACCGGACAGGGACCGCAGATCGTGGAGGAGCAGATCACCTACCCGCTCGCAACGGCCCTGCTGTCGGTCCCGTTCGCGCACACCGTGCGCGGCTACTCCATGTTCGGATCGAGCTTCGTGTACGTCATATTCGAGGACGGCACGGACATGTACTGGGCGCGCTCCCGTGTGCTCGAATACCTGAACCAGGTGTCCGGATCCCTGCCCGAGGGTGTCACGCCCGCCATCGGACCCGATGCCACAGGTGTCGGGTGGGTGTTCCAGTACAGCCTCTCCGATACGACAGGCACACACGATCTCGGCGAGCTCCGGTCGCTGCAGGACTTCTTCCTGGCCTATGAGCTGCAGGCGCTTGAGGGCGTGGCCGAAGTCGCCACGGTCGGCGGCTTCGAGGAGCAATACCAGATCGTGGCCGATCCGCAGCGCCTGGCCGCCTTTGGCGTGACCACAAGTCATATGGCCATGCAGATCCGTCGCAGCAATCGGGACGTGGGTGGGCGCCTGGTCGAGCTCGGCGAACGCGAGTTCATTGTACGTGGTCGGGGCTACCTTCGCGGACTCGACGACATCCGTTCCATCCCGCTCCGCGCCGAGCGCGGCGGCATGATCACCATCGGAGACGTCGCGGACGTTCGCCGCGGCCCTGAAATCCGGCGCGGCATTGCCGAGAGCGACGGCGAGGGCGAAGTGGTGGGCGGTATTGTTCTCATGCGATACGGCGAAAATGCACTTGATGTCATTGACCGCGTCAAAGCCCGCCTCGACGAACTCCGCCCGGGCCTGCCACCAGGCGTCACAATCAACGTTGAATACGACCGCTCGGCGCTCATTTCCCGCGCCGTCGCCACGCTCACAACCAAGCTCTGGCAGGAGCTCCTCGTCGTGGCGCTCATCGTCATGCTCTTCCTGCTGCATGTACGCAGCGCATTCGTGGCCGTCGTGTCCGTCCCTGTGGGCATCCTCATGGCCCTCATTGCCATGTACCTGTTGGGCATGAATGCCAATATCATGAGCCTCGGAGGTATTGCCATAGCCATTGGAGTCATGGTGGATGCGAGCCTCGTGATGGTCGAGAACGCCCACAAACATCTGGAACGGCTCCCGCCCGATCCGTCCCGGGATGATCGGCTGGGCGCCATCCGGGCCGCCGCCGTGGAAGTCGGACCCAGTCTGTTTTTTTCGCTCCTCATCGTCACGGTCAGCTTCCTGCCCGTCTTCACGCTGCAAAGCGTGGAAGGGCGGCTCTTCGGGCCGCTCGCATGGACCAAGACGCTTTCCATGGCGGCGGCAGCGCTCCTGGCCGTGACCCTGGTTCCGGCCCTGATGTCGGTCTTCATACGCGGCCGCATACGGGCAGAAAAGCGGAATCCCCTCGCACGGCTGCTCATCGGTACCGTCCGGCCACTTATTCGCGCCGTGCTGTCGTATCCACGCGTGGTCTCGCTCGTTGCCGCGCTGGTCATGCTGGCCAGTCTGCTTCCGCTGCAGCAGATCATGACGGGTCGAACGACGGTGCCCTTCCCCCAGGTGGGATCCGAATTCATGCCGTCCCTCAACGAGGGGGACCTGCTCTACATGCCAACGACGCTGCCCGGCGTATCTCCCCGGAAAGCCGCCGAACTGCTGCAGCAGACGGATCGGATCATTGCGTCCTTTCCCGAGGTCGCGTCGGTTTTCGGCAAGGCCGGGCGCGCCAACACGGCCACCGACCCGGCGCCGTTGTCCATGTTCGAAACCACGATCATTCTGAAACCGGAAACCGAGTGGCGCGAGGGCATGACGCAGGAGCGTCTCATCCGCGAGATGAACGCCGCCATCGACATTCCGGGATTGACCAACATGTGGACCATGCCCATCAAGACGCGGACCGATATGCTGGCGACCGGCATCAAGACCGCCGTGGGAGTGAAAATAGCGGGTCCTGACCTGGCCGAGCTGGAGCGGCTCGGCGTGGCGCTGGAGGAACTGCTGCCCCCGCTCGGCGGCACGCTGAGCGTGCTCGCCGAGCGTGCTGTCGGTGGTACGTTCCTGGATGTGGACGTGGATCGCTTCGAGGCCGGACGGCATGGCCTTACGACGGGCGATGTACTGGACGTGGTGAGCCTGGCCGTCGGCGGCATGAACGTTGCCACCACGATAGAAGGTCTGGAGCGGCACCCGATCAACATTCGTTACGAGCGCGGCCTGCGCTCCGACGTCGATGCGCTGTCGCGCGTTCTGATACCGACACCCATCGGGGGACCCGTGCCTCTCGGACAGGTGGCCACGCTCCGCATGACGGACGGGCCGACCATGATCAAGAGCGAGAATGCCCGCCCGAACGCCTGGGTGTTCGTAGATCTCGAGCCGGGCGTGGACGTGGGTACATGGGTGCTGCAGGCCCGTCGCCTGGTCGATGACGAGCTCACGCTGCCACCCGGCTACTCACTGCGCTGGAGCGGGCAGTACGAATTCATGCAGCGCGCCACCGAGCGCCTCCGCGTTGTCGTGCCGCTGACGCTCGCCATCATATTCATGCTGCTGCTCGTGCATCTGCGGCGGCTGCGCGATGTGATTCTGATTATGCTTACGCTGCCGTTTTCGGCCGTAGGCGCCGTCTGGCTGCTCACCGTGCTCGACTACGACATGAGTATAGCCGTGGCGGTCGGATTCATTGCCGTTGCCGGTCTCGCGGCCGAAACCGGGGTCGTGATGCTCGTCTACATCCGTGAGGCCATTGGGCGCTGGCGCCGGGAAGGGCGGCTGACGTCCCGCCAGGCACTGCGCGCGGCAGTCGAGGAAGGCTCGGCGCTTCGCATCCGCCCGCTGCTGATGACCGTCATCACGACGCTGCTGGCGCTGCTGCCCATCATGGTCGGTACCGGAACAGGGTCGGAGGTCATGAAGCGCATTGCGGCGCCCATGATCGGTGGCCTGTTCTCCGCCGCAGCCATGACCCTCTTTGTGCTGCCTGCCCTGTATCTTGTGCTCAACCGGCCACCGGAATCGGCGCCCGGAGAGAACACCACATTCGAATAAATGTAACTTTCATTGTTACATATAAATCATGCGCCTGAGCTACCACCGCATACTCCTGATGGTCGTCGTCCTGCTTACCGCCGAACTGGTCGTGGCGGTCGTGGGCGGGCAATATCTGAATGCCTTCCTGGTCGTCATCATCCTTGCCGTCACGACGCTTCCGCTGTGGCCATCCCTCCGGCGGTTGGAGACGGCGCTTCGACTCCCGAGGAGTCTCCATGCGGCGGTGGTGCTTTTCGTGATGGCCGCGCTGCTGCTTGGGGAGGTACGTGGCTATTACGTCCGGATCTGGTGGTGGGACCTGTTTCTTCATGGCATGTCCGGCGTCCTTCTCGGTACGGCCGGATTTTACCTGGTCTATGCGCTGAATACCATAGAGCGCGTCCCGATGACGCTCCATCCGGGGTTCGTGGCCTTTTTTGCGTTCCTCTTCGCCATCGCGCTCGGTGCGCTCTGGGAGCTGTTCGAATTCGCTGTGGACGAAATAGGTGGGATGAACATGCAGAAGGCTATGTTCGACGATCCGTCCGGCCTGACCGATACCATGTGGGACATGATCCTGAATACGGTCGGAGCAGGCATTGTGAGTCTTGTCGGCTGGATCCTTGTCCGCCGCCGTTCGGACGATATGCGCCAGGCAGACATACGCTCGTCGGCCCGCGTCCTCTTGGCCACGGCCCTGCTGCCAACCGTTCTGATGCTCGGCGCGTGTGGGGACAGCAGGGCGCCGGACCCGGCCCACAACAGCCGGAACAGCCTGGACTGGGCTGGTACGTACGAGGACATCGGGACTGCCCCGGCATCCGGACAGCGCTCACGCTGAATGCCATTGGCGCCAACGCATTCCAGGTGGGCAAAAACCGTCTGTTTCAGCTCGGACCGGAGGGAAAGCGCATTACCGGACCGCTATTGTACCGTGATCGTGACTTTTTCCGAGACGACCGGTGGGGCGTGGGGCGTGTGGGCCCAGTTTCCAAGAATCAGCTGTAGCGTATGCGTGCCCGGACTGAGCTCGAGCACCGTTTCGGTCTGACCCAGTCCAAAGTGGATGTGGTTGTCATCCGCGGGCAGGGGGGCTGTCAAATCCGGTAGTTCATCGACATCAATCATGAGATGATGATGCCCTGTGTTCTCCGTCTGGATGCCAGCCGGGGCCACACCCATGCCCTTGAGTCCGAACCGGACAGTCACGGGAGCGGAGACCACAGCACCATCCTCGGGGCTGATGATGTAGCTCATGGCACCCTCGGGCGACGTATTGGGCGG
This sequence comes from Bacteroidetes bacterium CG12_big_fil_rev_8_21_14_0_65_60_17, assembly GCA_002787815.1. Classification (GTDB taxonomy): domain Bacteria; phylum Bacteroidota; class Rhodothermia; order Rhodothermales; family UBA10348; genus 1-14-0-65-60-17. The sequence continues at coordinate 6,873 of PCUY01000026.1, read as the reverse complement.
AGGCGAATCCTCTACCGGCGCCGGAGGTGGAGCCGTATCGGGCTTTGGAGCGTCAGCGGCGGTACATCCGGCCATCAGGAGCAGGATTGGCAACAGGAGCGTGGTGGGGCGCATGGAATCTGGGGATATTGTGATAAGGAACTGTTGTCGTTACGCTACAAGCCTGTACGCCGTCAACGCCCGTCTTGTGCCCCGCTGCGTCCTGTGACCATCCGCTCCACCGGAAGCAGAAACGCATGTACCGGGTTGTGGGGGGCACCTTCGCAGACGAACGTGGCCAGTGCGTCCATGAGTGCGTCGGCCTTGTCCGTCTCCGTAAAGGCAAAGGAAAGTGTCGAGTAGACGGCGGACAACCGTTCCGAAAACCACGCCGGCCTTTCGCCCGATGCATCGGGCACGGGATATCCCTTGATATCGATCTCGCTCAGCATGCGGACGCCGTGCGCATAGAACAGCTTCCGGAGCGCCTCGTGGCATTCATCTATTGAGAGTACAGCTATCAGCTTCATGATGCGTTACGTTTGGCCATGAAAAAAATGAGAGGTACGGTGACGAGCGTAAGGGCCGTCGATGCAATGGCCCCGCCCATCAGCGAGATGGCCAGCCCCTGGAAAATGGGATCAAAAAGAATGATGAACGCACCAATCACGACCGTCCCGGCCGTGAGAAGGATAGGCCGCGTCCTGACCGCGCCGGCTTCGAGTACAGCCTGTCGCAGGGTCTCCCCGTCCCGCACGCGAAGCTCAATGAAGTCTATGAGCAGCACGGAGTTGCGCACCATGATTCCGGCCAGCGCAATGAAGCCGATCATGGAAGTGGCGGTAAAGAATGCGCCCATCATCCAGTGGCCGAGCACAATGCCGACAAGCGAAAGCGGAATGGCCACCATCATCACAAGTGGCGTGAGCAGGTTCTGGAACCAGCCAACAATCAGCAGATAGATCACCACCAGCACAACAGCAAACGCAATCCCCAGATCCCGGAACACTTTGTAGGTGACGCGCCACTCCCCATCCCATTTCAAGGCGTAATCCAGTCCGAAGTCCGGCGGCGCCGTATAGAGCGTCTCGAATCCATATCCTTCCGGGATGCGAATGTCCTTCAGGTGCTCCTCTATCTCGAACATCGCGTAGACGGGACTTTCGACCACACCGGCCACATCGCCCGTCACATAGATGACCCGTTTCTGGTTTTTGCGGTCCAGTCGTTTCTCGGCAAGCGTTTCCTCAATCTCGACCAGGTCCCCTACGGGAATCATGTCTCCCGACGGTGCGCGAAGATGCAGCCCCGACAGGCGATCCACGCCGGAGCGCGTCTCCTCAGCCAGGCGAAGCATGACGGGCAAAGGCTCTTTCTCACTTGGAAGACGCATGCGCGATATCTGCCGTCCACCGAGCGCTGCATTCACGTCGTCTGCAATGCGGCTGACAGATATTCCGGCCAGCGCCGCCTTGTCCTGGTTCACCTTCAGCACGTACCGCGTCCAGTCCGCCTCCACCATCCAGTCTACATCCACCACGCCTTCGCTCCTGGAAAATGCTTCCATGACCTGACGCGCCACATCCACCTGCACAGCCGGGTCCGGTCCGTAGATTTCTGCTACGAGTGTGGAGAGTACGGGCGGACCGGGTGGAACCTCCGCCAGCTTGATGTTGGCACCGAGTGGGCGGGCTATTTCCTGCAGAGGTGTGCGCATGCGGCGCGCGATGGCGTGGCTCTGCTCCCGGCGCTCGTCTTTCGCGAGCAGATTCACCTGGATGTCCGCCTCGTGCGGAGCACGCCGCATGTCGTAGTGCCGCACCAGGCCATTCAGATTCACCGGACCGGACGTACCCGTATAGGTCTGGACGTCGGTGACCTCGGGCTGCTCGCGCAGCCACGCCTCGAGCTCGCGCACGACCGCATTCGTGCGTTCGAGCGTCGTGCCTTCCGGCATGTCGACCATGACCTGGAACTCACTTTTGTTGTCGTGCGGGAGCATCTTCATCGACACGGCCCGAAAATAGAAGAGCGACAGCGACGCCAGAAGCAATACGCCGAGTCCTCCGAGGAACCCCCACCGCAGCGCACGCCGGTCCAAGAGCGGATTCATCACGGCGCGGTACACGCGCCACGACCAGGATGCCTCGAGGCTGTATCTCTCTTTATCGTCGTCATCGCCGTCGTGATTCTTGAGCAGGCGGAATGCCAAATACGGCGTCACCATGAGCGCTACGAGCAACGAAAACATCATGGCAATCGACGCCCCGATCGGCATCGGGCTCATGTAGGGTCCCATCAGCCCCGATACGAAGGCCATGGGCAGTACGGCGGCAATCACGGTCAGCGTAGCCAGAATGGTGGGATTGCCGACCTCACTGATGGCCGCCATGGCAGCCTGTGCAAACGGTCGCTTCCGCATTCTGAAGTGGCGCTCCATGTTCTCTGCCACGATAATGGAGTCATCCACCACAATACCCGTCACAAAGATGAGTGCAAAAAGCGTAATCCGGTTGAGCGTGTACCCGAACATGTAGTACACGAACAGCGTGAGCGCGAAACTGATGGGAACGGACAGAAACACCACGAGCCCCCCTCGCCAGCCCATTGCAAGGCCCACCACAAGGGTTACCGCCCCGATGGCGACGACCAGGTGCAGGAGCAGTTCCATCACCTTGCTGAGCGCACTCGCCCCATAGTTGCGTGTCGTCGTCACGGTGACGTCGCCCGGCAGCAGAACGGGCGAGAGCTCCTCCACCCCTCCAAGAACGCGCTCGGCGACCGACATTGCGTCCTGGCCCGGGCGCTTCGCAACGGCCAGTGTCACGGCCGGGCGCGCACCCGTCTCGCGCGAGGAGAAACCCACGTAGCTCGTGGGTTCGGAGGGTCCATCCGTAATGCGCGCCACATCCAAGAGGTGGACAGGCTGCCCCCGATATACGCCCACGACAATCCCGGCGGCGTCCGCTGCATCTACCAGAAAATGTCCGGTCTCGACAGTAAACACCCTGTCGCCCTGCGAATACGTTCCCGCATGCAGGCGGCTATTGGTAGATGCGACGGCCTGCGATATGTCCCCGAGGCCGAGCCCGTAGGCGGCAAGTTGCCCCGGATCGGGCGTAATGCGGATTTCCCGTGTGCGGCCGCCGATCACATCCACGCGGGCCACGCCGTCCAGTTTCTTGATCTCCGAAGCCAGTTCCACGCCCATGCGACGCAGGTCATGGTCGTCGTATGACGTGCTGTGCAGTGTGAGTGCGAGGACCGGAACGTCGTCCACGTCGCGCGTCTTGATGAGCGGCATGCTCACGTCCTCCGGCATGCTCTCCATGCGCTTGAGCAGCTCTTCGTAGAGCCCTACAAGGCTTTCCTCCACGTTTTCGCCCACATACCACGTCGCACTGATGAGCGCCTGGCCGGGCAGCGCTGTTGAAAAAATGTACTCCACGCCCTCGATATTGCCGAGCAGATGCTCAATGGGCTGTATGACCACGCTCTCCATCTCCTCCGGGCTGGCTCCCGGCATGGCGAGCGCGATATCGACCATGGGAACTTCGATCTGGGGATCCTCTTCCTTGGGCGTGAGCACGGCGCTGTAGATGCCGATGCCCATGAATACGGCCATCAGGAGCGGCGTCAGCTTGGAGTGGATGAAGATGGCGGCAATGCGGCCAGCCAGTCCTTCTCCCTTGATATGCGGATGCGTGCTCATTGCTCGTCCACCCTGCTGCCGCCCGTCACGCGACCACGGGCCGAGAGGATTATTTTTTCGCCGGCGCTGAGCCCGGAAAGGACTTCGACCGTGGAGGTGGAAGCCTGGTGCGCTCCCGGACGGATCCAGCGGAGGAGCGCGCGGTTGTTTTCCGTGATGACCCACACGCCCGTGAGCTGTCCACGCGTAACGAGGGCATCTTCCGGAATGTGGATGCGTGCGCCGCGGGTTGCCAGAGCGGTCTCGGCATGGACACGGGCATACATGCCCGGCCGGAGACGGGCCATGCCGCCACCGGAGGGGTCGTGGGGCGCGGCAGACGGGTCATCGCCCGACGTGGCTTCGAGTCGGTCCACTTCAACCCGGTACTGCCGGGCCGGCGCATCCGAAGATGCGTTTATGGCCCGCAGGCGGCCCTGGAACCGGCCCTGGATGGCGTCTACATCCACGAAAACGGCCTGCCCTTCAGCAAGGGCGTTGATCTGGTGCTCGGGGACCGACGCCACAACGCGCAGCTCTGACGTCGTCTCGACCTCCATGATGGGCTGTCCTGGCTGGGCCATGGCCCCAGGATCGGCGAAGCGCGCCACCACATGTCCCGTTACGGGTGATGTGATCATGGCGTGCGTAAGCTGCTGGCTTACGGCCGCCACGGCACTTTCCGCGGCCGCCAGTGCCGCCTCGGCCTGCTCGTGCATGGTTTCCACTTCTTCCAGTTCGCGGTCCGTAGCACTTCCCCGCTCCCGCAGCGCCCGAAAACGACTTAGCTGGTTGCTGGCGCCGGTGAGCGCCGTCTGTGCCTGGCTGCGCATGGCGTCGGCGCGGGCTTTTTCCGCGTTGAGGGCCGACGCATCGAGTTCAATAAGCACATCGCCCTTGGTTACGCGGTCGCCTTCCTGCGCCGCGATCTTGTCAATCCGCGCCATAAGCATGGTAGATACGACCACCCGGCGATCTCCTTCGACCTGCCCGGGAAAGGTCCGCGTTTCAGTGCCCATGGACGTCTCCACGGTCATGGACGTCACCGGGATGGGCTGCCCATCTGATGTGCCCCGACTCCCGGATGGAGCGAGCGCTTCAGACGGGGAATCGGAGCCGCACGAGGCGAGAAGGAGAACGGCCGTGAAGAGCAGGAGCGGCAGGCGGGTTTTCATCGGGTAAGCCATTCTATGTTCTGTACGGTTGTATTCCATGAATAAAGGGCGTTGAGAAGCGCCAGGCGCTGCGTGGCCAGTTCCACTTCGGCGGCCAGTACATCCTGGGCTTTTTCCAGATTCTGTTCGTAGCGGTCGCGCCGCATGCGCAGCATTTCGCGCGCGAGCGCCACACCGCGCTCCGCGCGCTCGAGGCGCTCGCGCGCCACATCCAGTTCCCGGAGTGCCCTCTCCACGGCGACTTCGTTCTGCAGCATGCGTTCCTGCACCGCAATTTCGGCTTGGCTGTACTCGGCCCGCGCGCGCTGAACGGCTCCCGCCCGCTGCATGCCGGAAAACAGGTTCCACGAGAGGGTCACCCCCGCCATCCAGTTGTCCCCACGCGTTCCGAAGGCCTCATCGTCGTTCAGTTCATAGGCACCCATGGCATGGATCACCGGAAGGTATCCTGACTTCTCGGCCTGGAGGCGATGCTTCGCGCCCAATGCCATGCGGGAGAGGGCCTGCATGTCAGCGCGCTGTGAATTTATGGCTTTCAGATCCACGTGCACCAGGTTGATCCCGGCCTTCGTCAGTGGTGTAGTAGGCACCAGCAGGACATCGTCCGTCATTCCGAGCTGCAGTCGAAGTGCGTGCGCCGCATTCACATGGGCGGCGACCGCCTCGGCGCTCTGGGTCTGAAGATCGAGCAGACGGACTTCCGCCTCGAGTACGTCTGCCCGCGGAGCCAGTCCCTGGTTGAAAAAATCGCTGACCAGCGCCAAGTTGCCCTCGGCCGATGCGAGGGCGGAATCCAAGACGGCAACGCGCTGCCGGGCCACGACCAGGCCGAAATAGACCTCTTTGACATCCCGCTCCGTCGTCTGGCGCGTCCGTGTCAGCATGAAGCTGGATGCATCGGCCGCCGCACTTGCGGCCCGGCGCTGCATGATCCCTTCCGGATTGAACAGGGGTTGCTGCACCTGGAAGATGGTCGCCCAGTTGGTGATACGATCCGGGTCGTTCAGCACATCAGGCGAGAAGAGGGACATGTCGGCGCGCTCCTGCTTCAGCTGGAAAGCAAAAGCGTTTGCCGGATTGTTCGTGGTCATGGCTTGCTCCGTGACGGTCACCTGCGGCAGGAACGCAGCCAGCGACTGCGTCCTGGCTCCGCGCGCCGCCGCGCGCCTTGACGCAGCGGTGCGGTTGCCAAAATTCCCCTCACGCGCCAGTTCCAGGGCTTCTTCCAGGGATATCTCGCGCAGCAGCGCACCTTCCGGCGTCTCCAGGGCACTCGGCGTCACACGTTCATCCTGCCCCTGCGAGACGGATGCCGTACACGCGAACAGGAGCATGCTGATGAGAAGTATTCTTGTCATGCGTACCGATCTGTGTTGTCCGGAGGAATGATGTGGATGCCATAATATATCGTTATCGTTATATAGTTCCAAGACATGACCGTAGCTTACACTGCACTGTATGCTCATTAGTGCGTGAATTTGAATTGAAGGAGTGATTGGAACCGGATTGTAATATTACTGTATGCGCATACAGTTTTATGTATCAATCCTGATCGACCAACCCTCCGTGCCCATGTCCAGCCACCTGGTCCCGCGTGAAATCATGTACCGCGCCGCGCGCCGCTTCAAGATACTGAGTGAACCGGTTCGGCTTGAAATTCTCAGCCTGCTCCACGAACGCGGAGAAATGAGCGTACAGGAGCTCGTCGAAGAGACCGGTCAGCACCAGGCCAACATCAGCAAGCACCTCGGGCATCTCGCGGCCGAGAACTGCGTCAAACGTCGCAAGCAAGGGCTCTATGCCTACTATTCCATCAACGACCCCACGCTCTCGTCCATCTGCATGCTGGTCTGTGGGCGTCTTCGCCAGGAAGCGGATGCGGCTTGAACGGCTTCTATCCAAACTTCATTTGCCCCATTTGCCCGGACGGTGATATATTACCGGTCTACAGCAACACGTGCCCGTAGCTCAGCTGGATAGAGCGTCTGACTACGGATCAGAAGGTCGGGAGTTCGAATCTTCCCGGGC
>PCUY01000028.1 GCA_002787815.1 Bacteroidetes bacterium CG12_big_fil_rev_8_21_14_0_65_60_17 | reverse complement strand
GTTTTGCCATTCGTGAAGGCGGTCGCACGGTGGGTGCCGGTGTCGTCTCCAAAATTCTTGACTGATTATCATGGCTGCAAGTCAAAAAATACGTATCAAGCTCAAGTCGTATGATCACACGCTGATCGACAAGAGCTCGGAGAAAATCATCAAAACGGTCAAGTCTACAGGCGCGGTTGTAAGTGGACCCATACCACTGCCGACACGAAAGACGATCTATACCGTTTTGAGATCTCCCCACGTCAACAAGAAAAGTCGCGAGCAGTTTGAGACCCGCAGTCACAAACGTCTTATCGACATTTTGTCGACGAGCAGCAAGACCGTCGACGCACTCATGAAGCTTGAGCTTCCAAGTGGTGTCGACGTTGAAATCAAAGTTTGACCCGAACGGGCTTACCAATCCGATCATGTTGAAGTGATCGTATAAACAGGGATTGCTATGAGCAAAGGAATATTGGGAAAGAAACTCGGAATGACGAGTTGGTTCACACCGCAGGGTGATCACGTAGCCTGTACGGTTATCGAGGTGACCCCGAACGTTGTGACACAGGTCCGCACAGCGGAGAGGGACGGTTATGAGGCCGTCCAGCTTGCCTCGCAGGAGAGGAAGGAAAAACATACTTCGTCGGCCATGCAGGGTCACTTCAAGGCCGCCGGCACGTCTCCAAAACGTTACGTCAGGGAGTTCTCGAAGGGGGATCTTGACGTCACAACCGGTGATGAGATTCGCGTTGCCGACGTCTTCATCGAAGGTGAAACCGTGGATGTAACCGGTACCTCGAAAGGGAAGGGTTTCCAGGGCGTCGTCAAGCGTCATGGTTTTGCCGGTGTGGGCGACGCAACCCACGGCCAGCACAACCGCCAGCGTGCGCCCGGTTCCATCGGTGCCTCTTCCTGGCCATCCCGCGTTTTCAAAGGCATGAGAATGGCAGGACGGACGGGTGGTGACCGGGTCACCATGAAAAATCTTCAGATTGTACGCATTCTTGAAGATCAGAATGCAGTTCTCGTCCACGGTGCTGTACCTGGAGCCAAGAACTCGCTGGTCGAAATCAAAAAGAAAAAGTGAGACCTGGACAGACGATGAAACTCAAAATCCACAAACAGGACGGGTCTGCCACGAAAAAGAGTGTCGACCTCAATGAGGCGATCTTCGGTGTGGAGCCCAATGACCATGCCATCTGGCTCGATGTTCGGCGTATCCAGGCCAATGCCCGTCAGGGAACGCACAAGGCTAAGGAGCGGAGTGAGGTTGCTGGCAGTACGCGCAAGCTGTACAGGCAAAAAGGCACCGGAAATGCACGTGCGGGGTCGGCCAAGTCGCCGCTACGCAAGTCTGGTGGGATCATGTTCGGCCCACGGCCGCGGACGTACGGCATCAAGGTCAACAGGAAAACACAGCGACTCGCGCGCAGGAGTGCGTTGACGTACAAGGCACAGGGTGACGCTGTTCGTGTCGTTGAGGACTTTTCGTTCGAATCGCCCAGCAGCCGGTCGCTACAATCCATGTTGTCGGCCATGGAGCTGGCAGATCGCCGCGTGCTGGTGCTTACCAGCGACGTCGCGCCCCCGGTTGTTCGTTCCGGCACGAACCTCTCGAAAGTGATGGTGCGCGTTGCGTCAGAGCTTTCCACGTTGGATGTCGTGTCGGCGGATGTCGTTCTGTTCCAGGCAAGTGCGCTTGCATCCATTGAAAAGCATCTCGGATAGTACCATGAGCCAGAACATTCTTATCAAACCCCTTGTGACTGAAAAGTTGACCCAGCTTATGGAAGGGCACCATTACGCTTTCCAGGTTGCAGACGGCGCAAACAAGCTTGAGGTTCGCAAGGCCGTTGAGGAGCGCTATCCCGGCGTGCGGATCAAGGAAGTGCGAACCATGATTGTACGTGGCAAACGACGTACGCAAATGACTCGCAGGGGACGTGTTGAAGGTCGCAAAGCCAGCTACAAAAAGGCTCTGGTTACCCTGCACGCGGACAGCGAACAAATCGACTTTTTCGAGGAAGTGTAGGGGCCTGAACGCCCAGAAAGGACAATACAATGGCTATCAAAAAACTCAAGCCCAACACACCTGCCCAGCGGCAACGTTCCGTCTCCGGCTTCGAGACGATTACGAAGGGAACGCCGGAGAGAAGCCTGTTGTCGCCCATCAAAAAGAAGGGTGGACGAAACAACAACGGTCGTATTACGGTGCGCCACCAGGGCGGTGGGCATAAACGCAGATACCGGATCATTGACTTCAAGCGCAACAAGTTCGGTGTTCCCGCACGCGTTGCATCAATAGAATACGATCCGAACCGCACGGCCCGTATTGCGCTTCTGGTCTACGCCGATGGTGACAAGCGGTATATCATTGCGCCCAACGAGGTTTCTGTAGGTATGACGCTGCAGAACGGCCCCGATGCGCCACCCGAGCCCGGCAACTGTCTGCCGCTTGGTAAAATACCGGTAGGATCTTTTGTGCATGCCATCGAAATGCGGCCTGGAAAAGGGGCGCAGATGGCTCGTTCTGCCGGTACATATGCTCAGCTGACGGCACGGGAGGGCAAGTATGCCAACCTGAAGCTTCCCTCAGGTGAGACGCGCATGGTGCAGGCCACGTGTATGGCCACGATAGGAACGACCAGTAATCCGGATCACATGAACATTGACCTGGGCAAAGCGGGACGAAGCCGCTGGCTCGGGATTCGCCCCAAAACCCGTGGCGTGGCCATGAACCCGATTGACCACCCGATGGGTGGTGGCGAAGGCAAGGCCTCGGGCGGTCACCCCAAGTCTCCTACCGGCGTGCCGGCCAAGGGGTACAAGACGCGTAAGGGAAAACATCAGTCAGACAAGTACATCGTACGTAGTCGTAAACGCAAGTAAGTATGGCTCGCTCTCTGAAGAAAGGTCCTTTCGTCCATTTCAAGCTCCAGAAGAAGGTGGACGAGTTGAATACATCAGGCAAGAAGAAAGTTGTGAAGACGTGGTCACGCGCCTCCATGATTACGCCTGAATTCGTAGGTCATACGTTTGCCGTGCACAACGGCAAGCAGTTCGTTCCTGTTTACGTGACGGAAAATATGGTAGGTCACAAGCTGGGTGAGTTCTCTCCAACCCGGGCCTATCGTGGTCACGCCGGAACGGCCAAGGATCGCAAGGGCAAGAAGTAACGATGGCTGCCGCCTAATAAGTGAAGACAATGGAATCCAGAGCAGTACGCAAACATATTCGAAGCTCGGCCAAGAAAATGCGCCCGGTTGTCAACGTGGTACGGGGCAAAACCGTCCCGGAAGCACTCGATGCGCTCAACTTCCTGCCGCAGAAGGTCACAAGAATCGTCAAATTGACCATCCTGTCAGCGGTTCACAACATGTTGGACCAGAACCAGGATGAGCGGATTGATGAGCAGGAACTGCTCATCAAGGAGATCCGGGTCGATCAGGGACCGGCGTTCAAGAGATTCCGTCCCGTTTCGCGGGGCAGGGCGCACCCCATTCTCAAGAGAACCTGTCATCTGACTGTCGTGGTGGCAAACCCGACAGCTGTAGAAATTCCCGTAGAGGAAGCCTAAACAAGAAATATTATGGGTCAAAAGACAAATCCAATCGGTTTCCGTCTCGGAATCATTCGTGGCTGGGATTCAAACTGGTATGCCGGCGGTGATTTTGCCGACAAACTGGTTGAAGATGAAGAGATTCGGCAATATTTGGCTGCCCGTCTCAAGCGTGCCGGTCTGAGCCGCGTGGTGATTGAGCGTACGCCCAAGCGGGTTATTCTGACGCTGCATACAAGCCGGCCGGGAGTTGTGATTGGTCGTGGCGGAGCAGAGGTCGAAAAGCTTCGGGAAGAGATCAAAAAGCTCACGAGCAAGGATATTCAGATCAATATCAACGAGATCAAACGGCCCGAACTGGATGCCAGTCTGGTTGCACAGAATATTGCCCAGCAGCTCGAAGGTCGCGTGTCGTTCAGACGCGCCATGAAGCAGTCCATTACGGCAGCCATGCGTATGGGTGCGGAAGGTATCCGTATCCGGGTCAGCGGGCGGCTTGGAGGTGCTGAAATGGGTCGGACCGAACAGTACCTGGAAGGCCGTGTACCGTTGCATACCATTCGGGCAGACATAGACTACGCCGAGGCAACGGCCTATACCATTTATGGTACAAACGGGGTGAAGGTCTGGATATACCGGGGTGAAATCCTGGGTCGTCCCGATCTCAGTCCGAACGTCCAGGCGCAGCGCCAGCAACTCCAGCAGATGGAGCCCGATCGACGCCGGGGTGGCCGTGGTCGTCGCCGTCGCGATGAAGGACGTACTTCGCGCGGCAACAATTGAAATTCAAGACTCAACTCAGTAGCGAGGATCAGTCATGCTAATGCCAAAGCGCGTAAAGCGCCGTCGCGTGCAGAAAGGGCGCATCAAGGGGAATGCCCAACGCGGTACCCGTATAGATTTCGGAGACTTTGGAATCAAAGCCCTTGAAATCGGCAGAATCACGAGCCGCCAGATTGAGGCCGCCCGTATATCGATGACGCGTCACATGAAACGGCAGGGCAAGGTGTGGATTCGGATTTTTCCGGACAAACCCATGACCAAAAAGCCCGCTGAGACCCGCATGGGTAAAGGAAAAGGATCTCCCGAGTTCTGGGTTGCGGTTGTGCGGCCAGGACGTATTCTTTTCGAGGTCGGAGGAGGTATTGCTCCCGACCTGGCTTCAGAGGCCATGCGTCGTGCCCAGCAGAAACTTCCCATCAAGACGAAGCAGGTCACGCGACCTGATTATAAAGCTTGAGGCTCTCATGAAGGCAAAAGAAATTCGAGAAATGACGTCGGAAGAACTCGACACACGCATCAAGGAGGAACAGGAACAGATCAGTCAGCTCCAGTTTCAGCATGCGATTGCCGATCTTCCCAACCCCCTCGTCCTGCGTCATAAACGACGGTTCCTGGCTCAGCTCAGGACCATCCGTCGTGAGCGGCAGGATCTGTCCTGATAAAATCATAAAGGTAGTTGGTGGGGAAACGGTTTACGGCTCACCAAGCCACAAGCAATATGGAAACAGATATTACAAGAAACGCCCGGAAGGAAAGGGTTGGACTCGTCGTGAGTGACAAGATGGATAAAACCATCACCGTTGCCATTGAGCGGCGAATGAAGCACCCCATCTACGGCAAGTTCGTCAAGAAAACCTCACGGATCATGGCTCACGATGAGTCCAATGACGCCGGTGAGGGAGATACAGTACGCGTCATGGAGGTTCGGCCACTGAGCAAGCGGAAGCGCTGGCGCCTGGTCGAGATTATCGAGCGTGCCAAGTAGGACCATCCACCCAATCCCAGTAAAGCGCAATGATTCAGCAAGAATCCAGACTTAAAGTCGCGGACAACAGCGGGGCAAAAGAAGTGCTCTGTATACGCGTTCTTGGCGGAAGTGGACGTCGTTACGCACGCGTCGGTGATCAGATTGTCGTCTCGGTCAAATCCGCTATTCCGGGCGGAAACGTCAAGAAAGGCGATGTGTCCAAGGCGGTAATAGTCCGCACGAAGAAGGAATTTCGTCGTCCAGACGGAACGTATATCCGATTCGATGAAAACGCCGCAGTCCTTCTCAACCCCCAGGGCGAGCCCAGGGGCACCCGCATTTTTGGCCCTGTAGCGCGTGAGTTGCGCGAGCGCCAGTACATGCGAATCGTCTCATTGGCTCCTGAAGTCCTGTAACCAGTCAACGTCATGCCACGGACCAACAACAAGCAGAAAAAGCTCCACATCCGTAAAGGAGACATGGTGCGCGTATTATCCGGAAACGACCGGGGCAAGGAGGGCAAGGTCCTTCGTGTGTTCCCGGCCAAGGAGCGCGTCATCATTGAGGGCGTTAATGTGCGGATTCGCCATACGCGTCCGAATCAGATGTATCCACAGGGTGGGCGGATTGAAAAGGAGATGCCCATCCACGCATCGAACTGTATGCCTCTCGATTCAAGCGGTGAACCCACGCGTGTTGGTCGGAAGAGGATTGAAGATGCAGAGACCGGTCGCGGCCGGTGGATCCGCTATGCGAAAACGACCGGCCAGGAGCTGGACAACTAAATCTATATTCCAATGGACGGATACGTACCCAGATTCAAGCAGAAGTATCAGCAGGAGATTGCTGCCGCGCTGAAAGAAGAGTTCGGCTATGACAATGTCATGGAGATACCGAAGCTGGTCAAGATCAGTATCAACAAGGGTGTTGGTGAAGCTTCACAGACGAAAAAGGTCCTCGACGACGCTGTTGAGGAGCTTCGGACGATAACCGGGCAACAGCCGGTGATCCGCAAGGCTCGCAAGGCAGTCTCAAACTTCAAGCTCCGTGAGGGCATGCCGATTGGTGTGTCGGTGACGTTGCGTGGCGACAGGATGTATGAGTTCCTGGATCGTCTCGTCACGTTGGCACTTCCGCGCGTTCGTGACTTCCGGGGTATACCGGACAAGAGCTTTGATGGCCGTGGCAATTATACGCTTGGTGTAAGGGAGCAGATCATTTTTCCGGAAATCAATGTCGACAAGACGGATCGGATTTCCGGACTCGACGTGACGTTTGTCACGACGGCCAACACGGATGAAGAGGCGTTTGCACTGCTGAAGGCCTTCGGAATGCCATTCATGCGCCGCGGAGAAGCGGCTTAAGAACAGAAAAAACACTATGGCCAAGAAAAGCTGGATTGCCAGAGAGAAAAAAAGAGCGCGCACGGTAGCCAAGTACGCAGACCGTCGAGCCGCACTGAAAGCGGCAGGAGACTGGGAAGGGCTTCAGAAGCTGCCACGCGATGCGAGTCCCGTTCGTATGCGCAACCGTTGCCGCCTGTCGGGACGATCGAGAGGTTACCTTCGCCGGTTTGGTCTGAGCCGCATCGCATTCCGTGATATGGCCCGTGCCGGGCTGATTCCCGGAGTGCGCAAGGCAAGCTGGTAAAATCCAATCCGTTCACGTGACCAGGCGCACAGACGTGCGAACCGGTCGCAACACGATACGAAAACGAATGAGTGTAGTAGATCCCGTAGCTGACCTGTTGACCCGCATCCGCAATGGACAGCAGGCAGCGCATAGACACGTAGATATTCCTGCTTCCAAGCTCAAGCGTGCCATTGTCCAGATTCTTCTTGACAAGGGGTACGTCCGGCGTTTCATCAACATTGATGACGGTAAGCAGGGTCTTATCCGTGTATATCTGAAATACAGTAAAGGTGGCGAACCGGTTATCCGCAGCCTGAAGCGCGTGTCGACGCCGGGACTTCGCCAGTACGTTGGAGCTGACGCGTTGCCGCGGGTTCGCAACGGGCTCGGTGTGGCCGTCATTTCCACTTCGCGTGGTGTGATGACAGACAAGGAAGCACGCTTGCACCACATTGGTGGTGAAGTGTTGGCGTACATCTACTGAGACCAATTAAACGAAGCGAGTGTAATCATGTCACGAGTGGGAAATGCAGTGATCCCCGTAGGAGACCAGGTCAAGGTCGATGTGGGATCCAATAACTTTGTGACCGTGAAGGGGCCCAAGGGTGAGTTGTCGGTTCAGGTCGATCCCGATCTCTCCATCAAGCTCGAAGACGGCGTCATCACGGTGGAACGACCAACGGAGCAGAAGCGCCACAAAGCCATGCACGGCTTGTACCGTTCCTTGCTGAATAACATGGTGTTGGGTGTCACTGACGGTTTCAAGAAGGAACTTGAGGTTATCGGGGTGGGATTCAGGGCGGTCATGACGAACGGGGTCCTGGAGCTTGCACTGGGATTTTCACACCCCATCTACTTCCTGCCACCTGAAGGTGTCAACATTGACGTAGATACGAAGCGGGGCAAAAGCACCTTCATCATTGTCGAAGGTGCCGACAAACAGATGGTGGGACAGGTAGCTGCCAAGATCCGCGCATTACGCCCGCCAGAGCCCTACAAGGGAAAAGGGGTCCGGTATTCGGACGAGTATGTACGGCGCAAGGCTGGCAAGACGGCTGCCCGATAGGTACATGATCATACACATAAGCCGAAGGGTCGGAAATCTTTCGGTACAAGGATAAAAGCGATGGCCTACAGCAAACTGAAAAGAAGAACACGCGTCAAACGCGGAATTCGAAAGAAGGTATTCGGAACGGCAGTGCGTCCCCGTCTGACCATCTTCCGCTCGAACAGTCACATCTACGCTCAACTGATAGATGACGAGCGTGGATTAACACTTGCTGCTGCATCTTCGAATGCCGAAGGAGTTTCCGGCAAGCCCGTTGAGAAGAGCAAGGCGGTCGGAACGAAACTGGCGGAGCATGCCAGAGAGGCAGGCATTGAAGCTGCTGTCTTCGATCGAAACGGATACCGTTACCACGGTCGCGTTAAAGCGCTGGCCGATGGTGTGCGCGAAGGCGGTCTAAAGGTTTAAACATTTTCAAACTGCATTATCATGGCAAAGGGTAGAAATCGTCGTCAGGACAGCGACCGTGACCGTTCGGTAGATTCGCAGATAGACTGGGTCGAACGCCTGGTATCTGTCAAGCGTGTTTCAAAGGTTGTAAAGGGTGGCCGCCGCTTCTCGTTCAACGCCGTCGTTGTTGTAGGTGACGGTCAGGGGCAAGTGGGAACGGGTCTTGGAAAAGCCAATGAGGTGGCCAGCGCCATTGCAAAAGGAACCGAGGACGCGAAGAAAAGGCTGGTCCGTGTTCCGATGGCCAAGGGTACGGTTCCGCACCCGGTAATAGGAAACCAGGATGCAGGGCGCGTCCTCCTCAAGCCGGCGTCTCATGGTACGGGAGTCATTGCAGGTGGTGGTGTACGCGCTGTGCTGGAGTGCGCTGGATATACGGATATCCTGTCCAAGTCGCTCGGGTCCAGTAATCCCCACAACCAGGTCGGTGCCACCATGGATGCTCTCGCAAATCTTGAGGATCCATTGGAAGTGGCCAGGCGACGTGGACTTCCACTCTCACGTGTTTTCGAAGGATAAGATCATGGCAAAACTTAAAATCACACAGACCAAGAGCGTAATCCGGCGTCCCGGTACGCAGAAACGGACAATGATAGCTCTTGGCCTTCGGCGTATGCATCAGACTGTCGTACATGAGGATACGCCCCAACTCCGCGGGATGGTCGCACAGGTGAATCATCTCGTACGTCTAGAAACGGAATAATATCAACCAAGCGAGTTCCGGCTGGTCCGGAGCGTTACAGCACCATGGATTTAAGTAATCTCAAACCCGCCAAGGGTTCTACGAAATCGCGTAAGCGCATTGGCCGGGGCGTTGGTTCCGGGTACGGTGGACACTCCTCCACGAAAGGCAACAAGGGGCAGAAAAGCAGGGCCGGGGCCAGCATTCCGGTCTGGTTCGAAGGTGGTCAAATGCCCCTTCAGCGTCGCCTCCCCAAGTTCGGATTCAAGAACCGTTTCCGTGTGGAGTACAAGGCCGTGAACGTGGCTCGTCTTCAACAGATGGTTGACGACGGAAGCCTCGATCCGGCTGTACCCGTGACTCCGGAGTTGCTTCGCGGCGCCGGTCAGATTGGCAAGGGAGATCTGGTCAAGGTTCTTGGAAGCGGGGAATTGACGTCGGCACTGCAGGTGTCGGCCAATGCCTTCAGTGCATCTGCCCGGAAGAAAATCGAAGATGCCGGTGGCAGTGTCACGGAATTGTAATCGACGCTCACGTCTACAATAAAATACTATTATGGCAGGT
Source organism: Bacteroidetes bacterium CG12_big_fil_rev_8_21_14_0_65_60_17 (assembly GCA_002787815.1). Classification (GTDB taxonomy): domain Bacteria; phylum Bacteroidota; class Rhodothermia; order Rhodothermales; family UBA10348; genus 1-14-0-65-60-17. The sequence goes on along the minus strand of PCUY01000028.1, from coordinate 24,497 downwards.
CTAGCAGAGAGCGTTCGCAACATCTGGAAAATTGAGGAGCTGCGGCGCCGAATCTTGTATACGATTGGCCTTCTGCTTATCTACAGGCTTGGTGCGTTCGTCACCTTGCCGGGCGTCGATGCCAGCCAATTGGCAGCGATCAATGCGCAATCAGACTCGTCCAACAACCTGCTGGGGATGTTGGACATGTTTGTTGGAGGTGCCTTCAGTGCTGCTGGTATCTTTGCGCTCGGAATCATGCCGTATATCACGGCATCGATCATCATTCAGCTCATGGGAGCTGTGGTGCCCTACTTTCAGAAGCTCCAGCGAGAGGGGGAAGAGGGACGTCGGAAAATTACCCAGTTGACCCGTTACGGCACGATCCTCGTGACGGCACTCCAGAGCATCGGATACGCCATCAATCTCCAATACGGAGCGACGGGTTCGGCCATTGTCATAGGGTCGACCTTCTTCATGGTCTCGACGGTCATCGTTCTGACGTCGGGTACCATGTTTGTGATGTGGCTCGGCGAACGTATCACTGAAAACGGGATTGGCAATGGTATTTCGCTGATCATCATGATCGGTATCATCGCATTCCTGCCGCAGTCGCTCTTCAACGAGCTTGAGCTCTCCGGCAACATGTTCATCTTCCTGCTGGAGATCGCCGTGTTCGGTCTTGTCACGGCAGGGGTGGTACTGGTCACACAGGGGATGCGGCGCATTCCTGTGCAGTATGCAAAGCGTGTGGTTGGACGTAAGGTTTACGGTGGTTCTACGCAGTACCTGCCGATCAAAGTCAATGCCGCAGGCGTCATGCCCATCATCTTTGCTCAGTCAATCATGTTCGTCCCGGCTACGTTCGCGACCCTGTTTCCTGGATCGCCATTCATGCAGCAGCTGGGATTGTTTTTCACTGACATCTCCAGCTGGGGGTACTCCTCGGTCTTTTTCGTGATTTGCGTGTTCTTTACGTATTTCTATACGGCCATTGCTGTAAACCCCAGGGAAATGGCAGACACCATGAAACGTCAGGGAGGATTCATTCCGGGAATCCGGCCAGGAAAGCAGACGAGCGAGTTCATTGACAATATTCTGACCAGGATCACGCTTCCCGGTTCAGTTTTCCTTGGCTTCGTGGCCATTCTGCCGGCATTTGCGATCATGTTCGGTGTGACCCAGGGTTTTGCGCAGTTCTTCGGTGGAACGAGCCTCCTGATTATCGTAGGTGTAACACTCGATACATTGAAACAGGTGGAAAGCCATCTGCTCATGCGTCATTACGATGGTTTCATGAAGTCAGGGCGCATTCGCGGCCGTAGTTGATCCCATGGTGCATCTCAAGAGTGAACGCGAAGTAGATCTGCTCAGGGAGGCAGCATTACTTGTAAGCAGGACACTGGCGGTGGTGGCTGCACGGGTTCAGCCCGGTGCGACAACGCGCGAGCTGGATAGCATTGCCGAGGAGTTCATCAGGGACCACGGTGCAGTGCCGGCGTTCAAGGGATACAAGGTGGGATCCGTAGTCTTTCCGGCGACGCTGTGTACATCTGTCAATGATGCCGTCGTCCACGGTATTCCAGACGATCAGCCCCTGAAGGAATGTGATCTGCTCTCGGTGGACTGCGGTGTCGTATTGGATGGGTATGTGGGAGACTCTGCCTATACATTTGCTGTGGGAGAGTTGTCAGAGGACGATCGCCAATTGTGCACAACAACGTATCAGGCTCTTGAGGCAGGAGTCGCTCAAGCGGTCGCAGGAAATCGGACGGGTGACATAGGGTTTGCCGTCCAGTCGCTGTGTGAGGCGCGGGGATATGGAGTCGTCAAAGATCTCGTTGGCCATGGCGTGGGTCGGAATCTGCACGAGGATCCCCAGATCCCAAACTTTGGGCGCCGGGGAACGGGCCGGAAACTCAAGTCAGGTCTGACAATCTGCATTGAGCCCATGATCAACCGTGGGGGAGCAGCGGTCCGGACCGAGTCCGATGGGTGGACCATCAGGACAGCCGACTCCCTTCCGTCAGCACACTATGAGAAGACTGTTGTTGTGAGGCAGGATCGGCCTGAAGTGCTCACGGACTTCAGCATCATAGAGGCTGCCCTCTCTTATGTGCCATACGGCGCTGTTGCCGGTTTGAATGACAGTTAAACCCAAGATTCACAGAAGCCAGGAGAACCAATGGGTAAAATACCCGTAACGTACCGGCTCCAACCAAAAAAGTATTGAGTTGACATGAAAGTTCGTGCCAGCGTGAAAAAGCGTTCCTCAGAGGACAAGATCGTTCGACGTAAAGGACGTATCTATGTCATCAACAAGAAGAACCCGAAACACAAACAGCGCCAGGGTTGAGGCCCGCGCCGTCAAACATTGTAAACTATGCCTCGAATTGCAGGAGTAGACGTACCTACGCACAAGCGCGGTGAAATCGCGCTTACCTCCATCTTCGGTATTGGTCGCCCCAAAGCCATCCAGATCCTGACGCAGGTTGGAGTGGATCCGAACGAACACCCGGAAAACTGGACGGAAGACCAGACGAAGGAGGTGCGGCGTCTCATTGAAGACGAATCGCTGGTCGAAGGCCAGTTGCGTACCGAGGTCCAACTCAACATCAAGCGTCTCATGGACGTGGGTTGCTACCGTGGCCTCCGGCATCGTCGCGGCTTGCCGGTACGGGGCCAGCGTACGCAAACCAATGCCAGGACACGCAAGGGCAAGAAGAAAACTGTGGCAGGCAAGAAGGCCGCGCCACGCAAGTAATCCATAACGAACAGGAATTATGGCAAAAAGACAACGGGGAAGTGCCAAGCCGCGCAAGAAGAGCGTCGTGGTGGAGTCCAACGGACAGGCCCACATCAAAGCGACCTTCAACAACGTGCAGATTACGGTTACGGACCAGTACGGGAATACCATTTCCTGGGCCAGTTCCGGAAAAATGGGTTTCAAAGGAAGCCGGAAGAACACGCCGTACGCAGCTCAGGTGGCTGCATCGGCTGCCGGCAAAGAAGCCTATGACCTGGGACTGCGTCGCGTCGAGGTCTATGTCAAAGGCCCCGGCTCTGGACGTGAATCCGCCATCCGGGCACTTTCAGCTGCGGGTTTTGAAATCGCGTCCATCAGGGACGTTACCCCGGTTCCCCACAATGGCTGCCGGCCACCAAAGCGTCGCCGCGTGTGATGCTTTGTGGAGTGCTGTCTACAGCACTCCCGATAAGCCCGGTTACAATGCGTCGCAAGGGCGTGTTGTACGTTTGATCATTCAACAGACGAGGAGTTAAAAAACCATGGCCCGATACAGAGGCCCCAAACAGAAGATCGCGCGCCGGTTCAAGGAACCGATCTTCGGCCCCAGCAAGGCGCTCGAGCGAAAGCCACACCCACCAGGTCAGCACGGCCGCTCGCGGCGCCGCAAGGAAAGCGAGTACGCCATTCAGCTGAAGGAAAAACAGAAGGCCAAGTACACCTACGGCGTTCTGGAGAAGCAATTCCGGAACGTGTTCGAGAAGGCCGCGCGCAAGAAAGGCGTTACGGGCGAGAACCTGCTCAAATTCCTCGAATCCCGGCTCGATAATACCGTTTTTCGCCTCGGATTTGCGCGTACGCGGCGTCAGGCGAGGCAGCTGGTGAACCATGGCCACGTTACTGTCAATGGCGCCGTTCTGGATATTCCGTCGGCCATGTTGCGCAGTGGAGATATTGTGGGCATCCGTCCCAAGAGCAGGAATCTGGAGGTTGTCCGTGACGCAACCAGTACTTCGCGTCGCAGCTTTCCATGGTTGGAGGTGGATCGGAACCTCCTTCAGGGCAAATTCCTGGATATGCCGAATCGAGAGGATATCCCGGAAAACATCAAAGAACAGCTCATCGTCGAGCTGTATTCCAAGTAGCCCTCAGCCCGTAGAATTGCGCCACTCGTAACAGGTGCATTCAATACACACAATTTGCAGCAAGCTGACATGAGCACGAACTCGATTCAAATGCCCGACGGTGTCGATCTCGAAGAGACCACCAATACATTCGGACGCTTTACTATCCAGCCTCTGGAGCGTGGCTTCGGTGTTACCATCGGTAATGCCCTGCGCCGTGTCCTCCTGTCATCCCTGACCGGAGTTGCCATCTCCGCCATCAAGATCGATGGGGTTCAGCACGAATTCTCTACGATCGACGGTGTATCGGAAGATGTTGCGGATATCATCCTGAACCTGAAAGGCGTCCGCTTTCGCTCCAACGAGGTGGGCGACGGAAACATTCAGTTCATTGTCAAGGGGCCTGGTGCCTGGACGGCAAAGGATATCGCTGACAATACAGGGGATTATGAGATCCTGAATCCTGATTATCATATCGCTACCCTGGATAAATCTGCCAACTTTGCGGTCGAGCTACGAATGGGCCGGGGGCGTGGCTACGTCTCGTCTGAAGAGAACAAGCATGCTGACGATCCTATCGGTGTTATTGCCATAGACTCGATCTATACGCCGATCAAGAATGTGCGTTATACGGTCAACCCGACACGTGTTGGCGAAAAGATCGATTACGAATCGCTGACGATCGAGCTTGAAACCGATGGTTCGATTGTTCCGGAAGATGCGCTCGCCGAGGCGGCAACGATTCTTCGGGATCACGTGAACCTGTTCATCAAGATGGACAGTGAACCTCAGCCGACAGAAGAAGAGAAAGAGGTTGACGCAGAAGTTCAGAGGATCAGGGAACTCCTGGGGCAATCAGTCGACGAGCTCGACTTGTCGGTTCGGGCACACAACTGTCTCAAGGCCGCCAATATCAAAACCATCGGTGATCTTGTCCGGCGCGAAGAGGCTGAGATGCTGAAATTCAGGAATTTCGGCCGCAAGTCCCTGCAGGAATTGATGCAGGTGATCGAGGAGCGGAATCTGACGTTCGGAATGGAAGTGGACAAGTATCTCGAAGAAATTAACAACTGATTCCGATGAGACATCAACACAAAGGATTCAAGCTGGGACGTACGAGTGCCCATCGGAAGGCGACCATGGCATCCATGTCGGTTGCGCTGATAACGCACAAACGCATTACGACGACGCTTCCAAAGGCAAAAGCGCTCCGCATTTTCGTGGAGCCCATCATCAACAAAGCCAAGGAAGACTCTACGCACAACCGCCGACAGGCATTCCGTTACCTGCGTGACAAACACGCCGTTACGGAACTGTTCGAGAATGTCTCTTCCAGGATTGCTGACCGTCCAGGTGGCTACTGTCGCATTGTCAAGCTTGGCCAACGTGCAGGCGACTCGGCAGAAATGGCCATGATTGAGCTCGTGGACTACAATGATGTCCGCCCTGAAGGCTCGTCGGGGGGGCGGACCAAAAAGACGCGTCGTGCAGGTCGTCGCCGCAGCAGCGGTGGTGCAACGTCATCTGGAGCGGCAAAGACGGTGGAAGATACGGTCGAGTCAGCCGTGGACACGGTAGAGGACGCAGTCAATACGGCCGCCGATGCTGTCGCTGATGTCGTGGAGGACACTGCCGACGCGGTCGTGAGTACCGTCGAAGAGGTGGCAGAGAAAGCGACCGGGATCGATGAGTCCGATGAGGACGATGCGAAGTCGGCTGTCGCCGACGACCCGAAATCGGATGTTGTTGACGACGGGTCTGAAAGCGGGAAGAAGAAGGATGCCTGACCGGCTCCCGAGTGCGTAAGCGGCGCCTGGCTCCTGCATATGGAACAGGTGGACGCGGCGGGGTATAAACATGGATGTTCGAATCTTCCCTCATACCCGGCTCCACACGACTTGACGTAGACGAGCGCTTTGTCAAGGAGCTCGACGACCTCATTGACCTGTGTCGGCAGCATCTCGACACGGTCGACGAGGAGATGATTCGTCGTGCGTTCAGAATCAGCTTCTGGGCGCACAAAGACGACATCAGGAGGTCTGGCGAGCCATATATTGCACATCCCTTGGCGGTCGCCCGTATCTATGTCGAGCAGATCGGTTTTGACGATGTAGGTGTGGCGGCTGCTCTCCTCCATGATGTGGTGGAGGATACGGAATTGTCAATCGAGTTCATTCGGGACTCGTTTGGCGAGACGCTGGCGCGGATCATCGATGGGCTGACCAAGATCAGTGGTGCATTCGAGTCCCGGGACATTACTCAGGCTGAGAATGTGCGAAAGCTCATGCTGTCGATGGCATCGGATATCCGGGTCATCTTTGTCAAGTTTGCCGACAGGCTCCACAACATGCGGACGCTTGACTCGATGCCCCTTCACAAGCGTCATCGTATTGCGAATGAGACCATTGCACTGTTCGCTCCGTTGGCACACCGATTCGGGTTCTTCGCGATAAAAAGTGAGTATGAGGATCTCTCACTCAAATACCTGCATCCGGACGAATACGAGCAGATCACGGTTGGCCTGCAGGAAGGGCGGCAGGAGCGGGAGTCCTATATCAACGAGGTGATCGAACCCCTGGAGAAAAGGCTTCGTGATCATGAGTTTGACTTCGAGATATACGGTCGCTCCAAGAACCTGTACAGCATTTTTCGAAAAATGAAGCGTCAGGGAAAGCCCCTGGACGAAGTGTATGATATTTTTGCCATACGCATTGTTCTCAACAGTGAGGAGTCTAGAGGGAAAGAGGACTGCTGGCGCGTATACTCCGTGGTAACTGACCTTTTCAAGCCGCTGCCTGAAAGGTTCCGGGACTTCGTTTCTGTCCCCAAGTCAAATGGCTATCAGAGCCTGCATACGACAGTCGTGGGACCAGGTGGACGGAAAGTGGAAATCCAGATTCGCACCCGGGAAATGCATGAGATTGCCGAGAAGGGGGTGGCGGCTCACTGGAAGTACAAGGAGTCGGTGGATGAGGCCGATACCGAGATGGAACGCTTCCTGACCTGGGTACGCGATCTGTTGGAAAATCCCGAGCCGGAGAAGGCGACTGACTTCGTGAAGGATTTCAGTCTGAACCTCTACGATGAGGAAATCTACGTCTTCAGCCCGAAAGGGGACCTGATGACCCTGCCGCGAGGAGCTACGCCTGTGGACTTCGCTTTCATGGTACATACGGAGGTTGGCTACCATTGCATAGGTGCCAAGGTGAACGGTAAAATGGTTCCGTTGTCCTACGAGCTGGGAAGTGGTGACCAGGTCGAAATAATCACATCGAAGAAACAATCTCCGAGTGCCGACTGGATCAAGTTTGTAGTTACACAGAAGGCGCGCTCGCGGGTTCGTCAGGCCATTAATGAACGCCGCCGCAGGGCCGAAGAGACGGGTCGTGAAATCTGGGAAAGGAGAGCGTCGCGAAAAAAAATCACCCTTTCGAAGCAGGAGCTCGCCCAACTTGCCAACCGGCTTAAATTCCCGGGTGTCGATCAGATGTTCTATGAGATCGGTGCGGGACTTTTCGATGTGTCGGAGGCCCTGAAACTCGCCATTCAGCATTCCAAGGGCGAGCCGGAAGAGGGATCGGAAAACAGACTGAAGCTCCACTTCGATCAATTTGTGGATACGGCGCAGGAGTCAGGGTCGCCCGCCCTGCTCATTGACGGGGAAGTACAAACGGATCTGGTGACGTCATATGCGTCCTGTTGTAACCCTATTCCCGGAGATGAGGTCTTCGGCTTTTTGTCCAGGGCGGGAGCGGTCAAGATTCACCGGGTGGGATGTAAAAATGCGCCGAATCTGATACTGAACCAGGCAGATCGGATTATTCCGGTCGACTGGAGCAGGCAGAAAGATGTCCGCTTCGTGTCGGGTTTGCGCGTCATGGGAGAGGATCGGGTCGGTATGCTCAACGATGTCACCACGGTCATTTCAAAGAATCTCAAAACCAATATCCGGTCGCTCACCATTTCTACGGATGATGGTGTGTTTGAAGGTACGATCGTCCTTCTCGTCAGCGACCTTGATCACCTCAGACGCCTCATTGAACGGATCAAACGCATTGATGGTGTACATGGAGTATACAGATTCGAGCAGCAGTTCGAAGATGATGTTCAGCTTTGATGGAAAGGCGTGGAAACCTTGATTTTGGAACGCGTGGTGGTGTACATTCATGAGCTTTGAACAATGAATCTGTTTCGATGTCCGAAAGAATAAGTACTCTTACAAAGAAAGACCTTGCCCGCCGCGTGTCGGAGAAATACGGGATGCCTGTTTACAAGTGCGAACCATGGGTATCTACCGTTCTGGAGTCCCTGGGAGAACTCATGATGGAGGCCGATCCCGAAGTCCGTATTGAATTGCGTGATTTTGGCGTCTTCGAGGTCAAGAAGACGAAGGCCAAGCCCAAGGCGAGAAATCCCAAGACGAATGAAACGGTGTTCATTCCGAGCCGCCGCAAGACGCACTTCAAGCCGAGCAAGAAAGTTCGGCAGGTCCTGCAGCAGCCGCTTGCCGAGCTGAATTATGAAGTTCCGGAGGGGAGCGCCGACTTCGTGGAGGAGTTGTCCTGACGTGAAAGGGCGTGCCGTCGGCGTGGATTTTGGAACAAAGCGTGTCGGTCTTTCGGTAACGGATCCCCTTTGGCTGTTTGCCCAACCGCTTGGTACCTTCACGCCGAACAACGCCATAGTGCAACTGCGTGCACTCCAGGGCGAGAGCGGCATTGATGTATTTGTCGTGGGATGGCCACTTCTGGAGGATGGGTCGTCCGGAGATGCCGTAAAACGTGTTGCGGAGTATATACGAAGACTCAGGAAAGTCGCTCCACAGGCGGAGGTTGTCCGTTGGGACGAACGATACACAACACATCGTGCGAAAGAGATGATAAAATTGTCCGGCAATCCGTCCCTTCGCAAGTCCGGCCGCGGCCGTATTGATACGGCCGCGGCCGGACTCATCCTGCAGGAATACCTCGATGAACAAGAAGGTCAGGACCGATGATTCACCCCATCCATGTATTGGGTTCTCCTGCGCTGAGAACCGTTTGTGAGGACGTGGAGGCCGACTCTCCCGAATTCCAGCAACTGGTGGACGACATGCTTGAAACCATGTACGCCGCGCAGGGAATTGGACTGGCAGCCCCCCAGATTGGTCGTACGGAGCGACTTTTTGTCGTGGACGTTTCCCATATGGAACAGGACATCCGGGACGCAGGCGGTGAAATGCCGCCACAACCCATGGTTTTCGTGAATGCCGACCTGGCGGAGGCCTCCGAATCAGAGACCGACTTTGAAGAAGGATGCCTCTCCATTCCTGACGTGCATGAGACTGTCATCCGACCGGAGCGCATCCACCTTCGATACCGTGATCGGTCGTTCAAAGAACACACCGAACAGTTCAATGGGATACTCGCCCGGGTCATTCAGCATGAATATGACCACGTCGACGGCGTCCTGTTTGTGGATCATCTGAGTGGTCTCCGGCGAAGGCTTCTGCGGCGCACATTGGCCGACATACGGGAGGGACGAGTCAGTGCATCCTACTCCCTGTATGCAGACGGGGTCGGCCTCATTGAGGCCGACCCCGACGCATGACCCGCTATTGAATGGTTACGGGAAAGGTTACATCGATGTCCGTTTCATCACTTCTGTTCACGCCATCCTTTGGCGCATCGTCGAAGTGACTCAGGATGATCTGCAGCGAGGCGGTTCCACTACCTCCGCCCGCGACAGTCAGTTGGAAGGACAGCCCGACCGGCAGCCCGTTCTCATCCTGATCGGTGGCAACCACACTCAGGCGTGCAGCGGCCGGACCGCCAGGAATGAAGAAGAACTGATGTTCGTCGTCTTCGTCGGCAATTTCTTCCCCTACGTCTTCACCGTTGACGTCGTCAAAGACAGCGATGCTTCCCGAATAAGTCGTCCCGGATTGCAGCACCATGGTCTCAATCTGCAAGTTCGTGCCGTCGCCATCGGGATCATTGGCTTCATACGTAACGGATTGACCGTTTGCCGATAGAGTCACGGCCAACCGAGTAATGAGTTCTTCTTCACCGACTCCTTCCGGATCGGGATCCGTCGAGTCGCAACCGGCGAGAAGGACAATAAAGAGGAGAGGTAGAACGAAAATGCGGGTGTCTAAGTATTTCATGTTCACGTATTGTTTCCATTGCGATCCGGACCGAATGGAATGTACATGCGCACACTGACATTACGTCCGGGGTCGTCTATGAAGTAGCGAAAGCGACTCAGATAGTCGCGGTAAGAGACATCAAACAGGTTGTTGATATCGAGGGAGAATGTGACGGGGACCGATCCCCTGGTCCATGTACCCGATGCCCCGACGTGTACGAGTGTGTACCCGTCCGGTGGAGGTGCGAAATCCACCCCTTCGGGAAAGCGATCCTGGCGCGCAACGGCCTCCACATCAGCATGCAGGGACATATCCGAAAGCCAGGACCTTTCCCGCATTTCGAATTCCAGTCCAGTACGTATCCGGTCGGATGGCATGTCAATGAGGTCAAGATCCGTGTCCGTCTCACGACCTCTGACAATGGATGCCGAGGCGTGTCCGCGAAGGCGGCCGACGAGCTGCGCATCCACAAAACCATCCAACCCACGGAGCACGACATCGCGTTGGACATACCGGAACGCAGGAAATGTGCCCCGGATGGTAACGCGCGGTTCACTCTCCGGGAAAAGGAAAATAAATCCGTTCATGGCATTGCGGTAAGCACTGAACTCCAGCGTAAGACGCTGACTGACATGGCGCAGAGTGGCATCGAAGTTCAGGCTGCGTTCCTTGCGGAGGTCGGGGTTTCCGGATTCGAACTGTGCCGTACCGTGATGGACCCCGAAGTTATAGAGTTCATTGATGCCGGGTGGGCGCCATGCGCGCCCCAGATTCGAAGCGAAAGACCAGTGGTCCAGGGGACGCCAGATGATACCAAGAACCGCGGATACATCGGAATACGTTGTCGTCCGCCGTACGAACGGGCCCGACGACAGGTTTTCCTTTGGAAACGCCCGTTGCCAGCGATAGTCATACCGAATACCGGTGTCAATGGTCAGTCTGTCAGTCACCCACATTTCGTGGGCAAATGCGCTGACTGTGGTCGACCGGAAGTTCGGAATGAGGAATCCGGACTCACCGTTTTTGTTGCCCTGTGTAGTAACCGAAGCTCCGACGTTGCCCGTTACGTTGCTGCGCGGTCGCTGCCGAACACGCGTGTCAAGTGACCAGGTACGCAAATCCAGCGAGAACGCAGGATCTTTGTCCGGATCGCCAAACCGTCTGTGGGCGTCGAACTCCGCGCGGCGATTGGACTGAAATCCAGCCTGGACCTCGATCCAATCTCCGGTGGGCAACCCTGTGTGGGCGCTCAAAGACACCAGATCATGACGTATTTCCTGCTTCGGGGCATCGATGTCGTATGTGAATTCGAAATCCACGGCAGGTTCGCCTCGTTCGATTGCGCGTACGAGGTCGTCGAAGTTTCCAATGTGAGCTCCTGAAAACAGACCGAGCGTCGTACCGAAGTGGGACGCGTGCAACCTGAAGCCGGATTGTCCATGCCGCCAACCCAGGGTCCCGGCAAGATCGGTTTCCTGGAAACCGGAGTTGCCAATCACGTGGTCGGGTGTGCGGGAGTCGCCAGCCTTGCGTGCACTTCCCTGCACACGCCAGGCCCAGTGCTGTCCCTGCCCACGTCCGACAGCGGCCGACAGGGCGCCGTGTCGGTTGTTGGAAAACGCATTTGCCGAGACGGAACCGGTAACAGGCTCCTCGAACGGTAGCTCTTCGGGTTCAATCCGAACAACACCGCCTATGGCACCCACACCGTACTCAACTCCTGCAGCACCGCGGATGACCTCAACACGGCCAGCAGAAAAAGGATCTATTTCCGGGGCATGTTCTCCGCCCCACTGTTGCCCTTCCTGCTGAACGCCTGCATTCACGACGACAATCCGCTGACTGTGAAGTCCGCGAATGACCGGTTTGGAGATCGACGGTCCTGTCGTGAGTGTGGTCACGCCCGGTAGTTCAGCCAACATGCCTCCAAGCGTTTGTCCGCGCAGGTCTTCCAACTCGCGTGTATCGAGAACGGCGATGGAACGGGTGGACCGTGTCAGCATGACATCGGCCTGCGACTCTGCAGAAACGACCGCTTCATTGAGGCCATATCTCGTCTCGGAGAGAACCACGTTGAGCTCGTTCTCGCCTCCCTCGACAAGGATTTTCCGCTGTACCGGTTCGTATCCGATGAACCGGTATTCCACGAGTACAGAGCCCAGGGGAAGCCCCGTCATCCGGTAGAATCCTTCATGGTTTGTGAGCGTGCCTCTACCAAGGTCCGGAAGGACTACCTGGACCATCTCGACTGGATCACCACCTGACGTGGTGACCGTACCCGACAGCGTTTGTGAGCGCGCTACAGGAGCCGTGAGAATGAGGAGAAAGCAACATGCGCACACTGTTGAACAGCGACACAGTGCGCATCCAAAGGGAAACGAACGAAGCACAGAATGAACCGTGAGTAGACTTGCAGAACCGGAAACGTGGCTGGGGATCGGTCAGGCAAGCGGGGGGCCGCGGCACAGGTGTGCGCGCACGGACTGCTGTGCGGGAAGGCAGTGAAAACGAGGCTGTCGTTCGGCTCTCTTCCATTGCGGAATCGTTTCTTCAAGTCCGGAAGCGGAAATCGTCTCCGGTGTTCGGTGCTGGAAAACGCAGTCTGAACTGTGCAACGTGGAATGGTGCGGCTCGAATGCAGGTCCTTGCTCGGCGTACCTACAGTGTGACGCATTGGCCAGCTCGTGATGCAACAGACTGTGCACATGCGGCGCAATACTTCCACCAAAAAGAACAAGCCATGACAGCATCAGGCTGATGCCAATGGAAATTCTTTTGGATCTGAAGATGTGCATGGTCCGTGTCGTCACGAAATGGGAAGCATGAAAATGCACGTCGCTGCACAGATGTTCCGGAGAGAGGCGCTCATTTGTGCAGTTCAACAGATCGTCCGGTGTATAATCCACGCGAACAGGAACATCAGCGCCTGCAGGAGCACGACGGCCGCTCCGGACGGAAGGTCTGCCAGCCACGAGATGTACAGTCCTGCAAGTGTCGACGCGGTGGAAATCAGGACGGCACCGGCCGTCATTGCACCAAAGCTGCCGGCAACGAGGCGCGCTGCCGCAGCCGGGATGACAAGCCAGGCGGACACCAGCAGAATGCCCACCATCTTGATGGACACAACCAGCGTGAGGGCTACGCACAATGTCAGCAGGAAACTGTCGCGACCCGTCGCGACACCCTGGGCCCTGGCGGCCTCTTCGTCGAACGACGCGTACGCCCATCGGCCCCAGAGCCGCGGTAGTGTTGCGAGAGCGACAGCCAGAAGTCCGACCGACAACCAGACGTCAAGCCAGCCGAGCCCGAGAATGGAGCCAAAAAGGTAGGAGAATGCGTCGACCGGCGATCCCTCCCGCATGGACAGAAAGAGCAGGCCAAGCGCGACGGAGACGGAAAACAGAATTCCGATGGCCGTATCGGACGAGATCTGCCGGGTACTGCGCAGAACATGGATGAGCGTGGCTACCACGGCGGTGAACGGCAGTGCCACCCACAACGGCTCGGCTCCAAGCAGCAGTCCGAGGGCAATGCCTCCGAATGCGGCGTGCGCGAGTCCGGCCCCCAGAAAGCTCATGCGCCGCTGTACCACAAAAGAACCATAGTAGCCGGCCACGACAGACAACAGAAGGCCGGCCAGGACGGCCCGCTGCATGAAGGGGTAGCTCAACCAGAAGTCAGTCATGAGCGTGCCCCCGGCCTATTACGTCGTGGGAATGTCCCACATGTCCAAATGCCTCGCGGACCGCCTGATCGGTCAGGGCTTCAGACGGAACCCCGGAAGCAATCGTATGCCCATTGATCAGAAGGATTTTCGTCGCGTGGTGATAGGCCACATCCCAGTCATGGGTTACCATGACTATTGCCATGTTGCGCGACTTGCGGCACGAGTCGAGGACGTCATAAAGGTCGGTTGTGCCTGTTTGGTCGACGCCCGCCTCGGGTTCATCAAGAATGACGAGCGGAGGGTCACTCACGAGTGCCCGTGCCAGGTAGACGCGTTGCAATTCTCCGCCCGAGAGGTCCGCCAGCCGGGAGCCGGCAAGGTGGTTCGCCCCGACAATCGAAAGGGCCTCCAACACGGGTTTGCGATCCTGACGTGACAGGAGCCAGGGCCATCGACCCTGGAGGCCCGATGCCACCAGGTCTACCGGTGTTGCAGGGAACGTCCTGTCGAGCGTTTTTGTCTGCGGGATATACCCGATACGGGAAACGCCAGGTGTTACGCGAACCGTTCCGCTTGAGATAGGGATGAGCCCGAGGATGGCTCTGATCAGAGTGGACTTGCCCCCGCCGTTCGGACCCATCACCGCGGCGAAATCTCCGGGACCGGCGTGAAGGGATACATCCCTCAGGACACATCTCCTGCCCAGTGTCACGGACATGTGGTCAACGTGCAGCATGGATTTTTCGTGCGGTTTCCCTGATGAATGCCGTGTAGGAGTCGAATCCGTGGCCCGTTGGCTCCACCATGACGAGCTCCAGCCCGGCGTCAGAAGCAATCTGGCCGAGGGCGGACGACATCATGGACTGCTGTGAGACGAATGCCCGGGTTCCTTGATCCCGCGACGCCCGCAGCAGACGGGCCAATTCCGAGGGCGCAACCATGTCACCCGGCACGCGCTGAACGGGACCTTCGTAGGCCACATCGTAGCGGTCCAGCAACGGGTGGATGAACGGAAGCGCTGTAAGCAGGGGTCTGCGGGGAGAAGATGGAGATGCCGTGCTGAGCAATTCAACCAGTTCCCGGTCAAGCGCATGGAGTGTGTCACTGAAAGCGGCCACGCGGTCATGCATGTCAGGACATGTTTCCGGGACGGCCATGCACAACTCACGCCCCAGCTCCCCGATAATGGCGCGTACATGCACCGGATCCATCCAGATATGTCCATTCTCGTGCTCATGGTCACCGTGCGCGTGGCGCTCTCCGCTTTCGAGATGAATGGTAGCACCACGCGTCAGTCGAGACGCCCACCCATCGACATGTGGGTGGACGGCTATCAGAACGGGACTTCGAGAGACGAGAACACCGTGCGATGGGCTTGGCTCGAATGCGTGGGGTGAACCCCCGGCGGGCAGCACGGCCGACCAGGACATGCCGTCCGGCAACAGGGGTTCCGTAATCAATCCTACGACAGGCAGGCTGACGACAATATGTATACCGTTCGGCCCGTCATCGGGGACGGGTGGGTTTTCTGCGATCCGACACGAAATGAGTACTGATGAGCACATCAACAGTACACAGTGGAGATTGCGGCCAAAGCGGGTCATGACAGTGCATTGGCTATCCGTCCCGCTGTCTCTTCGAATGGTCGAGGCGAGAAGCCGAGTTCCGCTTTGGCCCTGGTGTTGTCAAAGCATGACGTGGACGTGGAAATACGTGCCGACTCACGGGTAATGAGAGGTTGGTACCGGAGCAACCAGCCAATGGCTTCCGACACCGTGGCTACGGCCATCAGAAGGCGGGGCGAAATGGAAAGACCGGGTGGATCGACGCCGAGAGCGTCCGCCAATGTGTCAATCAGGTTTTTCCACGTGAGGTTGTGTCCTCCAAGTATATACCGTTCACCCGCAGCACCCCGGCTGCGAGCAGCCATGATACCCGAGACCACATCATCCACATCGACCACATTCGTGCTTCCGGGGGGATAGAACGGTAGTTTTCCCGCACGGACCTGCTCCACAAGCTGTGTCGTATTCTCTCCCGAACGACCGGGACCCATGATCAGTGACGGATTCACCATGACCGCCTGGAGCCCTTCCGCAACCGCCCGGTGCACCTCCAGCTCAGCCAGGTATTTGGAGTGGGCGTACCCGGTAAAAATACCCGTATCCGACCATGATGCGTTTTCATCCTTGCAGTCACCAGGCGTCAGGCTTCGTCCAAGGGCTGAAATGCTCGATACATGTACGAATCGGGGTACATCCATCTCGAGTGCTGCGTTGAGCGTGTGACGCGTGCCGTCGACATTTATTCTGTAGAGTGCATTGTGCGATCGCTTTCCGTTGAAACCGACGAACGCCGCAGCATGGAATACGGCACCTGCACCATCCATTCCCGTGCGGAGTGCTACAGGGTCAAACAGGTCGCCCGGGATCCATGCTACGCTGTCTGTTACATCGGACAGCAGGTCGGTCCTGGATGTGGAGCGCTTCAGGACGCGTACGTCATGGCCTTCACCCGCGAGTCGCCGAACCAGGTGCGAACCAAGAAAACCGGTACCACCCGTTACAAAACAGATCATGAAGCGAACTCCAGAAGCACCTGCTTTTTGCCAACCGCTTCTCCTGGCTCCACGTGAACGGCCTCGACGACGCAGTCCGTCTCCGCGCGCAGCTCATTTTCCATCTTCATGGCTTCCAGGACCAGAAGCGGATCTCCGGCCGACACGTGTTGACCAGGTGCGACGGCAACAGACAGGACGAGTCCCGGCATGGGTGCCAGCAGTTCGCGCTCGGCAGCGGAGGCGGAAGGGTCGTATCCCCAGGACTCCAGCAGCTGGTCTTTTTCATCCCGCACAAGGGCGTCCACCGCATGGTGTCGTGCCCATATCCGCAATTTATTTGCGCCATGCTCCGATATGGTCATGGGGTAGCACGTGCCCTTGTGGCGAAAAATGAATGACGAACCGGAGATGCGTCGCAGGGAGGTCGCATTGGGCGATGCGCTCGCAGGGTCCACGGGCAGTGGGGCCTCAAGGCCCATGTGGATGGTATACGGAGTCCTGTTTTTTTCCATACGGCAAGATACGCCATATATTCAACGGTGGGCAAGAACATGTGTCCGCGCCGCGGCATTGGAGCCGCTCAAACGAGTCACAATACCACTATGGATACCATCCGTCGAATAGGAGTCTTCACATCAGGTGGCGATGCGCCGGGTATGAATGCGTGTGTCAGGGCCGTGGTGCGTGCGGCTGTCGGGCACGATGTGGAGGTTATGGGGATCCGCCGGGGATACCAGGGCATGATTGAGGGGGACATGGTGGAGATGGATCGTAAATCCGTATCCAACATCCTGCAGAAAGGAGGGACCATTCTGAAGAGTGCCCGTTCTGAGGCATTTCGTACCCCGGAAGGTCGGGCTGAGGCGGCCAGGCAACTGTCAGCCAATGGTATTGATGGACTGGTCGCCATCGGAGGTGACGGAACGTTGCACGGTGCATCACTCTTCTACGATGAGTACCAGGTCCCGCTTGTCGGCTGTCCCGGAACGATCGACAACGATTTGTTCGGCACGGATGAGACCATAGGATTCGATACCGCGCTGAATACGGCGATTGAAAACATAGACAGGATCCGAGACACGGCCGATGCCCATGACCGCTTGTTTCTTGTGGAGGTAATGGGACGCGATGCAGGATTTATTGCCCTTCACTCAGGAATCGGAGGGGGTGCCGAGATGGTCCTCATTCCCGAGACCTTGACGGGTATTGATGACTTCAAGAGTCACATCCATTCACTCATGTCGGCTCAGCACAGGAGTTCGATTGTCGTCGTGGCCGAAGGCGACGAACTGGGTGGGGCAACTGAAATTGCCGAAGCCCTTCGGAAAGATGCGCAATTTGATCGCATAGATCTTCGTGTATGCATACTCGGACATACCCAGCGGGGAGGGTCACCGACGGCGAGAGATCGCGTTCTGGCCAGCCGGCTCGGCGTGGCGGCCGTCGATGCACTTATGGAAGGACACAACAATGTAATGGTCGGCATCATCAACGGGGATGTGCGCCTGACCCCGTCCCGCAACGTGTGGAGTCGCAAGAAAAACATCAATTACGAACTGCTCAAGCTCACCCAACTGCTGAGTTGACATGACGACACGCAACGCGCCGCCTGTCGGTACGGTCGATGGCAAGAAACCGGCCGTCGAAGCCATGTTCAATACGATTGCATCGCGGTATGACCTGCTCAACCGCATACTCAGTGGCGGCATTGATCAGCGTTGGCGCAGAAGGGTGGTTGGAGATGTCCTTTCCACGTCGCCGTCGCGCATTCTCGATGTGGCCACGGGTACGGCAGACCTGGCAATCATGGCGGCTCGTAAAGGGCCGGTGAACGTGGTTGGTGTGGATATTGCTGAGGACATGTTGGCCGTTGGTCGCGACAAAGTCGCACGGGCAGATTTGCAGGATCGCGTTGTCCTGCAACGTGGCGACGCCGAGAAGCTGCCCTTTTCGGACAATCAGTTCGATGCCGTGATGGTTTCTTTCGGGGTGCGCAATTTCGAGAACCTGGACGAAGGACTGTCCCAGATATTCCGCGTACTCAGGCCTGGTGGGCAACTGCATGTGCTTGAATTCAGCAGGCCATCTGCTTTTCCCGTGAAGCAGGTATACGGCTTCTATAACAGATTCGTCCTTCCCGCTATAGGGCGCGCAGTCTCGGGAGATGCGGGCGCATACACGTATCTGCCGGAGTCGATAGCTGTCTTTCCGGAAGGAGAGATGTTTTTGGAACACCTGCGCGAGGCCGGGTTTTCCGGGACCCGCGCAACGCGTCTGACCTTCGGGGTAGCATCGCACTACGTCGGGACGAAGCATCAGACAGGGTCATCCGAGTAAGCTTCAGGAGGCATCCCGGTATTTAATGAGCAACGTCTCATTCTGGCCATCGAGATGCCGATATTCGACTTCATCCATTAATTTCCGCATCAGGTGAACGCCGAATCCGCCTGATTTTTTCTGCCGTACGAATGTCGCCAGGTCAGGTTCTTCGTACGTGGTCTGATCGAATTTTTTGCCCTGGTCACGCAGTCTGACGACCAAACGGTCATCGAACGTCAGGATGGAAATTTCAATCACGTGTCCGGTTTCATTGCCGTAGGCATGCTCTATGACGTTGGCACAGGCCTCGTCAACAGCCATCTTCACGTTCTCGACAGCTGCAGGCGGAAAAGAGGCTGCTGCGGCATGCTTTTCCACGAACGCCCGAACCTTGTCCAGATTGTCCGTCGTGCTGCGGATGAGAAGGCTATGTTCAGTCAAGGACACGCGATAAATACCGGCTCAGTCTGACACGGTAGTCGAAAAGCGACTTACAGCTTCTTCTTCCGTGTCGGTGATGTCGAACAGCATGGGGAATCCGAGCAGATCGAATACGTTGTAGACCTTCGGGCGGAGTGAGGCAATTTTGATGTCGCCTCCGCGCTCACGCAATTCCTCAATGAAGGCCATGAACACGCCGAGGCCCGCGCTTGATATGTAAACGAGTTGCTTCCCGTTGACAATGATCTGCACAGAGCCCTCTTCCCGGCATTTTTCAATTGCAGATTCCAACTCCGAAGCCGTATGGGCATCGAGTTCCCCGTTCAGGTCAAGGATGCGAACGTCTCCGTTAGATCGAAACGACACAGAAAAATCACTCATGACACACACTTTCGGTTGTTGATGGGTCTACGGACGATTGTCGTGTTGGGTGCACGGCCCGGGGAATATAGCGCGCCTGTTCCTATCCGTTCCGCCAGGCCGCTGGTAACTTTCACCCGCTGACTTCGTATCGG
Organism: Bacteroidetes bacterium CG12_big_fil_rev_8_21_14_0_65_60_17; assembly: GCA_002787815.1. Lineage (GTDB taxonomy): Bacteria > Bacteroidota > Rhodothermia > Rhodothermales > UBA10348 > 1-14-0-65-60-17. Next base: position 5,019 of record PCUY01000028.1, on the reverse strand, counting down.
TGGGGGTAGATCAAATCAGCAGATGACCCCATTGACCAGAATACAACTGATTCTGTTGGCCATACTCGCCGTCCTTGTCGTCTGGCGTATGACCACGCCGGACCCGACTCCCCCGGGTTTTCTCCAAATGACGGACCTGGACAACAAGCAGCTGTACGCAAAGGCGTTCGAGGTGAAGGAAGCCACGTCACTACGAATTGACGTACGGGGAGCCTTCGAGAATGATGCCACCGACGCACCGCTTGCAGCCTACGGGTGGATCGTCGACGCATTGACCGGTGAGCCTGTCTGGACCATGCCCGACACACGGGCGCACCCGCAGGATATCCTGACCACGGTCCAGGACCAGATTGACATCGCTCCTGGCCGCTATGTTGCCTATTTCACGGCGCTCGGGCCGAATCCGGAATCCTGGGATGACGACAGCTTTCTTGGTCTCTCGCCGCACTGGAAGCACTACAGGGACAAATTCCATATGGTCCTGGATACGGACGGCAATGCCTCCGAATCGGCTGACAGGACGGTGCAGCTGGATGACCATGAAAATCTGCTCTGGTCCGTCCATGGCGTCGGTGATCGGATGCGTGAAACGGTGTTCCTGCGAACACTCTCCACGACGCCCATATACGTCCAGGCTACTGCCGAGTGGTGCTCGACGGAATGTGATGTGGCAAAAATCACGGATCTGGAAACAGGACGGGATGTGTGGGAATTGACCCGGGAAAATTCGGAGCCGGCAGGTGGTTGGGAAGCAAACAGGCTGTTCAATGGCGTAGTCATGCTGGAGCCGGGCGTGTTCCAGGCTGAGTTCAGGACAGACCGTCGGCACGATGCTGGCCGTTGGATTGCCAATCCGCCCTGGGTACCGGCAAAATGGGGCATGAGTCTGAGGACAGATGAACCGGATGTAACTGTGGTCAATCCGTGGTCCGATGCATTGGGAGCCCCGGCCGTATCGCTGCTTGAGGTGTCGTCCGGCGTTAAGGAATCGAAGCTGTTTCAATTGGAGCGCCGCATGATGATCCTCGTACACGCACTCGGCGAGATTGGCAGCGATGGTACCCTGTACGACCACGCTACGGTTTCACAGGCTGAATCAGGTACCGTACTGTGGTCCATGTCGAGGGAAAGCAGTGAGCCTGGCGGCGGACACAGTACGAACCGGTCCCAGTCGGGCGTATTGCATCTGGAGCCGGGCACGTACCGGCTATCCTTTGAAACGGACGACAGCCACGCCTGGAATGACTGGAGGAAGGCACGGCCCCGGCATCCTGAGCGTTGGGGTGTGGCACTGTTCATTCTGGACCAGGAAGGAGAGGGTGGCATCACGGTTCTGGACGATTCAACGGCTCCCAATACGGCGGCGGAATCGGTGCAGTCATCCGGGACGGTACTCGTGCGCGCGGAGCGACTGACGAACGACGTGCAGATCATGGAAGAATTCACGTTGGACGCTGCATCTACCATACACATACGGGCTTCAGGCGAAATATCCAGACAGGGGCGCTATGACTTTGGATGGATCGAAAGTGCAGCGAGCGGAGAACGGGTATGGGAGATGACGCTCGACAACACGGTTCATGCCGGCGGTGATGATCGGAACAGGATTTATGACGGTTCCATGCAACTGCCAGAGGGGACGTACAGGGTACACTTTGTTACCGACTTCGACTACGCCTGGGGCGATTTCGATACGGCGCCCCCGAAATACCCGGATGCCTGGGGCATAACGGTGACCCTCAAGTGAGCATGTTCCGTGTGTGTCTGGCGTGCGACGAGACGGATGTCGAACGCCTGGTTGCCGAGCTGGGTGAGTTGGGTGCAGAGGGCTTTCACGAGGCGAGCACTGTGGATCCGGGTGTGTGCCTGGAGGTTTTTTTCTCGCCCCATGCGTTCGAGGCGCTTCCCGATGACTGGGCGGTGCTGGTGTCACAGTGGGGTGGTACGCTGCAGGGTGTCCCCGCTGAAATCGCCGACCGGAACTGGAACGCCGAGTGGGAAGCGTCCATCACTCCCATACATGTTGCGCCATTCCATGTGCGCGCGTCCTGGCATGACGGCCCCATCCCCGGGGATGCCATCGACATCATAATCGATCCTAAGATGAGCTTCGGGACCGGATACCACGAGACCACCCGGCTCATGCTTCGGGCGCTGGCGAAGTTGGTAGCAACCGGAGATCGTGTGGTCGATGCCGGGACGGGTACGGGCATATTGGGAATTGCCGCCCTCAGGATCGGAGCGGCGTCCTGTTTTGCATTTGACTTTGATGCGTTGTGTGTTGTCAATGCCCGGGAAAATGCGGTATTGAACGGTGTGGAAGACACTTTCGTTGTCGCGGAAGGAGATGAACGCGTTCTGCCGGACGAGATGTTTGACGTGGTACTTGCGAACATTAACCGTGAGGCGTTGTTGGCCATGATACCGTCGTTGTTGGCCCGTTTGAGCCCCGGTGGCCTGCTGGGCCTGTCCGGACTGCTGGTCTCGGACAAGTCTGCGGTTCGGGCGGCATTGCCTTCAACATCGATTTATGAAGATACCGAGGGCGAGTGGTGGACTGTCTGGATACGAAATGAGACTGGCGACCATTGACGTTGGTACCAATACAGCATTGCTGCTGATCTCGGAGTGGACGCCGGAGGGGCTGCGTGTTGTGCACCAGGCAGGCGGATATGTGCGACTGGGTGAGGGCCTGGGAACGAGCGGGCGCGTGTCCGATGCGGCAATGGGGCGCCTCAGAGGAGTTCTGCAGGCCCACCGGGAAGCCGCACGCTCCTGGCGGGCGGAGCACATCATCGTGACGGGTACGAGTGCCTCGCGCGATGCCGAGAACAGGGACGAAATCCGCAAAATGGTGCTCGAAGAGACGGGCGCAGACTACCAGGTACTCTCCGGGGAAGAGGAGGCCAACGTGACTTTCGAGGGAGCGCTGGCGGGATGGCTCGATGGACGCACCTACGATGGCCCGGTTACCGTTGTGGATGTAGGAGGCGGGTCAACCGAACTCGCCCAGGGGATGTGGCACAAAGGCAAGGCCGAGCGCACATCGGCCGTCAGCCTGAACATCGGTACCGTCAGGCTGACCGAAAATTTTTTTACTGCACAGCCGGCGCAGGCCCATGAAGTTCACCAGTGCCGCGCATGGATTGCCGGTATGATGGATGCAGCACTGGGAGACTTCCTGAAGTGTGTGCCTCTGGTGGGTGCATCCGGAACGGCGCACGTGCTGTTTCACCTGCACCGCACGCACCGTGAGGCCTCTGGCAACATGAAATGGGTAGATCTGGATTATTGGGCGACCGAATTGCTTATAAAGACGAAGGAAGACATCCATGCGTTGGCACCGTCCCGGATGGCTGGCCGCGCGGATGTATTTCCGGCAGGAGTGATGGTTCTCAAGGAAGCGTTCCGCTCGTTGGACGCGTCCGAGTTCCACATCTCCGAATACGGTGTCCGGCACGGTATGGCTCTACGATATTTCCGGGAATTGCAGATTGGCTGAACAGGGTCACGGAACAGTCCTCGGGGGCGATGACGTAAAGGAGAGCACACCAACAGAGGCCGGCTCATGTCCGAAACAGAATCTGCCCTTTCCGCTCTGAAGAACGTGTTGGATCCCGTGACCGGAAAACATGTCCTGCGAATGGACATGATTCGCGACCTCAGGGTTGAAAACGGCAACATTCATCTCACGGTCCAGATACATGATCCCATGTCCTCTTTCGCCATGACGGTGGAAGATGCATGTCGAGAGGTGTTGTTACCGCTCGTATCATCGCCATCCGATATCCGAATATCGGTAGACAATGACATGATCGGACTCGGTGATGAGTTGACGGTCGATGGCGACACGCAGTCGGATGGCTTTTCCGGTGCCCGCAATATCATCGCAGTCGCCTCCGGGAAAGGTGGTGTAGGAAAAAGTACAGTATCGGTGAATCTGGCTGTCGCTCTCGCAAGGCAGGGATATTCAGTAGGCCTCGTCGATACGGACATCTACGGCCCATCCATTCCCGTCATGTTCGGTGTCGAGAATGCAAAGCCCAAAGTGGCCGAAAACAGGCGCATCGTGCCTCTTGAACGCTATGGCGTCAAACTGCTTTCCATGGGATTCCTGGTCGACCCTGAAAAAGCGGTCGTCTGGCGGGGTCCGATGGTTACGAGTGCCATCAAGCAGTTCCTGTCAGATACGGAGTGGGGAGAACTCGACTTCCTGATTCTGGATCTGCCTCCGGGTACGGGCGACATCCAACTGACCATTGTTCAGACCGTACCTCTGAATGGCGCCGTGGTCGTGTCGACGCCCCAGCGCGTTGCCCTGGCCGATGCGCGCAAGGGCGTCGCCATGTTTGAGCAGGTCCACGTACCGGTTCTGGGACTGGTTGAAAACATGGCCTGGTTCGAGCCACCTGATATGCCGGGGCGCAGGTACCACATTTTCGGTGAGGGAGGCGCGAGGGCTCTGGCTGAGGAATTGAATGTGCCGCTTCTTGGAGAGCTTCCGATTGATGAAGGCGTTCGTCGCAACTGTGATGATGGAACGCCGGCGGCCACATTCGAAGGCACGACCGCTGCCACAGCATTCGATGCACTGGCTCAGCGTGTAACTGAAGAGACCTGGCGTCGAAACGCTACAAGACCGGCCACACAGAAAGTGGAAATCCTTCGGCGCTGACCCGCTGATTGGATGCCGTACAGAACCAGCACGGATCCACGTGCGTTGGACAGCCCCATGACACTTCGACCAGACATAGATACTACGCTCGTAGACCAGGTAGAATCGGCACTCGATTCGTTGCGGCCCTATCTCAGGGCAGACGGTGGAGAAGTTCGGCTCCTGGACATCACTCCGGATATGGTTGTGGAGTTGGAGTTGCTTGGTGCGTGCGGAACGTGCCCAATGAGTATGATGACGCTCCGCGCGGGCATTGAGCAGGCCGTCAAGCGGTCCGTTCCTGTCATCTCACGTGTGGAAGCGGTCAACGCGATGGTGCCTTAGGGTCTTTTAGCCTACCGTCT
>PCUY01000021.1:6356-6704 GCA_002787815.1 Bacteroidetes bacterium CG12_big_fil_rev_8_21_14_0_65_60_17 | reverse complement strand
CCGCCGTAATGGTAATCGTAAACGTCTGGTCGGCGCTCGTATCAACGCCGCCATTCGCCGTACCGCCATCGTCCGAGAGGCTGACGGTTACCGTCGCCTGACCATTCGCATTTGCCGCAGGCGTGAAGGTCAAATCGCCGCTCCCCGCATCAACAGCCGGTAGCGCCGCAAACAGCGCCTGACCGGCCTGCGGCACGCTCACATTGAACGTCAGCTGCTGCGCCGCCTCGTCGGCCGGGCCGGCCGAGATGTTCGTCGCCCAGGCGGCAACAGTCTGCGCCCCCGCATCCTCCAGCACATCCACGTCCGGCCCGGCCGTGAACGAGGGCGCGTCGTTCACGGCGGTAA
>PCUY01000021.1:5900-6261 GCA_002787815.1 Bacteroidetes bacterium CG12_big_fil_rev_8_21_14_0_65_60_17 | reverse complement strand
GTTACACCGCCTGGAGATACACTGCCTCCAGTGGACGCTTCCTGGCGCGGGAATCCCCCGAGTACCCCCTTTGACGGCCCCGATACGACAGACCACGTAAGCGTCTCACCATTATCCAGATCCGTGACGGACAATGCGGACGAGAGCGACGCGGCTGCGGCATCTTCAAGAATGGAAAGGGGAGCGTCATCCCCGGCATCAAAGACGGGAACATTGTTGTCGTTATCGATGACCGTAATCGTCACCGACTGGTCTCCGTCCTCAATGCCATTCGTCACCGATGAAATGGCAATGGTCGCGGACTCGTCACCCTCCACGATACCGTCATCCACCCCCGACACGGTAGCCGTGCCCGTCAGAC
>PCUY01000021.1:0-5804 GCA_002787815.1 Bacteroidetes bacterium CG12_big_fil_rev_8_21_14_0_65_60_17 | reverse complement strand
CCGACAATGTTTTGGACAGCGTCGCGGTCAGCGTTGCCGTACCGTCCGCCGGATTTTCGGGCAGATTGGTGATATCAATACCAAGCGTTACGGTGGGCAGCTCTTCGACCGACACGTTGTCCACGACGGTACCCCAGAATCCATTGCCATTGAGACTTTGAAACGCAATTTCTGTAGATGCGCCCGTCGCGGTGAAATCAATGCTGTTCTGCTGCCAGACAAGGCTGCCCTCGGGCGAGTGGGGCGTGTTGATATCCGTCGTGGTAGCCCCGTGCGTCACGCGAATGGGACGCGGGTTCGGAAACCCATTGCCCGTGCTGGGTCCGGCTGTTTCAAACCGAAGCCGGTACGTGCGTCCATTCTGCGTCGGAATCGTCTGCAAAATACGGCCGGGGCCACCCGTACCATTGAGATCCACCACATGCGTGCCGTTGTTCAGCGGAGAAAACTGGATGGTATTGTGCCAGTCGACGCCAGTAGTCACCTGCCATCCGAGCAAATGTCCCTCCCCGCCTGATACGACCGTCCAGCCGTCGTCCTCGCCGTCGAAGGAGTCATCAGACACATTTCCAATGAAATTCCCGGTCTCGAACGTGCCGTTCACAATCAGATCATCGAACTGCTCTGTGGTCACGGTGAAACGGGAAATTGTATTTCCGAGGCTCACGAAGATTTCCGTTCCCACAGCCTCGATGGCACCAGGAGTCGCTCCCAACGTGGCCACAACGGTTTTTCCCGTTCCGTCCAGATTGTAGGAAATAATCTGATTCAGACCCGAATTCGATACATAGATTTTCCCCTGGGCCACCGACAGCCCCCCGATGGGCGTCGTCAGACCCGTATCAAGCGTCACCAGGCCGGTACCGTCCAGGTTCGAGCGGTGCAGATTGGTGCCCTCCGTTATATAGACGAAACCACCCGATACCGCCACCGCACTTGCACCCGTCACTGCCAGCCAGTGAACATTCGGCGATCCCCCACTCAACGGACCGCGGAAAATGCCGTTTCCAAAGTCGGCGGCGTATACGAAATTGCCGTCCACCGCAACATCGACCGGGTTGTTCATGCCGCCGCCCGAGAGAACAACCTTCGCATCCGAACCATCCGGATTCCAGGATACCGTCCTGTCCCACACGTTGCTTGCGCCGTGTATGGTCAGTCCGTTGGTCGCAACGCCACGCAGCTGTCCCCCTTTACCGGAGACGAATGTGGAAAGCTGCGTGTTGCCGCTCCCATCCAGGTTCATCACGTGCAGATTGTGCGACAGGCTGTAATAGATTTTACCGTCGAATACAGTAAGTCCCGTGGGCTGCCCACTGAGCGTGGGTCCCACCTGCGTGACGGTCTGCGCACGCACGGATGTGGCGCCGACGAGAAAGGACAGGATGAGCAGCCCGAACAGGGTGGCGACAACAAGCAAAACACGGTTTCGAGAGGGGGAGATACGACGTTTCATGGTTTTAAGGGGTCGAGACAACACCCAGAAAGTATTTCCATCCCGTTGTCGATTTCAGGACATCCGCGTTTGAAAAGAGGACATTTTTATGTCCTGATTACACGGGCCATTCCGACGGTGGCATCCCATACTCCTCCCGGAAGGCCTGTGAGAAGTGTGTCGCACTCCGGTATCCGACAGCCGCTGCGGCCATCTGCACCGTGTGCCCGTCCGTGAGCAGTTCGGCCGCCCTGGCCAGGCGCGCGCGGCGAATAATCTGTCCGGGCGAGTCGCCCGTGAGGGCCACAAGTTTGCGGCTCAGTTGCCGGCGGGAGAGAAAGACTTCGCTCGCCAGATCATCCACGCCGAATGAGGATCGCTCCATGTGCTCCGCGATGACCTCATGTACCCGCTCCACAAACGCCCGCTCCCGCGGCGCCAGGTTCAGATCCGCGTACGACGTTGCACCCACCCGCGCGTCCGATACCGCCGCGCCACGCTGCTGTCCTGCCCACGCCTCCCGAAGTCGCTCCCGCTGCGCGAGCACGGATTCAATCCGTGCCCGCAGTTCGTCCGTGCGAAACGGTTTGAACACGTATTGGTCGGCGCCGGCGCGGAACCCCTCGAGCAGACTCTCGCGGTCCGCCCGCGCCGTCAGCAGGATGACGGGAATATGACTCGTCGCCACGTCGTCGCGCAGCGCCCGGCACAGCGCGAACCCATCCATACCGGGCATCATGACGTCACTCACGATGACATCGGGAACCATGTCGCTCGCCTCTTCCAGCGCCTCCCCCCCGGTCGCAGCCCAGCTGACATCAAATTCCCGGAGGGTGCGCCCGAGAAGCATGCGCATGTCCGGGTTGTCATCGACCACCAGGATCCGGGTCTCGGGCCGGGCATCCGCCTGCATAAGCTCCGCCTCCTGCATACGCTCCGCCTCCTGCACCAACCCCTCTTCCTGCTCACGCGCTTCATCCGACGGACTCGCCAGAGGCAATACAATCCGAACACATGCCCCGGCGCCATTCTCCCGGTTTTTCACATGTATGTCCCCACCGTGCGTGCGCACGAATTCCCGGCAGACGGCCAGTCCAATGCCACTGCCCGCACGGGAGTCTCCCCCCCGGGCGTAACGTTCGAATACGTGTTCCAGCAGATGCTCCGGAAACCCCGGGCCGGTGTCCTCTACGATGACCGCCAGTCGAGCCGTACCCCACGGCTCCATGCGAACACGGATGGAGCCACCTTTTGGTGTGTATTTGACCGCATTTCCAATCACGTTCGAGAAAACGCGCACAAGCCGCCCCCCGTCTGCGTACAACAGGGGCGTGGGGTCGGGAGCACCCTCCGATTGGAACGCGTTCTCGAACGAGAGGTCGATGTCCTTGACCCGGGCGCCCGATTCGAAGAGGGCGACCTGGGAACGCACCAGTTCGACAGGATCGATGAAAGCACGCCTCAGCTCTGGCGGCGACGCCTCAAAACGCGCAATCTCGAGTTGCTCCGAAATCAGATCCAGAAGCCGTTCTCCATTGCGCTGCATGAGCTCCAGGAGCGGCTTCTGACTGCTGTCGGCCGTTTGCAGCAGTTCTTCGACAGGCGCGAGCATGAGGCTGAGTGGCGTACGCAGATCGTGACTGGCATTCTGGAAAAACCGGGTCTTGAACGCGTCCCGTTCACGCAGTTCATCCAGGGCCTGCTGGAGTTGATTCGTGCGCTTGTCCACCAGAGCCTGCAATTCGCGCCGCCGCCGCTCTCCCGCCTGCAGCCGCGCGCGCACGGCCCCGGCCACGAGCCCTGTCAGAATCAGCAACACTCCAACATGCACCCACGTCCGCTCCCACCAGAAGTACGGGATGTCAAGCACGAAGCGGGCACTCGGCGACCACCCCCCCGACGCTCCCGCAGCCCGTACCTCGAATGTATGTTGACCAGCACCGACTCCCGTGAAAAACGCCTGCCGCCGCGACCCCGCGGCCGTCCAGACGGTATCGTAGGGTACAAGTCGGAATTCAAACTGTACATTCTCCGGCCTGTCAAGCGCTATCGCGGTATAGCGAATGGAAAAGGTACGTTCACCGGATTCGAGGCCATCGGGCCGCGCCTCGCCCCGCGACTCGATGCCCGTGACATGGACACGCGGCGCTTTCTCCTCGGGTGCGAGCGCGTTCGGATCGACCCGCGCCAGACCCGCCAGCGTCGGGTACCAGATGTTGCCTGACGCATCTACCAGAACACCCGGCTGGAAGCCCCCGTTCGTCTCGGCATTCAGCAGCCCCGATTCCTCGGCGTACAGCACGGCGCGCACGGATGACGTCCGCCCGGCGAACCAGTCGTCCACCGCACCCGAGCGGACGCGCGTAATGCCTCGATTGCCACTGAGCCAGAGCCAGCCGTCCATTTCCACCATGGTAGATACGACGTTCTCCGGTAGGCCATCGTCGCTCGTCAGCCTCTTGAACGTGGCGCCATCCCAGGAAAGGAGTCCGGCGCCGTATGTACCGATCCACAGCGTCCCGTTCGGTCGATCGATGAAGGAGCGAATGTTGTGGCCGGGCAGATCGAGCTCCTCCCACGTGGCCATATCCCTTTCAAAAATGACCATGCCGGTCCGGAGGCCGACGACGAGTCGGCCGTCACGGCGACGGTAAATTGCCTGGACAGGCCCAGCCCGGACGTTGCTGCTTCCAATATTCCAATGCCACGTGAACTGCCCGTTTACAAATGCGTGGAGACCGGTCTGCGTGCCGACCCAGAGGGTGTCGGCTTCCTGGAGGAGCGCGAGGACGAAGTCCGAGCGCGCACCCGGGTTGGGCACGAGTCCTTGCTGCTGATCGAATCGTGTGGTCCGGCCGGGGCGTCCCGGGGGGCCGGGTTCGTGGTAGTAGAGCGCATCGGCCCCGATCCAGACGCCTCCTTCCCGGTCGCCGAGCACGGCGTGCACGCATGCATCGGCCTTGAGATGCGCGTCCCGGACGGGCTCGGCCTCGAGCGGGTTGTTCTGGTTGTCCGATGCGCGCGCAATCCGGTACACCCCCCCGCAGTTCGTTCCGGCCCACACGCTGCCATCTCTCGCCTGCGTGACGGACAGCATGATATCGTTCTCAAGGCCCGATTCTTTTCCGACTGTTGCGAACTCGGCCAGGCGCAGCCTCTCCAGCCCGCCTCCGTTCGTACCGGCCCAGATGGTCCCGTCGTCGGCCTCGAACAGCGTGCGTACCTGCGCGCTTGCTCCCTCGTCGCGCGACACGTGAACCAGCAGGACAGCCTCGTAGGGATAGGGGCCGTCCTGCGCGGTGGGCTCCAGACGCCAGGCGCTGTATCCATCGGCCGATGCCGTCCATACCCGCCCCCGGCTGTCACCGGGCAGATACGCATCGAAACCCTGCGCTGGTGCAGGAATCTGCGCAATTACGTTGAAAGATGATCCCCGCCGCTCGGCCACGACACCGAACCTTGTGCCCAGCCAGACGGAGGAATCGGCAACAGCCAGCGTACGCGTTCCCGGCTCCAGGAACCGAATGGAGTCCTCTTCATCGGTAAAGGGCATGCTGTGTGCGTGGAAGGTCGAACCCACCTCATATACGATACTCGTATGCTCGACGAAGACGCGTCCCGCCGTATCTACCGTATACACGTGCCTTCCGCCGAGCATCGAGGCCGGCGGCGTGAGCAGTTGCCACACGGAATCCGTCAACGCATACAAGCCCGCTTCGGCAGCATCGGCCTCCGCGAGCGCCGTGGCAGATACGAACAAGCCACCATCGGGCCCGCCTGTGATGCGATTGATATGGAATTTGCCGCTTCCGAGGAACCCCGAGGGCGGGGCCGCCGGTTGCAGGATTCCATTTTCCAGAACCAGCAGGCCCGATTCGGTGCCCACCCACAGACGTCCGTTGGCGTCTTCGTGAACCGACGTCATCCGGTTTGAATCGTGACGGAAAGTCGTGAACGCGTGGCCATCGAACCTGGCCAGTCCATCGTACGTGGCCAGCCACAGGAATCCGCTGCGCGACTGTTCGATGGCATTGACCGAATTCTGCGGAAGACCATGCTCGGTCGTCCACGTCCGCCTCATCCACTGTTGCGGCACGTCCAGCTGCGGCGCGCCCTGTTGCGGCACGCCCTGATGCGGCACGCCCTGATGCGGCACGCCCTGCCCCTGCCACAGAGTCGCCCCCCGTGTGCTGTCCAGTACCAGGAAGCAGCCCACGCCAAGGATTATGGTCAACCACCGTACCATGGCCTGTATAATACGAATTGTACGTATCGCTGAATGGCACCAGGAGTCAGAGCCTGACCGGACTGACCGCGCCATCTGCCCCGCGAGTCGCGCCATTCAACCTCCCACGAAGCCACGTGCCAC
>PCUY01000089.1 GCA_002787815.1 Bacteroidetes bacterium CG12_big_fil_rev_8_21_14_0_65_60_17 | reverse complement strand
GCCGACCTGGCCTTCCGCGCCGATTCCCTGATCGTAGAACGTGCCCGCGCCACGAGCGGTGATGGCGACGTGACCGGACGCGGCCACATGATCCTGACAAACCTGCAGCTGGGAACGCTGGCCGTCGACTTCGAGGCCAATCGTTTCCTGGCTGTCGACAACAATGACTACCGGACCGTCATCAGTGGACAGGGGCGACTCGAGGGAACGACCGAACGTCCCCGGTTCGGAGGCGATCTCCGCGTGGTGAGCGCCGACTTCTTCCTGACCGACAACACCACGTCCGATGCCTTCGAGCCCGTGACGCTGACCGGAGATGACCTACTCACACTGCAGGAGCGCTTCGGAGTGCGCATTGCCGCGGACGACACGACGGCGTTCGACTTCTACCGGGTGCTCGCCATTGACGGTTTGACCATCCGTCTGCAACGAGACAGCTGGTTCCGCTCGAAATCCAACCCCGAAATGGATATCCAGCTCGAAGGCCGGCTCGACGTGAGCAAGAACCGCAACCAGGACCCGAGCGTCTTCGGCACCATCTCGGTCAACCCGGCCCGCAGCCAGATCCGGCAGTTCGGCCGGCGTTTCAGGCTCGACAAGGGTACGTTCACCTTCAACGGACCCATGGATGCGCCCATCATGGACATGGAAGCTTCCTACGAGGTCCCCTCGCGCTCCAGCGGCGGGCAGGAAGTCACCATCCGATTGCTGGTCTCGGGTACACCCGAGGAACTCACCGTGGACTTCGAGTCCGACCCGGCCATGGAGCTTGCCGACATCGTGTCGTACATTGCCACCGGACGTCCGGCCAGCGAAAGCTTCCAGATTGTGGGCAGTCAGAACGATAATTACCTGCAATCGGCCGCGGGACTTGCCATGGGTCCGGTCACGGACCTGATGGAGAACCTGGCCGCTTCGAACCTGGGCTTGGACGTCATTGAAATTACCCAGTCCGGAACCCAGGGCATGACATTGACTGCCGGAAAATACGTATCCCCCAAGCTGTACGTGTCCATTTCACAGCCCTTTTCGCTCTCCGAGGGCGCCGAACGCTCGCCCTCATCGGCCGAACAGGATACGCAGGTCGCCATGGAATACGAAATCGTGCGCAACCTGCTCATCAGTCTGCTCAGTCGCGGCACCATATTGCGCGTCAACCTGCGGTGGGAATATGCCTTCTGATGCCAGACCATCCGTGCTGACGCGGGCATTCGCCGAGATCGGGCTCTGCTCCGAGTTTATTGTCACCTTTTTCCTGCGTTTCTGGCGGCGGCCCTTTGAAGGCCGCGAGCTGCTGCGCCAGATGGATGATGTCGGATCGAAGAGCTTCCTGCTGACAGGCGTCACAGGGTTTGCCATCGGCATTGTGCTCGCCATGCAGAGCCGCGGCACACTCATGCGCTTTGGCGCGGAAGCGGTACTGCCCAGTATGCTGGCGCTGTCGGTTGTCAAGGAAATAGGCCCTGTCATCACCTCGCTCGTGCTCGCAGGCCGCCTGGGCGCCGGCATGGGTGCTGAAATCGGTAGCATGCGCGTGACCGAGCAGATCGAGGCGCTCGAGGTCGCGGCCCTCAAGCCGTATCATTACCTCGTCGTCACGCGTGTCCTCGCCTGCTTTTTCATGTTTCCCATTCTGACGCTCTGGACGGACGCCATCGCCCTGGTGGGTGGCTACCTGGAATCGATCCTGGCGTCAGGTATGGACTACCGCATTTACTTCTCGACCGCCTTCGAATCGCTCCGGTTCAGCGACGTCCTCATCGATACCGGCAAAACATCCATCTTTGGCCTGATCGTGGGCCTGGTGTCCTGCTACCTCGGCTATAGTGTCCGGGGCGGCACGCGCGAGGTCGGCCGCGCCGCCATGAAAGCCGTCGTCATGTCATCTCTCCTCATTCTGATCGCGGATGTCATCATCGTCCGCATCTCCCTTGTCCTCTTCGGCAGCCTCTGACGATCGCATCCCATGGAATCCATCGAACTGCGCCGCATCCACAAGTCCTTCGGAGCACTCCATGTGCTCCGGGGCGCGTCGGTGCGCGTTGAGGCTGGCACGTCGGGCGTCGTGATGGGCGGGTCGGGGAGCGGCAAAAGCGTCCTCATCAAGCACATCGTGGGACTTCTCAAGCCGGACGAAGGAGAAGTATTCATCGGAGACACGCGGGTAGATACGCTCGATGGCGACGATCTCGACCGGGTGCGCCTCTCGATAGGATACCTCTTCCAGAGCGGCGCACTGTTCGATTCCATGGATGTGGCCGAAAACATGGCCTTTTTCATGGAGCGCCACACGGATCTGACGCCGGCCGAGCAGCGGGACCGGACCGAGGAGCTCCTTTCCTGGGTCGATCTGGCCGACAAACTGCATGCCCAGCCGGCCGAGCTGTCAGGTGGCCAGCGCAAACGGATTGCGCTCGCTCGCGCGCTCGTGCTGGAGCCGTCGATCATGCTGTATGACGAGCCCACAACCGGGCTCGACCCGATTTCCGTCCGTTCGGTATCCGAACTGATTGTGCGTCTTCGCGAGGAGCGTGGTCTTACGTCGGTCGCCATCACGCACGATCTGCTCTGCGCGGAAATCATTGCCGACAGTGTGCACTTCCTCTCCGAGGGGTGTATTGTGGCCAGCGGAACGCTCGACGACGTAAAGCGGTCGGATCATCCGGCTGTCGTACCTTTCTTTGAATCGACCGATACGACTGGCTCATGAACCGATATGTACGACTTGGTATCCTGATTGTCAGCGGCGCGTTGCTGCTGGTGTTGGCGCTCTTTGCCATTGGCAGCCGAACGTTCCTGTTCTCGCGCGTCATCGAGGTCAGAACGCAGTTCAACAACGTGGCCGGCCTGCAGGCGGGCGCATCGGTGCAGTACCAGGGCGTGGATGTGGGGCGTGTTGAAACGGTCGCCCTGCCCCAGCGTCCCGGTGGTCCCCTTACGGTCACCATGTCCATTTCCGAGCGTGCCAAGTCACTGATCCGGAAGAATACGCAGGCGCAGATAAAGAGCGATGGGCTCGTCGGTCAGATGATCATTGTTCTTGTCAGTCCGGACGTGCCCGCCGAACCCATTGAGGATGACGATATCCTGCCGGGCGTGGACCCGTTTGACCTTTTTGAGATTACGGACCGCGCCCTGGCTTCCGTACAGGGATTTGAGCGCGCCGCACAATCGTTCGAGGAAATCATGCGCGATGTGCAGCTCGGTGAGGGGACGCTTGGTCGCATTATCTATGATTCCACGCTCTACGTCGAAATGGTGCAGACAACGGGCGAGACGCGCCGCATTCTGGGGAGCCTGGCCACATCCGCCGAGGCGAATGCCGACCTGCTGGTCGACCTGGCCGCAACGGCTGCGGAAGGCATCCAGTCCATACTGGCCAAGGCCGATTCGGGCGACGGAACGCTGGCACTTCTCCTGAACGATCCGCGTATTTACAACGAGCTGCTCGCCGCGACAGACACGCTGCGCACCATTGCGGGTGATCTGCGCAGCGTTTCGTCGACCGCCGAGGGTGCTGCCCTCTGGGGATCGCTGGGAGCGTTCCGGTTCGCAGAGCTCATGGAAGCGGCCAAGCACAACTGGCTTTTCAAGCGGTACTTCGAGGAGCGCGGAAGCATGGAACTGGCCCCGTTTGAAATGCGTGAGCGCGCCATTTCCGAAAGCCTGGAGGAGATTGGTCGCCGCGAGCGGGAACTGCTCGAGTGGCAGATGCGGCTTGAGGAGCAGGAGGCCCGAATGAACGGCGCGCAGCCAGACAGCAGTTCGGCGCCCGGCGCGGGCGGCCAGCAGGACGGAGACGGTCAGCAGGACGGAGACGGTCAGTGAAATTCGTACTTGAGCACGAGGACCCGTCCGGCGCCCGCGCCGGGCGCCTCGAAACCGATCACGGAATCATTGAGACTCCCATTTTCATGCCGGTGGGTACCGTGGGGAGCGTCAAAGGCGTCTGGCCACACGAACTCGCCGGCGACATCGGTGCGCAGATCATCCTCGGCAACACGTACCACCTCTACCTGCGGCCTGGCATGGAGGTCATGCAGCAGGCAGGCGGTCTGCACCGTTTCATGAACTGGAGCGGTCCCATCCTGACCGATTCGGGTGGATACCAGGTGTTCAGTCTCGCCGAGCGCCGGAAACTCGACGAAAACGGCGTCACATTCCAGTCCCATATTGACGGCAGCTATCACGAATTCACGCCCGAGAATGTGGTCGACACGCAGCGCACCATTGGTTCGGACATCATGATGGTGCTCGACGAGTGCCCTCCCGGCGATGCCGATCTGGCCTATGCGCGCACCTCGAGCGAACTAACGGTGCGCTGGGCGGAGCGCTGCCGGCGGCGCTACGAGGAGACGGGCGGCATGTCCGGGCAGGGCGGCGGCCAAGGCGGTAGCGGCCCGGGACTCTACGGCCACAATCAGGCTCTTTTTGGCATTGTCCAAGGCGTCGTGCACAAGGACGTGCGCCGGGACTCGGCCCGCATGCTCATGGAACTCGACTTCCCGGGGTATGCCATCGGTGGCCTGTCGGTCGGCGAACCTGCCGAGTCCATGTACGCCATGGTAGAGGTCGTGAACGCCATTCTACCCGCTGCCAAGCCCCGCTACCTGATGGGGGTCGGAACGCCCGCCAACCTTTTGGAGAATGTGGAACGCGGCGTGGACATGTTCGACTGCGTCATGCCGACCCGAAACGGCCGCAACGGCATGGTGTTCACCACCGAGGGCGTCATGAACATCAAGAACCGCAAGTGGCAGCAGGACTTCTCCGAGATCGATCCCGGACTCGACATTCCCGCCGCGCGCGACTATACGAAGGCGTACCTGCGGCACCTGATCATTGCCGGCGAAATCCTGGGCCTGCAGATGGCTTCCGTCCAGAACCTGGCCTTCTATCTCTGGCTCATGCGCGAGGCCCGCGCCGCCATCCTGGAGGACCGCTACGCGGCCTTCAAGCGCGAAGTCCTGCCGCGGGTGAGCCGGCGGTTGTAGATGTCGGACAGTCCCACGTTGTTGGGACACTGGTGTCACAACCGATAGGCGAATATCTGTAAAAATCCCCCAATGACAAGAATGCCTTCAAAGAAAGACGGATCTGTTGCAAATCCGTCATCTTCCGGATTCGGTACCTTCATGTTCAATTCAATTGACCCATTCGTTCGATTGAGACCCCATAGTTGCCCAAACGAAGTATTCGTTATATACACACGGTCATTCACAAAAACAGGATTTACAGTCCAGAAGCTACCTTTCGTCAACGTAGACCATCGGGTTTCCCCGGTCTCTGGATCGAATGCGTATACCTTCGCTCGCGCTGAACCTGCGAAAACATAAGTACCATCGTAGGCTATACCGGAAGGCGGAAAACCATCGCGATTGGGATCTCCCGGCATGTCGAAGACGCGGCTATAGACCTGTTTTCCCTCATTCAGGCTGACAGCCGACAACCTGCCAGCCGAGGTAATAACGGCTACATCCCGAGCAATTGCACATCCGCTCGGTCGTTGGAAGAATGTGGTCTCGTTCGTCACGGTGTCGGGAATGATGTATGTCCAGCGAAATTCACGACTCGTAAGGTCAAACATGTGCACGGCTCCACGATCCGGTACGGATTCAGAAGCTGTAAACCCTACGGGTAGGCAAAGCCATTTCCCGGATTCGAACCCGACGTATTTTGGCGGCTGCCTCGCTATATCCGCTTCGAAACCCACGGGATATGCTATATGCTGTCCACTACCATTCTCCTTGTCTATAATGACCAATTCGTCTATAAGTGGCACGTAAATATGGTCATCATCCTGTACCGGCACGGTGAATGTATCTCCCCGAGAATTGTCGAGCACAAATTCCCAGATACGCCGGCCGTCACGGATATCAAACGCTCGCACCCACCTCCCGAAACCAATCTGATACAGGTATACAACCTCGCCAGACACCAAAATGGTACCGCTGATGAACGATACGTCCGTCATGTGGGTTTCCCAAATACGAGTTCCTGTTTCCAGATCTCTTTTCTGCAACCGGTTACCAAGAGTCACAAAAACGCCACTCTGAGTAGCTACCACATTTGTTCCGCTTAAGTCTAATTGTGGCTTGTGAAGGGACCAGATGAGGTCTTGTGACGAAGAATCATCATTGGAAATGAAAAGATCACAAGAAGCAAAAACAAGCAGGCATACAGCCATGCCTGCAATAGGTCTCGGTTGTGTCACAAACCGTAATTTATAAAACAGCGTTGGCTGGATCATGATTCTCCAGGATGGTTTTGATACGACCCAAGACTGACGGGTGAACTCTTTGCTCCAGATGATTCGCTCCAAGTGCCTGAATATAGTTCTGAGGAGGAACTACCGCGGAAAACGACTGCGGAGCCTGACTCCAGACCGGTACGACACCGTCTTCTTCACCTGGAGGAGCATTATGCAACAATTGGCTGAATGCCTGCTGCTGACCATCCCTTATTTGCTGTTCAGCAATATAGAACGACGCCACAACACTGAAGAATTCAATCGCATTCTCACATACAGCCATGTCGTATTCGCCTTCCATACATCCAATGGCCAAATCCAGAAACCCGACCACGCCCACAACGAACGCCAGTTCATAAATGTCTGCGACATCATTCATGTAACCTGCCCAGTTGCCATTCTCAACCTGTCCTGGAAACGCTGCCGACTGAGCAAGCCTCCAGTGTGTATTGTGGTCTTCATCACCATAAATAAAGAACGCACTTGATGGATCATCAGGAATAGTTGAACTCACATCAGCATTCAATGTGGAAAGAAACGTACT
>PCUY01000068.1 GCA_002787815.1 Bacteroidetes bacterium CG12_big_fil_rev_8_21_14_0_65_60_17 | reverse complement strand
CGCATGGAAGTATGCAGCCAAACCCGCTCGAAGCCGCGAACTCATCAAGAGGCAGAAGGATGTAGCACCTCACGTAGTTGCCATGACGCGGATGCTGGCCCGGTGGGCCGCCAGCATGGTCGTAGCCACGGTCGTTGCGCCCGCGTCGCCTTGGGCCAGGACGCCCGGCAAATTGGCGAGGGAGGTTTTGACGGGCGCGAACATGCCTGGCGCGTCGCAGAACTGCAGTGTCTCCTCGAGCGTCAGGTCGCAACGCAGCGCGCCGCCGAGGACACCGGCGGTCGCCGCATCTACCCCCATGTCGGACAGGATGGCATGCAGGTCCCGGGCCAGATCGCGGTTGGCGGGCCACGGGAGGCCGTGCGACAGCACGGTTGTTTCAAGCGCGACGCGGGGGCGTGGCGTGGGGACGTCCGGTCCGCGGGCAGGCGCAGGTGGGTGGGCAGGTGGGTGTTCGGGCATGGAGCGTGCTATATTCAGGTATCAACCAACTGGTTCAAGATATGCGTCGCATCTCCCCTTTTGAGCTTCTCGCGATTTGTTTTCTGTCGGCGGCGGTGACTGCGTGTGGCACGGGTGGTGACGGGGGCGCGGCTGAAGCAGACGAGGTGGCAGCTGTCGCCGAATTGGACGCCGACCGTATGCTGGAGCACGTCCGCGAGTTGGCATCGGACCGCTACGAGGGGCGGCTCACCGGAACGCCGGCCGCCGAGCGTACGCGGCGCTACCTGACCCGGCATCTTGATAAGAGTGGCGCCGTGCCGTGTATGCCCTCGCGGCCGCAGCCCGACAGCCTCTCCGCCTGGGAGCACATGGCGTCTGCCGGCGAGGATACGGATGCGGCGCTCGTGAATATCCTCGCCGTGGTGCCGGGAGAGGGCCCGCGGATCGTGGTGTCGGCCCATTATGACCACCTTGGCGTGCGGGGTGGCGAGGTGTATAACGGTGCCGACGACAATGCGTCGGGGACGGCGCTGCTGCTTGAGCTGGCGAGGTATGTGGCGGGGAATCCGCTCGGGCACGAGGTAGTGTTTGCATTTTTTGACTACGAGGAGGGGGGGCTGCGCGGGTCGCGCGCTTTTGTCGAGGCCCCGTGCGGCGAGGGCGAGATCGTGCTCAACATCAATCTGGATATGGTGAGCCGCAGCGAGGAGGGCGTGCTTTTTGCCTCTGGAACACGTCACTGGCCGGAGCTGCGCCCCGTGCTCGAGTCGGTTGACGTGCCGGACGGGATGCATCTGGAATATGGCCACGATGAGCCCGGGACGGGAAGCGACGACTGGACGTTTGCGTCGGATCATGCTCCGTTCCACCGGGCGGGGATTCCGTTCGTGTACTTCGGGGTGGAAGACCACGACGGTTACCATGACCCGAGCGACGATTTTGAGCACATTACGCCCGCGTTCTACCGGGCCGTCGGGGCGTTCATTCCACGCGTCCTGGAGGCGTTCGATTCGGAGTTCGATGCGGCGCAGTGAGGGAGAGGGAGTACGCATCGCCCGGCCACGGGTGGTGTCGCTCCACATCCATCCCGTGAAGGGGGCGCGCGGTCTGTCGGTCGAGCAGTTCGAGGTCACGCCGCGCGGAGTCGTCGGGGACCGCACGTGGATGGTTGTGGATGCGGATGGCAGGTTCGTGTCGCAGCGCAACGCGCCGTGGATTGCGCGCATTGTGCCGAGGCTGCTCTCTGGCGGCGGACTCGAACTCACCTGGGATACGCTGGATGGGCCAAGCGCCGAACGGTCCGTGCTTGTCGTGCCTCCGACTGTTGTGCCTCCCCCTGACGGACACGAGCGTCCGCTGGATGTGTTTGGCCGGCCCGTATCCGGCGTGGATGCGGGCGATGAAGCCGCCGAATGGCTGTCAGATGTCATGGGCCGGCGGATGCGGCTGGTCTCTTCCAGTTCGCAGCCGGGTCATTATGTGGATGCGGCGCCCCTGCTTGTCACTACGACGGCAAGTCTTGAGGCGCTGGATCGCGGAACGGCCGGCGGGATACCCGGCGCGCATGCCATGGAGCGGTTCAGGCCGAATATCGTGGTCGAATCGGACGTTCCGTGGGAAGAGGATATGTGGACACATCTGGAGACGCGCGGCGGCGTGCGCTTCCGCGTCGAAGGGCCCTGCCTGCGGTGCAGCGTGCCCGGTGTGAACCCGCGCTCTGGTGACCAGACGAAAGAGCCGCTCGCGGCGCTTGCCCGGCAGCGGCGCGTCGAGGGAGGGGTGGCGTTTGGCGTGTATGTGGAGCTTGATGTGCCGCTCGACCGGGCGCCATTCGGGCCCGAACCGGGACCGATCAGCCCGGCGGATGTGCGAATGACCGTTATGAAAGGATAAAGAGACTTTCGGTTAATCTTCAAATTCCGTTTCTTGGGGAAGCCCGGCGAAAACCAATTGCCGTTATTGTCCATGGAAGTACCCCGTTCCGGATTTTTCAGTGGTCACGTCCTGGTTCTGAACCAGGACTACCGCGCCATCACGATCACAAGTGTGCAGCGGGCCATTGTGCTTGTTCTGCTCAAGAAAGCGGAACTCGTGGTGGCCGAAGACAATCGGTTCGTGCATTCGCCGAGCCATGCCGTTCCGTGGCCGAGTATAGTACGGCTCAAACGGTATGTGCATGTGCCCTACAAACGCATCATGCTGACGCGGCGCAACGTGTTCCGGCGTGACCAGGACCGGTGCCAGTACTGTGGAAGTCGGGAGAAACTGACCATTGATCACGTATATCCGAAATCCCGGGGTGGACGCGATACGTGGGAGAATCTGGTGGCCGCCTGTGTTCCGTGCAACAACCGCAAGGGCAACCGGACGCCGGAAGAGGCAGGGCTGACGCTCAGCCGGAAGCCGTTCCGGCCGAGCTATGTTATGTATATCCGGGATTTTGTCGGCTCGATGGACGACACCTGGAAGCCGTACCTGTTCCTGTCGTAGAGTAGGCAGCGCGTCGTGACGGACCTGTCCGCGCCGATTGTGCGAATTATTGACACGACAGCGGGAGCTGCCATAGAACCGGGGAGCGCCGGGCAGGTTTGCGTATGATCCCGGTAATTGCGCCGGGGTCCGGGACACCCACCGATCATTCCGAATATTGCAATCGCCATGGCCCACGATTCTGCCCCGCATCCGGATTCTGACAACAACGCCGAAGGGTCCGCGACCCAACTCGAAAGCGCATCGGCACGCACATTGGCCCGCGTAGCCTGGATCGTGCCTGCTGTGCTGTTCCTGCTGTCGGGGCATCAACTCAAGGCTGCACTCGATCTGGCCGATACGCGGGCTTCCGGGAAGCTCGTGTGGGCCGAAGTGGTGCGCTACGAACGATCCGACAGAAAGGACGTCACTATGGTAGAGTTGGATCTGCGTGCGCGTATGCCCGACGGATCGATTTTCGAGCGCAACAGCCTCGCGCTTCCCTACTCGGTGGGGCACCGCGTCGAGGCGGAGTCACTGCTTGTACGGATCGATCTCGAGGCGAGCCAGGAGGTTGTGATTGACTCGATTGCAAGGACGCAGGTCTGGATAGCCCGCTCGAATGCCGCGATGGCGCTTATCGCGGGACTGCTTGCGCTATGGGGAGTCCGGGCCTGGAACCAGTGGCTGCGCACGCACTGAGCGCGGTTCCCGGCCGCACCTCGTCCCGCTACCGTACTGCCCCTCGTTTGAACTCGGTGGGCTCGTCCGGATACAACCGGCCCACGATGTCGGCATAGCCGTTGAAAAGCTGCGTTGGAATGCGCTCCAGCCGGTCCGGCTCCAGGATGTGACGTTCCTGCGCCTGGGACCAGCGCGGGTGCGGCAAATTCGGGTTTACGTTCGACAGGAAGCCGTATTCGTTCGGGAACAGGTCCTGCCAGAAGGTGGGCGGCTGTTTGTCCACGAACTCGATGCGCGAAATGGCCTTTGCTCCTTTGTATCCATATTTCCACGGAAGTACGAGGCGCAGGGGAGAACCGTTCTGTTTGGGAAGTGGCTCGCCGTACATGCCCGTGGCGACAAAAGCGAGTTCATGGGTGGCCTCGTCCATGCGCAGCGCTTCGTAATACGGGAAATCGAACCAGCGGGCATTGCGGATACCGGGCATTTCCTTGGGACGGTCCACGCTGTAGAAGCGCACGTGGGTGGCTTTCGAGAGTGGCGCACACGCCTCAATCAGTTTGGCAAGCGGGAATCCCACCCAGGGAATGGTCATGGACCAGGCTTCGACGCACCGGAAACGGTAGAGCCGCTCTTCCAGTCCCAGTCTCGTGATGAGCTCGTCGACGTCGAAGGTCTTTTTCTTCTCGACGAGGCCCCGCACCTCAATGGTATGCGGGAAAGGCTTGTAGTCGCCCGTCAGCGGCCAGACGGTCTTCAGGTCACCCTGGCTGATGAACTCGTAGTAGTTGTTATAGGAAGATGCGGCGATCCGCGTCGTCTCCGGACGTTCGGGGACGACAAAATTGGCATTGCGCGCCGCGGGAAGTCCCGTTCGGGGTGCGTTTTCGGGAATGGTGTCGAGTGGATGCTCCGGATCGGTACCCGGAAGGAGGGTGCCCTGGGCACCGGGACCGTCCGTTGCAGGCTGCGCCTGGCAACCCGTCGTAAGACCCGTACCCACGCCGATAGTGGTGGCCGCAATACCTCCCAAGCCGAGTTGCCGGATGAACCGGCGGCGCGACCGGTAGGTCTCCTCGGTCGTAGCATCGCGTTCGTTGATATGCCAATCGGGGCGGGTGTGGATATGTGCCATGTTTTCTCCGTCGCGGGTCGTTGGTGCCGTCGGGTTCAAGGACTCTTGATGAACAACTGTGTGCATGATCGTTGGTTCTACGTTACCTTGAAAATCTTCTGTTAGGGGTGCCCCACGCGGGCTGAGAGCATACCCTCTGAACCTGATCCGGGTCATTCCGGCGAAGGAAAACGGACTGCTGGCCGATGTGGTGCTCCCCGACAGGATGTAATCATACACCCTGAACCCATCGCATAAAATGCATTTATTTCTCCTTTCGTCGAATAATATTCGGCCAGATAATCGTTATTCCGCACAACGTTCGGCATTGTTGTTTTTCGCGATGCTCCTGTCCGCCCTCTTCATGATGCCGGTAGATGCGGCCCACGCGCACCAGATGGCCACCGGGGAGCAGGTTCGCGTAGAGGGCGCCATCACAGATGCGGACGGAGAGCCGCTGTCGGGCGCCACGATTGCGCTGCGGAGCCCGGCGACGGGACTCATCCGCTACGGCGTGGTATCCCAACCGGACGGGAGCTTTCATGTTGTGGTGGATCCCGGGGTGTATGAGGTGGAGATCCGGTTCGTAGGATTCGGAACGCTGCGCACGCGTCTTGAGGTCGACGGGGGCGAGGGCGTCGTCCAGATGGGCCCGCTGGCCCTCGGCCAGCGGGCCCTCACCGGTGACGACGTCGTCGTCACCGGTGAGCGGGCGGACGACGCCCTCGCCCCCGTCACGGTCACGAACATCTCGGCCACCGATCTGGCGCGGCAGCCCGACATGAAAGATCTGCCCGTGCATCTGGCGCGCCAGCCCAGTATTACCTACTGGTCCGAGAATGGCAATGCCATCGGGTACTCGACACTTCGCATGCGGGGCTTCGACCAGCGCCGGGTTGCCGTCACCATCAACGGCATTCCGCAGAACGACCCCGAGGACTTCAACGTGTTCTGGATCAATTTTTTTGACATCCAGGGTGCGACGCAGGACATCCAGATACAGCGTGGCACGACCGGAGCACGCTTCGGTTCGGAGGGTATCGGGGGGGCGGTGAGCATCCGTGCCATGCCTTACCGGCCCGATTTCCAGGTCAGCGCCGAGGTGGGTGCGGGCAGTTTCGGGACGCAGCGCTACTCGGCAAGCGTGAACAGCGGTTTGCTTGCTGACAAGTATGTTTTCCATGGACGCGCAAGCCGCCTCACGTCCGACGGCTACCGGGACTGGTCGTGGACCGAATTCTGGCGCTGGTTCGTGGGGGTAACGCGTTACGGTGCGCACCATACCATAACGCTGCAGGCCTACGGAGGTCCGCAGAAGGACGGCCTTGCTTTCAGCGGTATTCCGCTCGAGGCAAACAAGGAGACCATTCCGGACGGTTTCGGGGGCACTATTGACCGTAAATACAATTTTTCTGCCGACACGCGCGACACGGAGCGGTTCCACCAGCCGCACATCGAACTCCACCATACCTGGGCGCCGGGGGGTGACTGGGAGTTCACGCAGCGCATTTTCGGCGTGCTCGGGATAGGACACTTCGACTTTGGCGGGACGTTCCGGAGCGCCAACTACCTGCGGCTACCCGAGAGCGTCGTGCCCGGTGACGGTGACGGTGGCGGCAGCGGCGACGGTGATGGCAGCGGTAGCGGTGGCAATGCCGGTGATCCGGACGACCCCCGCAATTTGCCGCTCTTCATTACGCGCCCCGACCTGCAGCTCACCTTCCGGGCCGCGCTCGACCAGTGGCAGATCGGATACCTTCCCTCGGCGATATGGCGGGGCGATGGCCGCGTGACAACCATAAATGGTGAGGCGCGGCTGCACCGCAGTCTACGCTGGGGGCGCATACAGGAGGCGGAAGGGCTGCCCAATGACGTGACCTCCCTCGTCGTGGGCAGCCGCGCCGACCGGCGGGTCTACTCCTTTCGTGGCGAAAAAGCCATTGTATCGGGCGGCGTGCGTCACCAGGAGCGGCTCTCGAGCGACTGGGTGCTGCAGGCCGATGCCCAGGCCACCTGGAGGCAGTACCGTGTATACGAAGAAGACTTTTTCGGGACGCAGTTCACAAAGAGCTATCTGTTCCTGAACCCGGCCGTGGGCATTACCTACCGGCCGGAAAAACCACTGCGCGGCTTCCTGAGTCTGGCACTCACGCAGCGCGAGCCGCGCCTCAAATCGCTCTACGACGGCGAGGAGGCAGGCGCCGGATTCGTGCCGCAGCTTGGCCGCGTAACGCCGGAGACGGTTTTTGATGTGGAACTGGGCGGCGCGTGGAAGAGCCTTCGTCACCGAATTACAACAACGCTTTTCCTGATGGACTTCCACGATGAAATAGTACCCACCGGCGAGCTTGACCAGTTCGGAGTGGCCCGCACGACGAATGCCGACCGCTCCCGCCACACGGGCGTGGAACTGGAAGGCGAAGCCCTTCTCGGTACGTGGCTACGCGCTGCGGGAGCTTCCGGGGTGCACACGGAACTCGGCGGGAATCTGACCTGGGCCCGACACGAGTTTGAAGACGGCACGCCGATTGCCGGTTTTCCGAATACGACTGCGAATGTACACCAGACGTCAGAGTGGCGCGGCGTGAGGTTGACCACACAGTTCAGCTACGTGGGCGAGCAGGAAATTGACCCGCGCGTCGCCGCGCTCGATGCCTATACGATGGTCAACATGACGCTGGCCTGGTCACCGCGCGCCGTGCCCGGCATTCAACTGGCAGCCGACGTCAACAACGTACTGAACCGGAGCGTACTTGCGTTCGGTAACGTGGGCGCCGTCGGACCGCAGTACTTTCCCCTGGCCACGCGTCACGCGTTCTTCAGCATCCGCTGGCAATAAAAAGGCTGTTGAACAACCACATGGTGCGGCGGCGCGCTACCAGTAGAGCTGTTTCATGCAGTAGACCGATCCGCCAGACTTCATGAATTCGCCGGTGTCGACTTCGACCGGGGTGAACCCGTGTTCCCGAAGCCGACGGCATGTTTCCGTGCTGCCCTTCTGCAGGATGACATGTTTGCCGTCGGCGCAGGTCGCGTTGCAGGCGAACAGCTCCCGGGCTTCGTGTTCCGGGGTCTCGATCACGACCTTGAAGAAATGCTTCAGCAGGTCGTATCCACAGGACTCGAACGCCCCCGGAAAGGCCAGCGCATGGTCTTCGTCCAGCACGCAGAGGCACGTGTCCAGGTGGTAGAAGTCGGGATCATCGAGATAGAGCAGCACAATCGGGACGTCGAGTTGCCGATCAATGATGTCATAGGCGGCCGGATTCGTGCGGAAACCGTATCCGCCGTAGAGCAGCCAGCGCCCGGGGTGCCACATGGCATCGCCCATACCTTCGAATGCAATGTCTGCGATGGCCACGTCTTCTATGACGTCATAGTCCTGGCCGGCGAAAAATCGCTGGAAATACGGCACCTCGAGGCGCCGCTGCAGGGCATACATGCGGCTGAGCACGACGCGGTGCGCGGCCCCTGAGGACGACGACTGGGCTGCCGGAGACGACTGGGCTGCCGGAGGCGACTGGGCTGCCGGCGGCGACGTTCCCGCCGGAAGACGCACGGGGAGGGACTGATTGGCACAGAACACCATATCGGGAAACCCCTCGGCGCCGTCAATGACCGAGACCTCCATGCCGGTCTGTTCAAATGCCGCACGGACCTCGTCCCACTGGATGCGCGCCACGTCCCGGTCGACCGATCCTATATTACCCGCCATATGCGCATTGATCACGTACTCCACGTCGAAGTGCGTGGGCGTGGTCATCAGAACGCGTTCCGGGCGCGGAACGCCAAGGCACGCTTCCGTGCTGAAATCAATGGCAGACAGATCCCGGTAAATCATACGCGTCGGTTGATCAGGAGGCGACGCAATGTATTCACCGCGGCGTCTGATTTACAACAGTTGCCGTTACCACAACGCGGTTTCGCCGCGTGGTGACACGCGTCGAGCGAATGATGTCGCGGATCCGATCGGGCAGCGTGGATTGCATTCCTGCGAAGAGAGCCGCGGCAGAGAGTAAACCAGCGATCTGCGTGGCCGATGCTCCCTCAACGGGCTGCCCTGTGAGTTCTACGTGAAGTGTGTCGGAACGCGGCGTAACGCCGACCGCAATGGCATCGAAACGCCCCATGATCTGCCCGATCTGCGGGATGTCCCGGATACCGGGGGGCGCCACCCGGCCTGCAAGCGCCATGTCGCGCACGAGCACCCAGGAGGGCGCCGCAGCCACCTCCCGCGCCAGGGGCGGCAGGCCCTGCAGGCTGTCCGCGCGGCCCGACACGCCGTCACCATCGGACTGTCCCGTGAGGTGCAACCCAATGGCCCGCATCCATTCAGTACGGGTAGATGCGACGCGCAAGCCACCCGCAAGCTGTTCCTGCTGGAGGGGCCGTCCATTGAAGGCGCCGGGTAACTCGCCGGTCCCGTCGGTTTCGAACTGTATGAGGCCCAGGTCGCCCAGGCTGTCTATCGCCACCCAGGTCACCGGAGCGCCGAGCGTCTCCGCGTCCAGCCCGCTCAGCCGGAAGGAGCCATCGAGCTTGGCCAGCACCGGCGCGTCGGGGCCGAACGCTTCCGCAGCACGATCATCGCGCTCGGAGGGCGGGACGAGTCGGGGAGCCGCTTCCCGGCTGCATGCGGCCAGTTGAATGGCGACGAGCGTGAAAACCAGGGCTGGAATGCGGTACATGGTTCCCTCAGCCCCTGTCAGGCGAAGTGTTCGTTTCAAGCACGGCAACACCGGGAAGCTGTTTGCCCTCCAGAAACTCGAGCATGGCGCCGCCACCGGTCGATACATGGCTGACACGGTCCTCCAGACCGGCACCGGTAATGGCTGCCACGGAATCTCCACCGCCGACGACCGTGAACGCACCGATCCCGGTAGCCCCCACGAGTGCCTGTGCCATGGCGTTTGTACCCGCGGCAAAAGGCTTCATTTCAAATACACCCATGGGGCCGTTCCAGACGACGGTGCGGGCTTCACGGACTATCGCGGCATACTGCGCCCGTGTTTCCGGGCCGATGTCAAGCCCCATCATGGTGGCCGGGATGTCTCCACTCACGGTCCTGCGCGGCGCATCGGCACGGAACTCCGGAGCGACCACATGGTCTTCGGGCAGGTGGATACGCCCTTCCGCGCGGCTGAGCAGGTCGCTGGCCATTTCCAGCCGGTCCTCCTCGACGAGGGACAAACCGGTTTTGACACCCTTTGCCCTCAGGAACGTGTACGCCATGGCGCCGCCCACAAGCACGGTCGACGCCACGCCGAGGAGCGACTCGAGCAGCGCAATCTTGTCGGACACTTTCGCGCCACCCACGACGGCCACAAACGGCTTCTCGGGAGCATCGACGAGTCGCCGGAGTGTTTTCAGTTCCCGGTCCATCAGATACCCCGCCGCACGTTCGGGCATGAGCTCGGCCACACCCACGGTCGAGGCGTGTGCCCGGTGAGCCGTACCGAAGGCATCGTTCACGTAGACGTCGCCGAGACGCGCCAACGCCCGACTGAACGCCGGATCGTTGGCCGTTTCACCGTCCTGGAATCGGGTATTTTCCAGCAGAACCACGTCGCCCGGGTCGGCGTCTGCAACCACCTCCTCGGCCTGCGGTCCGGCCGTTTCCGGAGACACGGCAACCGGCATCCCGAGCAGCACGCTGAGACGCTCGGCCATGGGACGAACGCTCAGCTCCGGAACCGGCTTCCCTTTCGGCCGGCCGGCATGCGTCATCAGAATGGCCGTTCCGCCACGGTCCATAATGGCCCGGATGGTCGGAAGGGCGCCGCGGATCCGGGTGTCGTCGGTTACCTGGATGTGTCCCGCCTCATTGGCCGCAAGCGGAACGTTGAAGTCGACGCGCACGAGTACGCGCCGGCCCGTCACATCCAGGTCGTCCAGTGTTTTCCATGCCATCATGCACGCTCCATGAGCAGTCTCGCGACATCCACCGTGCGGCTGGCATAGCCCCACTCGTTGTCGTACCAGCCCACGACCTTGACCAGTTTGCCCATGACCATGGTGGACTGGGCGTCAAATATGTTGGAATGTGGATTGTGGATGATATCGGCCGACACGAGGGGCTCCTCGGAATATTCCAGGATGCCCTTCAGCGTGCTTTCGCTCGCGCGGCGGAACAGTTCGTTGACCGCCTCCGCACTGGTTTCCTGGTTGACTTCGACCGTCAGATCGGTCAGCGACCCATCGGGCGTGGGGACGCGGACAGCGAACCCGTCGAGCTTGCCCGCCAGGTGGGGCAGTACCAGACCGACGGCCTTGGCCGCACCGGTCGTCGTGGGAATCATGGAAAGGGCGGCCGCACGTGCACGGCGCAGGTCCTTGTGGGGGGCATCCTGGATGTTCTGATCCGACGTATAGGCGTGGATCGTGGTCATCATGCCCTTGCTCACACCAATGGCATCGTCGAGAACCTTGACCATGGGCGCCAGGCAGTTCGTCGTGCAGGATGCGTTGGAAATGACGGTCTCCCGGCCCGTGAGGATGCTGTCGTTCACGCCGAGCACGACCGTCGCATCTACCGTTCCCGATGCAGGGGCGGAAATGACGACCTTGCCGGCTCCGGCTTTGATGTGCAGGCCGGCTTTTTCCTGCGTGCGGAAAATGCCGGTCGATTCGATGACAACGTCCGTACCCAGTTTGCCCCAGGGAAGGTCTTCCGGGTTGCGCTCGGAGAAGACCGGGATTTCAACGCCGTTGACAACAATGGCGTTGTTGGTGGCCTCGACCGATCCCGGGAAGCGCCCGTGGATGGAGTCATATTTGAGCAGATGGGCGAGCGTGCGGGCGTCCGTAAGGTCATTCACGCCGACGACCTCGAAATCGGTCGATTCGCGCTCAACGATTGCCCTGAAAACCAGTCGGCCAATACGGCCGAATCCGTTGATGCCCAGTTTGATAGCCATGTGTCTGTCCGGATTGATGATGGAAATGCAATTGTCTGCCAGTAAAATCGGGCGCCCGCGCATGAGTTGCACCAAGGCCGGGTTAATTCGGGCAGTGTGGAAGCGCTGCCAAGCCGAATTATCCGTGGAAATTGGAAGAAGCCGTGCGAAAATAGAAGAGACGTTGCCCGCCCTTTCTTTTTTGGGTAATTTGCGAGGCTCAGCAAAACTTTCAAGTTGCAGTTTATCCGCATTTTCGCACGACGAGCCCATGTCAACACTCAAACCCACGCGCAAGGTATCCCGGCGTCACGAACTCCGTGAGGACACGGTCATCACGTTCTACGCCCGTGCTCTGGATTTCTACGAAAAGAACGGACGCATGGTGCATTTGGCGGCGGCCGGTGTCGTGGCTCTTGTCGCGCTGGTCCTGGTCTGGGGATGGTACCAGTCGGGGCAGAACGAGAAGGCGCTTTCCGAGATGGCTTTCGCTGTGGATCGTTACGAAGACGGAGACTACCGCGCGGCGCTCGATGGCGACATCACGTTCACGGGACTCATTGAGATCGCCGATTCGTATGGCGGGACGGCGGCCGGTAATCTGGCCCGGTTCTACGCGGCCGATGCGTTTTTCCGTCTCGGAGACTACGAGAATGCGCTGAGGTACTTCCGTGCCTTTGACAAATCATCCGATTATCTGGGCGCATCGGCACTGGCAGGTGAGGCGGCCATTTTGGAGGAGCAGGGAGAGTTCGAGAAGGCGGGAGACCTGTTCCGTCGTGCAGCCAACCTCTTCACGTCCGACATCACGTCGCCGGAATACCTGATGGATGCGGCCCGCGCCTACGAGCAGGCCGGCGCCATTTCCAAGGCCGAAGCGGCCCTGGAAGACATCCGGGAAGACTGGCCTGACAGTCAGGCCGCGCGCAACATCGAGTTCGACCTGGCCCGACTCGCCGCCAAAAAATAACGAAGGGCAACGCCGTGGCAGTACCCTCCATCCTTGTGGTAGATGACGAAGCGGCCATCCGTCGGACGCTTCGGGAAATTCTGGAATACGAGGACTGGGCTGTAACGGAAGCTGAGAATGGCGAGGCGGCGCTCTCGGCGCTGCGTCTGCAGCCGTTCGACGTCGTTCTGCTTGACGTCAAGATGCCCAAGCTGGACGGCCTCGAGGTACTGGCGGCCATGGAAAAAGAAGGGCTGGGTGTGCCCGTGGTCATGATTTCCGGGCACGGCACCATTGAAACAGCGGTGGAGGCGACCAAGCTCGGCGCGTTCGACTTCGTCGAGAAGCCCCCGGATTTGAACCGTCTGCTCGTCGCACTCCGCAACGCCATGGACCGCGGCCAGCTCGAGGCCGAGAACCGCCGGATGCGCCAAACCATTTCCGAGCGCCACGCGAGCGATCTGACGCCCATCCTCGGCGAGAGCGCGGCCATCCGCCATATCAAGGACACCATTGACCGTGTGGCTCCGACAGAAGCCCGTGTCCTGATCACGGGCGAGCCCGGAACGGGAAAGGAACTCGTGGCCAAGTGGGTTCACCGGCAGTCGAGCCGGGCCGACGGGCCCGTGGTTGAAGTCAACTGTGCGGCCATTCCCGGCGAGCTCATTGAAAGCGAGCTTTTCGGTCACGAAAAGGGAAGCTTCACCGGGGCAACAAAGCAGCGGATCGGAAAATTCGAACAGGCCCATGGCGGTACGCTCTTCCTGGACGAAATCGGTGACATGAGCCTGTCGGCGCAGGCCAAGGTGCTGCGCGCGCTGCAGGAAAATGAAATCACGCGTGTCGGTGGGGACCGGTCCATTCCGGTCGACGTCCGTGTAATTGCAGCCACCAACAAGGACCTGCTCGAGCGTACCCGGGAGGGCGGTTTTCGGGAGGACCTGTATCACCGCCTGTCGGTCATTCTCATGCACGTTCCGCCGCTCAGGGACCGCCGCAGCGACATACCCATTATTGCGGAACACATTGCCGATCGGCTCGCGCGCCGCAACGGGTTGGAGCCGAAGGCTTTCACCCCCGAAGCACTCTCCGCGCTCGAAGCCTGTGAATGGCGAGGCAACGTGCGCGAGTTGCACAACGTTGTCGAGCGGTTGACCATTCTCAGCCAGGGCGAACGCATTACGCATCTGGATGTGGAGCGTTACGTGGCACCCGCGGGAAGCCATGTCAACCCCATCATGGGACTGATGGACCGCTTCGATCAGTTCCAGGAATTCCGGGACATGGCCGAGAAGCTCTTCATCGAGCACAAGCTCAGCGAGTTCGACTGGAATATTTCCCGCACTGCCGAGGCCATCGGCATCCAACGTTCGCATCTCTACAACAAGATGGACAAGTATGACATCCAGCGCGCTACCGATAGTTGAGGTTCGCCATGTTGAGCGTACCTATACGACGGCAACGGGCGGGCAACTTCCTGTTCTGGTAGATGCGAACCTGTCCGTCTCGCGCGGCGAAGTGGTGGCCATTACGGGGGAAAGTGGCTCCGGAAAGAGTACGCTGCTGCATATCATGGGTGCGCTCGACCGGCCCAACGGAGGGACGGTTCTTTTTGAAGGGCAGGATATGTTCGCGGCAAATGATGAAGCCCTGTCCGCTTTCCGCAACCGGAGTATCGGGTTCGTATTCCAGTTCCATCATCTTCTGCCGGAGTTTTCAGCGCTCGAGAATGTCCTCATGCCGGCGCTCATTGCGCGCCGGGATGGATCCGGGGCGCGCATGCGGGCGGCTGAGCTCCTGGAAACAGTAGGTCTGTCCGATCGACTCGATCACCGGCCGTCCGAGTTGTCGGGCGGCGAAAAACAGCGCGTGGCCATAGCCCGGGCGCTGATGAACGCGCCCGATGTCGTGCTGGCCGATGAGCCAACAGGCAACCTGGATGAGAAAACGGCAGACGTCCTGCACAACGAACTCATCAGGCTGAGCCGTGAGTTGGGACAGACATTTGTCCTCGTAACCCATAATCCTGTATTTGCGGCCATGGCCGATCGGACGGTCCGGCTCGATCAGGGGACGCTGCACGAAACATGAGCATTCTGACTACACTACGGGCGCTGTGGACGGCCGGACGGGGCATCGTTGTCGGCATGCCCGACGTCTCTACTGCTGGCGATCCCATGGAGCTCTTTCATGCCTGGTACCGCGCTGCCGAAAAATCAGGGCTGTTCATGCCCGAGGCCATGGCGCTTTCCACGGCCACACCCAACGGGCGTCCATCCTCCCGCATGGTGCTTCTCAAGACCGCCGATGAGCGTGGATTTGTGTTCTATACCAATTACGAATCGCGCAAGTCGCGCGAACTGGACGGGAATCCGCACGCCGCGCTTCTTTTCCATTGGCCCATCCTGGAGCGGCAAATACGGATTGAAGGACGGGTGGAACGGGTTTCGCGCGAGGAGTCCGATGCCTATTTCCAGTCCCGGTCCCGGGGCAGCCGCATTGGTGCATGGGCGTCGAGGCAGAGCCGCCGGCTTGCGTCGAGAAAAGACCTGGAGCGGGCGGTCCGGGAGCAGGAAGAGGCGTTCAAAGGGAAGGACGTGCCCCTTCCGCCGTACTGGGGAGGGTGGCTGGTACGTCCGGAGCGCATGGAGTTCTGGCAGGGACGGCCCTTCCGGCTGCACGACCGACTGGTGTTCCTGCGCGACGAAGATGAAAAAAAACAGATGAAATGGGAAGTCGAGAGGTTATACCCGTAGGTTTCCCGTGTCTGATACGTAAACGTTATATCTTGCTCATGAGACTGCATTCTTTACTGCTGGCCGCGCTGATCGCGGCCCAACCGGCGAACGGTGGGTTGCGCGCGGCCGACACGGACACGTCGCCCGGTACGCTGTACGAAGTCACATTCGATGACATTGCCCATCACGAGGCGCACATTACGGTCACGTTTCGGGATGTACCGGGCGACGGGAGTCTTCGCGTTACCATGAGCAGGAGTTCGCCGGGGCGCTATGCACTGCACGAATTTGCGAAGAACGTGTATGATGTCCGTGCCACGGGACGCGATGGGCGCCCCCTGGCTGTTGAACGGACCGATCCGTTCAACTGGGAAATCACAACGAGCGGCGGTGACGTGACGCTGGCCTATACCCTCTTCGCGGACCGTGCCGACGGGACGTATTCCGGATTCGACCGCACACAGGCGCACATGAACATGCCGGCGACGTTCATGTGGGCGCCTGATCTGTGGGATGCACCCGTGAGCGTCCGGTTCCACCGTCCCGGCCCTTCATGGGACATAGCGACACAACTCTTTGAAACGGATCATCCGGACGTATTCACGGCACCCGACATGGCCTATTTCATGGATTCGCCGACGGTGATTGCGCCGATGACCTGGTACGCATGGGATATCTCCGATGGAGACCGCGTCATTCCATACCGTATTGCGCTCCGGCACCAGGGTACGGACGAGGAGGGTGCCGCTTTTGCACGCAACGTGGAACGTATTGTGCGTGCCCAGCACCGCGTCTTTGGTGAGATGCCGCACTACGACAACGGGAGTTATACGTTCATTGTCGGTTACACTCCCTGGGTACATGGTGACGGAATGGAGCACAGGAACTCCACGATGGTAACCAGCACTAACCCGCTCGCACCAGACGGCCTGGCCAATCTGGGCACCATGTCGCACGAGTTTTTTCACCAGTGGAACGTGGAGCGCATACGCCCTCGCGATTTGGAGCCGTTTGTGTTCACGTCGACCAATCAGACCGATCTGCTCTGGTTCGCCGAAGGGTTCACCAGCTATTACACCGACCTGTCCATCCACCGGGCAGGGCTTTCCAGCGCGGCCGATTACGCGGTGGGACTTGCCGCGCGGATCAATACAGTGTTGGACAGTCCGGGGCGTATGCACCGCTCGGTTGCCGATATGAGCCGCTGGGCCGCCTTCTCTGATCAGGGAAGTTTCCGCGATCCGATGAACACGGCGAACACATTCATTTCCTACTACACGTGGGGGAGTGCCCTGGGACTTGGGTTGGATCTCGCCCTCCGCAGTGAATATGACACGTCTGTCGATGCACTCATGCGTTACCTCTGGCAGACATACGGACGCAACGAGAGACCGATCACATCGTCAGACCTGGAGCAGGCGTTGGCGCATGTGTCCGGTAGCACGGCATTCGCCCGGAAGTTTTTCGAGCGATATGTATTCGGAAACGATGCCATGGACTATGACGCGCTTCTGGCCCATGCCGGCATGTTGATCAGGCCGGCGGAGCCCGGTGCCTTTACCGTCGGTGGACGTTTGGCCGCAGACGGTGAGGGTCTCCGGGTCCAGGGGCCTGTCCTGGAGGGAACACCGCTTCACGCTGCAGGGATTGCCACGGGCGACCTGATTACACGGGTGGACGGACGCGAAATCAGTCATCCGGCATACCTGGACGCACTGCTTGACACTTTCGAGCCCGGACGTACGCTCCACATACGGGTAGTCTCCCGCGGTGTGACATTCGACACAATGCTGACCCCGGTCGAACGTACGGACCGGGAGGTGGTGCTCTTTGAAGATGCAGGGCTGGAGGTTACGCCGGACATGATGTCCCTGCGTGAGGCATGGCTGTGGCAACTGGATACCGAACATTGATGCCGCCAGTGGGTTCAATGCGGACTGTCCATTTTTCGTGTGCCGCATGTCCAATGCATCCCTGTCCGAGGTCCTGTCCTGCCTGCAAAGAGCTGAAACCGTTGCCATTACCGTGCACACCCGTCCCGACGGAGATGCCATAGGCTCTCAATTGGCGCTGGGTTGGTTCCTGGAGCAGAAAGGCAAGCGTGTTCATATGATCAACGCCGACCCGCCGCCCTACAATCTGGACTGGCTTCCCGGACGGGACCTGCTACAGGAATATGATGGCTCGGTGACCCAACTCGATGCGCTGTCCCGTGCCGATGTTCTCATCGTGGCGGATACCAATTCGGAGAGCAGAATAGGAAAGCACGGAACGTTTTTTCGGAAGGGACCGGGCACGAGTCTCCTGATAGACCATCATACCGACCCGGAGTCCTGGTTCGACATGGTGTATCGGCGTGAAACGGCGTCCTCGACGGGAGAACTCGTCTGGGAAATTATTTCAGCCTGGGATGCGGATGCCGTCGACGCTTCCATTGCCACGTGTCTGTACACGGCCATCATGACCGATACCGGGTCGTTTCGCTACTCGAATGTGACCCCGAAACTGCACCGGGATGTGGCCGATCTGATGGAGCGGGGCGAACTGGACTCCTCGCACATCCACGCCGAGGTGTATGACAAACGTTCTCCCGAAGGCATGCGTCTCATGGGTCGGGTCCTGGAAACATTGCGACTCGATTTCAATGGGCAGGTGGGCTCGATGGTGGTCACCCGGACAGCGCTCGCCGATACCGGTGCTCCGTCCGAAGAAAGTGAGGGCATTGCCAACATGATCCTGTCGCTTGAAGGCGTCCGTGTTGCCCTGCTCTTCAAGGAAACTGAAAAGGGTACCAAAATCAGCTTCCGCTCAAAGGCCGATGATCATGTACACCACTGGGCACAGGCACTCGGCGGGGGTGGGCATCGAAATGCTGCGGGAGCCTTTGTCAACAAGCCGCTGGTCGAAACCGTCCGCAGGGCCATCGAACTGGCTCCCCGATTCCTGGATCTGACGCCTGAAGAAGACCCCGATTCAGAGCATCTTTCCGATGAGGATATTGCCTATCTGTCCGTTCTCATGGATATGAAACAAAAAAATTGACTCGCATGAAAGTATCAGTATCGACCATAGCCCTGTCAGAGTTGGACGTAGACCTGCTTGTCGTTCCGGCAACGGAAGAAGAGTCAGGTGATGGCCTGGAGGCCCTGGTCGCATCGTTTGGCGATGCCGTTGTTCGGGCGCGCTCGGATTTTTCCGGTGAATCGGGCGAGACCCTGATTATCTATCCTGAGAAGGGAACGGCCAAGAGACTGTTGGTTGTCG
Source organism: Bacteroidetes bacterium CG12_big_fil_rev_8_21_14_0_65_60_17 (assembly GCA_002787815.1). Taxonomy (GTDB): domain Bacteria; phylum Bacteroidota; class Rhodothermia; order Rhodothermales; family UBA10348; genus 1-14-0-65-60-17. The sequence continues at coordinate 15,771 of PCUY01000068.1, read as the reverse complement.
GACTGGGAGAATCCATGGACGTCACTGCCGAGCGCCTCCGACAGGCGGCCGCCGTCGGTGCCGGTGTGGCCATCAGGACACGATCTGAGACGGTAGGCATCGGTGTACCGAAGTTGGATCTGGACGGGGATATGGCTTCCCAGGCCCTGGTCGAAGGATTCATGTTGGGATCCTATCGGTTTACACGGTATCAGACGGATGTGTCGGAAGACGATGGACCCCAGCGATTGGTCATCCAGACCGAGGAGCAGGACAAACTGGTCCGTCGCGGGGCAGATCGTGGCCGCATTGTATCCGAGGCCGTGTGCTCAGCAAGGGATTTGATCAACATGTCGCCCAATGACAAGAAGCCCGTCCTGCTCTCGCGGGCCATTGAGAAGTCCGGCAAGAAGAACGGATTCGAGGTGTCTGTCTGGGACAAGGAACTGATCGAGGAAGAAGGCATGGGTGGCCTGCTTGCCGTAAACATGGGCTCGCAGGACCCACCAACGTTCAATGTGCTCGAATTCAAGCCGGAAAATGCCCGTAATGACCGCCCACTTGTGCTGGTGGGCAAGGGGATAGTGTTCGACACGGGGGGTCTTTCGCTCAAACCGACGAAGGATTCCATGGATTACATGAAGTCGGACATGTCGGGCGCGGCGGCCGTAATCGGTGCGTTCGAGGCCATTGCCAAGATGGATCTTCCCATTCATGTGGTGGGACTCATTCCGGCCACGGACAACCGGCCCGGTGAGCAGGCCTACGTGCCGGGAGACGTCATAAAGATGCATTCGGGTGCAACCGTGGAGGTCCTCAATACCGACGCAGAGGGCCGCATGGTGCTCGCTGATGCCTTGTCGTACGCCGCAAATTTTTCTCCCGACATTGTAATTGATATTGCCACACTCACGGGGTCTGCGGCGGTGGCGATGGGCGATCAGGCCGCTCCCGTCTTGACGACACATAATTCAAAAGCAGCCGAACGCATAGAGGCCATGGTCCGGGCGGGAGAGGCATCGGGCGACCGTGTGCACCCGCTCCCCATGTACGAAGAATACAAGGAACAGCTGAAATCGGAAGTGGCTGATCTCAGGAATGTGGGTGGCCGCGAAGGAGGGTGCATTACCGCTGCCAAATTCCTGGAGCACTTCGTGGACTATCCGTGGGTACACGTGGATATAGCAGGAGTAGCGTTCACACACAAGGCACGGCCATACCGGCCCATCGGAGGAACCGGTTTCGGCGTACGTCTGCTTGTAGAGTTCATGCGTGCCTATGCCGAGTCAAAGCGGTGACATGACCAGACCGCCCGTCCGGATTGCGTGCACGCTCGGCGACCCCAATGGGATTGGTCCGGAGGTCGTATTCAAGGCGCTCCGGGACGAAACGCTGTGTCGTTCCTGTACGATGGAATTCATTCTGCTGGGCCCAGGATCGGTGCTTGCCGCCGAGTTCGGACGCGCAGCACTGGAGCGCGGAGGGGTTTCTCTCCATGGAATCCGCGTAGTGTTGACCGCCGTGGACACGCCGGCGAATACGAATGAACCTGCGGCGGCTGACGCCTCCTTCACCGCCGAGCCCGGTCGGCTCTCGGCCGAAGCCGGGCAGCGTGCCATGTGGTCTGTTGAACGGGCCGTGGACCTGTGTCTGGCCGGAGAGGCCGACGCCATCGTCACGGCACCAATTTCCAAAGAGGCTGTTCATCTCGGAGGGTACGCCATTCCGGGACATACGGAGTTTCTGGCTGCGCGGACGGGGGCTGCACACGTGACCATGATGCTAGTTTCCGATGATCTTCGGGTTGCCGTTGCGACCGGTCATATTCCGCTATCAAGCGTGGCCACTGCGCTTTCCACGGACCTCGTTCTGACGCACCTGCATACGATTGATCATGGGCTTCGGACAGGCTTTGCCGTCGCATCACCCCGCATTGCCGTGTTGGGATTGAATCCCCACGCGGGTGATGGTGGCGTACTGGGAACAGAGGAGGCCGTGTGTATTGAGCCGGCCATTGAGCGCGCGCGCGCCGAGGGCATCGATGCAAGAGGGCCATTCCCGGCTGACGGGTTTTTCGGCTCCGGTTCTCACGGGGATGTAGACTGTATTCTGGCCATGTACCACGACCAGGGACTGGCTCCATTCAAGGCACTTTCATTTGGTCGGGGTGTCAACGTGACACTCGGGCTGCCTTTTGTTCGCACGTCTCCCGACCACGGCACGGCATTCGGTATTGCGGGTCGTGGAGTGGCCCGCGCAGACAGTACACGCGAAGCCATTCGGACGGCCTGTCATATGACGGTTACGAGATTATGATCAACGTCAGCCCGTATTCTGTGCTCGCCCTGCTCTATGATGACGTCATGGATTACGTGGACTTTGAAGCGTGGGCCGACTATGTGGACCACGTCCTTGATGAGCACGGAAAGGAGCCCCGCACAGCAGCAGAGCTTGCGTGCGGTACGGGACAGTTCGCCTGGCACCTGCTGGCCCGTCGGCGTCTTGAATACACGGCGACAGACGGATCGGCAACCATGTTGGCCTGTGCAGCGCGGCGTCTGGAAGGCCGGGTACGCGATCTGCGAGAGGTACGATTTCCTGGTGGATCGTTCCTCAATGACATGCAGGATGGTGCGCCCTATGACGTCATATTCCTGCTGTTCGACGGTGTGAACTATCTTCTCGACGAGGAAGACGTGCTGCAGATGCTCGCTGAGGTCAAGGCGCTGCTTTCTCCGGGGGGCGTGTTCATTTTTGATCAGTCAACGCCAACCAACTCCATCAATAATAAATACTTTTTCGAGGATGAGGGCACATCGGAGGCTGGTTCATGGCTGCGGCAGAGCACGTACGACGAAAAAGATGCCATACACACGACCCGTTTCGAACTGACCGTGCCTGAGGGCTCATTTGAAGAAGTTCACGTGGAGCGGGCATGGACCATGGGCGAGATGCAGCGCATGCTCCGCGCCACGGGGTTTGATGTAGTTGCGGCCTACGACGGATTTTCGCTGGACCATGCAGATGACCGTGCAGAGCGGATCCACTGGGTCGTAGAGGCAGCATCCCATGATTGAGTTCCGCGACGTTTCAATTGCATGGCCACTTCCCGATGGGGGGCAGAAGCCGGTGCTGGAGGATGTATCTTTCCGTATTACACGCGGCGAATTCGTGTATCTGGTGGGGCCAACCGGGAGCGGCAAGTCTTCACTCCTCAAATTGTTGTACCGGGACGCCAAACCCACATCAGGGGAAGTCCGGATCGCGGACTTCACGTGGGATGGACGCGTCGCAGGCGATACCCCCTACCTGAGACGTGCCATCGGCATTGTTTTTCAGGATTTCCAGTTGCTGCCTGACCGGAATGTATTCGACAACGTGGCTTTCGCGCTGTACGTCACGGGTAAATCCGGCAAGGAAGTCAAAAACCGGGTCCTGCAGGTGCTTGCCCGGGTTGGCTTGACACCGAAGCAACGACGGTTTCCCCATGAGCTGTCCGGTGGTGAACAGCAGCGCGTTGTCATAGCCCGTGCCATCGTGAATGAGCCGTGGGTCGTTCTGGCAGATGAGCCGACCGGTAACCTGGATCCAGGTGTGGCGTCGGACATCCAGAAGGTACTGGTGGGGCTGAATCAACAGGGTATGACTGTCATCATGGCAACGCACGATTACCGACTGGTACGACGGTGGCCTTCCCGGACGCTTGCCGTGCTGAACCGTCGCATCGTGGAAGTGGACCCGGCGAGCCTCAAAGGCTGACGCGCTTTTCTGCGGTTGCCCGCAGAATCGGCACAGGTTATATTCGTCGCACATGATGTTTTCATGAACCGCACCCAAACCCTCGATACCAACATTCCATGGATTTACTGGCGCATTACATAGACCTGATCAACCATTTCCTGTCACCTGTCCTGGTGGTGGGACTTCTCGGCGCGGGTGCGTTCCTCACACTCAGGCTCGGTTTCATCCAGATCCGACGTCTTGGTCATGGCTTCGCCGTTACGACAGGCCGTTACGACGATGATGAGGAGCCCGGAGACGTGTCGCACTTCCAGGCCCTCACGACAGCGCTCTCGGCAACGGTTGGGATCGGTAATATTGCCGGTGTTGCGCTTGCCATCCACTGGGGAGGGCCGGGTGCGCTCTTCTGGATGTGGGTGACCGCCATCTTCGGTATGGCCACCAAATATTCGGAGGTCACACTCGCTCAGCACTATCGTGTTCAGATGGATGGGGGGCGCATGGCCGGCAGCGTCGCCGGCGGGCCCATGTATTACATTGAACGGGGCATGAAGGATGTGTTCGGTTGGAATTGGAAACCGGTGGCACTCTTTTTCGCCTTCATGCTCATGATCACGTCGTTCATGACGGGTAACGCCATCCAGGCCAACACGATCGCCACACAGATGAGCGACACATTCGGTGTCGCAACGTGGGCGACCGGTCTGCTGACCGCGGGTATTGTCGGTTTCGTGATCATTGGTGGAATAAGCCGGATTGGACGTGTTACGAGTATCCTCGCGCCGGTCATGGCAGGTCTCTACGTGCTGGCTGCACTCACCATCCTGTTCATCAACTACGAAGCGGTGCTGCCAGCTTTCGCGACGATTTTCACCGAGGCATTCAACCCGACGGCCGGTGTGGCTGGTACGGGTGTCGGTGTTTTCATTTTCACGCTCCGCTATGGAGTCCAGCGTGGATTGTTCTCGAACGAAGCAGGCCAGGGGTCGGCGCCCATTGCCCATTCGGCTGCAAAAACGGACGAGCCGGTTTCCGAAGGCGTTGTGGCGCTTCTGGAGCCGTTCATTGATACGATCGTGATCTGCACCATGACCGGTCTGGTGATTGTGCTGACGGGCGCGAACGTGGCCAAAGTTCCGACGCAGATCTCGTTCACGGACGGCAACGTCTCGTGGGTGGCTCCGCGCGAGACAGGCCGCATTGATATTGCATTGCCACCGGAGAGCTACGACATCGTCGATGGATCTCCTGCCGTGCCTGTGACCGAGCCGCGCTTGGCTTATTACGACGTGGCTGTTGACCAGTTCTTTGTCGATCCCGACCAGCAGGTTATTTTCTCCGGGACCATTCTGCCTTCCCAGGCCCGCGCCGTGGGTGACGACGGTACGGAGTATACCGTCCTCTATGGCGATGCCGTCCTGAACTCCTCTCCCATGACATCGCTCGGCTTTCAGCGTGGTCTTGATCCCATAGGGCTGGGTGCATTCGGGCGGTACCTGGTACTGATTGCCGTCTTCCTGTTTGCCATTTCAACGGCCATATCGTGGAGTTATTACGGGGACCGGTGCGCCAACTACATCTGGGGCCAGAAAGCCATTCTGCCGTACAAGGTCGTATTCCTGATATTCCACTTCGTAGGAGCCGTTCTTGCGGTGACAACGATCTGGGATATAGGCGATGTGGCGCTGTCACTCGTGACGCTACCCAACGTGATTACCCTTGTCCTGCTCTCCGGACTGCTCAAAAAGGTCACAGACAGCTACTTCGAGCGTCAACCGTGGCTTACGCAGCCTGGGCGAAAGAAGAAGGTGCCAGGTACGGATGGTACGCAGGGCACCAGCCACCCATCCTGATGGAGATCGAGGGCGTCCAGGTTGTCGGTCATCCCCTGTTGCAGCGGGACGTTACGCTGCTCAGGGATGAAAAGACGACGCACGGCCAATTCAGGCACATCCTGTCGGGTGCTTCTTCGTACCTGGCGTACGAAGCGCTCCGGTGTGTCCGGACACGGCCGGTATCCGTTCGTACTCCGCTGGAAACAGCCGAGGGCGTCGCGCTCGATGAAACCGTGGTTGTCGTGCCTATCCTGCGTGCGGGGCTCGGTATGGTCGATGGATTCATCCGGTTCCTGCCGGAAGCCCGGGTGGGACACCTGGGCATGTACCGGGATGAGAACACGCACGAACCCGTAGACTACTATTCCAATCTTCCACGGGGACTGGAAACTGCACTCGTGGTTGTCGTCGATCCCATGCTGGCAACCGGCGGAAGTGCGTCCTCGGCCATTTCGCATCTCAAGACGGCAGGTGCCCGACGGCTTCTGATGGTGTGCCTCGTGGCTGCACCCGAAGGGGTTCGCGTCCTTCGCCAGGCGCACCCGGACGTGTATATCGTGACCGCTGTAGTGGATCGCGAACTCGACGAAAACGCCTATATACGCCCTGGATTGGGAGATGCGGGTGACAGGACGTACGGAACCCTTTGACCATGAATCACATGTTAAGCCACTGTTTGTCCAAACTGAACTTCCTGGTCGTTCTGTTCATTTTTGTTCTGTTTCCGGAGAGTTCCAGGGCGCAACAGCCCCCTCCGGTGACAGAGATCACGGGTCCGGATGTGGTCCTCGCAGACATTCCATTCACTGTTACGCTCGAGATTTCGCGGGACACACTGGCGCTGTCGGCCTATGAGCTGCGCCTGGGTGACACCACGTGGCCCATCACCTTCGATTCAGACGGGAATCCAGTGGCTGAAGACGTCGTTTCCGCAGGAACGGGGCGGGTATCCATTGAACTTGTCCGGCAGGGAGTACGCGTTTCGGAGCGTCCCATCCGGAAAATTCCCCCGTGGACGTCCATACTACCGCCCCTTCTGGCCATTGCCATAGCATTGCTCTTCAAGCGCGTGGTTCCGGCGCTCTTTCTCGGCATCTGGGTGGGAGCCATGCTGGCCATCGAGGTCTCACTCGGTGGCATGCTCATGGGGCTGCTGAGTTCATTCCAGGTTTTTGTCCTGAACGCACTGGCCAACCCCGATCATGCATCCATCATCCTGTTCACGTTCATGATTGGAGGCATGGTCGGAATAATATCGAAGAACGGCGGCATGCAGGGCGTGGTGAACAGGATTGTGGACTGGGCCAACACGGCCAAGCGTGGCCAGGTGGCAACGAGCCTTCTGGGTGTAGGAATTTTCTTTGACGACTATGCGAACACCCTGGTCGTGGGTAATACCATGCGCCCCGTCACCGACAAACTGCGTATATCGAGGGAAAAGCTGGCCTACCTGGTTGACTCGACGGCTGCTCCCATTGCGGCCATAGCGTTTGTTACGACATGGATCGGGTATGAGGTTGGTCTCATCGGGGCGTCGGTGCGCAATCTGGACGGACTCGACGAGTCCGCGTATAGCTTGTTTCTATCCTCCGTACCGTATTCGTTCTATCCCCTCCTGGCGGTCGCTTTTGTGCTGATGATCTCATTGACTGGCCGGGATTATGGTCCCATGCTGAAGGCTGAGATCCGCGCCCGGACCACAGGTGCTGTCCTGGGCGAAGGAGCCAATGTGGACGAAGCGGCTGGTGCCGACAGTGGTGAAACCGCTCCCAAGGAAGGCGTGCCGCACCGGATGGTGAACGCATTGCTCCCGGTGCTCGTGCTTATCGCGGGTGTCATGGTGAGTCTCTATGTAACGGGAGAAGGAGACAACCTGAGGGACATCATCGGATCGGCCGATTCCTACAAGTCGCTCATGTGGGCCTCACTGCTCGGCGTTCTGACGGCGGCGCTTCTTTCCGTCGGCCAGCGCATTTTGACGATAGCAGAGGTCGTTGAATCATGGTACAGTGGCCTCAAAGGCATGCTGTTCGCCATGATAATCCTCGTCATGGCGTGGTCGCTTTCGGAGATCACGAGTGTTCTTCATACGGCAGACTTTCTTGTGACCGTGCTGGGCGATACCGTGCCTGCGGCACTCATACCCGCCATCGTATTCGTATTGGCGGCCGCTACGGCGTTTGCCACCGGCTCGAGTTGGGGTACGATGGGCATCCTGCTTCCGCTCGTCCTACCGCTGGCCTGGGCGGTCATGCAGGCCAATGATATGGTGGCTATCCATGATTATCACATTCTCTATTCCACCATTTCAACGGTGCTCGCCGGATCGGTCTGGGGAGACCACTGTTCGCCCATTTCGGATACGACCATCCTGTCCAGTATGGCCTCTGGATGCGACCACATAGAGCACGTCCGCACACAGCTCCCGTATGCGCTCCTGGTTGGCCTCGTGGCCATCGTTGTCGGCATCATCCCGGCCGGATATGGTCTCCCGTGGTGGATTGGTCTCTTGGCCGGGCTTATCATCCTGTTCTCCGTGCTCAAAACCATCGGCCGCGAGGCTGATTCCTATCCCATTTCCAATCCGCATGCCTGACAACTTCATAGATGCCGATGATCGCCCCTGGGGGCGTTGGGAAGAATACCTGAATGAAGACGGCTACCGCGTGAAGCGCATTTTCGTTGCGCCTGGCGAGCGGCTGAGTCTTCAGCGGCACCGGTTGCGCAGGGAGCACTGGGTGATTGTTGCCGGAACCGGCCTGTTTCATTTGGACGGGAAGGAGACGACGGTGGCGACGGGCAGTGCGGTGTTCATCCCCGTGGGCGGGGTGCACCGTATCTCCAATACCGGGTCCGAGCCGCTGCTGATCATCGAGACGCAGCTTGGCATCTGCGACGAGGATGACATTGAGCGGCTCGAGGACGACTACGGCCGCTCCTGAGCTGGAACTCGGTGCTTTCGCAGTCGTCGATCACCGTACCGTTGGGACGCCTGGGGGCTGCACGTTGGGCGTGGTCACCCGTCTACCACGTTATTTCTCCACCTCGTACGCGATGGTCCGGGCACGGGTAGGCAACCCGACTTCTCTGCAGCCAACGATGCAGAATGCCCTGCACGATTTGCACAGGAACGATCCCGCTCCGAATGGATTGGTATCAGCATCATGCGCTGTCTTTCGCTGATATGGCTGGTCCTGACCTGCGTGGTTGCCGGATGCGATTCGCATTCGCCCGCCTCGTCAGATTCTGAATCCTTCGACGCCACGGCTGAGTCGGAACCGGAGCGGCGGCGGGCATTACCGCCAGATTCGCTTGCCGTGCGCATCGTGATCGAGGGCTGCCGGAGGTGCTGATACGCATCTGGTGTCGCTGTCGGCGTCGGAAAAGGATACAACGGACTGGTTCATTCTTCGGCGCAAGGACAATACAGTGTTCTTGCGCTGGTCGCATCGGCAACGATCCGGCTCAGTATGCCCGTGTGGCGCAGATTGGTTTGACCTCGAGGAGCGCAACGCCGGTTATCATACAATCCGCATTACCAACAACTTCCGGGCTGGAATCGGCAACAGGTGGGCATCTGGACAACGAGCGCAGCCGGAGGCGCTCGATTCACTCGGAGGTGACGTGGCCCGTCTTCGCTTTCATAACGGCAATTCGTTCGCCATAGATTCGCTGCGGATCCCCTGGCCCAACAGACTGTTTTATGAGCGCGTGGAACCGGGTGAGGGGACACCTTATGTTGATTCACCCGGCCTGGACAGGTGGCCTTTCATCTCCTACCGTGTGGGGCTGCTTCGGGTTGAAACCATGGAAGTGGATGACACACCCGATCTTGCGGCTTGGCCTCCGGGGTGGTACACCATTCCGATGGACACGGTTCACTGGTTCAGTGGGACGTATCCGGGAGCGTGGTGGGTCGAAGAATAGTCAACCCGTCAGATAAGACCTGGATTTCAGCCCGGAGCCTTTCGGCAATGCGGCGGGCGAGTTCCGGGGCGCTGCCCCAGGCGCGGTTGTTGAGTAGCAAAACCGGTGCTGTATCGTGCCGGAGCGCCTGCAGGCTGAGTGCGACGGTGTCGAGCACCATGGCTTTTCCAGATTCTGATTCGGCGATTTCCTTCAATTCCCGGTCGAAGGGAAAGGCGGCGGCGTAGGCCTCGGCATACGGCACGCGGAGCGGCGTGAGGAGCCTCGATACAACTTCTTTTCGGGCCGACGTGAGGCGCTGCCCGGAGCGCATCCACTGGTCGCGGATCGGGGGAAGCCACGTCCAGTGACTGAATACGTGGCCAATGCCGGCAGCCTCCAACCAGTCGAAGTACGGCGATTCGAGCAGATGCGGTGAGCGTATTTCCAGGTGGCATCCCAGGTCGCGCCCGGCGTGGCGTCCGGTGGCCTCCTGGACCTCGCTGAAAAACGTGGCAAATGCGCTGGTGTGCGATTCAGCGGTCGGGGAGTCCCGTTGGCGCTGGTATTCCTGCTCGCAGATGACGCCGCCGAGCCGGTCACCGAGCAGGTCGCGCGCAGGATCCAGGAAGCCTTTCACGAACATGCCCACGTTCAGATAGTCCGGATTGTCACGGTACGAGCTCGTTCGGCCGCCCCGCAGCCGCCGGGCAAAGACCTGCTGGGGAGCCTTCAGGTAGAAGCGGGCATGTCCAGGAGCAGCTTCAGCATACGCGGAAAGCACGCGGTAATTGTTTCCTGGCGTACCGTCCGGGTCGATGAGGGGCCGGTAGAACGTGAAATCGAGTTCCAGACAACGGAAATGCTCGAAATACTCGGCTGCCGAGGCTATCGGGACCTGTTCTTCGCGGAATGAGCGACCGCCGAGCTTCCGGCTTCGATGCGTCACGCTCTCCCGCCACGACTCCGAATAGATGGTACCGATCCATCCGGCATAGCGGTCACTGGCCGTACCAAGGTAGACATCCGGGTGAACGCTCCGGACGTCGTACGGGTCGGATGAATCCGTGCGCTGTACGTTCATGCTGCAACCCGTCGCTGAATGTACCTCGTGGTCAGGGCAATGCCCAGCGCAATGAATACGTAGTATCCAAGGAACCGCCACAGGAGCAGAGACGGAGCAATGTAGGCCGTATCGGGCAGGAGCGATCCGTAGAACAGGGCGTAGAGTGCCTCAATGCCTCCTGCACCGCCGGGTGTGGGCATGATGAGCGAACTCATGGTCATGGCTACCGACCGGATGAAAAGCAGCCCCCGGTCAATATCGGGGACGAAGCTCCAGAGGATGAAGACGACGAGACTGTAGCGTGCGACCCACGTCAGCGCCGTAAGCAGGACACCCAGAATGAAAAAATCCTTCGGTTGTCTGCGAAGAACAGCCGCACGATCCTGGAAATGATCCATCTCGAGGGCCACCTTGTCGCTGTAGCGACGTAGAAGGGGCAGTCGAAACACCCGGTTGGTAATCCGGACCAGAACCGATGGCCGCACGAGCGTGGCGTAGGCAAAGACCACCGTGTAGCCTGTGAAGACCAGGAAATACACGACGAGCGTCCACAGGCCGAATCGTCCGGCCTCAGGTGGAATAACGGGCCAGAACAATGCCGTGACAAGAACGACCGGAACGGCCAGCGCGAACCAGATCTGATCGAGCAGCAGTGTGAACGTCATCACGGCCGTCGCATCTCCCGTATTCATGGGGCCCTTGCGGCCGGGTGCACGTTCTGATTCCCTGACCATGTACCAGGCGGAGAGCGGGGCGCCGCCAACCACCGACGGGCTCACGTTCGATGCAAAGTCCCAGGCAATCTGTGCCTTGATTCCCTGAACAAAGGAAAGCCCGTGTCGCGATATGAAGCTGAGGCGCCATCCACCTGCAACGACGCGGGTGGCGGCAATGGCTACGGCACCTGCAAGCAGAACGGGATCGGCGGCGCGCGCCATTTCCCGGAGAATGCCCTCGTCCCACGTGTAATAGGCTATGAGTCCCATTACCGCCAGTCCGAGCAGAATGGGCCACACCACATTGATGATGGATATATGTGGTGCGGAACTGTTATTCATCTGGTGGACTCGACGACCCGGCGGAGTTTGGACCACGTCTGTGCCAGACTCTCGGGGAGTACCCTGGTATTTGCCGTGGTCGGCATGAAGTTGGTATCGGCGGCCCAGCGCGGCACGACATGCATGTGGATATGGTTCGGTATTCCGGCGCCGGCAGCCTGGCCCACATTCATTCCCACATTGTAACCATCGGGATGGAGGGCTTCTGTAAGCCATGCCATGCAGCGCGTTACGAGATCGGTCATCTCGGAACGCTCTTCATCGGACAGTCCGAGCCAGGTACTTTTTTGCCGGTAGGGCACAACAAGAAGGTGTCCGTTGTTGTAGGGATACAGATTCAAGAGTACATACGCATGCGTACCCCGCCAGAGTACATAGTCGGCTTCGTCATTGTCCCGCCGGGCAATCCGGGAAAAAACAGATTCATCCGGGCTTCCGGAATTGTCACCGGCGACGGATTCGGCCGTGGTGCTGTGTGTCATGTGCCGGGAGCGCCAGGGGCTCCACATGTGTTCCATGGGATCGGGTCCGGTGTGGGTTCAGTCAGCAAACCCGGTTGGGGGCCTTGGCGTTCCACATGATCAGACACGACCTGCACATACACACGACGGCATCGGACGGAGTGCACTCGGCGGCGGATGTCGTCATGATGGCGGCGGCGGCCGGGCTTTCGGGTCTGGCCGTAACCGACCACGACACGCTGGAGGGTCTGGCGGTTGTTCGCGAGGAGGCCGGGCGGGCGGGTCTTGTATTCACGCCTGGCGTGGAAATAAGCAGTGCCGTTGACGGCGTGGAAGTGCACATCCTGGCCTATGGATTCGATATGGACAGTGCGCATTTGGCGAGGCTCTTCCAGGAACAGATTGCGCGTCGACGTGAGCGAGCGGAGGCTTTTCTGAATGTCTTCCAGGAGCGCGGACTGCTTCCGGCGTCGGCCAGCCTCCCGGATGCGCCCTCGATAGGACGTCCGCATCTGGCCCGTCTTCTGGTAGCACGTGGCACGGTACCGACCATGTCGGAGGCGTTTGACCGCTTTCTGACGCCGGGGACGCCCACTTTCATTCCCAAACCATTGCCCCGGGGTGAGGATGTCGTGGAGCTGGTTCGGCATGCGGGTGGCGTAACCTCATTGGCGCATCCGGGTCACGGCGTTCCCCATCGTGTCGTACTTGCTTTGATTGAGGCGGGCCTCTGGGGTGTGGAAACGGACCATCCGGCGCATGACGACATGCTCCGGGACTACTATAACCGGTTGGCGGACCAACATGGCCTGGGGGCTACCGGCGGGTCCGACTTCCACGGCCCGGCCAGTTCACCGGTCGGAAGTCATGGCGTTTCAGAACTGCCATTCTGAATGGCGCCATCTTTTGGAAACAGATCCGAACCCCCCAGCGGAAGCCGCGTTTGTGCCGCATTGCACACGAACAAGATCATGTTGACAGTCCCTGAACGAACGGTGACCCATCTGGCCGTGACAGCCGCCCTGGTGGTCATACAGGTGGCCTTTTTTGCATCCACCACGTTCCGCACGGCCGCGGCACAGGTGCGGACCTCCCCTGCCGGTTTCACGGAATGGACGGCTCACACGTCATTCCGCACGGCCCGCGCCATTGCGGCCGGGAGCAATACGGTCTGGGCGGCATCGGACGGAGGGGTGTTCGGATACGATCTGGGGAGCGGGGAAATTACGCGCTTGACCATTGTGGAGGGTCTTTCGAGCGTCCAGGGGCAGTCAATTGCCGTGGACGATGCACGGCGGGAGGTGTGGGTCGGGTACGCTGACGGCGTGCTTGACCGGATAGATGTCGATACGGGCGATGTCCGCGCATTCCGGGATATTGCGCGCGCAGACCAGTTTCCATCGCGCGGAATCAACCGTATTGTAGCGGCCCGGGGTGTCCTTTATATCGCCACCAGTTTCGGAATCGTGGTGTTCAGTCCGGACCGGGGCGAGGTGGAAGACTCGTTCACGCGTCTTGGTCCCGTTCCGCCGGCCATTGCCGTCAGCGATGTCCTCATTGCCCCGGGGCCATCCGGGGAAGAACGACTCTGGGCCGCCGTGTCGGAGGGCGTTGTGAGTGTGCCGCTCTCGGCGCCGAATTTGCAGGACCCCTCCGCCTGGTCCCTGCATCGGACAGGGCTCTCCGGAAATGCACTCGAGGTCCAGTCGCTGGCCTTCTCGGGGGGCAGTGTCTATGCCGGTACCGGACGGGATGTATTTCGCTGGTTGCCCCAGTCGAACAGATGGGAGCCTCTCAATGTGACCAGTGAGCCGGTACCGCAGTTGGCTGCCAAAGATGGCGGCCTGGTGGGTATTGACCGCTTCCGTCTTCTGACGGTAGATGCGCAGGGGAGCGCCAGACAGGTGGCTGTGCCCGGGTTCATTTTTCCCTCGGGCGTTGCCGTGACCGGAGATGGCGACGTGTGGATGACAGATTCGGGCACGGGCCTCATTCAGATCGGGTCCATTCCCACCGCCGTCACGGAGGTCACGCCTCAACAGGTGGTTGTGCCCGACGGGCCGTCTTCCGGTGCGTTTTCGACGCTGGAGACAGGTCCTGACGGGACGCTCTGGGCAGGTGGTGCCGATGCCTCGAACACAGGTTTTCACATGCGGCGTCCGGATGGGTCGTGGGCGGACTTCACGAATAATGAATTTCCAGAACTGTCCGGTCGCAACCGGTTTTTGAGCGTGCACGTGGATGGCGATGGAACGGCCTGGTTCGGGTCCCAGGGAGGAGGTGTTGCGCGGGTGGAAAACGGAGAAGACCTGACGCTTTACGACGCCACGAACTCGTCGCTGCGTCCGGCCACGGGCACAGGTAATTTTGTCGTGGTGTCAGGAGTAGATGGTGACCGTGACGGTTCCATCTGGGCTACAACGCGCGCCAGCGGTTTCCCACTGCACCGGCGCTCTCCTGACGGCAGTTGGACGGAATTCACACCCGTTGTTGGCCAAAGCCTGACGGCAAATTCGAATGCCTACGGTCCCATCTATATCGACTCGTTCGGGCAGAAGTGGATTATTGTACTCAACGAAACGAACTTCCGGCTGGTACGCGGGCTGATGGTGCTCGATACCGGCAATCCCGACGCCGCGCAGGACGATGAATTCAGGTTTTTCGGGTCGCAGGGAGGCTCGGGCCTGGGCTTGCCTTCCACAACGGTTACGGCCGTAACGGAAGATCGTGACGGTCTGGTCTGGATTGGGACGTCTTCCGGTCCGGCATTTTTCATCAATACCGGTATTGTAGCCCGCGACCAGAGTTCGCAGGCCATATGGCCGCAATGGGCAGACCGCTCTCTGGGAACGTTCGTTCTGTTCGGACTCGAAATCAATGATATTGCAGTCGATCCGGCGAACCGCGTCTGGTTTGCGACAAACGAAGGCGCGTGGTTGATTGAGCCGGTCGAGGGGGGCTTTGCACCTGTCATACAATTGACCGTGGGAAACTCGCCGCTTTTTTCGAATGTCATCCTGTCGATTGCCATCGACGCGTCGAGTGGGGAAGTCTACTTTGCTACCGACAGGGGCGCATTGTCGCTGACGTCAGATGCCGTCGCCGCCGCAGCGTCGAGCCAGGATCTCACTGTTTTCCCGAATCCGGTCCGCCTGGACTCGGACCAACCAACAGACATCTTCATCGATGGCCTGGTAGAGTCGACCGATATCAGGATCATGACGCTCACCGGATCGCTCGTGCGGAGATTGGATGGACGGGGTGGACGCATCCGGTGGGACGGGCGCGATGAAACCGGGCGCCTGGTCGATTCCGGAATGTACCTGGTGGTGGCCGTTGGAACGAATGACGAGGGTACGGCCTACGGAAAGGTGGCCATTATCCACTGATCAGGGCCTGACCGAGAGCCTTCGCGTCCACCGAAAGTTCAATTGCTATGCGGTTGCCTTGAGTGGTAGGCAGTTCCTATATTTCTGGTCTATGGCTATACGGTGACCGTAGCTCAGTCGGTTAGAGCGCCAGGTTGTGGCCCTGGAGGTCGGGGGTTCAATTCCCCTCGGTCACCCCACTTCATGCCGCGTTCGTCTAGGGGTCTAGGACGCCGCCCTTTCACGGCGGTAACACGGGTTCAAATCCCGTACGCGGTACAATGAAAAGAGGGCTGCTCCCGACAGGGGGTGGCCCTCTTTTCACTGTACTCGGCCGCACAGGGAGTTGAACCCGTA
>PCUY01000065.1 GCA_002787815.1 Bacteroidetes bacterium CG12_big_fil_rev_8_21_14_0_65_60_17 | reverse complement strand
ATAAAAGGAATCACCCTGAGTGGCCTGGCATCCGGCTCGGGTGGCACCATGACCGGGCTGCACGTGGCTGGCTTCGCCATAGGCGCCGAGAGCGTCAACGGCCTCATCGTGGCCCCCGGGTATTTCCGGATTGAGGAAGGATTCCAGAACGGACTGGCCGCGAGTGCGGTCTCGGTGGTCCGGGGTGACCAGCGGGGCGTGACAATCGGGCTCTACAATTACGCGCGCAAGCTGGAAGGCGTGCAAATCGGCCTGATCAACCATGCAGCCAACAAGAAACGCTTCAAGGTGCTGCCTCTGATCAACTTCTGATCAAGATTCGTTCAGGAACCATCTCGCTTCCTATCGCGGCGACTAGAGCCTGTTAACACTACGTCTGAGCCCGCTGACGGAGGCCAATATGGTGTCCGCCAAGGCGGACGAACGTCCCTTTCCAGCACTACAGCGGACTCCGATGTAGTGGGAACACGCCCAAACTTTCAGGACTTGGCCGGGCTCAATCCACGAAGACTTCGTCGCCCTTCTCCGGCATACGCACGTCCACATCCGGGTGGAAATACCCGATATTGTCTCTCATCCACTGCCGCGCCTCCTGTTCTCCATGCAGCAGGATCACGGTCTCGGGTTCCAGTTCCTCCACAATTCCAAGCAGGTCGCGACGGTTGCTGTGACCGCTGAAGCGAAAGCGTTCTACGGCGCACAGTACGCGCTGCGGTCCGTGGGCGCGGCTTATGACGACCTCCGCACCCGGCCCCTTTTCCTCGGCGGCGCGCAGCAGCAGGTCGGCCGGCGAGTCCTCACGGGCAAACCCGACCAGGAATATCCCGTTTTTCTCGTGGGAGGCAATGCGCTGCGCAATCTTGTTTGAAATGGTATTCTCGAACATCATGCCGCTACCCACAATGAATATGCTGGGCTCGCGGAGCGCTTCGTTGAGTCCCGAGTTGCCCCGCGGCAGGCGGCGCTGTGGAACCCCGTACACTTCAAATTCCTCATTCAGGCGCGGGGATATGAACCGCGTCTTGTCGTACGTATCGGAAATGGCGCGCATCATGCCCGCCGTATAGATGGGCGTGTCGTCGGGAATCAGCTTTCGACGCTTGTACTGATCCATGAGCGCAATCATTTCCTGGCTGCGTCCGAGCGAGAATGCTGGAATGAGCACCACACCGCCTTTTGCCAACACGCGGGCTACCGATGCGCCGAGCCGCTTTTCTTCGCCGCGCCTGGGGTATTTCTCCGCTTCCGTATCGGCCCCCAGCGTCGATTCCAGGAGCAGCACATCTACCGGCTCCTCCGGATAGACGGCGCCTGGAATAATGGTCTGCGACTGAAGCCCCGTATCTCCCGTATAGAAAATGCGGCGCGTGCGCCCGTCGTCTTCAGCCGTGATCAGCACACCGGCCGAGCCCAGGATATGTCCGGCGTCGTAAAAGCGACCGGTAATGGGAAATCCACCTTTCAGGCCCGTCAGGTCGAAATCGGTCTCGTAGTCGTGGACCAGATACAGGTATGAGCTTGTTTCGAGGTCGTCCTCCGTATAGAGCGGATCTTCCGTCGTCACGCCCTCCATCCGGCGACGGAGTTGCAGGCGCGCCGAGGCCGGGAGCAGGGTGTCCAGGAGCTTGCGCGTCGGAGCAGTCATGTGCACGTGGGCGTGCGGAAATTCGCGTACGGCCACAGGCAGCGAGCCGATATGGTCGTGGTGGGCATGTGAGAGCACGATGTGGTCTATATGCCAGTCCGGCCGGTCATGGATGCGATGGAAATCCGGCACACTGGCGCGGCCTTCTTTTTCCGGATCGGACCCCGTATCCAGCAGGATCCCCGTGCCGTCCACGAACAGGAAATGGCAACTCGCTCCGATTTCTTCGACCGCACCGCCAAGAGGTACATACAGCATGGGAGCCGCCCCTTACCGGGATGCGTTTTCGAACGCGTCCCAATCGGCCATGAACCGCTCCAGCCCGCTGTCCGTGAGCGGGTGCTTCAACAGCTGCGTAATCACCTTGAAGGGAATCGTAGCGACGTCAGCTCCCATCATGGCCGACTCCACCACATGCAGGGGATGCCTGATGGATGCAGCGAGTACCTCCGTCTCGTAGCCGTAGTTGGAATAGATCTGAACGATCTGTCCAATGAGTTCCATACCATTGGTCGAGATGTCATCGAGTCGCCCGACGAATGGCGATATGTACGTGGCACCGGCCTTGGCGGCAATGAGTGCCTGCGAGGCCGAGAAACAGAGGGTGCAGTTGGTCTTTATGCCCTCGCCCGAGAGCGATTTGATGGCCTTGATGCCCTCCCTGATGAGCGGAATTTTGACCACGACGTTCTCATGGATGGCCGCCAGTTCGTGGGCCTGCGTCATCATCCCATCGTAGTCGGTCGCCGTGACCTCGGCCGACACGTCCCCATCCACAATCTCACAGATCCTGAGGATGTGCGCGTGGAAGTCCACGCCACCCGTCTTCTTCATCAGCGACGGATTCGTCGTGACGCCGTCCAGGACGCCCAGGTCGTTGGCTTCGCGGATTTCGTCGAGATCCGCCGTATCTATAAAAAACTTCATGCGTTACCGAAAATATCGTAGCAGGTTGATTCTGCTCAAAGGTAACGGGCCAGCGCTCATCAGGCAATCCGGCTTACCACGGCAAAGACGATGAAGATGCCCACCAGGATAAGAGCGGCGGTAATGAGCTGTTTTTTGAGCTTTTTGTTCATGTCTTCGGAGTTCGGATGGGGTGTTTTGATGGATTCAGCTGTTACAACGATCAAAGAAGGAGCCTGGCGGCCATATTTGCAAGTCTGATGAATTTTTTTCGGGCCGTCTGCCAACTTTTTCATCGCGCCACGCTCCAAGTGCCTGTAACCCCTTTCGGAGAAACTCCGTAGGGACACATGCGAATTCCCACCACGCCGCTGACATATCCATGACCCATACCACGATACAGCATGCACCGTATGCCACTGCCCCATGGACTGGCCGGGTGGGCCCTCGTCCTGACCACCTTCGTTTTGACCGCCGCCGTCCAACTTGTCGGCCCCCGGCCGGAGAAACCGGACAATTCGCCCGGCGCCGAATTCGCGCCCCTTATTGAGCCGCGCGCCGAAATTCCCCGCGTCCAGGTGGCGCCTGCAGTGGACGGTGATCTGTCGGACGCTGTCTGGAAGGACGCCCGCCGGATGACCGGCTTCTCCGAGACCTTTCCGGACGAAATGGCCGAACCGCCGATCGGTATTACGGCATGGATGGCCTATGACAGCGAGAATCTGTATGTGGCCTATGAAATCGAGGACGATCCTGCGCGCATCCGAGCGCGTTACTCCGAGCGCGATGCCATGTGGCAGGATGACTATGCCGGGTTCATGCTGGACACCAACGGGGACGGTCAGACGGTCTATTTCGTGTCAGCAAATCCGTATGGCATCCAGGGAGATACGCGAACCAGCCCGCAGGGAGAAGACGGCTCGTTCGACCTGATCTACACGTCGGCGGGTACCATCACGGACCGCGGGTATGTAGTGGAGATGGCCATTCCCTTCCGCAGCCTCCGTTTTCCCGAGCGGGACGTGCAGTCGTGGCGCCTCACGCACTGGATAACGCATCCGCGGGAGACTCGCAATACGTACTCATGGGCAGCCTTGGATCGGGACAACCCGTGCATGCCGTGCCAGTTGGGTCATATTACCGGAATTGAGGGCGTTTCGCCGGGCAGGAATCTGGAAATATTGCCGTCGTTCACGGGAAGCCAGAGCTCTGAGTGGAATGCCCTATCCGGCCGACTTGACAACGACGGCGCCAGTTCGATTCCCTCCCTCAACCTGAAGTACGGCGTGACGTCGGAAATCACGGTCGATGCCACGATCAATCCGGATTTCAGTCAGATTGAATCGGATGCGGCCCAGATCGATGTGAATACCCCGTTCGCACTCTTTTTTCCGGAGCGCCGGGAGTTCTTCCAGGAGGGATCCGACCTCTACAACACCAATTTCGACGTCGTCTATACGCGCTCCATCAATGACCCGATTGCAGCCAGCAAACTGTCAGGACGCAGCGGAAATTGGACACTCGGGTATATCGCGGCCCGCGACGAGAACTCTCCGCTGCTGATTCCGCTCGAGGAAAGCAGCCGCCTGGTCTCGGCCGGGGAAAGTTGGGCCACTGTGGCCCGGGCACGGCGCTCGTTCGAAAACAATTCCTTTGTGGCCGGGCTGGTATCGGACCGCCGGTATGACATGGGCGGATCGGGAACGACGTTCGGCGTCGACGGGGCGCTGCGGTTTAGCACCAAGTACCAGTTCGAGTGGCAGGCGCTCGGACATCGAACGCGTGAGGCGGATGGCGCCGATGCCGCGGCGGCGGGTAGTGCCGCCGGACTGGAGGGCACGTTTGACGACGGCGCGCACACGCTGGCACTCGATGGGGAGTCGTACTGGGGCAATGCGCTCTACTCAAGCCTGGAGCGCAACGCCCGTCACTGGTCATTCGATGTCGATTACTGGCATTCCAGTCCGACCTTTCGCACGGAGAACGGCTTTGTTACACAGAATGACAACCGCCGCGTGACATTTTTCCAGGACTACAGTTTCTGGACCGAAGACAACCGCTACGTTGACCGGTTCACGCCCTGGATGGCCATCGGTCGCGTCTGGAACTGGGACGGTGAGCGCAAGGACAACTGGATTGTGGGCGGTGTTCGCGCACAACTCATCCGCCAGACCTTCGTCGGTGCCGACATCAATACGTCGAGTGAGCGCTTCGCGGGTGTCCAGTTCGACAATATGCTCAAGGGAAGTGCAAACGTGAACACGGTGCTTACCAAGCAGGTGCAGCTCGGGGCCTTTGTTTCGCTCGGTGAAGCTATTTTCCGGACATCTTCGCCCGAGCTCGGCCGGCAACTCAGCGGAAGGTTGAATGCGACGCTCAGGCCGAACGACCGGCTCGTTTTCTCCCCCAGCCTGAATTACTCGCGGCTTAGGAGCAAGGAAACCGGCGATGACTTCTTCGCCGGGTACATATTGCGAACGCGGACAAACTACCAGTTCACGCGCAAGCTTTTGGCACGCGTCATCGTGCAGTACAATGACTTTTCGGAATCGATCCAGATTGACCCGCTCGTAACCTTTCGGGTAAGTCCGTTCACGGTGTTCCACATCGGGTCGTCGCATGAACTGCAGGACCGTGTGACGGGAGTCAATCCGGCGAGCCCCTCGGCGGAATCGGACGCCTTGCAGCGAACGGTCTTCGGCCAGACCCGCCGTCAGGTCTTCTTCAAGCTCCAGTATCTGCTTCGGGTATGAGGCGCGCGAGTTCGGTGCGGAGGGCCGCGCCCGCTGTGCGGGTGCGGCCCGGAGCACCTTCATGCGTATACGTGTCCGCAGCCGGGGCCGTGCGGTAGGCCTGCCAGGCGTCCGGAGCCTCGGCCGTTTGGCGGTATGCCGTGCGGAACGGCACGCCCTGGCGAACGAGATCGAGTGCGCGGGCCGTGGCATAGAGATCGGCCGATCGGGCGGCTTCAAGGCGCTCATCCACGAACTCAACGCCCGGCAGGACGGCAGCCATGGCCGCCACCAGGTCCTGGCCGCGGAGCAGCGCCCGCATGACCGCTTCCTTGGTGAGTTGCAGGTCGCGGTGGTAGCCGGAAGACAGATTGGAAGGCACCGATATCAGGACCTGCATTTCGGCCGTAATCCGGTGCAGCGCCGCCCGGGCCAGTTCCAGCACGTCCGGATTCCGTTTCTGAGGCATGATGCTGCTGCCTGTCGTGTATTCGCGGGGAAGCGTGACAAAACCGTACTCGGCGCTCGCAAAAAGCACCAGATCGGACGCAAGGCGGTTAAGCGTCATGGCCACTTGCACCATGGCGTGCACGGCGTGCAGTTCCAGTTTGCCGCGCGAGAGCTGAACGGCGGCCACACTCGTCTGCAGCCGGTCGAACCCGAGTTCATCGGAGACCTGCTTACGCGCCATATCCAGGAACGGCACGCCGTACCCCGCGGCGCTTCCGAGGGGCGATGCGCTGACCTGCCTGCGGGCGTCGCGAACGGCGCGCAGGTCGTCGATCAGGTTTTCGGCGTATCCGTGCGCCCATACCGCCACACTCGATGGCATGGCCCGCTGCATGTGCGTATAGCCCGGCAGGAAGCGGTCGTGGCCCTGGTCTGCGATGTCAAGAAGGGCGGTCGCGACGTCTCCAAGACCGCGGGTGAGCGCGGCGAGCGTATCTGTCATCCAGAGCCGAAGGGCCGCGAGCACCTGGTCGTTGCGGCTTCTGCCCGTGTGGATGCGGCGGCCGATGTCTCCGACCCGCTCGGTGAGCAGACGTTCAATGAGCGAGTGGCAGTCCTCGTCCGCAACGTTGACTGTCAGGTCGTCGCGCGCTTCGAGCCCGGCAATGGCCTCGTCGAGTGCGCTGAATTCCTCGTCCGTTAGCACGCCCGCCGTCACCAGGCCGCGGGCATGGGCCCGGGACGCGCGCAGGTCGTAGGGCAGCAGGATGGTGTCCCAATAGGGGTCATCGCCGACCGTGAATCGGGTGACCCAGTCAGCGGCCGCTCCTTCCTTGAACCAGATGGGTTTTTTACTCATGACTTTCCGAAATAGGCGTCGATGATGTTGACATACATCGAGACGGCATGCTCCAACCCGGTTATGGGGAGATGCTCGCGCGGCGTGTGGGAGAGCCGGCTGTCGCCGGGCCCGATCTTGACGGTGGGAACGCGGCGCAGATGCACCCAGTCCGATACGGTGGGCGATCCGAAGGGTTCGCGGCCTGAGCTGCGAATACACGCCTGCACAATGTCTTCCGCGTGGTCTGTTCCGACGGGATGCAACCGGTCGCTATGCACCACGACATCCACGATCCCGCCCATGTGACGTGACACGTGGGACAAAATACGGTCGTGCGGCCACGTCGGCGTGGACCGGATGTCGAGCCAGACGGTGCAGGCATCGGGCACAACGTTGCGGGCAGCGCCCCCCTCGATAACGGTCGGAACGCAGGTGACCGGCCCCAGGAGCGGATCGTCGGGCGAAAACGAGAGGGCGTCCAGCAGGCGGACGGCCTCTGCCGCCTTCAGTATGGCATTTTCGCCCTCGGCGGCGCGGGCGGCGTGCGCCGAACGTCCGTGCGCTACGAGTTTCAGGATGAGCAGCCCCTTCTGCGCTGTGCAGGGCTGCATGTGGGTCGGCTCGCCGACGAGCGCCGCGTCGAGCGCTCCCAGCTTCGGCAGGATGTCCTCAAGACCGTTCTCCGCACCCCCCAGCTCTTCGCACGTCGTAAACGCGCCCACGAGGCGGCCTCGCCGTGGGTCCTTCCGGCGCGACCAGGCCACGAGCGCCGACGCCATGGCGGCCACACACCCCTTCGCATCGACCGATCCCCGCCCCCAGACGGCGCCATCGTGAACGACGGGCTCGAAGGGCGAAAACGGGTGGTCGGCCGACGGCGGCACGACGTCGAGATGCGAGTTCAGGAGCAGCGTGCGGTCGGCTACTGCTCCGTCGCCTGTTGAGGCGACCACGTTGTCGCCGTAACGCACCACATCCACACCGCGGGCGCGCAGCCACGCTTCCAGGTGGTCGGCCGCAGCGGCTTCCTGACGGCTCAGCGACGGAATGGCGACGAGGTCGCGGTGCAGCTGGAGCGTAGTGATATCGGGAGATACAGCGCTCATGAGTTGGTCGCGCGATTGTCCGGTTCAGGCACGATCCGGGTGGCACGCTGGCGCGACGCGATATCGTCCGGACCGCAGATCCAGACAGTCTGTGTGCCGGCGGCCAGCGCGCCGAGAGCGACGTCCACCTTGACGCGCATGCCGCCGGCAATCCAGCCGTCGGTTTTTGCACGCTCAATGGATGCTGGCGTCAGTTCGGTTACGCGCTCGCCGTGCACGTCGCGCACGGCCGCGGCTTCGGTCACGAGCAGCAACACCCCGGCGCCCACGGCTCCGGCGAGCGCCGCCGCCACGGTGTCGGCGTTTACATTATAGATCTGGCCATCCGCGTCCCGGCCCATCGGCGTCACAATGGGGGTATATCCGGCTGTCAGCAGATCCAGGGCCAGGCCGGGCGAAACCCGCTCGATATCGCCCACGAATCCGAAATCCACCGTCTCTCCGTCCATGTTCCAGGGGGGGCGGCGCGTGACGCGGACCATGTCCGCGTCCACGGCGCTCACGCCGACGGCCCGCACGCCAGCCGTGAGCGCCTCCGTTACGAGCAGCGTCGACAGCTCACCGCGCAGCACCCACCGTACCATATCCAGATCGTGCGGGCCGGTGACGCGCCGCCCCTGGACAACGCGCGGCGAATACCCAAGCCTTTCGGCCATCGCCGTCAGCTGGGGCCCGCCGCCGTGTACCACGACGGCGGGCCCCAGCGCCGCGATCTGCGACCAGAACGCACGCCGGTCCACCGATTCGCCGAGCAGCGCGCCGCCGACTTTCACGACCACAGGCACAGGATGCTTCATATTCACGACCAGATCCACTCCAGAATAGCCTTCTGCGCATGCAACCGGTACTCCGCCTGCTCCAGGTGCACCGCGTTCTCACTCCGCAGAACGTCCGCATCGACCACCATGCCCCGCCTGAGGGGAAGGCAGTGCATGAAAGCCGCATTTTTTGTCTGCGCCATGAGCGGCGCCGTCACGCGCCAGGACGCCGGACCCTCCACGAGTGCGAGGCGCGCCGCCTCTTCGGCCGCCGGATCGGCGTAGCGCCCCATGCCGCCCCAACTCTTGGCGTAGATCACGTCCGCGCCTTCGAACGCCGCCCGCTGGTCACTGCTCTCGGTCACACTTCCGCCACTTCCCGCTGCGGCCGCGCGGGCCGCACGTATCACCGCGCTGTCGAGCCCGAACCCCTCCGGCCTCGCCACCGTCACCTCCATCCCGAGCCGCGCGGCCGCCAAAACCGCCGAATTCGGCACCGCCATCGGAAGTGCTCTGGGGTGCGGCGCCCACGAGAGCACGAATTTGCCGCGGCCCGCGCCGCCACCCCCGCCAAACCCGAGCCGCCTGAGCACCGCCGCATCGGCCAGCGCCTGACACGGATGATACCACGCCGACTCCAGGTTCACCACCGGTACCGACGCCGTGGCCGTAATCCTGCGCAGACGCGCATCGGTCCGGTCCGCCTCCAGATCCGTACCCGATGCAAAGAGTCGGACGCCCAGCACGTCGGCGTAGCGCGACAGCACGCCCACCGCCTCCTCGATATGCTCCGCTTCGGTCCCCGTCATGGGCGCGTCGCCCCAGGCGAACCCCCACGTCCCCTGCCCGGGAACGACCGTCGAGACGCCAGCCCCGAGGCCCCGCGCTGCCATTTCCATGGAGACGCGTGTGCGCAGGGAATCATTGAAAAAAAGCAGCACCACTTCGCGGCCCGCGCCCGGCCCGGCCGCGCCAGTCCGCGCCGCCCCGCCAGAAGCGCCCGCCATGGCAGAAGCGCCCGCCGCACCAGAAGCATCCGCCGCACCCGCGCCGAACGCCAACGCCCGCTCCAGGCACGCATCCCAGACGCCCGCCGGCACCTCATTCCAGTTCAGCAGATGACGCAGCGGCCCCTCAGTCTTCATGATCGGCAGCCAGCATGGGTTCCACGACGCGCGCGAACGCATCTATAAAAAAGTCCACTTCCTCGTCGGTCGCCGTGAGCGGCGGCATGAGCCGCATCACATTCGGATCGAGCGACCCACCGGCAATCACGCCCTCATCACGCAACCCCTTCAGGATGGGAGCCACCGGGCGCGACGCCTCCAGGCCAATCAGGCACCCCTCCCCGCGGAGCGTCCCCCCGTACTTGCGGATCCCGTCAAAAATACGGTCGTGTATTTCCGTTGCGCGCTCCATGAGGCCATCCTCGCGCAGCGCATCGAGCGTCGCTTCCATTGCCGCCATGGCCATCATGCCGCCACCGAATGTCGTCCCCTGGTCGCCGTATCCCACCGTATCGGCAATCTTCTGGTTGACGAGCACGGCCCCCACAGGCACACCCGACCCCAGGCTCTTGGCCAGCGTAATCATGTCCGGTCGCATGCCGTAGCGGTCCGATATCGAGAACGTTCCGGTGCGTCCCACGCCGGTCTGCACCTCGTCGAACACCAGCATGGTGCCCGCCTCATCACAAAGCCGGCGCATGGCCTGGAAATACGAGGCTGGAGCCGTCGTCACGCCCGCCATGGACTGGATAGGCTCGACGATTACCGCCGCCACGCCTGCCTCATGCCGAAGCGCCTCACGGAGCGCCGCCTCGTCCCCGAAGGGCACGAAAACCGTCTCCGGAAATACCTTTTCATACCCATCGCGGTACTTCTGATGCGACGTAGCGGCGAGCGACCCCATCGTGCGGCCGTGAAAATCCCCGTCCATGGCCACAACCCGCGCCCGCCCCGTCGCCTTGCGTGCCAGTTTGAGCGCCGTCTCGTTCGCCTCCGTCCCCGTCGAGCAGAAAAACACCTGCTTCATCTCGCACGGAGCCAGATCCATCAGCTTCTTCGCCGCACGCGCCCTGACCGGCGAATACACCAGATTCGAGTAGAACAGGATGCTCCGGCTCTGCTCCGTAACCGCCCTCACAACGCGCGGATGCGCGTGCCCGAGGAGCGCAACACAATGCCCCCCATAGAAATCCAGATAGCGCCTCCCATCTACATCCCAGAGCCACGATCCTTCGGCGCGCTCCACCACGATGGGCAGCTTGTTGTAGGTGCGCAGCTGAAGACGGTCCTCGAGCTGCATGAGTTCATCGCGGGTCATGGCCGCGGGAGATGTCATGGATGTCATGCGTATTCGGGTAGATGCGACGGAAGAAGTCCGGCCCCGACGGGCCAGCCGAACGCCAGGTTCATGTTCTGTATGGCCTGCGAGGCCGCTCCCTTGAGCAGATTGTCAATGGCGAAGCCGACGACAAGCGTGCCGTTTTTCACGATCCAGCCGATGTCTGCAAACGGCGTTCCCACGACCGGGAGCATGTCGGGCAGCGTGCCGGGCGACGAGAGGCGCACCAGTGGGGCGCTGCCGTACGCGGCGCGGAACCATGCAGAGACCTCCTCCAACAGCGCGGCATCGCTGTGCACCGGGCTGCGCTCCGCCGGGCCGCCCCCGGTCAAATCCACCTGCGCCGTTCCCCAGATACCCCGCGTCCACGGCCCCGAGACCGGCACGAACGAAAACCGGAAGGCATCGGGAAAGAGCTGGGAAATTTCGGCGGCGTGCTGATGCGCCAGCACCTTGTAGGCTCGCACGTTGCCATCCCGGTCCGGAAAATGCGTTCCGGCGGATGGCCGCGCGCCGGAGCCCGATGCGCCCGTGAGCGCCGTCACCGCGACTGCCGCGCCGGCAGGCACGTGCTGCGACAGCGGCCAGAGCGCCAGTGCCAGCGCTGTTGCGAAACACCCCGGATTGGCAACGAGCCGCGCATCGGACGGCAGATCGCCCGTGATCTCCGGAAGAGAATAGAGGGCTCCGGTAAGCAGGTCGGGGCGCGTGTGCGATGCCCCGATCCAGGTTTCATACGACGAAACGTCCGGATACCGGAAATCCGCACTCAGGTCAACCACAAGGCCTTCATACCCGGCATCGCGCACGCGCCCCACCGCCTCGGCGCTCTGTCCGTGCCCGGCGGTGACGAAAACGACATCCGCCGCATCCACCCCAGAACCGGCCACGCCACCGCCCGAAGCACCCGACCCGGCCGCGCTGCGCTCAGGCCACTCGGCGGAAAACGTCAAATCCGACACGCCGCGAAGCCCCGGATGGCCCGCGTGGAGCGGCTCGCCGGCAAACGTGGAACTGGTCACGTGTGTCAACTGCACACCCTCGTGCCTGAGCAGCACCCCAATCAGTTCGCGCCCGACATAGCCCGCGCCGTGCAGCAACACGGCCCGCGCCGGGTGGTTCCTATCCAATCTGCGATTCATTGGCGAGCTCCATGAGTCCCTTTTTCTTGTTCAACCGGGCAGCCACGACCGTGCCCATGCGGGCCGGCTCCTCGCGCGCATTGATGGCCGCCAGCCCCATCACCTGCCGAATGTACTGCTGGCCGACCCCGTTGTCCGTCACCGGCCCCGTAATGCATGTGATTTCGGCATGGTAGCGCTCCTTGAACAGTTGCTGCGCCGCCCAGACCCCGGCCAAGTCCACTGCGGCCACGATGTGCGCCGCGGAAAAAGCTTGCAACTCTTTATCCTGCAACAGCTCATCGACACCGTAGTACCCAATGATACCGTCCCCGAGCTCAATCACGATCACGTCCGGCTCTTCCTGCGAAAGCTCCTTGATGATGGCCTTCACGTAGGAGGACATGGCCTTCGACGTCGACGACACGAGCCCCACATCGGTGAACGACATGACGCGCACGGCGCCGTGCCGCTTGATGGTGTTGATGTCGCGCATGAGCGCAACACCCGTGGCCTTCGCCGCGCACACCTTCAGCCCGTGACCCGTCAGGCGCTGCACGAGCTCGCAGGCGGCCCACGTCTTCCCTGTATTCATGGCCGTTCCGCTGATAAAGACCAGCGGCACCGACTGCTCGAGCCGCTCAATGGGTTGCAGGGCAAAATCCTGGATACGCGCGTGGACCAGACGCCCGTTGAGCTGCACCATGGCCGCCCCGACCACCTTAACGCGAAGCGCAGGCCCCAGATCCGGATGATCCGACGTGCAGGTGCCGATGACGCCGCCGATGTTCAATACATGCAGTGTATCGTCCGGATGCGCCGAGCGCGGCACCACGCCGCTGTATCCCTTGAGCGCTTTCCGCTCACCGAGAACACCCACCAGGATGTCCCCCTGGGCAATGGTGCGGAACTCGCCGTCCTCGCACTCAATCTGGTTGTAGTGGGGTTTGGATTCAAGCGCTTCAACCACCAGACAGTAGCCTTCCTGCGCCACGACGTAGTCCGAAACGGTGACGTCTTTCGTGATTCCGGTGACGGCCGCCGTGGACGATACGTACGTGGCGCGAACCTGCTTGGTGTCATTCATCATGACTGGACCCGATTGGATGGAGACAACATGGATTGGACACCCAGAATACGCGCGAATCCGCGGGCATCCCGACCATCCCACAGGGAGTTGGTCTCGCCGTAGGTGGCAACGGACGTGTCGAACATGGAATACGGACTCTCCGCACCCTCCACGCTGGAGTGGCCCTTGAACAGCCGTACCGTTACTGCGCCGGTCACAAATTCCTGGGATGCGTCGAACAGCGCTTCGATATCGCGCAGCGCCGGGTCGAAATACTGGGCTTCATGGACCATCATACCATAGAAATCGGCCAATTGGTCCTTGTGGTATCGTTGCCACCGCGTGAGGACGAGTTTTTCGAGCTCCCGGTGGGCCTGGATGAGAATAAGCGCGGCCGGTGCCTCGAACGCCACGCGGCCCTTTATACCGAGTATGGTGTCCCCCACATGAATGGCGCGGCCCACCCCGTGGGCCGCGCCCATTCCGTTGAGGGCTTCAATGAGGCTTACGGGATCCAACGGGGCGCCGTCGATGGCCACCGGAACGCCCTTTTCAAAGACAATTTCAATGGTCTGGGCTTCGTCCGGCGCATCGGCCGGATTCACCGTGCCGGGATACGCATTTTCCGGAAGCGGCTGCTTCGTGCCGAGCGTCTCGCGCCCGCCAATCGTCGTTCCCCACATCCCGGTGTTGATGGAATACGTGGTCGTGGACGCCGGAACGTCGAATCCCCGGGCTTTCAGGAACGCGGTCGTATCGGCCCGCGAAAGGTTTCCGTCCCGGATGGGCGTGAGCACTTCCAGGCCCCGCGCCAATACCGAGAGCGCCACATCGAACCGGATCTGATCGTTTCCGGCCCCGGTGGACCCGTGGGCTACGTACGTCGCATCCAGTTCCCTGGCCACGCGGACCACATGCCTGGCCTGGACCACCCGGTCGGGGCCCACGCTGAGCGGATACACGTCCCCGCGCAGCACATTGCCCTTGATGAGGTACTGGATCTGCGTTTCGAACAGGTCCTGCCGCGCATCGACCAGGATATGGCGCTCGGCCCCCAGTTCCAGCGCGCGCTTTTCAATGGCTACGCGTTCGCGGGATGACAGGCCGCCCGTATCGACAGTCACCGTCGTGATGGGCAGATCGTATTCTTCTTTCAGCCAGGGCACACAGAAGGACGTATCGAGTCCCCCGCTGAAGGCTACAAGTATGGACATGAGTACTGGATGAGGTGTTTCGGGATGGACTGGAACCGGAACGTGGGCGCTAAAAAAAACGCCGACCCGGGGCTCCGGATCAGCGCTGCAACATGGGAATCAGTGGTCTACACTGGACTACACGCGTGCATGGACTGCCGGATGGCCCCTGGGGGTCATACGTCGAACCGAAAGTCGGCGTCGCTCGGCGGTGCTGTGCAATGGTTTCGTAGTCATGCGCGCAATAATACGGGCCATGCCATTGGATAGCAATGTATACGCCGGGTCTTCAAGAATGCGACCTCACACGTCCTCGTCCGCAATGATGCGGAACGTGGCTGCTATCGCGCGTGCATCGTCCTCGGGAATGCCGGTTTCGAAAGCCACATCCGTCCATGCAGCCGCCGCATTCAGCACGTCCTGCAGGATTTCACGCCACCGCCCGCGTTTCATGGAGGCTGCGTCGGCAACTGCTTCCAGGTCCCCGGTCGTGAAATCGTCCCGCTTGCCGTTCACCCTCATCTGGTGGCGGCTGGTCCAGGCGCCTTCCGGGTTGTAGTTCCATGTAATGTCGAATGCAGGAGACAATGACCAGTGCCCCCTCCGATCCATCAGGAACGCGATGTTCTTGACGTGATCGTCCTGGTTGCACGTGACGATGTTGAACACCATGCGACGGTACTGCTCCTCCACGGTATCCATGCCAAGCCCGAGTCGACGGATCAGCGCGAGCGCCTGTTCATGGGCGTAGGCTCCAGCCAGGTTGTAGTCAAAATGCAGGAGCGCACCGAGCGACTGCATGTGGCGCTTGTCGCCTTCGTCCGTCCGGTCGAAGCGGCGAGCCATGAAATGGCGCCGCCCCCCTTCCTCGAACAAGCGTGTCTCAGGCATGCAAATGCCCGCACGCCGCGCCATGACCGAATACGCGTATTCAACCGCACCATACCCGGTGGATCGTCCGACCTCAATACGTTCATCGCCCGACACACCGTCAAACTTCAATACCCAATGGCTGAAGCCATCCCCGGGGTGAACCTGGTCCGACCGCACGTCATTGGTTTCCGGATTCCAGGCAATCAACGCCTTTGCCCGCGCACCACCTGCCGACGTACCGACCCGAAGGATGTCCCGGATGGCATCCTCCCCGGCATCCAGGCGGGTATCGAGACGTCCTCGCTCCCGGATGACACGCCCGGCAAGCTCGGCCAGCGTTCCGACCTGGAGCACGTGCGATTCAGACGGATCGGGTCCGCGGGCCGGTTCGTATTCCAGCGCTCCCATGCCTCGCCGCCCCACATAGCACAGGCGCTCCACCGCATTGAACGATTCGGGTGTCCTGCCCTGACGCGCCAGCCAGGCATTGATAAGGGCATGGCCGTACCGGTCGGGAAGCGAATCGGCGAGCATGCCGGGCAATCCGTGGAAAGCCCCACCGTCCAGCTCCGGGAAACGGAACACGCCTTGCCTGAGTGGCAGATGCACCGGCGACAACCCGATCCCGCTGCCCAGGAAGCCTGGGGCGTATTCAAACGATGCCACGGTTTCGCCGTCGTCCAGGAAAACGGCTCCGATCGTGGTGCCCCACAAGCGCACTTCGGCCAGCGTACCCATGGTCAGACCTCATCTCCCCAGGTCCACGCGGACGGGTTGTGCCCATCGCCGTCCGAAGTTCTCGGGCGGGCACGTTGGCGGCGTCTCCGTGTACCCGCACGGAGCACATCCATGGGCCGGATATCCGGAACGGGCACCAAATCGTCCAGCGCTTCCAGCCGGTCGAGAGCCCGCAGCACGCGGATAAACGAAGTCATGCTGCCCGACGACCCCGCTTCCATGCGCTCCACCGTCGGCCGCGACACGCCGGATTCCCGGGCCAGCTGTTCCTGTGTCCAGTTACGATCCAGGCGCAAGCGTTCCACCCGACGGCCGAGCTCCTTCAGCACGTCCGTATCGGAACCCGTAAATACATTACCCATCATTTATGATTGTTTAAGCCAGTATAATGGCATAATACATCATATATGATTCATTGTTTCAGGATTTCAAATCCGAAACCCCCTTCCACAGGCGCTCCTGGAAATCCCGGGCACGCCGCAGCGCACGCACGCCCCTCGGTGTGACGCTGTAATAGATCCGGGGACGTCCACCTTTGCGCGTCGGGTTTTCAGCGCTTCGTTTGCGCACGAGCCCACGCTCGGCCAGATTGTCGAGCGAAACCCAGAGGCTGCCCACAGTCAACTTCTTGCCCGCCCGGCGCAGGAGTTCCTCTTGGATGGTCGTGCTGAAAGCATCGTCGCCCAGAACAACGATGGATATGAGCAGCACCTCATCGGCGCGCGAGAGTGGCTTGAGTGGCTTGGCAGCGGACATGCGCCAAAGATACATGGCGTCATGGACAAATGAGGCGCACCGTCGGAAAACATGTCCGGTATCTCCGGGTGTCCCGCGTCAACAGTGGCACATCCAGAACCGCCGCGTGTGCCCCAATCATGAAGTCAGGCAGAATGGATGGAAAATACCGCCGCAAGTTCTGCTCGTTCACACCTTGAGCCAAATCCGTCGCCGGTCCATGGCCATGGTAATCGCAGCCCAGAGCGCCACAAAAAGGATCCCGAACAGGAAAGATGCGAACTCGGGCGGTCCGGGCAACGCGTCGTAGAGAAACTGCTTTAGCGAAACGAAAAAAACATCGGTGCTGCCAGCTCCCGCATTGCCAGATCCCGCGCCGCCGCCCACCGGCACGCGGATACTCGCAAGCGCCGTCGCCATCATGCCCGATGCCACAAACGCGAAGATGGCGTTCCGCCCGTAAGCCACGAGCGGCCGCGCCCAGCGCCGCCAGCCCTGCATGTCTATGGCGTGGTAGAGCACGGCAAGCGTCAAGAGCGCCATGCCGGCCGTAAAAACGGTGTAACTGCTCGTCCAGAGACGCTTGTTGATGGGCATCCAGATGGACAAGACGAGGCCGGCTACCGCCAGCCAGCACCCGGACACGAAAAGACCATTCAGCCGATCCCGCGCGTCCAGGTCGCTCCGCCGAATAAAAAGCCCGGCCAGCACGCCGAAGAGCACCGATGCCGTAGCAGGCACCGTGCTGACCAGCCCCTCGGGATCGAACGACCAGATGAGCCTACCATCTGCGTCGAAGAGCTGCCGCGCGCTCCAGGTATGCTCTCCGAATACGTGGTAATCGATGTAGAACGCCCAGTTCGAGAACAGCTCACCGGGCGGCGTCGCAGCCGTCGGGAATGCGCGAGCAAGATCCGGCATGCCGAAGCCCGGTACCGGCACGTACATCATGAAGACAGCATAGATCAGCAGCATCCCCGTAATCCAGGCGCCAATTGCCTTCCACTGCGGCGTCAGGAACCAGATGGCGCTCGCCGCCACGTAACACCAGGCAATGCGCACCAGGACGCCCGGGATGCGGAGCGTCTCGAGGCGCCTCAACAGCGGATCGGTCGAGAGCACAAGGTCCCATATTCCCATGGATGCGAAGCCCACGACAAACAGCACCGCCCCGCCGGCCAGCACGCCCCACCATACGCGGGCCCGGGACGTGCCCACGAGCAGCACGAGCGCGGCGAGCACCAAAAGGATGTATCCTGAGCGGAACGCCAGGCCCGAGAGCCCGACGTCCGCATCTCCCGCGAAGAAAATGGCCGACCAGGACGCGCCCCACCAACCAAGCAGCATGAGCGCTCCTGCGCGGCGCAGGACATGTCCGAAAAGCGCCCTTCGACTTTCGCCCCGCGCCATCCGCTTGGGGAAGGAAAACATCATGGACATGCCGACCATGAACAGGAAAAACGGGAAGACGAGATCGGTCAGCGTCCAGCCGTTCCACGCGGCGTGCTCGAGCGGCCAGTAGATATGGCTCCACGAACCTGGATTGTTCACGAGCAGCATGGCCGCAATGGTCAGGCCGCGCAGGGCATCGAGCGAATCGAGACGATTGTTCATGGCGGTTGAGAATGACGTGTCAATATATATTGGTTTTCCGTCACTCGACAATACCATGCCCATGAATGCTCACCCGGCCTCCTCCATGCCTCTGTTCGCTCGCGTTCTACCGGCTCTGCTGGTAGCGGCCCTTCTGCTTTTTCCCACGGCAGCCCTCGCGCAGGACACCGGCACTGCATCGGCTGGTCCCGACCGCGCGGCCATCCTTGCCGAACTGGACGCGTACTGGGCGGAAGTGTCCCGGACCGTCGCCGAAGGCGATTTCGAGGGCTACGCCGCTACCTACCATGACGACGCGGTACTGGTAAGCGGCGCCGGTGGTGTCAGTTATCCGATTACCACGGCGCTTTCCGGCTGGAAACCCGATTTTGACCGCACGAAACAGGGCGACGTGTCGGTCAGCGTGTCATTCCAATTCACCGAACGGCTCATTGGCGCCACTACTGCTCACGAATCCGGGCTCTTCCGCTACCGGATGGATGCGCCGGACGGTGACCCGATCGACGCCACGGTACACTTCGAGGCGCTGCTCATCAAAAAGGACGGCCGCTGGCTCATGCTCATGGAACGCCAGATGCAGCCCGGTTCGGAGTAGCAAATATTGTTCTTTGATATATTCCGCGGCCTCCATTGACCAAAACAGGGATAAATGTCCTTTCTTGCCGCGTATGTCCGTCGACAGATATCTGATCACCCGTCCAGAAGTGCCACACTCATATGGTTGTTTTTATTCTTTTTGGGGGGCTTCGTCGCGTCGGAAACACTCGCGCAGGACTATACGCAGGTCGGAGCGGACATAGTTGGTGCTGCAGATGGTGACATTGCCGGCCTGTCAGTGTCATTGTCCGCGGATGGAAAGACGCTTGCTGTCGGCTCTCCGAACAACGACGGCGCGGCAAACAATGCGGGGCACGTCCGGGTGTTCAAACTGGAGAATGATGACTGGACTCAAATGGGCGGTGACATCGAAGGCTCGGCAGAGGCCGATGCGTTTGGCTCGGTAGTCTCGTTGTCTGCAGACGGACTGGTCGTGGCCGCAGGTGCGCATTTCAACGACGCCAATGGTAATGATGCCGGCAGCGCGCGTGTTTTCGCCTGGAACGGGACGAACTGGGTCCAACGGGGAGGGGCCATTGTTGGCACAAGGCAGGGAGACCTCATGGGAAGCTCCGTTTCCCTCTCAGACGATGGAGCTACCTTGGCAGTAGGAGGAACCGGACACGACATTTTCGAAAATGATGTTCTCACAATCGGAAATGTCGGTTTTGTACAGATATTCACGTGGAATGGCACATCCTGGGTCCAGAAAGGCGATGACATTGACGGCGTAATGAACTCGGAAAACTCAGGCTCCACCGTATCACTCTCCGCAGACGGGAATGTTGTCGCAATCGGATCACCGAACGGGCAAGGTTCCATCCGGGTATTTGCATGGGAGGGGGGACAATGGACCCAACGTGGCAGCCGTATCGAGGGAACTGGAGTTTTTGACGAGTTTGGTTCATCCCTGTCCTTGTCCGGGGACGGATCCGTAGTTGCCGGTGGCGCTCCCATGAATGATGACAACGGAACGAACAGCGGTCAGGTTCGTGTTTTTTCATGGACCGGCACCGAATGGATTCAACGAGGAGAAACCATGATGGGTAGCGAAACACCGGACGGCTTTCTCGCAGGAGACCAATTCGGGGCGTCCGTTTCACTGACGGCCGATGGCGGCACGTTGGCTGTGGGTGCTCCGGTCAACGAGATTTCAGGACAGGTGTTTATAAAGACCTGGAACGGAACCGCCTGGGTCGACCAGGGAAATTCGATTGCCGGCACGCCATTTAAATTTGAGAATTCGGGTGCCTCCGTGAGTATATCCTCTGATGGATTACGGGTGGCTATCGGATCTCCTACTCATGAGAACGGGCTCGGCCGGGCTCGATCGTTTGCGTTCACGGGTGAAATCGAGAGCAATTCGCCGCCAACGTTTGTGGCTGCAGGTCCATTTACAGTTGTGGAAGGAAAGGAATTCGGGGATGTCATCGGTGACGTTGACGCCAATGACGGCGACGGATTCAATGAAGACCAGAACGTCACCTACAGTATTATCGGTGGCAATTCAATTGAAGGCAGCGACGTGACATCCGTTTTTGCAATTGACCCCGACACCGGGGTCATTACGGTCAATCAGCCGGATGGCGTGGATCACGCGAAGGCGGCTCAATTCACCCTGGTCGTTCAGGCAGATGATGGTCAACTTGACAACAATACCGCAACGGCTGAAGTGGTTGTCACCGTCTCGGATGTGGCCCCGTCACAGCCCGAGGACATCGACTCCCAGGATGACCTCGTGGCAGAAAATCTGCCAGCCGGAGCGGAAGTCGGAATCACGGTTGTTTCGTCCGATCCGGGAGGAAGCCCCGTCACGTTTTCCCTGACAAACGATGCGAATGGATTTTTTGAAATAGATGCCTCAACGGGAGTCGT
This sequence comes from Bacteroidetes bacterium CG12_big_fil_rev_8_21_14_0_65_60_17, assembly GCA_002787815.1. Classification (GTDB taxonomy): domain Bacteria; phylum Bacteroidota; class Rhodothermia; order Rhodothermales; family UBA10348; genus 1-14-0-65-60-17. The sequence goes on along the minus strand of PCUY01000065.1, from coordinate 14,220 downwards.
CACGACCTCCACCGTTCTTAACTTTGAGGATTCCGCGACGCATGAAATCACGGTAATAGCTGAAGACGCAAACGGTACACTTTCCGCGTCCCGCAGCTTCATCGTTTCCGTTGCGAACGTAAATGATCCACCCGTGGTTACCATCATGCCAGGGGAGCGGTCTACCGCTGAGGGTTCGCCCATCACACTTAGTGCGGCCGACAACAACTCGTTCACGATCAGCGATGAGGACGCCAGCTTCCTTGGTATAACCCTCACGGCGGATAACGGTGCAACAATCACCATGCCTGAGGGATTTCAGAACCTGGACGGGAGCGGAACGTCCACCGTCAACTTCGGCTCGGTCGTGCCTGACGACAAAATCCTTGCCGCGACCTTTGATGGCCTGACGATCACACCTGTCCCGGGCATAGGTGAAAATATAACCCTTACAATCACTGTACTCGATCCGGGTGAACCGGGTTCTACAGATGGCATTGATCCCATCAGCGAGTCCTTGTTGATTTCAATGATCGATATCAACGACGCGCCGGTCATTACGAGCGCAGCCGCCGTGGACGCGGCCGAGAACCAGACGGCCGTCCAGACGGTCACGTTCACGGACCCCGACGCGGGAGACGACCACACGTTTTCCATCACCGGGGGTGCCGATGCCGCCCTTTTCAGTGTGGATGCAGCGACCGGCGTCCTGACCTTCCAGGCAGCTCCGGATTTCGAGAATCCTTCGGACAGCGACACCGACAATGACTACGAAGTGGAGATCACCGTTACCGACGATGGCGCGGTAGCGCTCACGGGATCGCAGACCATAACGGTCACGGTCACCGACGCCAACGATGCGCCCGTGATCACGAGCGCGGCTTCGGCGAATGTGAACGAAGGGGACACCGCCGTTCTGACGGTCACGGCATCGGACCAGGACGCGGGCGACAATCTTGCATTTTCCATTTCGGGCGGCGCCGATGCGGCCCTGTTTTCGATCGATCCATCGACTGGTGCGCTGGCCTTCCAGGCGGCACCGGACTTTGAAGCCCCGGCCGATGCCGACACGGACAACGACCATGAGGTCGAAGTCACGGCCACCGACGACGGTACGGGTGCGCTTACGGGCAGCCAATTGGTGACGGTGACGGTAGTCAACGTGAACGACGCGCCCGTGGTCACGGCGCCTGCCGCCGAAACAACGCTCGAAGAATCGCCCGTTACATTTTCCGCCGCCAATACCAACGCCATTACGGTCGATGACGTCGACTCCGCGAACCTGAATGTTGACCTGACGGCGACCTCGACGGTCGAACTTGGCGCGCTCGGCGGCATCACGATCAATGGCGGCGCCAACGGCACGAATGCCGTGAGTTTCACGGGCTCGCCGGCAAGCGTGAACGCGGCCCTCGACGGACTCATCTATACGCCGAGCCCGAACCAGACGACGGGCGCTTCGCTGACCATTGACGTCAGCGACGGAGCGCTCGCCGCCAGTCACACGGTCACCATCAACATCACCGCGGTCAATGATGCCCCCGTTGCCCAGAACGATGCGGCCACGACCGAGGAGGACACGCCCGTAGCGATCGACGTGCTGGCCAATGACCTCGATCCGGACGGCGACGCACTGGTCATTTCGATAGATGCGGCGCCCTCGAGCGGAACGGTCATTCTGGAGGAGGACGGCACCATTACATACACGCCCGAAGCGGGCTTTTTCGGCTTGGATGCGTTCACCTACACCATCAGTGATGGAGATCTGACTGCTGAAGCCTCGGTCAGCATAACTGTTCTGTCGACGAACCAGGCTCCGATGGCGACGGCCGATACGGGCTCGGTTTTCGAGGGCGAGAGCGTGACGGTAAATGTGCTCGCGAACGACTCGGATCCGGACGGCGACGTGCTCACGCTGTCCATCACATCGGCGCCTGACGCCGGGACGGTTGAGGCAAGCGGCGGCGAGATTACGTACACGGCCCCGCTGCCATTTGAAGGCAGTGTCGAAATCGGCTACGAGATCACGGATCCCGAGGGACTTTCCGCCGACGCCGTACTCCGCATTGCGGTCTCTGGCGCGGGTATTGACGGAGACGGGATTCCCGACGCCGTAGAGAACAGCGCCCCCAATGGGGGTGATGGCAACGGCGACGGTGTACTCGACGGAGAACAACTTCACGTTTCCTCCTTCCCGGCCGTCAATGACCAGGGACAGGAAACCTTCGTGACATTGGAAGTACCCCCTGACCAGCAATTGGAGCGTGTTTCATCATCGCCGAACCCGTCACCGGACGATTTTCCAGAAGCAGCCACGGCTCCGGTCGGGTTCCTGGATTTCCGGATTACTGGTGTCGCCCCCGGCGGTTCGTCGGAAATGATACTTTTTCTACCGGAAGGGACCTCTACAACCAGCTACCTGAAGTTCGGCCCCACTCCCGATAACCCCACGCCGCATTGGTACGATTTTGGTTTCGACGGTACTACGGGTGCCCGGGTGGTCGGAAACCGGATGGTACTCTCATTCGTGGACGGACAACGCGGAGACAGTGACCTTTCCGAGAATGGCGTCATCGTCGATCCCGGTGTACCGGTGGCCGGACTCAATCAATCACCGTCAGCCCAGCCCGATACCGTAATCCTGGATGAGGATTCACAGGTAGTTGTGCATGTTCTGAACAACGATACGGATCCGGACGGCGATGTATTGTCTGTCGAAACAGTTTTACCGCCCAATAATGGATTGGCAGAGGTCCTTGCTGATGGTTCCATCAGATATATACCGGATTCCGACTTTTTTGGAAGCGATCAGATAACATATCGCATTTCCGACCCATCAGGAGCATCCGACCAAGCCACTCTATCTCTCACGGTACTTGGTATACAGGACTCACCCGTTGCGAGGAACGATACCGCGTTTACCAGCCAGGAAATCCCCGTTTTGATCGATGTCTTCGCCAATGATTTTGACCCGGACGGAGACAATCTCTCGATTGCCAGTCTGGAGTCGACATCAAACGGATCTGTGCTCTACCGGGCAGACGGCCTCATCCGGTATACTCCAGCGAACGGGTTCCATGGCGAGGATACGTGGACCTACGCCATTACCGATGGTCCTGCGAATTCGGGCGAAATCGCCGCAGCGACCGTTACGGTCTTTGTTGAGAATCAGAACGATGGACCCGTCGCCGTTGCCGATACGGTCACCACACGTGAAGACGAGCCTCTTCTCATCAACGTACTGAACAACGACATCGACCTGGACGCTGACACCCTCTCCATCGCGGCACTGACACAGCCGCTCACCGGTGGCGTCGTTGAAAAAGTAACCCAGAACGGTAGTCTGGATCAGGTTCGCTTTTTGCCCGATGCTGATTTCAATGGTATGACGCAATTCGAATACGTGGTGACCGACAATATACTGGAGTCAGCACCTGTTGCCGTCGTGATCACTGTACTTCCTGTCAACGATCCTCCAACCTTTGTTCAAACGCCTCAACCTTTCGTCGATATGTCGACGGAAGATCCGGTACCCCTTCGAGGACCAGGTAGCACCATAACGATCTCGTTTCCGGCTGCGATCGATATTGACGACGACAAGTTGACCTATACGTGGGAGGTATCTCCCAATACGGCATTTGACCCTGTTTTTCATACTGAAACAGCTGACTCCACCGCCATCACTTTCGAGACTGCCCAACTGGCTACAGCTCTGGCTCTGACACCCGGCGCAAACGTCGAACTCTATCATCGCATACGCGCAGACGACGGCCAGGGTGGTCAGGTCACCTCCATGCCGCAGCCAGTGACGTTTCTGATGGTGTCCTCCGTTGCCATCGATGGAAGTGATGAAACACCTCGCTCGCTGACACTTCGGAGTGTCTATCCAAATCCGTCTTCAGGGTCGGCAATCATCCAGTTCGGCCTGCCCAAGCCTGCCGCTGTTCGCGTCGAACTGTTTGACGTTTTAGGACGAAAGCTTCAGACACTGCACGACGGTCACACCCTGCTTGGCTGGCATGAGGTGCCCCTTGTTCTTGGACACGAATTCAGTAATGGTACGTACATCGTTCGTCTTGTATCAGGAAGTCGCCTATTGACGCAGTCCCTGCTCCTGGTCCGTTGAGGGAAGACCAGGACTGTGCTGAGCGCGCAGAATGAACACCCGGATGCCATCGGTCCACACCTCCTCGAGATCGAACCGTTCCGTGATCCACGTAAACGTGCGCCGACTGAAAAACGACGTGTGCGTCGGATCGCGGGCGTACCGCCAGGCAGGGAAGCGCGGCGGGTGCATCCAACATTCGGTCATGGCAATCAAGTAGCCACCGGGGGCGAGGCATGACGCCATGCGCTCCAGATCGCGCCCCGGATGGTGCATGTGCTCGAGGCACTCGGTCGCAAAAATAAAGTCATAGGGCGGCGAGAGCGTGTGCGGTCCGAAAATGGGGTCGTAGTCGTGGCAGTCAAAGCCGGCGCGGCGCACAAGGCCCGAAAGCGTGGGACCCGGCCCGCTCCCCCAGTCGACGCCGCGCATGCCGGGCTCCATATTCAGAAGCGCCGGATTGACGGCCTGTTCCAGGAAGCGGACATACCCCGGCCGATCGGGGCCATTTTCGTGCGTCAGGTAGTGGGCGCGCTCCTCGTCCTGCGTCGGCGACTCGTCCCGGTGCCGAAAAACCAGATCACACACCGTGCAGTGGTGCAGCCGCGCCGCGTGGGGCCCTTCGATTGGCACGATGGATGCGGGGCTCTGTGCCAGGCAGAGCGGGCACTGCCCATCGCAACTCATTTCGAAAGGAACGTCCCGATCATGATCAGAACCGTATACTGACTCCGGCCGTTACGGGAATACTGAATACCGTATCGAATGCGGTGCCGCCAGGAATATTTTCGAAAAACACGGTGTCATCATCATCGGCAAAAATTACATACCCCATGGATGATGCAAAAAGATCGATCCGCGGCGCTAAATTATATGCAACCTTCGCCCCGAAGTTGAGTGTAAAATATGTTTCCGTGAAAGATCCTCCCTGAAAAGAATCGGTGTCAATTGTTGTAGCCCCGAGGCCGCCGTTGACAATAACCGCCCATGGCACATCTCTGGACGCCAGAAGATTGTAACCTGCCCCGATGGTGTAGTGCCACAGCCGCATATCAGGCGCGTTTCCATCTCCAGAAAAAACCTCCACGTCTCCGTCCAAACGCGCTTCAAGGGCAGGAGTCAGGAAATATCCTGCTTTCACACCGATGTCGAAACCGGTCTCGGCAATGTCTGCCAGATCACCGGTCGGATTTGCCAGACCACCACGCACTTCCAGACTTATCGGATAGTTCTGGGCGTTGGATGTACCAACTGAAAAAACAATCATGATCAGCACATAGAACAATGACCGTGCGCGATAATTTACGTTCGTATTCATGCAGTTTTCCTCTTATTCTTTTTTTTCATCTCACACAGTGTAGTAGAGGAAGCCACTGCTTTTGTTACACCCGGTCAGCCGTCACGCCGCATCGTCGTCCTCGACGACGCCGAGCGCCCGAGCACGCTCTTTCCAGAGCTTGCGGGCCAGTGCGCGCATGTCGTCGACCTTGTCACTTTCATCCATGATTTCAATGCCGATGAGGGTTTCAAGGAGGTCTTCGAGCGTTACGAGTCCGCGCGTGCCACCGTACTCGTCAACGACGAGCGCAATGTGCTGGCGGTCGTTCAGAAGCTGATCGAAAAGCGAGGAGAGCGGAACCATTTCCGGGACGACGAGCAGCTCGCGCCTGAGCTCCGTAATGCGGCCATCCCGCCGGCCCCGTGCCACATCGAGCAGAATATCGTCCTTGAGCACGAAGCCGGAAATGTCGTCGCTGTCGGTCCGGTAGAGCGGCAGCCGCGAGAACGGAAGCGTCGTGACTTTTTCGAACGCATCTTCCATGGACATATTCTCCGGCAGCGCCTCCATGACCGGGCGCGGCGTCATGATATCGCGCGCCTGCAGGCCATCGAGCCGGAACAGATTGCGGATGACCCGAAACTCCTTGTTCTTGATGAGGCCGCTCTCTTCCCCCATGCGCGACATGGCCAGGAACTCCTCGCGGGAAAAAATATGCGTCGGGCGCCCCCGGGAAATCCACCGCGTAAGCCGCTCCGAGATCCAGACAAGGGGATAGAGCGCCACAATCAGCGTGCGCACAAAGAGCGCCGTCGGGCGAGCCAGGCGGGACCAGTACACGGCCCCGATCGTTTTGGGCACGATTTCCGATGCGAACAGGATGAGTAGCGTCATGACGGCCGAGAAGAGACCGAACCATGCGCTTCCGAACACAACGGTAGCCTTGGCGCCCGCGCCAATAGCCCCGACGGTGTGCGCAATCGTGTTGAGCGTCAGAATGGCCGCCAGCGACTGATCCACATTTTCCTGTTTCAGCCGGGTGAGCAGCGCGGCCAGACGTGGACGTATGTCCCGCTGCGCCTCGATGTAGGACGGCGTAATGCTCAGCAGCACCGCTTCTGCGATAGAACACAGAAACGAAAAGCCGAGAGCGAGGCCCACGTAGAGCAGGAGCAACAGTGCGTCAGGACTCATTTTCGATTGATGTCTTTCCTGTGGCCAACCTTCATGATATGAATGAGCAGCACATCGTCCTTGATCTCGTAAACGATTCGATAATCGTCCTGCCTGATTCGGTAGCAGGGACGGCCGGACAGCTTCTCGCAATCCTGGGGCCTTGGATCGGTGGCAAGTCCCTGGATTCGCTCATTAATGCGTTTTCGGAGCGCTACGCTTGAAGAGGATCCTATAATTGACCACCCGCCTTGCGCATGTTGATATCCATCACGCCCTCAGCGTCCTCATCGAAAACGACGTAGATTCAGCGTCGTAACGTTATGTCACTACCGTGGTTTCCGGAATCAGACGGGCGTCACCCTCTTGAAGGCTGGCGTTCCAACTCGTAATAGCCGGCAATGGAGCCCTCGACGTAAGCTGTCCATGGACTGTTCCAGCTTATCCGTCCACCCCAAGTCCCGGCCCACCTCCTCATACAGGAACCGGTTCACTTTCGCCGCAACTCAGCTCCGGAATTATTCGCGGAAACAACCGAAGCAGTCTGAAACGCGTACACCACAATCCGCTCCGTGCCGCTCTCGTCGACCAATTTCCCAAGCACGTAGTCGCTGCCGAATTCGTACACGGTCAGATCCCTGGGCAGCGACAGGTGGCACGTGAAGACGCCGTCCGGTCCAAAGCGCATCCAGTTTGATCCATCCGTTTCCCCTTCCGCCTCAAACTGTTCTACCCATATCGATTCGTCGACGCCCAGCTTCACGGCCGTAAACGCGGGTTTTCTGTCGGCCACAGGCCTCCCAGGGTGCGTCATAGCAGCGAGAAGCTGCCTGTTCATACCGTCTGATTGATCCGCATATCTCGTACGAACCTCAGCGTATTGCTCGTCGATATCCGCCTGGCTGATGGAGCGGTCCGGGGTTGTCCACCGGATAACGAGCTCAGCGTCAAAATCCCGGTCTGCGTTTCGCACCGATATTTCCGGCTTTCCGCCCGCACCGATGACTATCCGATTTTTCCGGACGTCAAATTCCGTAAACGTTCCAAAGACTGGATAGACCGTGATTGAAAAGTCGTCCGTATCTACCGACCCCCAACGCCCGTCAGGAATTGTAAACAGCGTGTCAACAAGCGCACCGTCGCTATCATGAAGCATGAAGGCGAGCATGACACGGTTGAAGTCCCGTAGCTCGCCCTGCGTTACAGCGTGAATGGAGCGGCCGTCGGTAAGCACACCGAATCGCTGTGGCGTCAGGTCGTAGCGGGGAGTCGGAGTGACCTGTCTCAGGAAATTCCCATCCGTATCGAAAACCTCATAACTCCAAGGCATGGTGTCGCCAACCCATAGTTCATTTCCGCGCACGCGCCACAGGTGGAACATGCGATTGAACTCGCCAGGTCCCTCACCCTTGCGCCCCATGGATCCCCTATACGTCCCGTCTGAATCGAACAGCCGCACCTCCTGGCTTCCCTGATTGGCAATCGCAATCCGACCATCGCCGAGCGTCACCGCACCGAAGATCCTGTAAAACATATACGGCTCTTCGCCATCGGCAACTCCGATGGAAAGCGTCGGCTCGTCGCCAATTTGGCACGCACTGGTCAACTGCACCGTATTGTTGAATACGATAGATACGCCGGCACTGTCACTACGAACAACAGCGTCCGTAGTGGGCAATCCATTCTCCGCACACGCGGCGAGCAGCACGCCCGAGAGAGCGACAGACAGGAGGATTCCTTGGGTCGTCATGGAGCAATATACGCCAATCCCTGCCCTCACGATCAGGATAGTGGTCGGATGTCCACCTTGAATGCAACCGAACGCAGAACACTCTCGCAGTTGGAGCAGGCATGAGTGGCAGAATCATCACGAGACTGGCGGGCGAGATCGCCCGCCCAAAATACTACAGCTTTTGACTATGGTGGCCATAAGTGTGTTATCCCGATCTGTATTCAGGATCGGAACAATTGTACGCCATTGGCGTACCCTTTATTGATCCATTCAATCCAGCCTGAGCACCACGTTGGAGTTTGTAGAGACATCCATCTTTCGGCAGTTCTTCAAGGGCGAACTCGGAGAAGATGGCCTTCGCGCTCTGCAGTCCGACTTGGTTGATAATCCAGCCCTCGCTCCAATAATGCGTGGTTCTGGCGGGGCACGAAAACTTCGGTGGGCCGCCCGCGGCTCAGGCAAGAGAGGTGGATACCGAATCATCTACTTCTATTCCCCTTCCGAGCAGCGTTGCTACCTCCTGCTTGGCTTCAGGAAAGGCGAACAAGACAACTTGACGACTGAACAGCTCAACACGCTCCGCGAATACATCAAGAGGCACCTGTTATGAAAGACGAATTGTTCAACGACCTGCTCAAGAGTGTTGAAGAGGCCGGCGCCATTCGAAAAGGCGGAAAGGCCGCTGAGTGCGTCTATGTCTACAAAGGCAAGATCCTGGTCGAGATCCGGGAGAACGACAAAGTGGTATGGACGCTTGATCTGGCCGCTGACAAACTGCGCTCATCAAAGGGCAAGAAGAACGATGCCAAAGTCATTCGTGAGGCTCTGCGCCAAACACAGGAAGGATTTGCGGAGCTGCTTGGCGTGAGTGTACGAACGCTTCAGAATTGGGAGCAAGGCCGTAGGGATCCACAAGGTCCAGCTGAACGCCTGCTCAATGTGGCCTCCCGACACCCGGTCGAACTGCTTGATTCTATTCAAGCTGCCTGAACGACAGGCTTCCATGAACAGATCGTATAGCGGCCGGGTGATTTGCGGTGAGGATTTCGCCACCATTTAAGGCCAATCCAGGACCTGTTAACACTACGTCAGAAGCCGCCGTCAATGCCTCGGGCCAACTTGTCCTCTCGGTCGATGTCAGCAAGCATTACCTCGATTGCTGAGTCCGGCTCACCGATTCCTGTCGGCGCGTCGAGAGTACGACGCCAGCCATCATGTCACATTCGGGTGTGCTGACTGAGCTGGCGGATAACGAGCAGCTCATTGATCTTCTTGTCGCCTGTGAACCGGCGGGAGGGTTTGAGCGGACGCTAGTGGCTGCTGCCCATCGAAGAGGGGTAGAACCCTGCTGGCAAGGGCGATCCTCGATCGGCTTAGGCGATCTACGATCGCCGACCACCACGCTACCCTCATCAATATCAAAGGACGACCGTACCGACTGCGAGAGCTGGATGACGCCCTCCACTCGAAACAATAGCTGTCGGGGATACCGGGTAATCCTGGCAGAAGACGACCCAGCCAGGCCACTACAGCACAGCACTCAAAACAAATGTAACAATGAATGTTACATTTAACCGGGGCGGGTTTCGATCATGCCGGTCTGGCGGGCGTATTCAAAGACATTGCCGGCGCGGAGAATCGCTGCGACTTCGCCGAGGGGGCGGAGCAGGAAGGTTTCGCCGAGGCGCCGGGCGTGGACCGTTCCGGCGGGGACATCGATTTCGAGTTCATCTCCGGTTTCAACGATGTCGGCGAGGCGCTCGACGCCTTCAAACGGCACGACGAAGCCGCCATCTACCGCGTTCCGGTAGAAAATGCGGGCGTAGGAGACGGCAATGACGGCTTCAACGCCCGCCACCTGGAGGGCAAACGGAGCGTGCTCGCGCGAGGAGCCGCAGCCGAAGTTGCTGCCTGCAACCACAATCTGGTAGTCGCTCTCGTATTCGTCCTCGCCGACGAAGGGGATGTTGCCGGAGGGGAGGCCGGCCTCGGCCGTGGGGACAGCACTGAGGGCATACCGGCCGTACATGCGCCGCTCTTCGGGGTCACTCATGCTGTAGACCAGGTGAGCGGCGGGGATAATCTGGTCCGTATCGACGGCGTCGCCGAGGACGTAGGCGCGGCCTTTGATGGTGTCCTTCATACGAGCACCCCCCGGGGATCAGTGATGACGCCGGCGAGGGCAGAGGCGGCGACTGTGAGGGGTGAAGCGAGGTAGACGGCGGATTGTTTGGAGCCCATGCGGCCGGGAAAGTTGCGGTTCGTAGTGGAAATGACGACCTCCGTGCCGTGCGTGCGGCCAAAGGTATCGACCGGACCTCCGAGGCAGGCGCCGCAGGAGGCGTGGCCCATTTTGCATCCGGCATCCAGGAAAATCTGCCAGAGCGATTTGCCGCCGCGGCCGACCGAACCGGCGTTCTGCGTCGCATCTCCCGAAGGAAGCCCCTCCTCGCGGAGGCGGCGGGAGACTTCGGTCGATGCGGGGACGACGTAGGTGTCGATCTCAACGCGGCGGCCATCGAGTATGCGGGCGGCGGCGACGAAGTCCTCGAACTTGCCGCCCGTGCAGCTACCAATGTAGGCGCGGTCGAGGCGTGTGCCTTCGACCTCGCTGACCGTGGCGCGGTTGTCGGGGCGGTGGGGCTTGGCGACGACCGGCTCCATCTGCGAGACGTCGTAGACTTTTTCGTACGCGTAGCGGGGCGTGCCCTCGGGGCGCACGACCGAGTAGGATCTGTCGGTGCGGGCGCGCACGAAGGCTTCCGTTTTTTCGTCGGCCGCGATAATGCCGTTCTTGCCGCCCGCCTCGATGGCCATGTTCGTGAGCGTCATGCGCTCTTCCATGGAGAGATCGAACACCGCCTGGCCGTCGAACTCAAGGGCGCGGTAGGTGCCGCCATCGAGCCCGATCTCGCCAATCACGGCGAGAATCAGATCTTTCGCCATGAGCCACGGGGGGAGCTCTCCTTCGAAGACAAAGCGCATGGTCTCCGGAACGCGGACCCAGATTTTGCCGGTGCCCATGATGAAGGCTGCATCGGTATTGCCGACGCCCGTCGAAAAGAGTCCGAATGCGCCACTCGTGCAGGTGTGGCTGTCGGTTCCGAATAGCGTCGTACCCGGCAGGTTGAACCCCTCCTCGGCGAGTGCCACGTGGCATACGCCCTTGTAGCGGCTCGTGCCCACGTCGTAGTAGTGGCGCAGGTTGTGCTCGGAGGCGAAGGCGCGGATCTCTTCGATATTTCGCCGGGCGTGTGGGTCTTCCGTGAAAATGTAGTGGTCCGGCAATATGACCAGGCGGTCCGGATCCCACACGCGGGCATCGTCCCCGAATTCGCGCTTGAAAATGCCAATGGTCGGCGGCCCGCAGACGTCGTGCGTCATGAGCGTATCGACATCAATCCAGATGTTGTCGCCCGGGGATACACGGTCGCGGCAGGCGTGGGCCGCCAGAATGGTTTCCGTAAGCGTCACAATTCAACTCCGCCCTCGAAGGCCTGCATGATGCCATTGTTCACGAAGCGGACGCTCTCCTCGTCGGCCCGGTGGGCAGCCAGGCTGTTGAGCGCGTTCAGGTAGGCATCGGCCGATGCCAGGACCACGTCCGTGGACGAGGCCTTGCCCGCAAACATGGGTCCGCCGAACCCGATAAGTACGGATACCTCGCCGAACGCGTCGGCTCCTTCGGAAATGGAGCGGATGTTGTAGGACACGAGGTCGTGGGCCTCGCTCACCGCATGATCAATGGCGCGGTAGAGCGCATCGATCGGGCCATCGCCCGTTGCCGTGTACTCCTCCAAAATGTCCTGTTTGATGTGGCGGATGCGGACCGTGGCCTCCGGCTGGCGATCGGTGCCGACGGCGACCGATACGAATTCGAGTGCATAATGAGCGGTGCTCATACGTGTTGTGTGTTCGTTTACAAGGTTGAAAAGGTCGATGTCGTTGATTTCCTTCTTGCGGTCGGCAAGCTCCACGAAAGCGCTGTATACGACGTCCCGCTGATCCGGCTCCACGCGGACGCCAATCCGCTGCAGGCGGTCAAACAGGCCGTGCCGCCCGGAGTGTCGACCGAGCCGGATGGCCTCCGACTCCTGCCCCACGTCCTCGGCGCGCATGATTTCGTAGGTGTCCCGGTTCTTGAGCACGCCGTCCTGGTGGATGCCCGCTTCATGCGAGAACGCATTCCGCCCGACGATGGCCTTGTTCGGCTGTACGACAAACCCGGAGGACGTCGACACGAGCCGGCTCGTCGCCGTCAGATGCTTTGACTCAATACCCGTGCGCACGCCAAAATGATCGCCGCGCACCGTGAGCGCCATGGCAATTTCCTCCAGCGCCGCATTCCCCGCCCGCTCTCCAATACCGTTGATGGTGCATTCGACCTGCCGCGCCCCAGCCTGCACGCCGCTCAGGGAGTTGGCCACCGCCAGCCCGAGATCGTCATGGCAATGGGTAGATACGACGACCTGCGGTGGGACGATGGAAACCACGCTGCCAATCAGATCCGCGTACTCGTCCGGTATGCAATAACCGGTCGTGTCGGGGATGTTGATGGTCGTCGCGCCGGCTTCGACGACCGCTTGGACAACTTCCGCCAGGTACCCCCGGTCCGTACGCCCGGCATCTTCCGCGCTGAACTCCACGTCGTCGGTGAACGTGCGCGCCTGTTCGACAGCCCGAACGGCCATGTCCATGATCGTGCTCCGCTTGTGCGACAGCGTGCTCCCGTACCGCGCATCGGCGAATTTACTCAACAGATGAATGTCGCTCGTGGCAATGAACGTGTGGATCCGGCTCTTCGCGGCCCCATCGAGGGCCTCGGCTGCCGACGTGATGTCTTTCTCTCCGGCGCGGGCCAGGGCGCAGATCACGGGGCCTTCAACTTCCAGTGCAATCCGGCGCACGGCATCGAACTGGCCGGGAGACGATACGGGAAAGCCGGCCTCGATCACGTCCACGCCGAGTTGCGCCAGCATGTGGGCAATCCGGACCTTCTCAGGAATGGTCATGGCCGCGCCCGGCGACTGCTCGCCATCGCGGAGGGTGGTGTCAAAAACAGTGATATAATCGATCATGGAATGGTTTTTCATGAAACTGGTGCTGTCGCTTTCATGTGGTTCAGAATGGCGTCGGTGACGTCACCCGTGTGGGCGCTGCCTCCGAGATCCGGGGTCTTCGGGCCGTGCTCAAGAACGGCGTCGACGGCCGACTCCAGGCGCTCGGCCGCACCCGGGAGGCCGCCGTGTCTGAGCAGCATGGCGCCACTCAGGATGGCGCCCATGGGATTGGCCGTGCCGGTACCCGTCACGTCGGGAGCGCTTCCGTGCACGGGTTCAAAGACGGGTACCGACCCCGGAGCACCCAGACTGGCAGACGGAAGCACGCCCAGCGAGCCGGCGAGCGCGGCCCCGACGTCAGACAGGATGTCGCCGAACAGGTTGCCCGTCAATATGACGTCGAACTGCTGGGGACGCAGCACGATCTGCATGGCCGCGTTGTCCACGTACATGTGCGCGAGGGCAATGCCGGGTGCGCCCAATGCGGCGGTGTGCTCGGCCGATACGACTTCGCGCCAGAGCCGCGATACCTCGAGCACGTTGGCCTTGTCGACGCTCGTCACGTGGCCGCGGTGCCCGTCGGCCTGCCGCCGGGCGGCCTCGCGGAAGGCGACACCCGCAATACGCACGATTTCGTCGCGCTCATAGACCATGGTATTGTAGGCTCGTCCGCTTTCGTAGGCGCGGGGCTGGCCGAAGTAGATGCCGCCCGTCAGCTCGCGCACAATCACAAAGTCAATGCCGCGGGCGGGCACGCGGATGGGCCGCAGATTGGAAAACAGGCCAAGCGCTGAGCGCAGGGCAAGCAAACCACTCTCCGGGCGCTTGTCGCGCGGCGCGTCGTCCCACGCCGGACCACCGACCGCGCCGAGAAGGATGGCATCGACCTTGC
>PCUY01000001.1 GCA_002787815.1 Bacteroidetes bacterium CG12_big_fil_rev_8_21_14_0_65_60_17 | reverse complement strand
TCGGGCAGTCCTGCAACGGTACGGGCCATGGAATCCTCCCTGATTTGCCAAGAATATGTACTGGGAAGATAATAAATAAATTCTTAAGTGAACAGTATTGCTGTTAACAGGCCCTGGCAATCCGCTCCAGTTGCCGACGGTGCACGAGGTCATGTCCGGCGTAGAGTCGGATCATGTGGTGGACCGATTCTTCGCCGCGCTCGACGTGTACGCCGACGCGGCACAGGTCGCTCTCCCGCGCCACCGAGAGAAGTCTGAGATGGGCTTTTCGGAGTGCAGAGAACAGTTCCAGTGCTTCGCTGGCGTCTGCCTCATCATAATGGAGCTGGTCCGCCCAGGCGTCCTGGTCGTAACCCGTCAGTTCGGGCCTGTCCTCGGCCAGCACCTTCCGGAGGCGGTATCCCCAGACGACTTCCGAGTCGGCAAAGTGAGCCATGACGCCCGCCATGCTCCATTTGCCCGGGGCTTCGGGTGTTGCCAACTCTTCGGCGGTGCAAGCGGATATCAATTCGGTGCACCTTGTGGCGGTTGAGCCGAGCACGACAAGGGGATCCTGATCACCCAAGAGCTCGAGAACGGCATCGATATAGGTCCGGGCGCTGTCGGTTGCGCCGCGTGCCGGGTTGGTGTATATAGACATCGTGCAGTATTCCGCTGTGGTTATGGGTAAGAAGAAGAAAAAGATGTCCGTCGTCTCGCTGAGCTCGTTCGAGGAGGCTCAGCGTGACGATCGCGCCTACTGGTGGTCCAGAACACCACTGGAGCGCCTTGAGGCCATGGAAAAGTTACGTCAAATGAACTACGACTATGATCCGGTTACCGACCGAATTCAGCGATTTATTGAAATTGTTGAACGTACATGACGTACGGTATCTGGTTGTTGGTGGGTTTGCCGTGGCGTGGCACGGATATCCACGGGCAACAGGAGATATTGATATCTGGACAGAGCGGAGCCGTGCGAATGCCGAGCGGATAGTACGCGCCGTCCGGGAATTCGGGTTTGATGTGCCGCAGCTTCGTGAAGACACATTGGTGGAGACCAACAGGATACTGCGTATGGGGAATCCTCCGCTCCGCGTTGAAATCCTGACGAGTATCAGTGGTGTGGAATTTTCGCCCTGCTTCGCATCCCGGGATGAAGTCGTGCTGGGGGATCTTCGCATACCCGTGCTCAATCTGGTACACCTCAGAGAGAATAAGCGGGCGAGTGGCCGGCACAAGGATCTGGACGATCTTGAAAACCTGCCTGATCCGGATTCTGGACCTGAAAATGAATCATGACACCACTATGAACGCTATCAAAAAGATTCGCATTGTGGGCACCTGTGCGCGCCCCGTAGTTCTCCTTGCCGTCCTCAGCATGATGCTTGCGCTCCCTGCAGCCGCCCAGGTTGAGGGGTACTATCGCCATCCGGATATCCATGGTGACCGTCTGGTGTTCTCTGCAGAGGGCGACCTGTGGCTGGCCCAGGCTACGGGGGGTGTGGCTACGCGTCTGACGACACATGCCGGTGAGGAATCGTTCCCCGTGTTTTCTCCGGATGGCAAGCAGGTGGCGTTCCGCGCGTCGTATGATGGAAGCCCGGATGTGTATGTGATGGACGCCAGTGGTGGCGCGCCCCGCCGCGTGACGTGGGACGCACGCGGCGGGGCGCGCCCGGTGGGTTGGACAGCGGACGGCCGCCTGCTCGTGCGGGGCGCCTGGACGTCCGGCCTGCCCGATGTCCGCCTGGCGCTTGTCGACCCGGAAACCGGCAATGCCGACGAAATCCCGCTCTCGCAGGCGGCCGAAGGCAGCTTCACGGCCGACGGTACGCTCATTTTCGCCCGCCTGCCCCGCCAGGGCAGCAACAGCCGCTGGTACAAGGGGGGAACGGCCCAGAAGCTCTGGCTCTTCGAGCAGGCGGCGGCACGAACCGACCAGGATAGAGGGGCCGAGGCGACGCCCTTGACAAGCGATTATCCCGGCACGTCCCGCCAGCCCAACGTTCTCGCCGACGGGCGGGTCTACTTCCTGACGGACCGCCAGGGCGCCATGAACGTCTGGTCCATGCGCGCCGATGGATCGGACCTTGTGCGGCACACGCAATTCGAGGACTTTGACATCCAGGAACTGGCGTCCGATGGCCGGCGCCTCGTGTTCCGTCTGGGCGCCGACCTGTGGACGCTCACGCCGGGCGAAGAGCCGCAGAAAGTGGGCATCCATCTTGTTACGGACATCGAGCAATCGCTTACCGACTGGGAAACCGAGCCCTTTGACCGCGTCTCCGATGCCGCCCTCTCGCACGACGGAAGCACGGTCGCCGTCGTCTCGCGCGGCGAGCTGTTCACGGCGCCCGTTGGGAAGGGGCGCTGGGTGCATGTTTCGCGCGACTCTGGTGTCCGTTACCGGAATGTGGTCTTCACGGCAGACAGCGTCCATGTGCTGGCGCTTTCGGACAGGAGCGGCGAGTTGGAGTGGTGGCGGGTGCGCACAGACGGTACCGAGCCGCCCTCACAGGTCTCACGTGGCCCGGCCATGTTGCGCCAGGGTGCAACGCCCTCGCCCGATGGCCGCTACCTCGCGCACCGCAATTACGACGATGAGCTCTGGTTGGTGGACCTGGAAACGGGCCGGTCGTTGCGCGTGGCCAGTGCTCCAGCCGGGGGAGCCGTAGCGTGGACGCCCGATTCGAAATTCCTTCTGTACAGTCGCCAGCTTCCAAACCTGATCAGTGCCCTCTTTGCACATGACGTGGCATCGGGCGAGGCGCAGCAGATTACTTCCAACCGGTTCAGCGACACCGGTCCCGTGGTCGCACCGGATGGGCGCTGGCTGTACTTTGTATCGACCCGGACGTGGAACTCGACCGTCGGCAGTCCATGGGGAGAGCGCGCCCCCATGCCGCATTTCGAGGATACGGCCAAAATCTACGCCATCCCGCTGGTGGCGCATGCTGCATTTCCGTTTGCCGAACCGAACGAACTGCGGGTGGCAGAAGACGGTGGGACGCCGGAAGGGACGCAGACCGGGAAGCGGAACCGGAGCGACCGGGCCTACCGCTGGGACCTGGCAAGCAAGGTGCGGGAACTGCCCGTGCCGGCCGGATCGTGGGCGCTCGTGGGCGTCACGGAGAACCGTTTGCTCTACCGGGATACGTCGGACGGGAACCTGATGGCGCTTGACATGAAACATGGGGCGGAGCCGATTACGCTCGTCGAATCGGGCTCAGGCTTTGAGCTCTCGGGCGATGGAAAGAAAATCCTGGTTCGAAAGGGCGAGGCGTTTCACGTGATCGCCGCATCGGCAAGCAGCGCCCCGAAGCTCGATGGCGACAACAAGGTTCACCTCGAAGACTGGGCATTTGCCGTGGACAAGCGCGCCGAATGGAACCAGATCTACAGGGACATGTGGCGGCTGCACCGGGACTACTTCTGGGATCCGGGAATGGGCGGCGTCGACTGGGAGGCCATGCGCGAAAAATATGCACCACTGCTCCCGCGGGTCGCATCGCGCGAGGCGCTCGCCGATCTGCAGGGCATGCTCGTCTCCGAACTCAGCCTGCTGCATTCCAATGCCGGAGGGGGAGATGCGCGGCGCGGCGAGAACACGGCAGCTCCGGCGGCCCTCGGAGGGGATTTTGAGCGCGACCCGGACACCGGCGGATTCCGTCTGGTGCGCCGGCTTGTGCACGATCCGGATTTGCCGGAATTCCGCTCGCCGCTGTCCCATCCCGACGCCAATGTCGATGAAGGGAGCGTGGTCCTGGCGATCAACGGACAGCCTGCGGCGGAGGCCCCCGCCCTCGGGGCGCTGCTTCTCGAGCAGGCCGGAAAACAGGTGCGGCTCCGTATCCGGGATTCCCGGGGGGAGGAGCGCGATGTGGTTGTGCGCGCCATCAGTGGCCGCGACGAATTCGACCTGCGCTATCACGAGTGGGAGTATACGCGCCGGCTCGAGGCCGACCGCCTCTCCGGTGGATCTGTCGGCTACGTACACCTGCGGGCCATGGGCCGCAGCGATGCCGGTCAGTTCACCCGCGAGTTCTATTCACAGCTTGACCGGCACGGCATGATCATTGATGTAAGGCACAACAACGGAGGCAACATCGATTCCTGGATCCTGACGCAGCTACTGCGCAGGCCCTGGGCCTGGTTCAAGCCCCGCTCGGAGGGCGTACTCTATCCGAACATGCAGTACAGTTTCGGAGGTCACCTGGTCATCCTGGTCGATGAGCGCACGGCGTCCGACGGCGAAGCCGTGGCCGACGGATTCCGGCGACTGGGGCTCGGCGCATCGATCGGGGTGAGGACCTGGGGTGGGGAGGTATGGCTTTCGAGCTCCAACAGACAGGTGGACGGTGGTGTGACGCGGGCGTCGGAGACTGGCGTGTTCGCTGACGGTGAGTGGCTCATAGAGGGATGGGGATTCGTTCCTGACATGGTAGTCGACAATCCGCCGCACGCGACGTGGCATGGCGACGACGCCCAGCTGGAGGCGGCCGTCCAGCACCTGATGGATCTCATTGAAGAGGACCCCAGGCACTGGCCGGATCCGCCGCCCTGGCCGGAGCTCGTGCCGGGTTCCGGTTTCCCGACCCCCACATCTACCGGACGTCGAACCGGTCGGCGTCCATGACCTTGGTCCAGGCTGCCACGAAGTCGCGTGTGAACTTCTCCGCGGCACTGTCCTGGGCGTAGACTTCGGCGAGTGCGCGCAGCTCCGAGTTGGACCCGAATACGAGGTCGACCCGCGTGCCGGTCCATTTGACCTTGCCTGTCGCGCGGTCCCGGCCCTCAAACGTCCGGGCCTCACCCTTTCCGTTGCCATCAACGGGCTGCCAGACGGTGTCCATGTTGAGCAGATTGACAAAGAAGTCATTCGTCAGCGTGCCCGGCTCATCGGTGAACACACCGTGCCCTGCATCGCCATACGTGGCGCCAAGCGCCCGCATGCCGCCCACGAGCACCGTCATCTCCGGTGCCGTCAGCGAAAGCAGTTGGGCCTTGTCCACGAGCAGCTCTTCCGCGCGCAGCGTGTACTGCGTCTTCTCGTAGTTGCGGAACCCGTCGGCCATGGGCTCAAGCACCTCGAAGCTCTCAGCGTCGGTCTGCTCATCGGTTGCATCCGTGCGGCCGGGCGTGAATGGAACGGTGATATCCTGTCCTGCCTGGCTTGCGGCCTGCTCGACTGCGGCGCATCCCCCGAGAACAATCAGGTCGGCCAGGGAGACGCGCTTGTCTCCGTCCTGCGAGTCGTTGAACGCATGCTGAATGCCTTCGAGCGTTGACAGCGTGGCGGCGAGCCTCGCCGGCTCGTTCACCTCCCAGTCCTTCTGGGGCGCAAGTCGGACACGGGCACCGTTGGCTCCGCCCCGTTTGTCGGAGTCCCGGTAGGTCGATGCGCTCGCCCAGGCGGCCTTCACCAGTTCGCGCGTCGAGAGACCGGAGTCGAGAATGGTTTCCTTCAGACCCGCAATGTCTTCACTGTCGATGAGTTCATGTGTCACGGCCGGGACGGGGTCCTGCCAGATCAGGTCCTCCCCAGGTACTTCCGGACCGAGATAGCGGGATTTCGGGCCCATGTCGCGGTGCGTGAGTTTGAACCAGGCACGGGCGAAGGCGTCGGCGAATTCTTCCGGGTTCTGATGGAAGTGACGGGAAATTTTCTCGTACTCCGGATCGTACCGCATGGCCATGTCGGCGGTCGACATCATGATGGGCACTTTTTTGGACGGATCTTCCGGGTTGGGCGCCATGTCCTCTTCCTTCAGGTCTTTGGGCGTCCACTGGTATGCGCCGGCAGGACTTTTGGTGAGCTCCCATTCGTACCGGAACAGGACATCGAAATAGGTCATGTCCCACGCGGTGGGCGTCGGCGTCCAAGCGCCCTCAAGGCCACTTGTGATCGCGTCGCGACCCTTTCCACTCTTGAATGTGCTCAGCCAGCCGAGCCCCTGCGCCTCGAGCGGCGCACCTTCGGGCTCACGGCCCACATGGCTGTCCGGGCCTGCGCCGTGCGCCTTTCCGAACGTATGGCCGCCCGCCGTCAGGGCGACGGTTTCATAGTCGTTCATGGCCATGCGCTTGAACGTTTCGCGGATGTCCTGGCCAGATTTCACCGGATCAGGGTCGCCATTCGGACCTTCCGGATTGACATAGATGAGACCCATCTGCACAGCAGCCAGGGGCGTTTCCAGTTCGCGGTCACCCGTGTAGCGTTTGTCGCCGAGCCACTCGGCCTCCTTGCCCCAGTAAATGTCTTCTTCAGGATGCCAGATGTCTTCGCGGCCGCCACCGAAGCCGTAGGTCTTGAGTCCCATGGATTCGAGCGCCACGTTACCGGCCAGAAGCATGAGATCGGCCCAGGAAATCCGGTTGCCGTACTTCTGCTTGATGGGCCAGAGCAGGCGACGGGCCTTGTCCAGGTTGCCGTTGTCGGGCCAGGAGTTCAGCGGCGCGAACCGCTGCGATCCCGATGCGCCGCCGCCGCGGCCATCGGCCGTGCGGTACGTGCCAGCGCTGTGCCACGCCATGCGGATGAAAAGCCCACCATAATGCCCGTAGTCGGCAGGCCACCACTCCTGACTGTCGGTCATCAGGGCGTGCAGATCTTTTTTGAGCGCAGTGTAGTCCAGTTTCTCGAACTCGTCCGCGTAGCTGAAGTCGGGCCCGAGCGGATTCACACGTTCATTGTGCTGGCGCAGGATGGCCAGGTTGAGCTGGTTGGGCCACCAGTCGCGGTTGCTGGTTCCGCTGAACCGATGGGAGGCCATGCCGCCCGATACCGGGCACTTTCCGTTTTCACTCATGGAGACTGTATGCGTTGCGTGTGGGTGGTTGAATGATGTACCCTTGATACGCGCAGAGCGGCAGGGGTTCTCCCGTGTGATGTCTGAAGACCGGACTTCAACCGAATTTTGAACAGAACACGAACCAGGGGGCGCCAAGCTCCTTCAACGCACTTTCAGGCGAATGGCACGAATACCGTGAGCGTGATTATTTCCTGAAGTACTTTCACTTGGGCGTACGACGCAATGGTCATGAAGCGATGGTCATGAATACGTTGCGGCATGC
>PCUY01000049.1:3459-4759 GCA_002787815.1 Bacteroidetes bacterium CG12_big_fil_rev_8_21_14_0_65_60_17 | reverse complement strand
CCAGTGATCCGTTCGCTTGATTGGGAAGCCTTGCGCCATTTACCAACGTCGTATCTGGGACAGCTCACATGAGCACTGATTGCCAGCAATCACGGGCCCGAAAAGGTGTTTGGACGCTACCAGGGTAGCGATCCGTCGAGATACGCATAGGGGTGCCACGCACACATCAGCCAGATCAGATAATGACGAAGAAAACAGCCGAGGGTGAACTACGCCCGCTTGACATTGGCCTTCTTAAAGGTGTTATGCTGCCGACTCTCTTACCACTTCCCAGCCTGGAAATACCAGCACGGACGGGTGAACCATAAGAGCTCGAGCGATTACTTTGGCGCGCTCAACGCCCAAATTGACACGGTCATTCTCAATGGCCGAAATCGTGGACTGCGGAATACCAGTTAACGCAGCCAGTTCTGTTTGGCTGAGCTCCTGGAGCTCCCGAATGATGCGGACCGATTCCCCGACTGAAACGGAGACGGCTTTCTTCGCTTTGGTAAACTGACTCATGTCCATGGCTACTTCCTCCGATAGTCGTGAGGGGTGACCTCCATGACGAGGACAAAGAGCTTGTCAGACTCGACGCGGTAGATAACTCTGTACTGTTGATTGAGACGGGATGATCTGTGGCCTTGACACTCCCCTTTGAGCGCCTCGTCTCGAAACCCTTTGATGAGCTTCAAGCCTTCAGGACCCGAAACCTCGACGATGTCCTTCCACTTCTCGTATCGCTTCAAGATCTCTTGAGGCGTACGCTTGAGCCGCTTGGATACGTTTCGGTGTTCGTAGATCTCCCACATACCATAAATATACTATACCGTATATGGTATGTCAACGGGTCGGCAATTTGTGGTGAGCGCGCCAACCTCCCCAGAATGTAACTGATCCGGCTGGCAGATGCCCGTCAGTGCCTCATTGTGTCGCTCCGGTTCGGAATTCGAGACTGAAACAGCCCCATACTTTCCCAGCCGGGTCATATTTCTTCGCTGCCGAAGCCGGAATAGTGACCGCGAGTCCACAACATTGCCTTGATATACGTACCAATAGATGTGCATATTTAGACTTAACGACTAGACTTTTTACTCGGAGTGTGTTCCATTCCCATATAGACTCCTCCTTGTCGAAGCTCATCCAACATCTGGGTGAGTCGCTTTTCTTTTGTCGAACCTCGCTTCGCTCGATTGATCCAACCGATGTAGTCATTCTGTTGATATGCGGGCCTGGAACGATAGGAGTCCAACAGATCGTGAACCTCCAACGCCTCCCGAACAAACGGCGGCATAGCATGAACCGGCCGCCTCAAATT
>PCUY01000049.1:1675-3438 GCA_002787815.1 Bacteroidetes bacterium CG12_big_fil_rev_8_21_14_0_65_60_17 | reverse complement strand
AACGGCTGGCAATCTGCTGCGACCGACGCGGCCGCTCATCGAAGTCTACGAGTCACAAGCCTCCCAGACCAGCACCGTCAGTAGTGGGAGCCAGCAGCATTGAATTGTTATCCGACCTTCTTGGAAGCGCGATCTGGCTTTCGGTCCGAGCGAAACTTGACGTGCTCGTCCAGATACTTCCTCTTCTCCTCATACGTCATTTCGGCGAACTCTTTCGAGATCTCCTCACGACGTTGACGCATAAATTTCACTGCGTCGAATTCTTTGTCAGCTTTCATGTTCGATAACCTCAATCGGGGTTCTAATCTCTATCATGGGGTAACCCAGTCGCAGATTCACCGAGTTGTACCCGTGAATACGCTCCAGGTTGACGATGTGCTTCAAATTCCAACTGACCAGCACGGTCACTCGATGAATGGTAGCTGTGGCTATATGCTCGGCATCTGCTCTGCTCGAGGCACCGATCACACCGGATGAGATATAGGAATCAGCGAGCTCTTCGGCTTCTGAAGTCAACCTGACTTCCTCCACGTATTCCGATGGAAGCGCGTCCACAAGCTGCCGAATTCGCTCAGGTGCCGGTGCAAGCTCGAGAAGCGTGATGTCGGAAATCACCAGGGTTGCTTTCCCGGCCGAAAAATGGCGAAACAAGGCCTGAGACGCCGCCTCGAACTCTGAGTCGAAGTAGCCCCCGATGACAGACGTGTCGGTATAGATTCTTGGATGCATATGTGAAGGCCGGATAACGGTGGGCGATTTGCGGCGAGCACGCCGACCTCCCGAGAAAGTAACTGATTCGGCTGGCAGATGCCCGTCAATCCTTCAATATTGGCTATCCGGCGGAATCCAAAGCCCAAAAAGCGCAGCCCTACCCGTTCCCGAAGCCTGGACGGTGACCGCGAGTCCGCAAAACCATACTATTAGGCTGAGTGTCTGGACAAAAAGACGGGGCCTCGCTACCCTTTCTGTGAGTCCAATCACATTCAAGAGTACACTCAGCCCCGTCATGAAGATCGCTACTATGCGGCCCGGCGTCAATGCTTTCGGCCATCTCGTTCTTGCCGTCGACGTCAGCAAGCAATTCCTGGACTGCTACATCCGCCTCACAGATACGTATCGGCGCGTTGCCAATACGACGCCTGCTATTTCGTCCCATGTCGGCACCGTCAGGCAACTCGCAGCCGAACATCACCTCTCTGGTGTCGTCGTAGCATGTGAACCATCTGGCGGGTACGAACAAACGCTTGTGGCCGCTGCCAGGGCGACGCGCTGTACGGTGGTTCATGTATCCGGAGAACAGGTGGCCCAGCTGCGTAAGATTGAGTCGCTGGACACGGGTAAAACGGATGTCAAGGATCCACGTGTGATCGAACTGGCTGTCCGGCTCGGTAAGTCTCGGCCATGCCGTCATCTTCCGCCCACGTACGAGGAACTTCGTCTGCTCACCGCGGCAGCAGGTGCTGATGAACGTACCCGCGCACGCACGAAGCAGCGCATCATCACCACCACCCTTGGCCTCTTCCCGGGCTACGACATCGGTCCCAATCGCTTTTTCAGCAGGACGGGACGCGCCGTAATCGAGGCCTACAGCCTGAGCCCAGCGGCTATCATGCGTGCCGGTCGGATTCGATTCGGCCGTACCATCCGGCGCCGCGTTCCGGGCGTTCACGAAGCAACACTCGACCGGATCTTCGATCAAGCTCATGCCGCGCCATGCCGCCTGGACGGTGCCACGGAACTGCTTACGCGCCGCGTGAGGGAGC
>PCUY01000049.1:0-1639 GCA_002787815.1 Bacteroidetes bacterium CG12_big_fil_rev_8_21_14_0_65_60_17 | reverse complement strand
GGACTGACGCTCTACAATCTGGCGCGCATTGCCGGCGAGGCCGGACCGTTTGGAGACTTTCACACCAAGCGGGCACTCCTTCGTTACGGTGGACTGAACCTGCGCGAGCGACAGAGCGGTACGTATCGTGGTAA
Source organism: Bacteroidetes bacterium CG12_big_fil_rev_8_21_14_0_65_60_17 (assembly GCA_002787815.1). Taxonomy (GTDB): domain Bacteria; phylum Bacteroidota; class Rhodothermia; order Rhodothermales; family UBA10348; genus 1-14-0-65-60-17. The sequence continues at coordinate 1,505 of PCUY01000049.1, read as the reverse complement.
GACGCGAATCTCCAAAAAGGGACGAGTCATGCTGCGCAAGGCGGTGGCCCAAGCCACGTTCCCCCTTCTTCGTCGAGACCGGCTCTTGGGACCGTATTACACAAAAAAGAGAACCGAAGGCATGTGCGCGCAGAAGGCCAAGGTCGCCGTCATGCGCAAATTCCTGGTCATGGTCTACTCCCTGAGCCTTTCCCGCGAGACCTTCAACATGGCCCGTTTCCGCGGGCCCGCTCATTCGAGTGCTCGGCATTTGCAGCAGATGGTTTGCTGATGCCACCACGCCGAAGAGGACCGACAAAAGCGCAACAGCCACACGCTCTGGTGTAGGCTCGCAACAACATATGCCGCTACGGCAGGCACGTCCCTTCGGCGGGGCGCTCGGACAGGACCGATAACGTAAGATGAACAGCTGCGCCACCTGAGCGACAGCCCATACCCGATATAATTGTCCGTCCCGAGCCCGGCTGATGGCAGACGAACTGTTTTTGACGACGTATTCCGATCGTCAGGATGGACCGTGTCCAACAGTCATTCTGGGGGCGATTCCGACAAAAGGACCAGAATTGTCAGCCTGATTCTTGACTTCCGCCTAATGATATATCCGCTTGTTATGTGCCCACGCTACTCAGGGTTTCGGATTGACTCCCAAAACTCTCTTGGAGTCATCGCCATGATTCCGGTGATCTGGTCGCGGACATCAAGAATATCCTTGTCTCCGGTGACCAGCACATCTGCCTGGCCTTCACGTGCTGAAGCCACCACAATGCGATCGTCCGGATCTCGGATTACGTCCAAGTCCGACGAGACAACGACTTCCCGCACCACCTCATGCAAGCGGAGTTCTTCCAGGAAATCTGCAACTACGGAGACAGGGATACCGAAGCGATCGACCAATACGCGCTCGAACTCACTTAGAACGCGCTCAGAAAGCAGTAGAACGTGTTCGGCGAGGACAAGTCGAAACACATCTGAGGAAAGACCTCTCGCCGAATAGGCACTGATCAGGACATTGGTGTCGAAGGCTACTTTCAAGAGACTTCCTTGAACACGTCCTCATCTGTCAGGAAACCGCGTGCTTCAGCAAACGGCATCACCGTCTCGCGGTGTTTTTCAAAGGCGAGAGTGGCGAGTTGCCTCTTGAGGGCGTCACGAATGATGTCGGAACGGGAAACCCCGGTCCTCTTTGAAACTGACTCGAGACGCTTCTGCAAGGACTTGTCGAGCCGTACTGTGATTGCTGAGTTCATAGCACTCCAGGTTGTATTACGTTGTAATACGATTCGTCATTCCACACGGTTCCGACACTAAGAGCGTGGACAAATAACGGCATGCGGATTTGCGGCGAGCCGACGCCCACCTGTCAGAAAGTAACTGTTTCAGACGGGCTCAGCCAGTCGTGCAAGCCCGCAAAATCCGCTTGATATTTCCAAGAAGGCCCCCTGCATCCGAAATTGAAGGTGCAGAACAACCAGACACAGGAGGCGCTTCATGGAAACGATCTACTA
>PCUY01000006.1:12209-13509 GCA_002787815.1 Bacteroidetes bacterium CG12_big_fil_rev_8_21_14_0_65_60_17 | reverse complement strand
GAACCCCGCGAACCCCTGGATGCGCGGAAAGAGCGGAATCTGATCCATATATGCCCAATTGTACCGCAGCATGGCGGCGCGGAACAGCTCCAGGTACACCCCGCCGACACCATGTTTTTCAATGATGGGCCGGAATTCGCGGCCAATGATGAATTTGCCTTTGTATTTGCGCAGGACGCCGGCCTGCTCCAACACGGTCCGTGCGATTTCAAGCGTTCCGACATCGGACTCTTTCTGGATGCTCTTTTCGAACCGCGCCCAGTAGTGCTCGCGCTCTGAACGGATGCGCGGTCCCACAGCCTGCGCGAACGCACGGGGCAACGCGCCGGTCTTGGTCGCCTTCAATCCACCGGTCCCGATAGCGCGGATGATTTCCTTGAGGACGACAAGGACAGGAGCCGTGTCATTGTCCACGGTCTCGGCGAACGTGAGGACTTCCGGCGCATGGAGCGGCTGGTAGATGAGCGCATCCATGAAGTAGGGGGTGAGGCCGTCAAATTCCGGAACGTTCGACTGTGAGCGCGGCACCGGTGGCGGCGACAACGGTTTCGGGAATTTCAGGCAACAGTGCTTGTACTTGCGTCCGCTCCCGCAAGGGCATGGTTCGTTTCGGCCGATTTCTGGCATGTCCGGTGTGGTTCAGTTCTTCAGCAAAGGAACGTACGGCTCTGTCCCATCCCACCTCAGTTCACCCCGCCCACCCGTCGGGAAAGGAAAGCAGTTCCTGCAATACGGGGTGGGGGCGGAGCACGGCGTCGTCTTCCGTGCCGATTTCCTCGACGAGGCCCAGCATGCCCCAGTAGTTGACGACGACCGATACACAGAAGGCGACGACGGGAAGCGGACCGGGACGGGAAGGCGTCGTAGAACTGTCCGACAAACGTGGAGAGGGGTACATCGGCACCCTGGGCACGACGGGTGTTGACAGCCCCCAATTCCCGGCCGTACTAAGCGTTTGGAAGAGGTGCGGATGGAGGGACCCATAGTCCCGCGCACCGACCTGTTCGCTGAATCGCGGATGGATGGAGAAACGCTTCTTCTTTCGCTGCACGATTCCGGACGTTCGCAGCAGCAGGTAGGCCATGTCTAACAGTTCCTCCTGGTCGCCCAAGACCATGCCCTGGAACAGCATCATCAAGTCGATGCGCTCGAGCACGATGAACGGAAGGATCGGTGGCACCGCGGATACGCGTTCGGCGACGTGCACGGTGCGGAAAAAATCGTGCTGAAGGGCGTGCATGTTTGTGGGAGACAGTCCCATGAGTTCCTCGAGGCCCTGGCTGTTCTTTGTCACCACGAA
>PCUY01000006.1:11518-12104 GCA_002787815.1 Bacteroidetes bacterium CG12_big_fil_rev_8_21_14_0_65_60_17 | reverse complement strand
ATCGTTGGTTGTGGAATGGAGCACCCTGCCCTGGAACGCCGTACAGACCGAAGCAAATGGGAGGAGATACTCGACGAATATTTTAGTACTATTTTGTTAGATATTCAGGTGGTTTCACTCTGTTTCTGTCAAGCGCAATGATCGGCAAGAACCCGGCCCAACCCGCTCTCTTCCAGATGGTCGATCTGGAATCCCTTGTTTCTCCGGATCACCGGCGTCGGCAGATTGATGCTACGCTCGACTTGGACGGCATCCGGGAAGAACTCGCTCCGTGCTATGCCACGGGTAAAGGACGCTTGGGTGTGGATCCGGAATTGGCGCTTCGAATGATGGTCCTAGGTGTTCTCTACGACCTTTCGGACCGCAGGCTCTGTGACGAACTCTGGATGCATGCCGGTTTTCGCTGGTTCTGTCGTCTCAATTTCCATGATCGGGTACCCGATCATTCAACACTCTCCCGCCTGTGCAATGAACGCTGGGCAGGCAGCGATCTATTCGAACACGTCTTCGAGCGCATTGTCGCCGCGTGCGTATCCGAAGGCATGGTCTCGGGTCGCCATGTCTCGGTTGATGGCACGCAGGTTCG
>PCUY01000006.1:7745-11480 GCA_002787815.1 Bacteroidetes bacterium CG12_big_fil_rev_8_21_14_0_65_60_17 | reverse complement strand
ACGATAACGCTGAAGACGATGCCGAGCCACGTGACGGGAAGAGACATTGAACATTCTGGATGAACACAGAGCGCGGCAGGAGCGACGGAGTTTGTAGCGGTGTTGATGGAAGCCCTTCCGAGCTGGACGCGACGCACATTCAAGTTGAAGGAGTACCAAAAGCGACAAGAGACCATCGCCAAGGTCGAGGACAGGAATCAGGTGCGTGCCACCATGCAAAGCGACCGACATCGATTGAGCTGAAAGCCCTTCTGTCATCACAACGACGGCACCGTAATCGCGGCGTCCTGGATTTTGAAGCCGTCGCCTCCGTTCCCCACTGCGTCCTCATTGAATTCAAAGGTCATGCGGGAGCAGCGGAGGCCGAGTGCGCGGCAGGCGAGCATGATCTGCCTGGAGCGCTCGTACGGGATTTTGGATGAGGACAGGATGACCTGTTCGGCGAGCGTCAGCTTTGCCGCTCGTTCCAGGTTGGACAGGTCACCGAAAATGCTGAGACCGTAGAGTTTGCTGCCTTCCTTGGCCGGGTCATCGTCCAGGAATCCGACGGGTTTCAGACGCCTGTCGGCATTTTGCCGCAATTCGCGGGCAGCAAACGCGCCTGCCTGACCAGCGCCATAGATGAGGACGCGCGTTCCGCTTCGGCGCTGTACGCCAATCAGCGAGTGGAACATGCGAAACCCAATCCGAAGCCCCAGTAGTCCAAGTGTTGCGGCGAGGAAATCGGCGGCGATGAAGCGTGCGCCTACGTTCAGTGACGTGACAAGCGTCATGATGAGCGCGGTGACCACCGAGCCAAGCACAATGGCGGCCAGCACCCGGATGAGGTCAGGCGTTCCTGCGCTCATAAGCCACTGCTGGCGATAGAGCCGCATGCCCCACAGGATGGCGACCTTGACCGTCACGAATATGGCCAGCAGGAGGGCTGCGCCGCCAGCGGTCGCGGGGCCGGACTGGGTGAGGGCGCCTGCCACAGATGCTGCCGTGGCGATGACGACGGCATCGGCCGCGACCTTGGGGGCGGGCGAAATGCGCCGCATCCAGCCGTAAAGACGAGACATGGCCCGACGTTCTGCGGTTTCTCCTGATTTTGATGGCAGGAAGCCTGTCTGGTGCACAAGCAGCGCTTCAAGAAGAAGCAGGAACGTCGCGCCAAAGAGCAGCATCATCCCGAAGAGCGTGGGCTGCGAAAGCGACAGAACAATGGTGCTGACGGAGACGGCCGCCAGCATGCCGAGGGTGGTGGCTGTCTGACGCGCCGAAAGACCTGCAAGGCGGAGGCGGTGGTGAATGTGGTGGGTGCCGCCTCGCGCCGGGTTTTGTCCGAGGACAATGCGGACGAGGGCGACGAACGTGGCATCCAGAAAGGGTACGGCTACGAAGGCGAATGCGACGGCGTAGGTGAGGATGAACTGGTCTCCGGACGCGATAAACCCCGCCTCGAGCGCAATGATGGCGAGCAGATATCCGAGCACAAGGCTACCCGAGTCGCCCATGAAAATGGTGGCAGGGGGCCAGTTGAAAGTCAAAAAGCCGAAGCTTACAGCAGCCAGGCTGATGGAAAGTACGGCGAGCTCTACGCTTCCGCTTGCGAGGAGGAATACGCCGCCAACGGTTGCCGTAGCGGCCACCACGGATGCGGCAACGCCGTCTGCGCCATCGATCAGGTTGATGGCATTACTGACAAGAACGATCCAGACAATGGCAACAATGCAGGCGGGCGACCACAGTTCGACGCCCCCGAGACCGGACGCAATGATGAGGAGCGCAGCTACGAGTTCGACCAGGACGCGCAGCAATGGACTGAGGTGGAAGAGGTCATCTGTGAGTCCAAGAAGGAAAACAAGGCCAATGCCGAGAATGAGATAGACGTGGACACCAGCGAGAAGCGCGGCTACGAGCAAGCCAAGAGAAATGGCAATGCCGCCGTGAAGCGGCGTTGGCGCGACGTGCCAGCGGTCGCCGGCAGGGTTGGCTACGAAGCCCCAACGACGGGAGGCCATGCGGACCACGGGGGTTGCCAAGAGCGTTACCACGAAGGCGGCAAGGGGTGGTATGATGACAGACAGGGCCATGATTCGTTGTTTACGAAATGAATATACGTTTATCGTAACAACCATTTGCCGTCTCTGATTTCCGCGCCACAAATTCCCTGTAATGATTTTGTTGCGATGTCGCACGCGAGTGCGGCGCATTGTATATTGAAAGTTCAGAATTTGTCCCAAACCCACGGCAAAACACTTCTTCAGAGAGGCTCCCCATGACATTCAGGCTTTACCGACTCCCACTCTTCCTGCTATTGGCCACGGCCGTGCTGTTCACGGCGTGCGATTCGGACGACAAGCCGGATGACGATCTGCAGCGCCCGGCGGAAGTGACCGTCCAGGAAACGACATCGAGCAACGCGACCGTGCAGACGGCGCTGGGTAACGCGTCGGTGGCGGCTGCCGCGGACGATTTGGCAAGTCTCGGCCTTCAGATTGACTCGAGCCCGACGGCTGTTGCCATCATCATTCCGGTCGTGAACACGCAGGGGCAGACGTTGGAACAGTCGGTATCGGTCGTCCTGGCCGATGCCAATGGCAACCCGACAAGCGCCATCCTTACGACGTACGGTAATACGAACGCGAGCATCATCTCGCAGCCGGTGAGGGCGACGCGCCAGATCAACCACACGGATAACGCAGGTAACAAGGTGACCTTCACGTTCAACGCGAATGGATCGTTCTCCAACATGGCCCGCACGCAGGCAGGTGGCAGCGGCGGTTTCTGGACGGCAGGCCGCTTCGGTACGATCCGCGAGGAAATCAACCGTGACAACAGCCTCATCAACGACATTCGCGTGACGCAGAACGGCGTGACGTCAACGTTCCGGCAGCTCGTGCAGCAGGGCCTGGCCAGCGGCAAGTCGGCGGGCGCGTTCCTGAACCCCGGAGCACTGGCAGCGCTCACTGCTTCCCTTCCTGTCATCCAGAACCAGGCGCAGAGCCCCGGCTGATGTCGTAGCTCAGTAGTGAAGTGATTCTCCGCCTCTCGGTTTTACTTCTGGTGTTGGGCGGCTGCGCTTACGGCGCAGCCGCCCAATCACTTTATGGCACGTCCGGCTGGGCGTTTGCGCCGACGGCGCTTCTGGACGCCGACGGCACAGCGCGCCTGCACTATGGCCGTATTGACGAGAATGTGGCGTTTCCGACCGCGCTCTGCAACCCGGACGAGAGCGGCGCTGGGGGCCGCGGCCTGCCTCGCTGCGACCAGATGGTGCTCGCCGCAAGCCTCGTGGCGCTTCCGCGCGCCGAAGTCTACGTGCGGCTCGTGCGCCGCTTTGACGTGGTGGACTTTCGGGGCGCCGACCGCTCAATCGGCGCCATGTTCGTGGCTCACCGCGAAAAGCGTGTGCTTCCCGCTGTGGCCGTCGGCGTGCGAGATGTGGGCGGTACGCGTAACTTTCATGCGCTCTACGCTGTGGCATCGAAACGCGTGGCCCTTAGTCAGACGGGAATCGGGCGCCTGGAGGCCGAGGGTAGCCTTGGCCACGCGTTCGACTTTCTTGATGCCAATCGCCTCGAGCTTGATGACACCGTGTTTGGCAGCGCTGGTCTTCGCATTTCCGGGCGGCTGGGCGTCGGCGCGGAGTATGATACGCGGCGCATCAACTACGCCGCCTGGGTGCAGCCCATACCGTGGGTGCGCCTGACCGGGGCGCTGCTCGATGAGCGCTATTTTTCGTTTACGATT
>PCUY01000006.1:7561-7733 GCA_002787815.1 Bacteroidetes bacterium CG12_big_fil_rev_8_21_14_0_65_60_17 | reverse complement strand
ATCGAAAACTGCAACCATCGGGGTTATTGGCCTCGGATACGTGGGGCTTCCGCTGGCCGTCGAGTACGCCCGCCAGGGGTATCGCACGGTGGGTTATGACGTGAGCACGGAGCGCGTTTTGCGGCTCAATGCCGGCAAGAACTACATTGACGATGTGCCCGAGAAGTATGTC
>PCUY01000006.1:127-7526 GCA_002787815.1 Bacteroidetes bacterium CG12_big_fil_rev_8_21_14_0_65_60_17 | reverse complement strand
CGAAATGGAAAAGCTGCTCGAAAACATTTTCCGTTCGGTGAACATTGCGCTTGTCAACGAGCTCGCCCGGCTCTGCGACCGCATGGGCGGTATTTCCATGTGGGAAGTCGTGGAAGCGGCGGCCACTGCATCCCGATCGATCCGTACTACCTCTCCTGGCTCGCGCGTCGCTACGACTTCGAAACGAGCTTCATTACGCTCTCGGCCCGCACGAACGAAGACATGCCGTTTTACGTCGTAGACGCCGTTGTCCGCGCTTTGGCAAATACCGGCGTCAAGGTGTCAATCGCCAAGGTGCTGGGTTTACTTTTTGATGCGGGTTTTGAGCAGGTGGACTTCACCGATCCGCACGTGGATACGTTCTCTTTTTCGTCGCAGGGCGGCGAGAAGAGGCGGCGGGGCGTGGAGCTTGATGCAAACACGGTCGCGGGCGCCGACGTTGTCGTGCTCATTACCGACCACTCGGCCTTTCCCTACGCCATGATTGCGGACCGCGCCCGGCTCATTGTGGACACGAGAAACGCATTCGCGCGCATCCCCCATGACCGGGACAAGATTCTGCTCTTGGGAGGTGGGGATTTTTAGGGGCGGTCCATCAAAGGGTCTGGATGTACGCGTGTATCTCTTTGACCCATGGCATTTGGAACTCGTTATGAGCAGATCACTCTCGAACATGTCGATTGCCATCATGAAATACAAAGTTGCACTTCGAAGGACCAATGAGGGCTTCAGCGTTTCCTGTCCCGGCCTGCCCGGGTGCTGGTCCCGATGAGCAGGGTGCGGAGGTGAGAGAGGTTGAGGTTGCCGCCTGACCATGCCCAAGCTTCCCGGAGTGACTCACTTGTATGCCGTTCGCGCACTCGAAAAGAGTGGTTTCGAGGTAGTTCGTCAGGGAACGCACATCATAATGTCCGACGGGCAGCGGATTTGCTGGGGCGGCGCATTGAGACGCTTTACCCGGTGAAGGCGGATCAGGAAGATTGGATGCCACGCCAGGTTGCGGGGAATGCCAGCAGCTCCTGGAGGACAGGGTGGGGGCGAATCCAGGCGTCGACATCGGGACCGAGGTCCTCAATGAGGCCGAGGGTACCCCAAAAGTAGACTACGACGCTGACTTGGAAGGTCGGCCGGGCCAGATCGGCAGCTGTTTCCACGTCAGATTCGGGATCCTGGAGTTCACCCAGGATCATGGGGAAGGCCGTGTAGAAGTTCGCGGCTGCATCGTCCAGGTTGGTATGGGCCCCGTTCAGGCGGAATTCGCGGCCAATAATGAACCGGCCGCGGTATCGACGAACCATGCCCGTGGTCCTTAGCAGGAGGAACGACCGGTCACGGATGGCGACCAGTGCATCTTCCGTCAGGTCCATGAACAGCGTAATGGATGCCAGCCGTTCCAGTGCCAGGTCGAGCGGCGCTTCGGGGAGTTCGTCGAAGTGCGCACTGTCGTTACCCATGTCGGTCTCCAGGAGGGCATTCAGCACAAGGAACGGCACGGCTGGAGGAACGGTCGTAACGCGATCGGCCACATGGACATGCTCGAAAAAAGCATACTACAGTTGGGCCATCTGCTGTGGGGAAAGGCCCATGAAGTCATCCAATGGGCGGCTGTTGCGCACCGTGACCCACTCTGCCAGTTGTTCGTTGATTTCATCGAGAGATCCGAACTCCGCATCCGGCCGCGATGCCATGAACTCCTTCCACAATTGATGGGCCGGACCGTCCGATCATAGGGGGATGGGGAATACTCATGATGGAAGTCCACCACGATTACGGTACGACCAAAACAGGGACAGAGGAATGGCCGTCAAATCGGGTCCAAACGATAACACGTCGCTTCCGAGATAGACACAGAAGGCGTGTGTTCGGTATGCGCGTCCCGGCCCTTCGGATTTAAAACGACTCATGTGCCGGAAGTCTTCGAGGCTCAGGGACGTGGATGCCTTGACTTCGAACAGGGCGAGCCGCCTTCCTGGCGCCTCCGCGATGATGTCGATCTCCTGACGCCCCGAGCGCCAGTGATAGAGTCTCCAGCGCTTGGAGGCGTATGGGAGGGATTTTTCAAGCTCGGAAAAAACAAAGCTTTCGAGAAGGTGTCCAAACGCAGATGGGTCGGCCCCGGGGTGAAAACTTCCTTCATCCTCTCCGCGAAGGGCACTGGCACAACCTGTGTCGAGGAAATGTAGTTTGGGCGACTTTATTTCCCGCTTTGCTCCCGAGGATGTCCACGCCCCGAGCAGCCGAACTATTCCCAGCCGCGACAGGATGTCGATGTAATCGTTCACGGTTTCTTTTCGCGTATTGAGAACCTGACACAACTTGGAGACCGTCAACTCCTCGGCGGTTCGAGAGGCCAGTTGGTCAATCAGGCGTCGGAGTACGTCAGGCTTCCGGATACTGGAAATCGGCGCCACGTCACGCTCGACAATACTATCAACATAGCTCTCATAGCGCTCCATCCTGTCTCGGGAATCAAGATGGAACATCTCTGGAAATCCCCCTCGTACAACCAGGTCGATGGCGATTGTTCGGTCACACGGAAGGGGCCGTGGCAGCTGGATGGTGAGGTCGTTATGGTTCTTCTCGGCTGCGTCGAGCAGCCTGAAAGGTTCGCATCCCTTGATTTCAGAAGCAGAAAATGGTCGTAACGTTAATGTCTGTACTCGCCCAGCCAGCGAGTCATACGCGGCGGCCGTCGTAAAAATGTCCGAGGAGCCCGTGAGTAGAAATTGTCCGGGCCTTCTGTTCTCATCCACAATGCGCTTAAGGGCAAGCGTGATTTCTGGAAGGCGTTGAATTTCGTCCAGTGCAATGGGTTGATCCGTGTCCGATAGTTGGTCGGAAAGAGCCATAAGCTGTCCGTAAGGGTCTGTTTCAAATGCAGCCAGGACGGCGGAATCATCCATGGTGGCATAATAGGCGGTCTTGACCATATCGCGGACGAGTGTGGTTTTACCCGATTGGCGCGGCCCCACAATATTCACGACCCTGCTTGTTTTCAGGGCACGTTCGACGCGGGCGGTCAGATGTCGGTGCGTGTACTGCAAAAAGGCTATTAGGGTTATTGCGAAAAGGCTACTGGTAATATAGTAAAAAGGCTAATTCAATACGCTACCGTGGCTGGGATTCGCTACGACTTTCATCCGCATGCCGACAGGCTGTATCAGGTCACGCCACGTCTGCCTTCGTGCGCAGGCTGAGCTTTCCCAAATCCGGCAAGTGATATATGCTGTGCCGACACCCGTTGCCAAAGAAGCAGGCTCATCCTTCACGGGTGGTTTTCGCCCGGTGTACACGTGCCATCCGAATGCTCGTGCTGATCGCTGGTCCGCGGTTGGAACGCAGTCCTGATCGTCACTGCCGAAGCGTCCGGGCGGGGTCGGTGCGGGCGGCGCCCAGGGCATGCCAGGCGACGGTCGTGAGGGCGACGCCAAGCGCGATCAGTGCTGCCAGAGCGAAGGAGCTTGCGCCCATCTGGATGCGGTAGGCGAAGTTGTCGAGCCAGCGGTCCATGGCGAGCCAGGCCAGCGGAACCGCAATCGCGGCGGCGAGAGCCACTAAAATGGCAAACTCTCCGGTCACGAGGCGCACAATCTGGGGCGTGTCCGCACCGAGTACCTTTCGGATCCCGATTTCCTTCAGGCGACGCGTGACCGAAAGCAGAGCGAGCCCGAAGAGTCCCATCGCGGCAATAATGACGGCCAGCACGGAGGACCACCGCACAATGGCCTGCCACTGCTGCTCCGAGGCGTACTGCCGCGCCATGTCATCCGACACGAATGCCCACTGGTAGGGCGCGCCTGGTGCCACCTGCGCCCACGCGTCCTCAAGCGCTCTGAGCGCAAGGGCCGTTCGCGTGGGAGCAATGCGTACCAGTATGGCGCCCAGTCTGTTGTAATAGTTCGGGTGCATGTTCATCACGGCAGGCTCCACGGCCGTGTGGAGCGATTGGAAATTGAAGTCTTCGACGACGCCGATGATAGTCGGGGGCGTATCGTAAATCCAGTCGAGCCAACCATCCATCACGTGCCCCACCGGGTCGGTCAGCCCGAATTCGCGCACGAGCGCTTCATTTACGAGGATGGAATGGGTGGGATCGGCCGGGAAATCCCGCGAAAAATTGCGCCCGGAGACGATTTTCATGCCCATCACATCCACGTAGTCATAGTCGACACCGAAGTTGTAGGCCGACCGCTGGATGCCGTCCGCATCCTGCCATCCGTTCCGGTCGGAGCTGCGTGTGAAGGCCTGGCCGGCGCGGGCTACGCGCTCCACGTACGGGCTCGGCTGGGCGGCCTGCCGGAAGGCATTGACAATATCCTCGGCGCGGTCCGCGTCGAGCCCGCGCGCCTCGATGGCTAGGACACGGTCCGCGTCGTATCCCATGTCGGCCGTCAACAGATGATCCATCTGGTCGCTCATGATGAAGAGGCTTGAGAGCAGGCCTATGGAAATGGTGAACTGTGCCACGACAAGGCTTCGCATGAGGAGTCCGCCGCCAACGAGCGGGGTGTCGCCTTTGAGGACGCGGGCGGGCTGGAACCGCGAGAGCACCGCGGCGGGATACCCGCCCGCAACCACGCCGACGATGGCGAGGAGAATGACGAGGCCTGCTGCGAGGAAGGCGGGGGAGAGCCCCAGGATGGACAGTTCCCTGCCCGTCAGGTTGTTGAACCAGGGCTGCGCGAGGACAGCGAGCGGCAGTCCGGCTGCGAGCGCGACGGTTGCAAGCGCCATCGACTCGCCCAGGTACTGCTTCATGAGCTGGGACCGGTTCGCTCCCAGCGCCTTTCGGATACCCACTTCATGCGCTCGCGTTGCCGCCTGGCCAACCGAGAGTGTCATGAAGTTAATACACGCGATGAGCAGAATCAGAAGGCCGATTCCGGCCAGTATCCACGAGTAGAGCGGGTTGTGGACCGCCCGTTCGTACCGGACGCCAACCTCCGGCGAGCGGTGCACGGACGTAAGTGGTTGCAGCTCAATCGCGAACGCGTCCTCGTGCAGGGCCATGTACCCTGCGCCGCGCATGGCGTCAATGTATTCGGCGAATGAGGTGGCGGTAAAAGGCCCGAGCCCGGCTTCGAATGATTTCGCGTCGGTACCGTCGGCGAGGAGGGCATAGGTCGATGTGCGGCCACCCCAGTTGTTGCCGCCCAGCTGGATTTCGTCGTAGTTCTCAAACGAAATGGCTACGTCAAAGGCAATCGATGACCAGGCCGGAAAGTCCTCGAACACACCGGCAACGGTGAAATCCCGGTTCACATCTCCTCGTGAGATGGTGGCTACTTCGCCCATGGCCGCGGCAGTCGAGCCGAACCACGACTCGGCAATCGAGCGGGAAATGACCATGTCATCTGGCGATTGCAGCACCTGACGGGCCGACCCCTCGACAAGTGGCGCCGTGAACATCCCGAAGAAATCAGGATCGACTTCGGCTGTCATGCTGCGGAAAATCTCGCCCCCCACGCGGATATCCACCGAATTCTGGACCAGACGCGTGGCCCGCGACACGGCAGGAAACGTCTCTTTGAAGTCAGGCGTGAAGTCGGGCGTCATCATCAACTGGTAGCCCGGCGCGCCGTCCGGCGCGACGTATCGCAGATTGATTTTGTAGATCCGATCCGCCTGCTCATGATATCGGTCGAACCGCCATTCGAAATGAACAACGGTCAGGATGAGCACGCAGGCCGCCATGCCGAGGGCAAGGCCAACCACATTGACGGTGGCGTAGACGGGGCGGCGGCGAAAGGACCGCAGGGCGGTCAGAAAGTAATTCCGGATCATGTGGCAGCGGCGTAATGGTGTCGGGCGAGCGGGAGTCTCTCTTCCAGTTGGGCCTTGGACTGTCGTCTCGACGAAATGGTTGGCTTCCGGGTTGCACCGGGTTACGATGTACGCTAATTGGTGTCTTGTTGTCTCACGGGACGCAGAAGAGGCTGGAGGAAACGAGTGTGGCACCCTTCATCGAAGACGGAGACGGATTCTGGAAGGAGGTTCTCGATAAGTTTTTCGAGGACTTTATGGCCCTGCTGTTTCCGGCGGCCCACGCCAGAATTGACTGGTCGAAAGGGTTTCAGTTTCGGGACAAGGAGTTGCAGAAGCTGCATCTCGGCGACAAAGTGGGAGTGCGCGTGGTGGACAAACTGGTGGAAGTCCAAGTGAAGGGCGGGGCCAGTCTCCTGGTCATGATTCATAATGTATGTCTACAATTACCGAATCAGGTCGAAATACGACTTATCCGTCGCGAGTTTTGCTCTCCTGGCGGACAGTGATCCGGAATGGCATCCGACATCATTTGAAGATCAGTGCCTGGGCACCCACACGAAGCTGATGTTTCCGGTCACAAAATTGCTGGATTATCGCGAGAGGCAGGAAGAGCTGGCACACATGGAGAGTCCGCTGGCGATGGTTCTTCTCGCCATTATGAAGGTCTTGGAGACGGAGACGGGGGCAACTGACGCCATGGCGGAGCGAGCCGACTGGAAACTTCGCGTCCTGCGAAGTTTATATGAACGAGGAATTGCGCCTTCCACGGCAGAGCAGCTGTTTCGATTCATAGATTGGGTCGTGCGCTTGCCGGCCGAATTGGATGACAAGTTGTATGTCGAATTGGCAAGGACAGAACAGGACAAGAAAATGACTTACGTAACCAGTTTTGAGCGCTACGGCATCAAGAAAGGACTGAAGCAGGGCCGCCTCGTGACAACGAAAGAAAACATACTGGAAGTGCTCGAAGGCAGGTTCGATATGGTTTCCGACGCGGTAAAACATGGTGTGGAGAACATCAAGGATGTCACTACATGTAAACGGCTACTGATGGAAGCCGTGCGGGCCGCTTCCCTGGAGGAGTTTGAGACGACGTTGCTGCGTGAAATGGGTGTATGATGTCCAGACAGGCCTTGGCCGACATTGCGCCATCCTGTGCCTCCTTTTTTCACTTCTCGAGGGATCCGGCACATCGTCAGCCCAGGTCGCCCAGGTAGACCAGGCCGCCCAGGTAGCCCGGGCCGCACAAGTCGCGCGGCAGCCGCCCGTTCCGCCACTGGAGCGCTTCGATACCGGGCTTGGCCTGCCGAACAACACCATCCATGCGCTGCACGTGGGACAGGACGGCATGGTGTGGGTGGGAACGACCGATGGACTCGCCCGCTGGGATGGTTACGATTTTGACGTGTACCGGGACGGCTTCCCGTCCACGCACATCAAGGCCATTCTTCCGTCGCCACCGGCCACGTCGCCTACGGATACGGATCTGCTTGTCCTGACCGCCGAGGGCCTCGTTCACCTCGACGTGGCCACGGGCACAGCGCGGACGTGGCCGCTCATCGACGCATCTACCATGATTGTTGTGGGCGAGGATGTCTGGATGCTGGCCAGTGGCAGTGTGTTCCGGGTAAGT
>PCUY01000006.1:0-99 GCA_002787815.1 Bacteroidetes bacterium CG12_big_fil_rev_8_21_14_0_65_60_17 | reverse complement strand
CCGCGACCCCCGAGCGCATTACGGGCACGGGCGATATGCAACGCAGTCCCGATCGATTGTGGGATTTGCTGCCGCCGGCGGCGTCCGCACGCTATGTCT
>PCUY01000086.1 GCA_002787815.1 Bacteroidetes bacterium CG12_big_fil_rev_8_21_14_0_65_60_17 | reverse complement strand
CGCTTTCTCCGTTCATATGTCGTATTTGCCACACTTGCGTATGTACACTGACTCCTCAAGACCTGTCAAGATGCCTTCGTACAAGATTGGTATTGGCACACAGTATGTTCACCGACTTAAGGGTAGGGACGATCTACTAGTTGGGTCCTACACCACAGGTCATTACTCTAATGGTCAATCAGGATGTGCCTTTCTCGATGGGCATTCCGATACTTCCCCTGAATGTGATGTACAGTATGCATCTCTTACGAGTGACACAAGTTTATCCACCCTCTTAAACCGCACGAATGGCAACTTCTCAACCAACTTTACAGAGGTTGAATTTGAGTATCGCATCGTTACTCTTCATGACTACCAGCCCCGAGAATATCAGTCCTTCATATTTGGACTCGAAGTGTACCACGACAAGTTGCTTTACGTTGGCGATATTGGGGGGTTTACCGAGCGTGACATTGAGATTTATGGGAGAACGCGGCTGCGGCTTGGGTACAAGTATGAACGACCCATCTCAAGTACCTTTCAAGCGATGGTGAATGTGCTGTTCGAGCGGATTCTTGATGCAGATTTACGGATTGAGGCAAATCGGTACGAGATCGATCTGTCAGTGTACCGACAAATGATTGGTTTGGTGGTTGGACTCTCTTCTGGTCACGACAATTACAATCTTAGGTTTGTAGACGCTGGAACGCAGTTCTCGATCGGCATCACCTGGAAAGCATTTCCTTTCTTTGATTGGGGATAGAGCCCTTAGTTCCTTTCGTTGGCCTCCCCTGAAGTCCCCAAAGTCCCCGTTGTCCACAAAGTCCACTCCCGCCTCTGTGGTAGGCTATTTTTAAGAGATTCCAGCTTTAGAAGATGCGCTCGGAGCCTTTTGAATATTACTAGCCAACTTTCGAATCCAGAGATTCTTCCGTACCTAAAGAAGTACGACAAGACATATAGCATTTCTGTTCTTTTCATTCGCCTGAACAAACTCGGCATTTCCGACCGTCTACTTCCTGCAGACCATTCCCATATTCTGGATGACGAGAGGACTTAATCTCTTCTACGATCATCCATGTCAAAGCGACTACCAAACTACATCCGGACTTTTCGAAAGAGATCTTGCTTCTCTCAGCGAGAGATTGCCTTTTTGCTCTCATGCGAACACGGTACTGCCGTGTCACGCTATGAACGGAGAGTACGTATGCCATGCCTGGAGACGGCGTTTGCCCTCCAGATAATCTTTGGAGCACCCCTACATGACCTGTATGGAGGTGTTTTTGACGATGTTCTGGCATCTGTGCGAGTCCAAGCACAAAAGCTTCGGATAGAGCTTCAAGAAAAAGAGCAAACGGAGATCATCAAGTATCAGATTTCCCGGCTTGACGAGATCCTGAAGGCAACTCGCCCAGATTAGAAGGAGTAACAGAAATATACATATGCCTCAACATGAACGAGTCGTTTCATTTTACCCGACTTCGCACGGCTTCGGATTTGCCGCTTTCGAAGCAGACAACACCCTTATAGACTGGGGACACGTCCATGTTCGACCTGCCCAACATGACAAGTGTCTGGAAAGAATGTGGGATACGCTCTCTTGGTACGCGCCGTCCGTCATTGCACTTGAAGACACAAAGGATCGTGAATCCCGCAGAGGACAGCGTGTAAGAAAGCTACTTGATTCGCTGGGACAGATGGCGGAAAAGACATCACGAGTACGGGTCGCCAGAATCCCAAAGAAAACTGTTCGAACAGCGTTTGACCCCCAAAGCAAAGTGACAAAGCATCAAATCGCTGAAATAGTGGCCGCCTACTATACCGAGCTCCGCTTCCAGGTACCACCACCTCGTAAGATCTGGATGAGCGAGGACGAACGTATGAGTATCTTCTCTGCCGTAGCAATGGCCATGGTGGTCATGTATGGGTCCATTTATGAGGGTGAGATTACCTGAGGCTGGTTTGCAGATGCCAAGGTGGTTAATTTCCCGTGAAACTGCGGTGCCTTCACAGACATACCAGTTGCTCAAGAACCACACGCCTCGTAGCAATTGCGTAGCACTATTATGGAGTCGGATTCTAAGTAATTGATAGACAAGGCATTAATTACTTCGATGCTTTTTCTTTTAATCAGAGGGTCCCTGGTTCGAGCCCAGGCGGGATCACGAAGCAGACGGACGCCTCAGTCCGGATCTGTCTGGCTCTCAAGCCACGCTACGTCAACAAGGTCCTGTGGTCGACCGACAGACGACTTGTTCCGAATCAGCGCTTTCCGACCCATAACGGGTACCTGTAGACCATCAATGTTTGCTATCAGGTGGTCCTGTAGCACCTCCTCCCAGGTATCGAATCCGTCGACTGATGTCAGGATATCTATTCTTCTGGGTGCAACACCGAATTGAATGACGGTGCCGGTCGTCACAAGGTCCGTGAGCGCCACATCCGACAGCGGGGCGCCGAATGCCCGTAGCGCCTTCATTACCCGGTCGGCGTTTTGCTGCGTAGGACGTACCAATATGTCGATATCTCCGGTCGAGCGTGGATTTCCGTGCACCGCAAGGGCGAACGCACCGACGAGGATATATTCAGCTTCCGCGTCGGATAACGCGGACAACATGTCTCTGTAGTCGGGATTCAGCATTGAAATTTCCTTTCAGGGACCAGGCATCGACCGTAATGGGCCAAACAGCCGCCATGCGCTCTCCTGCCGACATCTGCGCGTAGTCGTGTGACCGGGAACGATCGCTTGACCGGGAATCACCCACCGCTGGCCAGGCCTCTGAGCTGTTCGGCAAGCCGGACGCGGGTCGTATTGTGGTGTCCGGTGTCGCCAGCGCCGAGCGATGCCAGCGCCGAGTGTTCCAGCACCGTCGCGCGCGCTTCAAGCACCGACGCATTGCCCTGGTCTATCGCTGAAAACAGCGCCGATCGCTCGGAATCCGTCATGACTCCTGCACGAACCAGTTGATCGGCGTATGCCTTCGCGACCGATACGTGCACCGGCCACTCGTTGCGCATCTGATTTTGGGCGTTGAATTCATCGACGATCACAAGCATGGCCGCGTCGATTTCGTTCTGCGTCAGATGCTCGCTCGGCGTAAGCGTGAACACATCCAGCCCGCGGACAATGGCCGAGCCGTAGATGGCCCCGTTGTACCAGTAGGTGGACCAGTATCCGCCCGTCAGCCGCTCGGTCGTCGAAATGGGACCGCGATCGAAGAACGCGATCTCGTAGGCATTCGACGGATCGGTGAAATCGAAAATGGACACGCCGCCCTGGTACCAGGCCTGGACCTTGATATCGCGGCCAGGCACCGGTATGAGCGATCCGTTGTGCGCCACACAGTTCTCGTCAGCCGTCTGCGGCGCAGGCAGCTTGTAATAGCCTGCAAGCGTCATCTCATTGCCACGGCGCTTGAACATGGCGTTCGCGCCCCATGTCGGCAAATCCGATCCCAGGCACCGCGGCGCATTGCCTCCGCCCCACTCGTCCGTGAAAAGGAGCGTGGTGCCGTCGTTGTTGAATGTGGCCGAATGCCAGTAGGCAAAATTCGGATCGACCACAGCCTCTGTGCGAACGGGGTTCGCCGGGTCCGATATGTCGAGCAAAATACCGTTACCAGCGCACGCGCCGCCCGCAAGGCCGAGCTCCGGATAGGCCGTGATGTCATGGCACTGGTTCGTGCGACGGGACTGCTGCGTGCCCTCGCCGTGATCACCCCCCTGCCACAGACCGGCGATGTTGCCATCCTGTTCGAAAATCCGGGGTGCACCGACAATACGGGCAGTCTCGGGCGCAATCAGAGGAACCTCGATTACCTCAATCCGGAAGTACGACGTGTTCGGGTCTTCCTCCGGATCGGTAGCGGCTGAACACCCCGGCAGCTCTTCGGGCGGGCGGACGCGGCTCGTTCCCGAGTTGTAGACGAAGACGCGACCGGGATTGGCCAGGTCAGAGACCAACGTATGCGTGTGACTTCCACGGCACGTCTGAACGGCGGCCACCTGGCGCGGACGGTCCAGGTTCGAGACGTCAAAAATGCGAACGCCCCGGAACCGCTCCGGGCTTACGTCCTCTTCCACACCCTCTACGCCGCAGTCAAGCCGACCGCGGGTTTCCTGCGCCGACATGAAGACGAGATTGCCGTGCACGGACACATCGCCCTGGCCACCGGGGCACACAATGGAGGTGCGCAGCGACGGGTTCGACGGATCCGATATGTCATAGATGTTGATACCGCCGTAATTGCCAAGGAACAGCAGGTTTCCACGGAACGCGAGGTCGGTATTGCTCATGCGGCCGCCTTCGGCTTCATCTTCGAGCGTAAAACCGGGAGGGCGCGGCAAATGTGCTGCGTGAATCAGGTTTCGAATGGCTTCTCCGGCATTTTCAATACCGGGCGCCAACCCAATGCGAGGATCGTTCGCGTCCCATTCCCAGGCCGGCGCGGCCGGAGCCTCGTCGCTGGATGCACTGGCCGCGTCCTGCGCGTTCGCGACCGGTGCCATGAGCATGGTCCCAAAAAGCAGCAGCGCCAGAATGGATGTTATTGTACGTTTTATCATGTCAATCAGGTTGGGTGGGTAGTCTTCGGGTCAATTGTTTGCCAGCATGGCCCGCATGCGGGCAATCTCTGCCCGCTGGTCCATGTCGACGTCCGTAGCAAATTCAGATACGATCTGGTCCGCCGCGGCGCCCGGCGATGCAAAAAGATCCCGGACCATAGTGATGGCACCCTCGTGGTGCATGATCATATAGGTCAGAAACAGGCTGTCGAAGTCCCGCCCCGAGGCGCTTTGGAGTTCGTCCATCTGCGCCGCTGACAGCATGCCCGGCATGTGCATGCGGGCCGCATGGGTCTCTTCACCCCGGCGCTCCAGCCAGTCGCGCATGAGGGCAATTTCAGATGCCTGCGACACGTGGATACGTTTGCCAAGCATCCGCACATCGCGCCGCGCCGTCCTCTCGGGCACAAGCTCCGACATCTCGAGCGCCTGCGCATGGTGATGAATCATGCCCTGCATGAAATGCGTGTCGGCCGCCGTATGTGGCGGTCGCTGCAGTTCAATGTCTTCGGCGCTCTCGAAAACACGGGTAGATGCGCCCGGTGCGCCAGGCTGCACGACCACCGACCCGTCAGAGCCGGACGAGCCAGACGGCAGACCAGCCTCCTGCCGGGCGGCGTGGGGCGAGGCGCATCCCCACAGAAGCAGGGCGACGCATGGAATCAGATATTTCATATCGTATGGGTCTGTTCTTCAGGAGTATGAAGTTGGCCCTGGGTACATCAATATATAGTTGGACGCCAGGTGCCGTGTGGACATTCCGTGAAGGGACCCGGCTACGCGTACCGCTCGTCCACGTCGTAGTGCCCGGCATACCAGCGCTGCAGGCGCCCCCGCCCGTCAAATATGAAATCAAGCCGCCCGAGTCGGATACCGGCGAACCCGACCTGGTTTATGAGCGCAGGGGGGCGATCCGTACGTTCGGCCGCGCCCGGTCGGTCCACCGCCACCGGCGCATCCATGAACGTATGCGTATGGCCACCCAGAATGACATCGATGTCCGGGACCTCAACCGCCAGACTAACGTCATCGGGCCGGTCTTCGTTCTGGTAGCGGTAGCCAAGATGCGAGAGGCATACGACGAGGTCACAGCCGCGTCCGCGCAGTTCGTCGGCCTGGCGGCGCGCCGCCAGGATGGGATCCGTGTACGAGACGCCTTCATGCAGATCAGGCAGAACGAGTCCATCAAATGCAATCCCAAGACCGAATATGCCAATGCGTATGCCCCCGCGCTCCAGGATCACGTGCGGCTCAACGTGTGGCGCAAGGCGGGATCCGGGCATCTCGTAGTTGGCGCTCACCCACTGCAGCCGGGGCGCATGATGCAGCATGTCGACGAGCCCGTCCACGCCGTTGTCGAAATCGTGATTTCCGAGCGTGGCCACGTCGTAGTCCATCGCGTGCATGGCCTTGAGCTCGACTTCGCCCTTGAAGATGTTGAAGTACGGCGTGCCCTGGAACACATCGCCGCTGTCAAGCAGCAGCACGTTTCGGTGCTCGGCGCGAATGCGGTCAATAAGGGTCTTGCGACGCGCCACACCCGCCCGGCCCTCGTTGCGCCCTCCGTCCATCGGAAAAGGGTCAATGCGCGAGTGCGTATCGTTCGTGTGCAGGATGACCAGCCGCTTTTCGGATGCGGCCAGCACGCCGGCGGGCAGGAGCAGTGCCCCACCCACCGCGGCAGCCGAGCGCTGCATGAATTCACGGCGGGACCAGGGTGTGACGTTGTGCGTGGTGGGCATGGTTCTCGATTTCGACGGCTGGGCCATTGCTATTCCCGCCGGATGCGGCCTTCGATCTGCGGATCGATGGTTCCGGTGGCTTCGATGTACATGATGAAAGCGTCCCGGAGCTTCAGGTCCGGGGTCTCGCGTGCGTAGTCGGACCAGAGCGTCGGCATGTTGCCGCCGCCGTTTGCCAAGTAGTCGGACGTGGCGATCCGGTAGGTCCTTCCCGACTCGACGGGAGCGCCGCCGACCAGGATGTCCACGGCCCGCGTGCCGTCTTCATCTGGGGTCTGCGCTCCGTCACCACCACCGGAACCGGCTTCTGTGTCGCGGATGGCGAACGACATGCCCGCAACCGGCTCGCCCCCGGCCCGCGCCAGATCGTGTGCGAGCTCAATGAGGCTGTCGGCTGGCATTTCGAGAACGACAAGCATGTTCTCGAACGGCATCAGCTCAAACACGCGCCCGACCGTAATCGGACCCTCGTTGAGCGGCACGCGCAAACCACCGTTGTTCGTAATGGCAACATCCGCGGGCGCAGCACCCGATTCCTCAAGCGCAAACAGCATGGCATCGGCGGCCATGTTACCCAGCACTCCCTCGGGGGAGGCCTTCGTCAGCGTGGAAGCAGCGCGGCCAATGACGCGCGTCATTCCCCCTTCCAGTTCCATCCGGTAGGGACCCACGAGCGCCGCGAGCGCCCCATCCTCGGCGAGCGTATCGACCACTGTCACAAACCCCTGGCCACCCTCAGGCACATAGGAGCCCGCCGGCTCGAGCGAGCCGCACCCGACGAGCAGGGTGAGGAACACGAAGGCAGCTACTGCCGCGGGACGATACACAGAATTGTTGACTGACACAGAGCAGCAGGTGGATGGTCGGAAGCCTCTTCATGCCCAAGTGTACGTGATGTTCCGGGCCAAGTACACGGTGCCCGCCCGTGCCAGGTTTGAAGTGTACTTGAAATGGACGTTCGCGTTTGGCGATGTCCTGCGGCTTTGTGTACCTTTGGCGTCTTCCGGATTTTGCCGGACCTGCCCAGGTGGTGAAATTGGTAGACACGCCATCTTGAGGGGGTGGTGCCCGAAAGGGCGTGCTGGTTCGACTCCAGTCCTGGGCACTCGGGACAGTTCCTGATCGGATGGCGGGGCCGCTCTGAAGAGCGGCCCCGCTTTGTGTTTTGCCAAAAGCGGCCGCAACAGTATCCTGTCAGGCCGCTCCACAGCTGACCAGGAGGCAAACCATGATATCGGTAGAAGAAGCCGACCGGTTC
>PCUY01000015.1:0-7976 GCA_002787815.1 Bacteroidetes bacterium CG12_big_fil_rev_8_21_14_0_65_60_17 | reverse complement strand
TACGGCCCGGCCCGAAGGATCGGCGTGTTCGCCGAACATTGCATCCCAGGCGAGCGCTTCGGGCGTGCTGCATGCGACGGACTTGCCGCCCGGCACGCACTCGGCGGCCGATTCGAGTGGAAAGAGCTCTTCGAAGATGGAGCGGTAGAGCCAGGCCTCCGGCGTATCGGGCGTGTTGACCGGAAAGCGGTGGTGCGCCCGTTCCATGTCGCGGGCATGCACCGTGCGTGCGGCATGATCTCGCAGTGCATCTATCCATCCATATCCCACGCCGTCGGAGAACTGCTCCTTCTGCCTGCGGAAAATGGCATCGGGCAGCAGGTCGCGGAAAGCGTTGCGCAGCACCTGTTTTTCCATGCGTCCGTCCCGGATCATCTTGAGTTCCGGATCGATGTTCATGGCGGCGTCCAGGAACTCAAGGTCCAGGAACGGGACGCGCGCCTCAATGCCCCAGGCGGCCATGGACTTGTTCGCCCGGTTACAATCGAACAGATGCAACCGATCGAGCTTGCGGACGGTCTCCTCGTGGAATTCGCGGGCGTTCGGCGCCTTGTGGAAGTACAGGTATCCGCCGAAGATTTCATCCGCACCTTCGCCCGAGAGCACCATTTTGATGCCCATGGCACGGATGCGGCGGGCCATCAGGAACATGGGGGTCGATGCGCGGATGGTGGTGACGTCGTAGGTCTCGAGGTGATAGATGACATCGCGCAGCGCATCGATGCCCTCCTGCACGGTAAACGTAAACCCGTGGTGGACGGTGCCGATATGGCGGGCCACCTCGCGGGCGGCATCCAGGTCGGGCGATCCTTCCAGTCCCACGGCAAACGAGTGGAGGCGGGGCCACCAGGCGGTCGTCTCATCGTTGTCGTCTACGCGCTGAGCGGCGTAGTGGGCAGCCACGGCGGCGGTGATGGACGAATCGAGTCCGCCCGAGAGGAGGACGCCGTACGGGACGTCGCCCATGAGCTGACGGTGGACCGCCGCTTCGAGGGCCGTGCGGATGGCGGCGGCCGCGCGGTCCATGGCGGCGTCTGCGGCTGGCTCCGGGCTGTCTGGTGGAGCGGCGCTGTCTGGTGGAGCGGCGCCGTCGGGTGGAGCGGCGCTGTCTGGTGGAGCGGCGCCGTCGGGTGGAGCGGCGCTTCGGCGGACGTTCGCGAACGAGCGCCAGGCCGGGCTGTACCACGGCACGGGTTCGGGACCCAGGGCCGAGTGGGTCGCGTGCCCTGGAGGAAACACGGCCACGCGGCGGCACTCCGGGACGAGAGCCTTCATTTCAGATGCAATGAGCAGCGTGCCGTCGGCATTGAAGCCGGTGTAGAGCGGAATGACGCCCAAAGGGTCGCGCGCGACGATGGTCCGGTCCTCGAGCGTATCGTGGAAGATGAACGCGAAAATGCCGTTCAGTTTTTCCAGGATTTTCAGATCGGTCGGATGGTTCCCGCTTTCAGGGCCTGCCATGCCGAGCGATGCCAGAAGGGGTATGATCACCTCACAGTCCGATCCGGTCTGGTAGGCATAATCCGGGAATTCCCGGCGCAGGGCGCGGTAGTTGTATATCTCGCCATTGACGGCCAGCACGAACCGTCCGTCGGCGCTCACCAGCGGCTGGGCGCCATGCTGTACATCGACAATGGACAGCCGCTCGTGGGCAAGCACGATCTGATCATTGGCAAAAATGCCGGACCAGTCCGGTCCACGGTGCCGCTGCAGGCGCGAGAGTTCGAGGGCGCGTGCGCGCACGGAGGCGGCCGGCTGTGCGGGGTGGAGTATACCGAGGATGGAGCACATGCTGAATGTTGGGGCACAGGGTGGAAGAGTTGCAGGTGTCGACATGGTACACGCTGTTCGCAACAAGGAAACAACCAGCGTCGTGTTTTTCCCGAACGGTAAAAAATACGTCATCTTAATGACCGCAGATTGTATATTGTACCGAACGGTAAAAACGAGGGGGCGCCATGTCTGGAGAATCTACGGAGCGGGGCCACGTTGTGACCGCCCACGAGCTGGGCCGATTGGTACGACTGCATCGAAAAAAGCGTGGACTCACCCTGGAAATGGTGTCCGGGCTGTCCAATCTGGGCATCCGGTTTCTGTCGGAGTTTGAGCGCGGCAAGGAAACAGCCGAGATCGGCAAGGTGCTCAAGGCGCTTCACGTCCTGGGTCTTGAAGTGCACATCCGGCCAAGGGGTGCTGGCGGGTCATGAGCGGCCGGGCTTTGAGCGGCCAGGATGCGGGCAGCCAAGATGCGGGCAGCCAAGATGCATTATGCGTCTGGTACGGCGAGGCTCCCGTCGGTATGCTTCGACGTGAGGCCGGCGGTCGGATAGCTTTCCAGTATGATTCCACGTGGACGGGCTCCGCAGCGTTTCCCCTGTCTCAGTCCATGCCGCTGTCCGTCCGTGAGTATGATGCGGAGGGTGGGACAGCACACCGGTTTTTTGCCAACCTGTTGCCCGAGGGTGTGGTCCGGACGGGAGTTTCCAGGCACCTGAAGATCCCGGATACGGATTTCGAAATGTTGAGGGCCCTGGGAGGGGAGTGTGCAGGTGCGTTATCCATCCTGCCAGTGGGTAGCGACCCGGAGATGTACGCTGAATACAAGGCCCTGGATGAAGCCGAGCTCCAGGAACGGCTCGTCCGGCGCGGGACCGTATTCACCAGTCTCGTGGAAGAGGATCGCCCGCGACTGTCGCTCGCTGGAGCGCAGGACAAGATTCCTGTTCTCATCCGCAATGGCATGCTGTACATGCCCCGGGGAAATGCGCCATCGAGCCACATTTTGAAGTTCGAATCACCCGATTTTCGGCACGTGATACTGCTTGAGGCCTTCACGATGGATCTGGCTGCCGCCGTTGGCCTGCGAACGCCCGCTGTTTCACTCAGGGGTACCGTGAAGAACAGATACCTGGTAGTGGAGCGCTACGATCGCATGGGAGATGGCGCTGGCCGGAGGAAGCCGGCGCGTGTGACGTGCGGCCAGCATTTGTGCTCGATATGGTGCAGGGTCTCGCCAGTGCCATCAACGACCAGCTGCCACGTGTACGCGATGCGTTCGAGACCCGGCATGGAAGGCTGTCGGTACTGCAGCGGGTTGAGCGGGTAATCCAAAGGCAACTCCGCCGTGCATTGACGTGACCATTTCATCCGGGTGGACTGTTTGCGGAGAAGATGTTCAGCAAAAATTACCGGATCCCCTGCGCAGCCCGGTCGTGACAGGAGGACGCGTGCGCTGCACGTGTCGAAACGGTACACTCAGTCAACAGCGAGGAATTCGACCATGTCCTACTTTTTTGCGACCACCCTTCCGGGCACCATGGAATCGGTCGAGGAAACGACCCGCGCGGCGCTCAAGGAGAAAGGTTTTGGCGTACTCACGGAAATCGACATCAAGGCCACGCTCAAGGCCAAGCTCGACAAGGACCTGGATGGATACAAAGTCCTCGGAGCATGCCATCCACCCTCAGCCTACGAAGCCATTTCGTCGGAACCGCACATCGGTCTCATGCTGCCCTGCAACGTGGTGCTGCGCGATGTGGGAGATGGACAAATCGAAGTCTCGGCCATTGATCCGGTCGCATCCATGCAGGCTGTGGACAACAATTCCCTTGGCGCCGTAGCCATGGATGTGCGCAGCCGGCTTCAGGAGGTGATCAGCGGGCTGGGGAGCTGATCGTTCCCGGGAACGGGCGGTGGAGTCAGTTGCTGCCGTGTTTTTTGTGCTTCCTTTCCTGTCCCGTCTGCTTGTCTTTATCCATCTGCATCCCTTTGCCCTTGTTGCCCTTCATTTCTCCTGTCATGCCGCCTTTTTCGGGCGTGAGTGTCAGCAGGTAGTCGGTGATCTGGTTCAACTCGCTGTCGGAGAGGGTGGTGATCGGGGGCATGAGGCCGTGGTGCTCGATGGCCATGGGGGGCATAAGTGAGCGCTCCGTGTCGGGGTTTGGGACCCACTCCAGGATGGTGGCGCGAATGGCATCATCACTTCCGAGCGCCTTGCGGTAACGCTGCATGATCATGGCCATGGGGGGTGCCAGTTTTGCCGGTGGCTGCACGCTGTGGCACGTCGCGCACACCGCCAGGAACAGTTTTTCGCCAGGACTTTCCGGGGTGGATGCGGCGGTCTGCGAACTGGCTGGCCGCGGCGTCGCAAGCGACAACATCCCCGCCATCAAAAGAGCGATGAGCACGTGCGAACAAAACGTGGAAGGGGCTGACAGGTAGTTGCGCATGGTGGTATCCGGTTGGGTGCATCTTTAAAATGCATCGGCGAACTGCGCAAGGCAAGCGTATATCCCCGTCTTTTCTGTAGGGAAATTCCAGATCACCGAAGGGGACGTTCGGCCGGCGAGCCATCATTGAAGGCTCATCCTGCGCCAGGCGCGGTACCCAATCACGGCGAGCACGAGGTAGACGGCATACAGTCCAGCCGTGAGGTGGAGGTCGCGCAGGATGTAGACGGCGACGGCGACGGTATCGATGACGATCCAGAATATCCAGTGCTCGATTTTCTTGTGGGCCATCAGGAACTGGGCGACAAAGCTGGCGACGGTCGTGAAGGCATCGGCCCAGGGCAGCGCGGCATCGGTCCATGTGTTCATGGCCCAGCCCCAGAGTATGCTGCCGAGGAGTGTGCCGGTAATGAGGGCGAGGAGGGGGCGCCGGGCGAGGTTTGAAACAGGGAGCACACGGCGCCCGGCGCCCCCGCGCGCCGTTCCCCCACGCCAGGTCCACCAGCCGTAGAGCTGTACTCCCACATAGAAGACATGGAGGATCATGTCGGAGTAGAGCTTCGCATCCAGAAAAATGTAGACGTAGAGCGCGACCGATACGAGCCCGATGGGCCACGTCGCCACGTGCTGGCGCGTGGCGAGATAGACCGCCACGATGCCCGCGGCGACGGCAATCCATTCCATCATGAATCGTTCCGTGGACGAAAGCAGGTGCCACTGGCGCAAAGAAGCATTGAAGGAGTCATCAGGTGCGTCGTTGGCGTCGTATACTGGTGGTCATGAGCGCTGTCAATTCGGTTTACCAGGATGGAATCGGCACCAGCAGGAAGTACACGTTTGGAAACAGCAGCAAATGACGCGGGCGGCGGGAAGTTCGTGCGGCTTGAAGCCGTGTGCAAGTCCTATGATGAGCACGGCAGCCGGCGCGATGTGCTGCGCGACCTGGATTTCTCGATCGGGAGGGGGCAGTTCGTGGCGCTCCTCGGGCGCTCGGGGGCGGGAAAAAGTACGCTCCTGAACCTTTTGGGTGGTCTCGATGTGCCGACATCCGGCAGCGTGAGCGTAGGGGGCACACGCATTGACGGGCTGTCGGAAGACGAGCGCACGCTTTTCCGTCGGCAGAACCTGGGTTTCGTATTCCAGGCGTACAACCTGATTCCGACGCTCAACGTGCTCGACAACCTGCTGCTGCCGCTGGAGCTCGCAGGCCGAAGTGGCCCCAAAGGCCGGAGCGCTGCGCAGAAGAGCGGGCATGGCCGCTCCGCGCGGGAGCGGGCGGAGTGGCTGCTCGAGGAGGTCGGTCTGGCCGACCGCGGCCAGTCATGGCCCGACCGCCTCTCGGGCGGCGAGCAACAGCGCGTGGCCATTGCCCGCGCCCTGGCGGCCGAGCCCCTGCTGCTCCTGGCCGATGAACCGACCGGGAATCTGGACTACCGGACGGGCCGCACGGTCATGGATCTGCTGCACCGCCTGGTTCGCGATACCAGGACGACCATGCTGGTCGTCACGCACGACCGCGACTTCCTGCAGGCATCGGACCGGATTGTACGCCTGCACGAAGGGCGCATTGAGCAGATCACGCTCGACGAAGCTACAGCGAGGTAACCCGTGGCCTTCAGCCGGCTTCTTGTACGCTCCAGTCTGCGCCATCTGGCGAGCCACCCCTGGCAGTTCGCGCTGTCCATCGTGGGTGTGGCGGTGGGCGTGGCTGTCGTTGTGGCGATTGATCTGGCCAATGTGAGCGCGGAAACCTCGTTCCGCAAATCATCCGAAACCGTAGCCGGGCGGGCCACGCACCGGATTCTGGGCGCATCGACGAGCGGCCTTCCCGACTCCGTGCTCGCGCATCTCGTGCGCGAAGGTCCGTACCGCGGCATTGATGTGCCCATGACGCCGGTTGTTGAAGGGTGGGTTCGCCCCTCGCGCGCTACCGAACGGACGCTGCAGGTGCTCGGCGTCGATCCGCTCCTGGAAGCCGCCTTCCGCCCCTACGCATCGGACATCGGACGGCAGGAATTCGGTCTTGACGATTTCCTGGGCGGGCGTCCGGTGGCGCTGATGTCGACCGGGACCGCCTCCGATCTCGGTCTGGCAGTGGCCGATACGTTCCGTGTCGAGGCGAGCGGCGTGGCCCATGTGCTGAAACTGGCGGGAACGATCGAGGGCGCGGACAACCTGGTCGTGCTCGACGTGTCGACGGCGCAGCGCATTCTGGGACTGGAGCGTCGCATCTCCCGGATAGATCTGATACTGCCGGATGCCGACGGGAATGCGTCGGGCGCGGACGTTGCGGCGCGTATCCGGGACGTGTTGCCGCCCGGTGCCGTGCTTGAGCGCTCGTCGGCCCGCACAGAGACGCTGGCGCAGATGACGCGCGCATTCTCGCTGAATTTGACGGCGCTCAGCCTCCTCGCGCTCATTGTGGGCATGTTCTTGACCTACAACACGATGTCGTTTTCCGTGGTGCAGCGCTACGGGCTGATCGGGCGACTGCGTGCGGTCGGTGTCCGGCGGCGCGAGGTGCTCGGGATGATCCTCGCAGAGGCGCTTGTGGTGGGCGTCCTGGGAACGGCGGCGGGGCTTGTGCTCGGTGTTGTGCTCGGGCAGGGGCTCGTGGCGCTCGTCACGCAGACCATCAACGATTTGTATTACAGCCTCTCGGTATCGCGCCTGGCCATCGGACCGATGACGCTCGCAAAGGGCATTGGTCTCGGGGTCGGCGCGACGCTCCTGGCCGCGTGGATGCCCGCCCGCGCGGCGGCTGGCGTGACGGCGACGTCGCTTCTGCAGCGCTCATCGGTCGAGGACCGGCTGCGGGGCAGGCTGCCCATGCTGACCGGTATGGGCGCGGCGCTGCTGGTGGGGGGTGGCGCGCTTTTGTGGGCCTCCGGACGGGGCATAGTGGTGGCCTATGCAGGTATTTTCATGCTTATTGTGGGATGGGCGCTGTTGGCGCCGGCGCTGACGGCCGTGATGGTGGCTGTGCTTCGGCCGCTGGCATCGAGGTTTGGAGGCGTCACAGGCCGCATGGCGGCGGGCAGCGTGCGGGCCCATCTCAGCCGCACGGCTGTCGCCATAGCCGCGCTCTCGATAGCCATCAGTTCGGTGCTGGGCGTCGGCATCATGGTGGGCAGCTTCCGCACGACGGTCGTGACCTGGCTTGAAGGGGCGCTGCAGGCCGACATTTATGTACAGGCGCCGGGCCGGGGGTTTCGCTCGGGCGGCACGGGAATCCGGATGGATGCGCTCGCCGCGCTTCGCGAAACGGCGGGTCGCGATCAGAGCTTCGCCATTCGCCATGCCGAAGTACTCTGGAGGGGTACGCCCGTTCACGTGGCAGCCGTTGAGTTCGGACCGCACTCCGAAGGCGCACTCGCCATGAAACGGGGCCGCGCCGCGGACGTCCTGCCCCGGCTGCGCTCGGAGCGTGCCGTGCTCATATCGGAGCCCTTCGCCTACCGCCACGGCGCGGCCCCCGGCGATACGCTGCACCTCCTTTCGCCCGGCGGTGAACTGCCGCTTGAGGTCGTTGGTATCTATCACGACTACGCCTCCGATCAGGGGACCGTCATGATGGATCGTGCGCAGTACGCCTCGTGGTTTGAAGACGACGGCGTCAGCGGGCTCGCGGTGTTTGTCGAGGCGGATGCAGAGGGTAGTGCCCGCATGGAGGCGGCTATCGATTCCGTGATGGCCATCATGCAGCAGCGCGCGGGGCCGCTGCAGGAACTCATTATCCGTTCGAAT
>PCUY01000023.1:8243-15008 GCA_002787815.1 Bacteroidetes bacterium CG12_big_fil_rev_8_21_14_0_65_60_17 | reverse complement strand
TGGCGGACACCATATTGGCCTCCGTCAGCGGGCTCAGGCGTAGTGTTAACAGGCCCTGGATATTGAACCCTGCTTCCGCGTTCGCCGAATTGGAAAATGCAGCCGGGGGCACGCGCGCGTGCCCCCGGCTGGCGATCTATCCATCCCGCTGCCCTTCCTCGTGGCGGTGACGCTTTTTCTCGGACCACAGTGTGATGGCGAAGAGCGCCGCACCCGTCGCTATCGACGATGAGATGCCCCGTGTCCAGTCGTCGAGCAGCAGGTACTGAAGAGCAAACGCGATAGCAGCGGCCAGAAGGCCGGCGGAGATGGATTTCAGAATCATGGCGAGTGGTGTCAGTTATAAAAATACGACAGAATCTGGGATACACCGTTCTCTACGGAACCGGCCACAGCGCCACCACCTGCACCGACGAGCGCGGATGGGCCGAATATCAGGCCTACGGCGGCACCTCCGGCGGCACCCGCTACGTCCGACATGGCTACTTCGGCGCAGCTGAATCCGAAGATGGCTCCAATATTGCAGGCAAGGACCACATCCTGCTTGCCCGACTCGATTTCCAGTGTTACCCCGTACATATCAGCATAGGCCAGGATCAGGTCATCCGTGTACTCGGACCAGAAGGAGGCTGATCCGCGCGCGACAGCTACAACGTCACGTACGGCCAGAACCTCTTCCTCGTTCAGCGACTGCTGCGAATCATCAAGAATACGATCCAATTCACCACCAACGGTCTGCGAGGCGTATTCATCCTCTTCCCAGCTGACCGATTCCAGAACCTGGAATACATCTCCAATGACACGAAGCTGGCCATCGGAATACGCTCCGGAGGCGGCCAGCGCATCCAGCACTCCCTCTCCGTAACCTACTGTGTTTTTTGCCTGACGGCGCGAAAACTCGTGAAAGGCGTCCATGGCCGAACCGCAGTCTGCCTGGCGGAACAGCGGAGACGGCTGTCGCTCCAGGAATCGCTTACAGCTTTCCTTGGCTACATTCCTGCCATCGACAGGTGTTTTGCCCGATCCGTTCTCCACATGCTGCACGTCTGCCAGGAGCTGAACAAGCGCGTCGTAGTGACGCGCGCCAAGTTCTTCCGGGGACATACGGACAACGCGGTCCTCTTGGGTCATGGCTTGTGGGTTGTCGAGTGCCTGATTGATGTTTGAATCACACGCGGACAGAAGCGTGATGGCCCCTGCAACAGCGGCGACCGATAGAATAAACTGCCTCATTCTCTCCCCTCCTTGTCTGTTTTGGTTGATACTGACACGATGGCAAGGCATCGCGACCTGACGTATCGACCCGGACAGATCGGAAACATAACCTGCGTACCCCGACGTGCGCCGGCCGGACAGGAGAAAGAGGTGTGGGCCCGGCAGGATTTGAACCTGCGACCTACCGATTATGAGTCGGCAGCTCTGACCACTGAGCTACGGGCCCCTGTATGTACCCACGTACCACCGGAAGGACGAAGTCTCTCCGGAAGGCGGGTTCGTGAGCCAACGGCGGACTACGAATTCACCACGCGCGTAGTTCCTTGGCGTATGCGGTGTCAACTGATTGTTAAGAATCAAAAGATAACAGCATTTGTTTTTCAGGTATACGTATCTTAGTACCTTAATAAATTAGAAAAACAAAACGAATCACTGTCCGGATGGAAAAAGTCGATGCCACCGACGTCCAGATTCTGCAGCTGCTGCAGGAACAGGGACGCATGAAGCGGAACCGGATTGCCGAAGCTGTCGGTCTGTCGGTTCCGGCCGTCAGTGACCGCATGAGGAAGCTGGAAGGCCGTGGTGTAATCGAAGGCTACAGTGCCATCGTTGCTCCCAGACGTGTCGGTTTCGACATTTCTGCCTTCATCCGCGT
Source organism: Bacteroidetes bacterium CG12_big_fil_rev_8_21_14_0_65_60_17 (assembly GCA_002787815.1). Lineage (GTDB taxonomy): Bacteria > Bacteroidota > Rhodothermia > Rhodothermales > UBA10348 > 1-14-0-65-60-17. Next base: position 13,138 of record PCUY01000023.1, on the reverse strand, counting down.
GATGGTGGATCAGTCGACACACTACGGGGCGTTCGTGGCCAGGGCCGAAGCCCTTCGCGAAGTGTTGGAGGTCCACTCCATCACAGGAGAAGGATCGCACATCCTCCGGGTTCTGGTTCGTAATACACAGGCACTTGAGCAGCTGCTGGGTGCCATCCAGTCCTGGCCCGGCGTACATGGTACGTCGACCAGCATCGTGCTGTCCTCTTTCAAGGATACACGTACCGTACCAGTAGAACCATACGTCATCACTCCGACATAATCGAATCACAATCTGATCATGAGTCACACCCATTCCGACTATTCACTTCTCGCCGTCAAGAAACATCGGCCTGCCATGAACGGGGCGGCAGTAACGCCTCCCATGGATATCGAGAAAATCTTCGGTGAGAATGTGTTCGACCTTGAGGAAATGAAGTCGCGCCTTCCGAAAGACGCATACAACTCCATCAGGGCTACCATCAGGCAGGGTCGGCTTCTCGACCCGAAAATTGCGGACACGGTAGCCATGGCCATGAAGGAGTGGGCTGTGGAGCGGGGCGCTACGCATTACACACACTGGTTTCAGCCGCTGACCGGCAATACGGCCGAAAAACACGATTCGTTCATCACACCGAACCGTGGCGGTGGAGCCATCGCCCAGTTCTCCGGCAAGGAATTGATCCAAGGCGAGCCGGATGCATCCAGTTTCCCTTCCGGGGGGCTTCGTGCGACGTTCGAAGCGCGCGGTTATACGGCGTGGGACCCTACATCGCCGGCGTTCATCATTGAAAATGACAACGGCTCCTATCTGGCTATCCCAACGGCTTTCGCATCGTGGAGCGGGGAAGCTCTTGACCACAAGACGCCGTTGCTGCGCTCCATGAACGCCATCCACGAGCAGGCTTCACGCGCCTTGGCCCTCTTCGGCGTCGAAGAAGCCCAGGTGGTCTCGACCGTGGGCTGTGAACAGGAGTATTTCCTTATCGACGAAGAATTTTTCTATCGTCGCCCCGATCTCATGGCAACGGGCCGGACACTGCTCGGCACCAAGCCGCCACGAGGACAGGAGCTGGACGACCATTACTTCGGATCCATCCCGGACCGCGTATTGGCCTGCATGCTGGAGACCGAAAAGGAACTCTACAGGTTGGGAATACCGGTCAAGACGCGACACAACGAGGTGGCACCGAGTCAGTACGAGATCGCACCCATATTCGAAAACACGAACGTGGCGGCCGATCACCAGCAGCTCATGATGATCACCCTGCAGCGGGTGGCTCGCAAGTACGGCCTCGTCTGCCTGCTGCATGAAAAGCCATTCCGTGGTGTCAACGGCTCCGGCAAGCACAACAACTGGTCGCTGGCAACAGAGAGCGGAATGAACCTGCTTGAACCCGGAGACAACCCCCACGACAACCTGCAATTCCTGTTCTTCTGTACCGCTGTGATCAAGGCGGCGTGGCGTCACCAGGACTTGCTCCGTATTTCTGTGGCATCGGCAGCGAATGATCATCGTCTCGGCGCGAACGAGGCACCACCAGCCATTATTTCCGTCTTTCTGGGCGATCAACTCGAAGATGTGTTCGAGCAGATTGAAACCGGAGATGCTACGAGTTCCAAGCAGGCCGGGCTGCTGGGTCTTGGAGCACCGGTACTGCCCGATCTGTCGCGGCATGCCGGAGACCGCAACCGGACTTCTCCGTTCGCATTTACGGGCAACAAATTCGAGTTCCGTGCTCCCGGATCGAGCCAGACCATATCGTTTGTCAATACCGTACTGAACACGATTGTGGCAGAGTCCGTGGACGAAATGTCCACCGAGCTGGAAGCGTTGTTGGCTGACGGGAAATCGCTTGAGCGGGCCGTCGGCGAGGTGGTTCGCGGCGCTATCAAGGAAAGCCGGAATGTGATTTTCGGAGGCGACAACTACTCCGAAAAGTGGCATGCAGAGGCGGAACGCCGTGGCCTGCTCAACCTGAAGACGACGGTAGATGCACTGGAGCGCCTGTTGGATGCCAAGAATATCGCCATTTTCGAAAAGTACAACGTGCTGTCCGAATCGGAGCTCAGAAGTCGGGAAGAGGTCTGGGTGGAGCAGTATTTTCTGCGCATCAATATTGAGGGAGAGCTCACCGAGACGCTGGCCCGGACGTATGTCATGCCAGCGGCGACGCGTTATCTGCGTTCGCTCCTTGACACGATCAAGGACAGCGATGTCACGGGCATCTCGTCAAAAGGGGTTCGCACCGTTGCCGAACACGTCGCAACCTACATTGACGAACTCCAGGAGGCCCTGCGTGAACTGATTGACCAGAACAAGAATCTGGGAGGCAATACCGTGCACGAAAAAGCCCGGCACATGGTGGACAATATCATTCCGGCCATGGATGCCGTGCGTCATGCGGCCGACCGTCTTGAACGTACGGTCGACCATGACCTGTGGCGACTGCCGACGTACCGTGACATGCTGTTCGTGAAGTAGGGCGAAAACGCCCCGGGACGCCTGGCTCCGATCTTACGACGCTTCCGGTTTCCAGGGAGGACGCGTCATCAGGATGCCATAGCTGACCGTGTACCACACGTAGAAGGCAAGCAGTCCCCACGCGGGAAGTGGGGACTGCTGTGTCACCAGGTCCAGGAGCGAAGTTGTGCCCACAATACCGTGGAGAAGGTTCCCCATGACCAGGGGCTTGCCGTAGATACCCCCCAGAATGGCGTTGCGTCCCATCCAGTTCATGTAGCCGAATGCCAACATGAGTCCGCCAAGCATGGATACGAGTGGATGCGTCGCATCTGCCGTACCAAGAATGTTCGACAGGAGGATCTCGGGGGCGAAAAGTGTCACGATGCCCGTCAGCGAGAGTACGACCGCCGCCGGAACCGTGGCCAGGGTTGGTTTCATGTCGAGCGGGAAGTAGTTGTGCCGTAATCTGTTTCTTCGCCCAACGATCGAACGCACATTTTGTTGGGGTCTGTGCAACAAAGTTTGGTATGTCCGCGTCAGTTTCTGTTGGCTATCTTCCCGGGGTAGCCGCTCGAACTCCACCTATGCCACACAGTCCAAAAGACGCGACGCCCTCGCTTTCGAGCGAACAGGACCGCGCGCTCGTTTCCGAGGCGCTCGACGGTCGGCAGTCCGCATACAACGAATTGGTGGAAAAATACCGGGGAGCGCTCACGAGGCACGTGAAGCGTATGGTTCGGGATGGAGCGCATGTGGACGATCTTGTCCAGGAGTGTTTCATCAAGGCGTTTTCGGCGTTGGGGTCGTATTCTACGGAGTATGCCTTTTCGACGTGGCTTTACAGGATAGCCACCAATCACGCCATCGATTATCTGCGCAAGAAGAAGCTGCCGACAACGTCGATCGATCGGCCCGTGCAGACCAAGGATGGTGAACTTGAAATTGAGCTTCCCGATACGACGTATCGTCCGGATAGACATATCGTGGAAGATCAGCGGCGCGAGCTCGTTCAACAGGCCATAGACAACCTGCCACCCAAGTACAACAGGGTGATCGTGATGCGACACCAGCAGGAATTGTCCTACGAGGATATTGCGCGGGAGCTGGATCTGCCACTGGGCACGGTGAAGGCTCACATATTCAGGGCGCGTGCCCTGCTTTACAAGAACCTGCGCGACAAGCGCCATATGATGTGACCCATGATTGATCGATATTCCCGGCCGGAGATGGCGGCCCTCTGGAGTGAAAAAGCACAGTTCGACGCATGGCTGGACGTGGAGCTCGCGGCGTGCGCGGCGTGGTCCGAGATCGGTGTGATACCGAAGGAGGATGTGGAAAAGCTGTATGCCACCGCCCGCTTCGATGTGGACCGGATACACGAAATTGAGGAGGAGACGCGGCATGATGTGGTGGCCTTTACGCGTGCTGTATCCGAGTCGCTGGGCAAGGAGCGCAAGTGGGTTCACTATGGTCTCACATCATCCGATGTGGTCGATACGGCATGGTCGGTACGTATTGCGAAAGCGAATGTGCTCATTCGGGAGGCACTCGATGTGCTGATCGACGTGGTGGCTCACCGGGCCCGTGAACACCGGGAAACGCTGATGATGGGGCGCACCCATGGTGTACACGCCGAGCCAACGACATTCGGGCTCAAAATGGCGTTGTACTACGCCGAGTTGCTACGGAACCGGGAGCGCTTTGACCGGGCGTCAGACGGCATGCGGGTGGGCAAAATATCAGGCTCGGTAGGTACGTTCGCGCACGTCCCGACCGAGATTGAGCGGATCACATGTGAGCGTCTGGGTCTCCGGGCCGCCCCCATTTCAACGCAGGTCCTGCAGCGGGACCGGCATGCCCATTACATGTCCGTCCTGGCGCTCATCGGGGCAACGCTCGAAAAAATGGCCGTCGAGATCCGGGGGCTTCAGAAGTCCGAGGTGCGCGAGGTGGAAGAAGCGTTCCGAAAGGGGCAGAAGGGATCCTCTTCCATGCCACACAAACGCAATCCGGTCGGGAGTGAGAATATTACGGGTTGTGCCCGGCTGCTCCGGGGTTACATGGTGTCTGCCTATGAGAACGTGGCGCTCTGGCACGAGCGGGATATTTCGCACTCCTCGGTGGAACGGGTCATCATTCCCGATGCCACGACGGTGCTGCACTACGCGCTGACACGCTTTTCGCGTCTTGTGGATTCGCTCGTCGTGTATCCGGAGAACATGCGTCGCAACATGCAACGGACGTTCGGGCTCTACAACAGCCAGCGTCTGCTCAATGCGCTCATTGACAGGGGCCTGATGCGGGAAGCGGCCTATGACATGGTGCAGCCTCTTACGGCGCGCGCCTGGGACGAGCATCTGGCCTTCCGGGATCTTGTCAAGGCCGACGGCGCCATCGGGGAGCACCTGACGCCAGGCGAAATCGATGCGGTTTTTGATGATGCCTATCA
>PCUY01000023.1:0-8213 GCA_002787815.1 Bacteroidetes bacterium CG12_big_fil_rev_8_21_14_0_65_60_17 | reverse complement strand
GGGATAGGACACACCAGGGGATAGGACACACCAAGGGATAGGGGACCCTGCTTCCTGCGCGCGCCCGTTTGTCAGCGGATTCGCGTATATGTCACAAAGGCGAAGCCACTGTGCTCGTCGCGGGCTGTTTCCCGGTACATCGTACCGATCAACTGCTCCCACTCGGGAAAGTGCACATCTCCATCAGGTGCACCATCGACCAGGGTCAGTTCCAGGCGATCGGCACGTTCCAGGAAGGCATCGTAGACGCTGGCACCTCCCCCGATGAACAGGCGCTCGGCGCCGCAAGCGGCGCCGAGCGCCTCATCCACGGACGAAAACACGTCCACATTGTCGTACTCCGGCCACGACATGTCCGAGGACAGCACAAGATTCCGTCGCCCCTTCAGCGGACCGCCGAACTGGTGGATGAGAGACTCGAACGTATTCCGTCCCATGAGTATGGGGTAGCCGGATGTCAGCGTTTTGAATCGCTTCAGGTCTTCCGGAATGTGCCAGGGCAGGTCCATGCCGTTTCCAATGACACGATTCTCCTTTGCAACGGCCGCGATAATTACGATTTCCATGGTGGTCTCAGGGGCGTTCATACGGCCACAGGTGCCTTGATTGCAGGGTGATGCCTGTAGTCGAGGAGTTCGAAGTCCTCGTAGTTGTAGTCAAGAATGGAGTCGGGGCGGCGTCGAAGGCGAATTCCGGAAAGCGGAAAGGGATTCCGGCTGAGCTGCTCGTTCACCTGATCCAGGTGATTGAGGTAGATATGGGCATCGCCAATGGTGTAAATGAGTTCTCCCGGCGTGAGGTCGCACTGCTGGGCAACCATGTGGATGAGCAGGGCATACTCGGCAATGTTGAACGGTGCGCCGAGGAAAAGATCGTTCGATCGGACGTAGAGCTGGGCCGAGAGGCGGCCCTCCGCGACGTGAAACTGGAAAAACATGTGGCACGGGGGAAGGGCCATCCGGGGCAGATCGGCGACATTCCAGGCACTTACGATATGGCGGCGTGAGTCCGGATTTTTCCGGATGGAGTCAATGACGTTGGCAATCTGGTTGATCGGCGTGCCATCCGGTCCAACCCACGATACCCATTGCTTGCCATAAACGGGGCCCAGGTCACCGTTCTCATCGGCCCATGCATCCCAGATGTGGACATTGTTCTCGACGAGGTAGGCTGTGTTGGTACCACCTCTCAGAAACCAGAGCATTTCAACAGCCAGGCCTTTGAAATACACTTTCTTGGTTGTTACCAGCGGAAATCCATCGGCCAGATTGAAGCGCATCTGGTGGCCGAAGACGGAAAGTGTGCCGGTACCTGTACGGTCGTCCTTGCGAACGCCGTTGTCGCGTACGTGTCGAAGAAGATTCAGGTAGGTTTGCATGGTGGGCGTGGCTGGTCGGGAACGGAATGTCGGACGCGTCATCAGAAGAGTCTGAAACTACACACGGGAGACGAGCGAAATGGATCCGAATCTGCATCAGAAGCAGGGAATCAATCACCTGGTGAAAGTGCTCAACTATGCGCCACTCGTGGAAGAGGACGGCAAGGCCACCGTTCACCTCACGGCCGAGGACTGGGGTGTGGTTGCCGATACGCTGTTCAAAATGGACACTCCCAGGGAAATGCTTCCCGATGCCATTGAATCGTACGGGTTGGCCAATGAGCACCGTAGTATCGAGCTGAAGACCGCCGAGCGACTCATCCACATCGATATCATCTGACGCAATCTGCGCTCGGGTCGTCGCGGATGTACAGGCCTCAGTTCGCAGCCGCCTGCAGGTTGAATCGGGGGATTGTCACACGAAAGCGCTCTCCACGGCTGCGTTCCATGACATAGGATCCCTCCATGAAGCCGGTGAAAGTCTCTATCACGCTGTAGGAGTTGTATTCGTGGGCCGTACCGGGTGCAATCACCGGTTGCTTCCCTATAACGCCCTCGCCCTCCACTTCCCTTATGCGCCCGGTGGCGTCCGTGATGATCCAGTGCCTGCGGAGCAGTTGGACATCGTCCACGCCTTCATTGCCGATGTAGACGTGATAACCGAACACGAACCGCCTGCCGAGCATGTCGGACTGACCGTCCAGATACACCGGCCGCACGGTAACACGGATATCGTGGGACACGGTCGAGTAGGGAATCATGGTCTCGATCCTTGTTTGAATGTTCGCGGGAATACGTATTCGTCTGAAACGATTCTGGTTCCAGGGAGTCGCATTGCCCATTGCTGTAAAGTATACTGTAAGGCAAGACAGCCGACAGGGAAAACATGGCCAACAAGACGCTCGAGACCCTGCCCGAAGCAACCATTCTGTTTGCCGGGGATTCCGGTGATGGCATGCAGCTTACCGGGTCGCAATTTACGCTCGCAACGGCGTACGCAATGAATGATCTGGCGACGCTGCCGGATTTTCCGGCTGAGATCCGGGCTCCTGCCGGCACGACCTATGGCGTCTCCGGTTTCCAGTTGCACTTCGGAAGTGTGGACATCCGCACGCCGGGCGACGAAGTCGACCTGCTCGTGGCCATGAATCCAGCCGCACTGAAGGTCAACCTGGACCGGGTGCGCCTGGGGGGTACCATTCTGGTCAACTCGAACGCATTTGATCAGCGCAGTCTTGACCTGGCACATTTCGACGCCAATCCGCTCGACGACACGACGCTCGACAAGTACCACGTAATCCAGGTCGAGCTCACCCGCCTGACGCGGGAAACGCTCAAGGATTCAAGCCTGAACCAGAAGGAGATTGACCGCTCCAAGAACATGTTCGCGCTCGGTCTGGCGCTCTGGCTCTACTCGCGGCCCCTGAAGCCCGCCGAGAAGTGGATTGCCCGTAAGTTCGCCAAGAAGCAGGATATTCTGGATGCGAACCTGGAGCTGCTCAGGAAAGGATTCTATTTCGGGGAGACGACGGAATTGTTCGTGACCCGATACGAGGTTACGCCGGCTACACTGCCCCCGGGGCGGTACCGTGCCATCCAGGGGGTGCACGCGCTGGCCATGGGACTGGTGGCCGCCGCCAAAAGGAGTGGTCTCAAGGTGTTCTATGGCTCCTATCCCATAACGCCCGCATCGGACATCCTGCACGCTCTGAGTCGCTTCAAGAACCATGGTATCATGACCGTGCAGGCCGAGGATGAAATAGCGGCGGTGGGTATGGCCATCGGGGCAAGCTTCGGCGGATGTCTGGGGATTACCGGGACGTCCGGTCCCGGGGTGGCACTCAAAACGGAGGCCATGGGGCTGGCGCATATCACGGAGTTGCCACTTGTGGTCATCAACGTGCAACGGGGTGGCCCGTCCACGGGTTTGCCGACGAAGACCGAGCAATCGGACCTGATGCAGGCCATGTACGGTCGCAACGGTGATGCGCCGCTGCCCATTATTGCGGCCAGTACGCCGGGAGACTGTTTTCAGGCGGCCTACGAAGCGTGTCGGATGGCTGTGAAGTACATGACACCGGTCATATTGCTGTCCGATGGCTACCTGGCCAATGGGTCCGAGCCCTGGCTCATTCCCTCGGTCGATGACCTGCCGGAGTTCGACGTTGAGTTCGCCGGGAAACCGAATGCTGAAATCGAGGGTGAGCCGACATTCCACCCCTACAAGCGCAACGCGGAGACGCTGGCGCGTCCCTGGGCGCGTCCTGGTACGCCAGGACTGGAGCACCGGGTGGGCGGACTGGAAAAAGCCGACGTTACGGGGAACGTCTCCTATGACCCGGCCAACCATGAGCACATGACCCGGATCCGGGCCGAAAAAGTGGCCCGCATCCAGAAGGAAATGGCCCCGCTGGACATTTTCGGGGCAGATGAAGGGGACGTGTTGATAGTCGGATGGGGTTCAACGCGGGGGGCCATTGAAGCAGCCGTCTCGCGCGTCCGGGAGAGCGGACACGCTGTGGGATCCATCCATTTACGATGGGTGAATCCGTTGCCGCCGGATCTGTCGGATATATTCGCGCGCTACAGATCGTTTCTGGTGCCCGAACTGAACAACGGGCAACTGGTCCGGATGCTGCGCGCGGAGTTTCTGTTGCCGTTTGAGGCATTGAACAAGATCCAGGGACGGCCTTTCGGGCCGAGTGAAATCCAACAACACGTCATGGGCATGATCAATGGCTGACCAGGACAAAAAGAAAGGAAAGAAGCCGACGTTGCCGCCGGGAATGGCAGGCAAAAAACCGACGCGGCCACCGGGCGCCGCGGGCAAAAAACCGACGCTGCCGCCGGGAGCACGCGGCAGGACGCCGTCCATGCCACCAGGCTCGCAGGGAGACGGGGCGCCCACCCTCACGCGGGCCGATTTCTCGTCCGACCAGGACGTGCGCTGGTGTCCGGGTTGTGGCGATTACGCCATCCTGGCAACGGTACAGCGTCTCATGCCGGAACTCAATGTTCCCCGCGAAAACACCGTCTTCATTTCAGGTATCGGATGTTCAAGCCGTTTTCCGTACTACATGGAGACCTACGGCATGCATTCCATTCACGGTCGGGCACCGACCATAGCAACAGGGCTCAAGGCGAGTCGCCCGGAGCTGGACGTGTGGATTGTGACGGGTGATGGCGACGGGTTGTCGATTGGCGGCAACCACCTGATCCATATCATGCGCCGAAATCTGAATGTCCAGATGATCCTGTTCAACAATCAGATCTACGGCCTTACGAAAGGACAGTACTCTCCGACGTCCGAAGCGGGCAAGGTCACCAAGTCCACGCCATTCGGATCCATAGACCATCCGTTCAACCCGACGGCGGTTGTGCTGGGTGCCGACGCCACGTTCGTGGCGAGGACCATGGACCGCGACCCGAAGCACATGAAGGAGATGTTCTCCCGGTCACATGCACACAAAGGAACCGGTTTTGTGGAAGTCTACCAGAATTGCAACATTTTCAATGATGGTGCCTTTTTCCAGTTCACCGAAAAGGATTCCCGGCCTGATCGGACGGTTTATATCGAGCATGACAAGCCTCTCGTCTACGCGGGTGGAAGCAAGGGACTCCGTCTTGAAGGATTTACATTGAAGTCGGTGGATCTGGAGTCAGGCTCGTACTCGGCGAGTGACTGCCTGGTGTACGACGAGACATCGCGCGAGCTCGCCACCATCATGAGCCGTATGCACTGGAATCCGGAGCTGCCGCAACCATTCGGCGTGTTTTACAGGGAAGAGCGCCCCACGTACGAGGACATGCTTCATGCCCAGGTTGACGATGTCCTGAAGCGGTCCGGGACGGGATCGCTGGACGACCTCCTCAGCGGGGGCGACACGTGGGTTGTGGAGTGACGGTTGTGTGAGACCCGGATGGTCCGTATATTTGCAGGCTATTCGATTGAAGCCAATCAGCACCATGAAAAAAGACATCCATCCCGAATACGACTTCATTGATGTGAAGCTCTCCGACGGCTCCGTCGTTCAAATGCGCTCCACCATGAAGGCGGACGTGTACAATTCGGAGATCGACTCGACCAACCATCCGTTCTACACGGGCAAGCGTCAGTTTGTCGACACCGCGGGTCGTGTTGAGAAGTTCAAGCGCCGTTACGCAAAGAAAACCGCCGAGTAAGGTTTTTTCGCTGCGTATGGCCAGAATCTGAAATCCGGTTCTGCGACTTCAGGGCCTTTTGACGGGCCCGGATTGGGGGTGTGCCTGCCGGTACGCCCCCATTTTTATTTGCCTGGGTATTGCCATGAATGTTGTTCAGCTCATCCGGTCCAAGCGCGACGGTCATGCCCTGACCGATGCGGACATCAATGCGCTCATAATGGCCTACACGGACGGTTCTGTACCCGATTACCAGATGGCGGCTTTCCTCATGGCCGCGTTCAAGTCGGGTATGACGACCGCCGAAATGGTAGCCCTCACGCACTCTATGTTGTATTCGGGCGTTGTGCTCGATCTGTCTGATTTACCGGGTATAAAGGTGGACAAACATTCCACCGGGGGCGTGGGTGACAAGATTTCCATTCCCCTGGCCGCCATCGTGTCGGCGTGTGGTGTTCCTGTGCCCATGATCTCGGGACGCGGTCTCGGGCACACCGGCGGGACGCTCGACAAACTGGAATCCATTCCGGGTTTTTCGACATCGATGGACATTGCGTCCTATCGCCGCCAACTCAGGGAACTGGGTGTGGTCATGATTGGACAGACCGATGACATTGCGCCTGCAGACAAAAAACTCTACGCCCTGCGCGACGTGACGGCGACCGTGGAATTCATTCCCTTCATTGCCGCCTCCATCATGAGCAAAAAGTTGGCCGAGGGTATCGACGCCCTGGTCCTGGATGTCAAGTTCGGCTCCGGCGCGTTCATGGCGGAAGAGCACGATGCCAGGCGGCTTGCTGAAACCATGGTACGCCTCGGTGAGGAGTTCGGTACACGAACCGTGGCACTGCTGACGCGGATGGATACGCCGCTTGGTGCGGCCATCGGAAACTGGGTTGAAGTTGCCGAGTCAATCCGTGTGCTGCGGGGGGAGGGGCCTGCCGATGTGACAGCGTTGACACTCGCGCTGGCAGCCGAGATGCTGGTGCTCGGCGGCGTGGCGTCCGACGCTGGACAGGCCAGGTTACTGGCTGAGGAGGCCGTTGCAACCGGAAAGGCGCTTCGCCGCTTCGAGGATCTGGTAGATGCGCAGCATGGCGATGTCAATGTGGTCCGGAATCCGGACTCGCGTCCAGGGGCGGCGCCGCTTGCGCAAATCCGGGTGCCGGACAATGCGGGACGGTTCGTAACGGCCATCGATGCCAGGAAAGTAGGCTTGGCGTGCGTGGAACTGGGTGCAGGTCGTGCGCGCAAGGAGGACGATGTGGATCCGGTAGCCGGGTTTACCCTGCTCAAGAAGCCCGGTGATCCGATTCGTCCCGGGGAGGTGTTGGCTCGCGTGCATACATCCTCACGTGATCGCGCCGAGAAGGCGGGATCCGATCTGTTGGCGGCATTTGCGTTTGGCAATGCCGCTCCAGCCGTGAAGGAACTGATCGTTGACAGGCTCGATGTGGGTGGTTGGGGGCGTCGTTGAATCAAGCGGCGCATGTTTCCGTAGTAGATTCCCGGAGTCTGTTCGCAATTCAGCGTATCTTCCACTTTCCATCAATCCACTTCCGTCATGTCTGTCTGGTCACGATTCAGCCGGTTCGTCAAATCCATCTTCGGAGGCGCCATCTCGTCGCTGGAGAATCCAAAGCTCATCCTGGAGCAGAACATCCGTGAACTGAACGATCAGGTTCCGAAGATGAACGAGAACATCGCGACGGTCAAAGCCAACGTGATGATGTTGCAGAAGGAGGTCAAGAAGTACGAGAAGGAACTCGCTGAAGTCACCTCACGCATCAAGGCCGGGATCCAGGCGGGTCGCGACGACATTGCCGAGAAATATGCCATGCGGCTGGAGTCTGTGAGGGAGAATCACGCACGGGCGCAGGAGCAACTTGGATTCGCGTCGAGCGCCTATGAGAAGGCCATCCAGGTAAAGAAGGCGTTCATGAGGGAGAAGGAGCGCAAAATAGCAGAAGCGAAGGATGCCCTCCGTGCCCATGAACGTGCACAGTGGCAGTCCAAAGTTGCCGATACGCTCGAATCGTTCGAAATCACGGGTATTGACCAGACGCACGACGAGATGCTGACGCGCCTGCAGGAGGAGACGGCCCGGAATGAGGCACGCATGGAGATGGCCTTGGACTCGGTGGATTCCGACACGCTGCGCATAGAAGAGGACGCACAAAAAATCCGTGCGGCGGAACTCGTCAAGCAGTTCAAGTTGGAAATGAACATGGGTGCCCCGGAAGAAGACGCCCCCGCCCGGGAAGCGCAGGATAAAGTGGAGGTCCCAGCCCAGGAGGAGGAAGAGAGTCCGGGTAAAACCATCGGCAAGCAGCGCAGTCAAAACGGATGACACCCGAAGAATACGAGCGGATCAAGGAGGCCGAGAAGGAGCATTTGCGTGCTCTCAGGCAGCTGAAGCGTCGCGCCCGCATGGCGACACAGACGCGGAATGCCTCTCGCGCGGTGTCGGACATGGTCTCTTCGCTCGAGTCCCTGCTCGATGAGCACCGGGAAATGACAGACCGGCTTACACACAATGCGGCGCTGCAGGAAGCCCGGCTCGAGGTGGGCCTGGAGTCGGCCAGGGATCGTTTCGCCGATGTGGATCCTGCCAACCGTGCGTCTCTGTCCGACAAGGAAAAAGAAAGAGACAGACACGGGGAGAAGGCCAGAC
>PCUY01000074.1:112808-113215 GCA_002787815.1 Bacteroidetes bacterium CG12_big_fil_rev_8_21_14_0_65_60_17 | reverse complement strand
AGAAATGTAGGAGATCCGGCTGTCACATGCTCAAGCCAGCGCGTCCAGGGGCTGAACCGCTCTGAATTCCGCGGAGATACGGGCCAGCAGTCAAACACGATCCTTTCCAGCCGGATCGACGACATCGCCTCCACGAAGCCGCTATGCACGTCAGCGAGTCCGCAATATTGCTTTGTTCTACGCCGCCACCCTTTTAAGGCGCGAGCGAGCCGCAGCGGTCGTCCCAGGCCGCTCAGATGCCCATATGGAGACTCCCAGCGTCGTAATACTGGATGTCCCTGTAGCAGCAGTAAACTTTGAGTCGTTTCACGTGCCGAGCAGATTCACTGCCACTCGGCCGGTCCGAGCGATGCGCCGTCAGCACAACGGTTCCGCACCGCTTAACCAGGGCGGAGGAGCTGCTCAGC
>PCUY01000074.1:73028-112787 GCA_002787815.1 Bacteroidetes bacterium CG12_big_fil_rev_8_21_14_0_65_60_17 | reverse complement strand
ATGCGGACAGGACCCCTCGCCGCGCTTCTCGACTGCAGAACGCTCCGCTGCCCTGACGTGATTACTGCCAAATCTGGCGGCGTAGAACTTATCTTATACGGAACCGCCCCGCGACAGCTGTTCGGGGATATTCCGGCGTTACTGTTGGTAAGTATAAGCCCGACACCGGCTTGGTGCAATAAAATCCGTATAGTTAGCGGCTTTTTGCGTGGTTGTGGTAGGCGCGGGAGGGCCGTATAGGATGAATCCGTATAGGGCACAGTTCCGTCCATATAGGACGAGGGTACGTTTCTGGCCCGAATGTGTCATATGGCGACACGGAGGGTATAGAACATGCCGAAACATCCGCTGCAACAGTGTGCCAGGCGTCCCGGCAGCCTGAAGCGGGCGCTTTTTACGGAGTGCCGTCGACGCGGATTGGCGTCAAATACGGCACGGTCGTACTTCCATTGGGTCCGCCGATTTGTTCGCTACCACGGCATGCGTCATCCAGAGGAAATGGGCGTAGAGCAAATTGGTCATTTTCTGTCGCATCTGGCGACCGAAAGGAAGGTAGCCGCATCGACTCAGAATCAGGCGCTCAATGCACTTCTGTTTCTGTACAAGAAGGTATACGGCGAAGACGTGGAGGCAGTCGAGTCTTTCGTGCGAGCCAAGAGGCACCGGTATCTGCCGGTCGTGCTGTCTTCATCCGAGGTGGGAAGACTCTTCATGCATATCGACGGACAGATTGGGCTTGCCGTACGGCTCATGTATGGTTCGGGGCTGCGTGTATCGGAGGCCGTAACGTTGAGGGTTAAGGACGTGGATTTTGAATACGGCCTCGTCCATGTGGTCCACTCAAAGAGCGTGAAGGCGCGTAAGACCATGCTGCCCAGGCGGCTTTTTGGGCCCATGCAAAGGCAAATTGAGCATGTGCGTGCTACGCACGGACGGGATCTGGAGGCAGGCAGAGGCGCTGTTCCACTTCCGCATGCATTCGCCCGGAAGTCGCCCCGGGCCGCACGGTCGTTCAACTGGCAGTACGTGTTTCCGAGCGCGGTTATTTCAGATGTGGATGGCACGCGCTATCACATGTCCCAGAGTACGGCCCAGAAGGCCGTTAAGTCGGCGGCGCGGGCGGCTGGAATAACAAAACGCGTGACATGTCATTCGCTCCGGCATAGTTTCGCGACACACCTGCTTGAAAATGGATACGATATTCGGACTGTGCAGGAGCTGCTGGGTCACAGTGATGTGCGAACGACGATGATATACACGCATGTGCTCGCCAAGGGGCATCACGTGCGTAGTCCGCTGGACGGCGAGGGGCTCTGATCCATTGCGGCCATGGCACGTAGGGCATTGACCTCATCCACATGGTTGCCGAGAGCATATTTCAGTATCCATATGTACAGGTAGAACGTGACGACAGGCCCTACGGTGAAGGTGTACCACCAGAGCATGGCTTGTGGATCCACGAGCGGGCGGATCGCGACCAGTGGAATGAGAACGATTACAATGAAAGTGGCCAACCAACCGTACCAGCCCATCTGATGCAGGCGCCAGAGCAGAAAGGGCGTAAAGAGGAGGGTGAGAACAACAATCAGCATGGTGACGGGCCCAATGGGCAGCCAGAATGCCCCGACTCCCGGGACGGCGGCTTTGGAGCCGTAGTTCAGTCTGTAATGTAGCCGCGTTGCTGCTTTTTCGGCCCTGGAAAAGTTGATATTGTTCATGGAAGCCTCACCCGGCAAGGGGGCAACGTGAGATCCTGGGGCGGGCTTTTTCGTATTGGCCCGCGTACGCCCTAACTTCGCCCTTTCGAACGACTTCTGCTTCGCGCCCCCAACATGCCCAACACGTCCGACCTGTTCAACGAGCTCCGGAATCTTGCCACCGAGCAGCGCAATCCGCGGTCCATGCAGATTGACGTGGCAACGGTCGGCGAGATTCTTCGCATCATGAACGCGGAGGACCGCTTGGTGCCGGAGGCGGTGGGCACTGAGCTGCCATACATTGAGGAGGCGGTAACGATCATTGTCAATGCGTTCCGGGCCGGAGGGCGGCTGTTCTACGCGGGAGCGGGAACGAGTGGGCGGCTTGGCATTCTCGATGCATCCGAGTGCCCGCCGACGTTCGGCAGCCCCCCGGAAATGGTGCAGGGCCTGATTGCGGGCGGCCCGCCTGCGGTCTTCAAGTCGCAGGAAGGCGCGGAGGACCTGGAGGAAAACGGCGCCCAGGCCATCGAGGAGGCGGGCGTTACGGCGCGCGACGTGGTCTGCGGCATTGCTGCAAGCCGGCGCACACCCTATGTCGTGGGCGCCGTAAAAAAAGCGCGGGACATCGGCGCGCGGACTCTTTTTGTGACCTGCACGCCGCGCAAGGCGTTCACGCTCCCGGTTGACGTGGCCATCTGCCCGGTCGTCGGCCCCGAAGTCATCATGGGATCGACGCGCATGAAGAGCGGCACGGCGCAGAAACTCGTCTTGAACATGCTCACGACGGCCGCCTTCATCCGCATGGGAAAAGTCTACGAGAACATGATGGTGGATCTCCAGATGACGAACGCCAAGCTCATTGAGCGCTCGCGCCGCACAGTGATGACAGTCACGGGGCTTGACTATGCGCAGGCGACGGCGCTGCTGGAAGAGGCAGGTGGCCACGTCAAAACGGCGCTTGTCATGCATCTGGCAGATACGGACCGGGGCGATGCCGAAAGGCGTCTTGCCCGCGCATCGGGCTTTGTGCGCCCGGCGGCGAGGGGCGAAGCGTACAGCCCGGCGGCGTCCGGCGCATCTACCCGGGAAAAGGACTGAGGCCCGCATGTCGCTCGCTCCCTTTTTTGCCTCGTTCTCTGCGACACCGGCCGCGAAAGCGCTTGACAGCGCGCTCGGCGAGGGGCGGAGCGCACGGCTTCGCGACGTGGCTGGATCGCTTCCTGCATTCGTAGCGGCCCACATCGGGGGGCGGCATGAGCGCCCCGTTCTTGTCATTCTGGAAGATGCGGACCGCGCGGCCTGGTTTGCGAGCGATGCTGAGCAGATCCTGGCGAGCGAGGAGGGCGTGCTGCTGCTGCCACCGTCGGACAACCGGCCCTTCGATCCGGAGCATGTGCCAAGCCCCGAGCCGGTTATCCAGCGCGGCGAAGTACTGCAGGTACTGGAGAAGGGGTTCGGTGGAATACTGGTTTCCAGTATCCATGCGCTCGTCGAGAAAGTGCCGCCGGCAAGTGTTGTCCGCGGCGCCGCGCTCGACATCGAGACGGGGCAGAGCGTGGCGCCGGAAAGCCTGATAGACCGGCTTGTGGGCCAAGGGTTTACGCGCACGGAGTTTGTGGAGGCACCGGGCGACATGGCGCTTCGCGGGGGGATTCTGGACGTGTATCCGTTCACCGGATCGTATCCGCTGCGGATTGAGTTTTTCGGGGACGAGGTCGATTCAATCCGCGAGTTTGACATCCACACGCAGCGCTCGGTGAGCCGGCGCACATCGGCCCGCATTGTGCCGAATCTGGAGGCGCCGGCTTCGGGAACGGGTGCCGGGGCGGCGGCGGGCGCCGCCTGGGTCTCCATCCTCGACTACCTGCCAAATACGACGGTCGTCATGATGCAGGACAGCCAGGCGCTGTACGAGCAGGCCGCCGCATATTACGATGATGTAGCATCGCGGCGAAGCGCGCTCGTCGAGTCGGGGAAGGAGACGGGCAGATCGGGCGGGGAGGTGCCGCCCGCCGCTGCCTTTTACAGCACTACAGACGGTATCCGGGCGGCACTCTCGGCGCTTGTGACACTGCAGTTCGGGAGCTTCCAGGAATCGGGCGGTCCGGGTGTGCCGGAAAGCGACGCATCTCCCGTCACGATTGATTTCGGCGCGCGTGCACAGCCCGCGTTCGCATCGAGAATAGCCCTTCTTCGGCAGCGGCTCGCCGAGAACCACGCTGGCGGGCTGCAGACCACGATTCTCTGTGACAATCAGGGCCAGGAAGGGCGGCTGCTCGAGCTTTTAGAGGAAGACGTCGAGGAGGGGTGCGTCCAGCTCCGCGTCGAATCGCTCCACGAGGGGTTCGACCTGCCGGACGCCGGGCTCGCCCTCTATACGGACCATCAGATTTTCGGGCGCTACCACAGGCCGACGACCCGGCAACAGAAGCAGCGCTACGGCGGCATCAGCCTGCGCGAGTTGCAGCACCTTTCGCCCGGCGATTTCGTGGTGCATATCGACTACGGCATTGGCCGCTTTTCGGGCCTGGAGCGCATTGAAGTGCGCGGTAGACAGCAGGAAGCCGTGCGCCTTTCCTACCTCAATGGCGATACGCTCTACGTGAACGTCAATGCCCTGCATAAACTGCATAAATACAAGGGAAAAGAGGGACATCAGCCGGTTCTCACGAAGCTCGGCAGCGGGCAGTGGGAAAAGGCCAAGTCGCGCACGAAAAGTCGTGTCAAGGATATTGCGCGCGAGCTGATTGCGCTCTACGCAAAGCGCAAGGAAAGCCGCGGATACGCCTTTGCCGAGGACAGCGTCTGGCAGCGCGAGCTCGAGGCATCGTTCGAGTTCGAGGATACGCCCGATCAGTCGACGGCCGCCCAAGCGGTCAAAGAGGACATGGAGCAGGCGGTTCCGATGGATCGCCTCGTCTGCGGAGACGTGGGTTTCGGCAAAACAGAAGTCGCCATGCGCGCGGCGTTCAAGGCCGTCCAGGACGGCAAACAGGTCGCCGTTCTTGTCCCGACGACCGTGCTCGCTGCGCAGCACTACCGCTCCTTCCAGCGCCGCTTTGCCAATTTTCCGGTCCGCATTGGTATTCTGTCGCGCTTCGCGTCCGCATCCAGCATCAAGGAAACGCTTGCGGGCCTCAAGGACGGCACCATCGATATGGCCATCGGCACGCACCGCCTCATTTCAAAAGATGTCGCGTTCAAGGACCTCGGCCTGCTGATCGTGGATGAGGAGCAGCGCTTCGGCGTAGGCGTCAAGGAAAAACTGCGCACCCTGCGCGTGAACGTCGATACGCTGACGCTCACGGCTACCCCCATCCCTCGCACGCTGCAGTTTTCGCTCCTCGGCGCGCGCGACCTCTCTATCATTGCCACGCCGCCCCCCAACCGGCAGCCCATCCTGACCGAAATCCACACCTACGACAAGGATCTCATCCGCGATGCCATCGTGCACGAGCTTTCGCGCGGCGGGCAGGTCTTTTTCATCCACAACCGCGTTGAGAGCATCCACGAAATCGCCGATACGCTCCGCATGCTCATTCCCGACGTGCGTATCCGTGTGGCGCACGGCCAGATGAAGGGCTCCGAACTCGAGAAGGTGATGATGGATTTTGTGGATGCGAAGTTCGACGTCCTGGTCAGCACCTCGATTATCGAGAACGGGCTGGATATTTCAAATGCCAACACGATCATCATCAACCGGGCCGATCATTTCGGGCTCTCGGAGCTGCACCAGCTCAGGGGCCGCGTCGGCCGCAGCGGCCGGAAGGCGTTCTGCTACCTGCTCGTGCCGTCCATCCACGGTCTGACCCGCGAGGCCCGCCAGCGATTGCAGGCGGTCGAGGAACTGAGCAATCTCGGCGCCGGGTTCCAACTGGCCATGCGGGATCTCGACATCCGCGGGGCGGGAAGCCTGCTGGGCGCCGAGCAGAGCGGTTTCATCGAGGACGTGGGCTTTGAAACCTACCACCGGATTCTGGACGAGGCGGTCGACGAGCTCAGAACGACCGAGTTCCGGGAAGTATTCGGCTCAGAGGGCGCCGCGCCCGCGCCGACGCGGGCGCAGGAAACCGTTGTCGATGTGGATGCGGACGCGCTGCTTCCCGACTCGTTTGTGCAGAACCGTGTTGAGCGGCTGAATGTCTACCGACGTATTGCCGAGGCGGCTACCGAGGAGGCGCTCGCGGAAATCCGCGAGGAGCTTGAGGACCGCTTCGGACCTGCGCCCGATGAAGTGGATCAGCTCCTCGCCGGCATGCGTCTCAAGCTGCTCGGCGAAAAGCTCCGCCTGCCACGGGTCGTGTTCAAGAACGAGCGGCTCTTCCTGACGGTCCCGGACAACGACGAGGATCCGTGGTTCTTCGAACATCTCTTCCATCCGCTGCTCGCGGCGCTTGCCGAACTCAACCAACGCTACGTACTCAAGGAGAGTCGCAGCCGGAAGCTTCGCGCCATTGTCCAGGAGGTGGCTACGATCGACGAGGCCTGCGGGGTGCTTGGTCACATTGCATCTGATGCCCTGGAGCGGGCCGGATTGGAAGGCGCTCAGACCGCACGCGGTCACATGCTCACCCGGTCCTGATGAATTTTGCGCGTCTCAGGCGGTCCGAAGTGCGCTTGTAGTGGCTGTAACGCGTTGCGCGGTAATATATTATAGATATATTACAAACATGCCACAAAAATCATTACTTTTTATTCGTATTTGCTGGCGATGGCTGACAGTGCGGAGCGCAGCCGGTCGATGAGCGCATCGGGCGAAATGATTGTCACATCGGCCGAAAAGCGGAGCAGCCACGCCGCCATGTAGTCCAGGTTGTCAAACTGGAAGGTGACGCGCACCGGATCCCTACCCTCGTCCGCTGGCTCCGGCGGAAGAGACGCATTTTCCCGCTCCAGCCGCGCCGGCAGTTCAGCCTCGAAGCGGCGAAGCACGTTGCGCGCCACGTCGACCGTGATCTGTGGCGCGTCGGCACCCATACCACGCTCGAGTAGATACGCTGGCAGATCAAACCCCTCAGGCCAGGTGAAGCGCTCGCTCAACACAAAAAGGCTCTTGGCGCGGTCCAAGCGGAAGTTGCGGACTTCACTGCGCAGATGGTCAAAGGCAATCAGATTCCAGTGGTCGGTGTAGTAGACGAGTCCAAGCGGGTCCACGCGCCGCTTCGTCAGCTCCTTCCGGCTCTCCACCCAGTATTCCATGACCACACGTTGCCCTCGGGCTACAGCCTCGCTGACCTTGTGCCAGCGCTCCGTTTCTTCCGCCTCATGCGCCACGGCCTGCGTCCAGAACGGATCGAGTACGGTGCGGTCAAGAAGCGTACTCACGAAATCCTTGACTTCGCGCGGTAGCACGGCCTTGATCTTGAGCGCCACTTCTTCGGCGTCCCGGCCAAGCGCCGTTTCACCCTGGAGCTTCATGAACTCGGTGCCGACGAGCAGCGTGGCCGCCTCACGCGCGGTCACCATGAGGGGCGGTAGCTGGTACCCTTCGAGTATTTCATAGCCTCCGCCCTCCGAATACGCAAGGGGCACGCCGGAATCGGTAAGTGAGCGCAAATCGCGGAATATCGTCCTCCGGCTTACGCCAAAATACTCGGCCAGATCGCGCGATGTCATGCTCGGGCGCTGCTGCAGGAGCAGGATCATGGCAAACAGCCGGTCCGTTCGCGTGCCTTCCTTGTCAGGATTCTGTGCCATGGGGTTCGGTTATGTGCAGCAGTTTTTTGGTCTCGAACCAGGGATCGTCAAGGTAGTCACGGACATCGTATGCGCGCACCTGCGCCTGGGGATACTGCCATGCAAACGCGCCCAGTTCTTCCCGCAGATCCCCGCCCTTGAGACATAGTAGACCCGGCTCCCACGGCGCGGGGCCCGACGCTGCCGGCTGTGCTCCTGAGGGCGTGTCCAGGCCCGCTGCTCTCTCAGCACGCCCCTCTGGTCCTCTATCGCCCGGCGCACGCAGGCCGCGCGCCCGTTCGTGCCACGCCCAGAGCGTCGAAAGCGGCGCCGTGGCGCGGGAAACGGAAAGAAGCGAGCCGTGGTCCTCGTACGGACGCCCGTCAGGAGGTGCCTCTCGAAAGTCACGGGCCGTAATCTGCTCGGCGCGGACAGGCACCGCCGTGCAGTTGTCAAGGCCCAGGCGGCGCGCAAAGAGCGTCACGGCCCGCGTCTTCTTGGCGTTGGAATCGACCGCGAAAACAGGTGTCTCCGGCCACGCGATCGAGAGCGGAATGGCGGGCAGACCGCCGCCTGTTCCCCAGTCCACGACACAGCCGCGGCGCGGTGCGCCGCGCACAGCGCACACCAAGCAGTGCAGAATGTGGTGCTCCCAGATAGCACCTTCCTCGCCCCGCGAAACCAGATTGAAGCGCTGATTCACATCGCAAAGCAATCGTTCAAAGGAGCGCAGACGCTCTTCCTGCTGTTCCGACAGCGGTATGGGAGGCATCAGCGGCATCCTTGGCCCCCACATTGTTTCACGTGAAACATTTCCGTCCCAACACGCGGCAAAGGACACCGTTCACCCCCACATTGTTTCACGTGAAACATTTCCGTCCCAACACGCGGCACGAGGTACCATCCACCCCCCATTGCTTCACGTGTAACATTCACTTTGCTTCCACCGGCGCGCTCGGCACCCGCCCCGCCTTCACAAGCATCATGAGTACGGATATATCGGCAGGACTGACGCCCGAAATGCGCGATGCCTGGCCCAGATTGTCCGGCTGAATGCGCTGCAGCTTCTCCCGTGCTTCCATGGAGAGGCTCTTTATCTGATCGTAGGCGATATTCCTGGGCAGGGCTTGCGCCTCCGTGCGCTCAAAGCGGTCCAACTCGTCCTGCGCGCGCTCCACGTACCCGGCATACTTGAAATTCGTCTCCACGAGCTCCACGACGCCATTCGGGCCCGTGAGGAGCGGCTCCTCCCCCTGATACGGACCGCACCGCTCGATCAGCGCCGAAAGTGACACTTCAGGGCGCAAAACCAGCCGCGAAAGCCGCTCCGGACGTACGATGGGGGACGTTCCGAGCGATGCCAGCCAGTCGTTCACGACGTCCGGCTGCGCATTAGTCGACTCCAGCCACTGCGTGAGGCGCTGCGCCGAGCGCCTCCGCGCCGCAAGGCGCGCCATCCGCTCCTCACCGACAAGGCCCCACGACGCTGCCATGTCGGTCAGCCTGTCGTCGGCATTATCCTGCCTGAGCAGCATGCGGTGTTCGGCGCGGGACGTAAACATCCGGTAGGGCTCCTCCGTGCCCTTGGCCACCAGGTCGTCAATCAAAACGCCGATGTACGCCTCGGAGCGCTTCAGCACAATCCCCTCGGACGCCGCACCATAAGAGGCCATACCGGCGGGCGCCGTGACCCCGCCCACGGCGTACCGGCCTGCATTCAGCCCGGCCATCAGCCCCTGGGCCGCGGCCTCCTCATACCCCGTTGTGCCGTTGATCTGACCGGCAAAGAACAGACCCCGAACGCGCTTTGTCTCGAGTGTGTAGCGCAGCTGATGCGGCGGAAAGTAGTCATATTCAATGGCGTAGCCCGGCCGCAGCACGTGGGCGCGCTCCAAACCCGGAATGCGCGCCAGCGCTTGCCGCTGCGTTTCCTCGGGAAGGCTTGTCGAAAAGCCGTTTACGTAGACCTCTTCGGTATCCCACCCCTCAGGCTCCAGGAACAGCTGGTGCTGGTTTTTGTCGGCGAACCGGTCAATCTTATCTTCAATCGATGGGCAGTAGCGGGGCCCCGTCCCCTGGATGCGCCCGGAAAACATGGGACTGTCATCGAAGCCCGAGCGCAGGATGTCATGAACTTCGGGACTTGTATACGTAATCCAGCAGCTGCGCTGGCGCGTCGTGACCGCGTCCGTCATGTAGGAAAACGGCGCTGGCACCTCGTCGCCCGACTGCTCCTCCAGCGCGCCATAATCAATGGTCCGGCCGTCAATGCGCGGAGGCGTACCCGTCTTCAGCCTCCCACTCTCAAAACCCAGCCGGTGCAGCGCGCCCGTCAGCCCCTTCGATGCACCCTCTCCCATGCGCCCGCCCCCGTACTGCTTCGCACCCACGTGGATGATCCCGTTCATGAACGTACCGCTCGTGAGCACGACGGCCCGCGCGGCAATGCGCATGCCAAGCTGCGTCTCAACGCCCACGACGCGCCCATCCTCGACCGCCAGATCCGTCACCATGTCGGCACGCATGAAGAGATTCGCTTCGCGCTCCAGGTGACGCCGCACGGCCGCGGCATACGCCTGGCGGTCGCACTGCGCGCGCGGCGACCAGACGGCGGGCCCCTTTGAGCGGTTGAGCATCCGGAACTGCAGCGCGCTTTCATCTGTCGCGAGGCCCATGATCCCGCCGAGCGCATCCACCTCGCGGGCAATCTGTCCTTTTCCGATCCCCCCGATGGCCGGGTTGCACGACATGCGCCCGAGCGCCTCCAGGCTCATTGACACGAGCAGCGTGCGCGCACCCGAGCGGGCGGCTGCCGAAGCTGCCTCCGCACCCGCATGGCCACCGCCCACGACAATCACATCAAACGCCTGGTCAGTCATATCCAAGTTCCACCTAACTCCTTGTCTCCCTTTTACTTGCCAATACAGAAGCGCGAGAATATCCGGGCCAGTACATCCTCGTTCGTGATCTCACCCGTGATCATTCCGAGCTCATCGAGCACCGCGCGCAGATCCATCGAGAGCGCATCCTGGCTTACGCCCGAGCGAAACGCATTGGCGGCGCGCCGAAGCGCTTCATGCGCCGCCCGGATATGCGCCGCGTGGCGGGCACTTGTCACCGTGCGATGCTCATCGGTCGTTGCGCCCGTTGCGCCGCCCGCTTCCAGCACGGCATGAAGTACCGGTTGCAACCCGCCCCGTTCCGCCGCCCCGGCCTCGGACACGGCCGACGTCGCCGACACGGCCAAACTGCCCTGGGGCGGCGTCCATTCGCGCGGCATCAGATCCCGCTTGTTGTAGAGCATGACGTACGCCGCCGCATCGACCCCGGCGAGCCATTGCCGCTCCACGTCGAGCATGCCCGCCTTGGCATCGACCACGTAGAGCACCACATCCGCCCCGACGGCTACGCGCCGCGCGCGCTCCACCCCTTCGGCCTCGATCGCACTGCCGGAGGCGCGCACCCCCGCCGTATCTACCCACACAATCCGGTGCCCATCGACCAGCGATTCCGCCTCGATACTGTCCCGCGTCGTTCCGGCTTCTGCCGACACAATGGCCCGGTCTGCGCCCACGAGCGCATTGAGCAGTGTAGACTTGCCCGCGTTCGGACGCCCGGCAATGGCCACGCG
Source organism: Bacteroidetes bacterium CG12_big_fil_rev_8_21_14_0_65_60_17 (assembly GCA_002787815.1). Classification (GTDB taxonomy): domain Bacteria; phylum Bacteroidota; class Rhodothermia; order Rhodothermales; family UBA10348; genus 1-14-0-65-60-17. The sequence goes on along the minus strand of PCUY01000074.1, from coordinate 101,780 downwards.
GATGCCGTCCGAGAGCGTCCGCCCGTAGCGGTACGATGCCTCCAGCTCGCCAAGCAGCGAAAGCCCGCGCTCCAGGAGCGCATCGAGCCGCCGCCTGTCCGCAAACTCCACGTCCTCGTCGGTAAAATCCATTTCGAGCTCGATGAGCGAAACCAGATCGAGCATGTCCTCCCGGAAAGAACGGATGAGCTCCGAATAGCGCCCGTACAGATGCGCCACCGACACACGATGCGCACGCTCGCTGCGAGCATGGATCAGATCGGCAATGGCTTCGGCCTGCGCCAGATCCATCTTTCCGTTCATGAATGCCCGTCGCGTGAATTCTCCCGGACCGGCCTGCCGCGCCCCCGCTTCCACAAGGCGCGACATGACAAGCGTTGCCGCGACATCGCCCCCATGGCACGTGATCTCAACCACATCCTCGCCCGTCGCCGACTGCGGCGCCCGGAAAATCCCAGCCACCACCTGGTCGAGCGCTGCGCCGTCGGCGTCCCGCACGCTTCCCACGTGCAGGCGATGGCTTTCGGATGCCGCGAGATCCACGCCCGAGAGCACCCGGTCGGCCACCGAAATCGCTTCGGGCCCCGACATGCGAATCACCGCGAGCGCCGATTGGCCCCGCGGTGTGGCAAGCGCCACAATCGTCCCCTCATGCACGGCGTTACTTCCGTTTCTTGCTTGACGAAAGGTAGGAACGCTTCGTCTTCCCGGTCTTGCTGAGTGGCGCCGCTTTCTTGAACCGCGATTTTCTGGGCGCTTTATTTCCGCTGGATGCGCCCGCCGCGCCGACGCCATCACCTGCGGCCTTGGCCGCCTCACTCTCGGCCGCAATCTGGCGGTTGATGAGCCGCTGTTGCAGCGCCGTGAGCACGTTGTAGCACAGATAGTAGAGGCTCAGACCACTCGCCAGGCGGTTGAAAATCACGAACAGCATGACCGGCATCACATACGTGAAAATCTTGGCCTGTGCGTTCGAGGGCGTCGATGCCATCTGGATTTTCATCTGGAAGACCATCGAAATACCCATGAGAAGCGTGAAGCCCGCCACGAAATCCCCGAAAAAGGGAATCGTGAAGGGAAGCTGCAGAATCACATCTGGTGCCGAAAGGTCAGCCGCCCACAGGAAGCCCTGCTGCCGGATCTCAATGGCCTGCGGCAGGAACTGCCACAGCGCAATGATGATCGGGTACTGGAGCAGCATCGGCAGGCATCCGCCGAGCGGATTCACTCCCGTCTCCTTGTACATCTTCATCATGGCCTGCTGCTGCTTCGTCGGATCGTCCGGGTACTTCTCCTTGATGGCCTCCATGCGCGGCTGCAGCTCTTTCATCTTTGCCATGCTGCGGAAGGAGCTCTTCGTGAGCGGCGAGAGGACGAGCTTGATGAGCAGCGAGAGCAGAATGATCACGAGCCCGTAGTTGGGCACGAACCGGGCCATGAAATCAAAGACCGGCGTGAACACGAACTTGGCCAGCGGCCGCGTGATGACCTCGAAAAAGTCCCACCCGTAGTCGACCATGTCATAGAGGTCCACGTTGTAGCGCGAAATGCGCCGTACCTCCATGGGTCCCATATACATGGTGAAATCATGCCCGCCTCCGGCCACGCCCCCCGCATCCGGAAGCGGCATGCGCAGACTCGCCACGTAGTCGTGCCGCAGGTAGGTCTGCGACACGTCGCCGAAGCGCTCCCCGATCAGGTCGGCGCCGCGCGTCGTGGCCTGCGGCATGATGGCGACCGTGAAATACTTGCTCTTGACCGCTACCCAATCCACCGCTCCGTTGAGCGTCTTCTCGCCGTACGGATCCGATGCCACCTGGACGGCCTCGACCTCGCCGCCACTGCGCGCATAGGCGCCCGACTGCGCCGAGCTCGACTCGATGTTCTTCTCGGTGAAGGGAATGCCGCCATTCCAGGCCAGCTCGTAGCCCTGCGGCGTGACGAACGTTTCCGGTGCATCGAGCTCCACGCGGAGGCCGACCTCGTACGTGTCTGGCCGGAAGGTGTAGACGTAGCGCACCTGGCCGCCGGCAATCCGCGTCGTGAAGGTGAGCGTTTCCCCGGCTCCCGAGACGCGGATGAGCGTGTCCCGGCGAGACGAATCGAAATGAAGGGCCCGCGTATCGTAGATGCGCGATGCGGGGGACGTGAAAATAAGTCCCAGCGCGCCCGCTTTTGTTGTGTCTACAAGCTGCACGGGGCGCTCCGATCCGGCAATCGTGAACTCGCCGAGTTCAAACGACGTGAACGTCCCGCCGTGCGAGGACAGCACGGCCGTATACAAATCGTTTTCCACGCGGAAGCGCTGCTCGGCGCGCCCACGGGCTGGCGTAACGAGCGAGTCGCCATCTGCCACGCGGATCACCGAACCCACGCGCTGCGGCGCTTCGCGGATTTCGGACTCGCGGTCAGCCGTGCGCCGTTCCGCCGCCGAATCCTGACCCGCAGTCTGACCCGGATCACTGTTCTGTCCGGTTACGTTTTCCTGGGCGGGCGCATCTACCGGTCCATCCACTGGTGGGGGCGGCGGCGTGAGCCACATGAGCCACACCACCATGATGATGGCGATCAGCACGGTCGCTGTAACGACGTTTCTATCCACGGGCTTGACTGTCGAAATGTGGGTGGGATTGGGAACGCGCTGAAGCGGCCGCCGTCCGGAGCCATCCTGCCGCAACCCTCATGTCACGCCGAAGGTCCTCTTCCGTTGCACCCGGGTTCCGAAAAAGGAACATGACCGTGAGTACATCTGTCTGTGCGACGTTGTCGGCGGCAAGCGTGTCTTCTTCGCCCCGGAATGAATACTTTTCCCGCCAGGTTTCCCGCATTATGCGCCGGATCCGGTTTCTGCGCACGGCATGGCCTGTTTTTTTGGGAACGGCAAATCCGGCTCTCACCGCGTGGCCGGGGCCAGCCTCATCGGAGGGGACGCGGCGCGCCATGACGCGGATGCAGCCCACACCGAATGACATGGTGCCGGTAGCCGCGCGGTCAAAAAGTTCCCGGATGAGCCGCCGCCGTTTCAGGCGGGCTGAGCGCGGAAACCGGCCCTGCACGTTACTTGCCGGGCTTTGAATCGCTGATCGACAGGTTCGTGCGGCCCTTCGCGCGGCGACGCGCCAGAACACGACGACCGTTCTTGGTGGCCATGCGGGAGCGGAATCCGTGCTTATTGGCCCGTTTGCGTCTACTGGGTTGGTACGTTCTCTTCATGACTGTGTGATACGGGAGATCAGATGATTTGGGAAATCAGCATAGACGGATGAAGATACGGAACATGCGGAGCATATCAACAACATGCATTGACTTTCACGGAAAACCAGAGTAATATACTGTGCTCGCGGGGATAGCTCAGTTGGTAGAGCATCAGCTTCCCAAGCTGAGGGTCGCGGGTTCGAATCCCGTTTCCCGCTCCACGTGCCAGGGGGCGATTAGCTCAGTTGGTTAGAGCGCCTGTCTTACACACAGGAGGTCGTAGGTTCGAATCCTACATCGCCCACACCTTTTCCATTCCGTGGTGCCCGTTCGGGTGCCCATGCGGGGAACTATCCCCAATAGGTAGCATTCTATTTGACTGGCCCAAATTGGCCAACAGCATCCAGGATTCGCGCAGGCGGCGCCAGCATTCACATCTGACCGCCCCATCCTGGTGCTCCAGCTCTATTCCGACGGCGGCGCGACCGCACTCTTTCCCCCGATTTTTTGACTTCTTTTTCCGATTTGGGACTCATTGAGCCCCTTCTGCGTGCTGTTGCGGCCCAAGGCTACGACACACCCACCCCCGTACAGGCTGCAGCCATTCCACACGCGGCCCAAGGCCGTGACGTGCTTGGCGTGGCCCAGACCGGCACCGGCAAGACCGCTGCCTTCACGCTGCCCATCCTGCAGCAGCTCGACGCCAGGCGGCGCCGGCCCGAACCCCGCGCCCCGCGCGCACTTATCCTTACGCCGACGCGTGAACTCGCCATTCAGATTGGCGAGAGCATGACCGCCTACGGCAAGCATCTCCGTCTGAGTCACACCGTCGTATTCGGCGGCGTGGGACAGAACCCGCAGGTACAGGCCATGCGGCGCGGCGTCGACACACTGATTGCCACGCCCGGTCGTTTGCTCGATCTGATTGACCAGGGCTGGATTGACCTGGGCTCGGTGGAAATCTTCGTCCTCGACGAAGCCGACCGCATGCTCGACATGGGCTTTATCCGCGACGTCAACAAGATCGTGTCCGAGCTGCCCCCGCGCCGCCAGACACTCTTCTTTTCGGCTACCATGCCGCAGGCCATCACGAAACTCGCCTCCGAGCTGCTTCACGATTACGAGCGCATTGACATCAAGCCGGAAGCAACAACCGCCGAAAAGGTGTCCCAGCGCGTTCTCTTCGTTGAAAAAGCCAACAAGCGCGAGCTGTTGCACGATCTTCTCGACAACCCCGCGCTCGACCGCGCCATTGTCTTCACGCGCACGAAGCACGGCGCGAATCGCGTGGCCAAATTCCTGGGCCAGCGGGGCATTGGCAGCGATGCCATCCACGGCAACAAGTCCCAGACGGCACGCCAGCGCGCCCTCGAAGGCTTCAAGGACGGCCGCACGCGGGTCCTCGTCGCCACCGACATCGCATCGCGCGGCATTGACGTGGACGATGTCAGCCACGTCATCAATTTCGATCTCCCGAACGAACCGGAAAGCTACGTCCACCGCATTGGCCGCACGGCCCGCGCTGGTGCCGATGGCGCTGCCCTCTCCTTCTGCGACTTCGACGAAATCGCCTACCTGCACGCCATTGAGCACATCATCCGGCAGAAAGTCACGGTAGATACGGAGCACGCCTATCACGACGAACGGATTGCCACGAGGCACGCCGACGGACCGCAGCGCGGCACATCATCCGCAGGTCGCTCGTCCTCCGGGGGCCGCGCTTCCGGTGGTCGTTCATCCAATGGCCGCTCATCCGGCAGCCGAGCATCTTCAAACGGCCGCTCATCCTCTGGCGGACGTTCATCCAGTTCCCGCTCCTCGCGGCGCAGGCGGTAAATCAGCATGACCTTTTCGGACTTCAACCTCCCGGAGCCACTCATGGCGGCCATCCGCGACGTCGGCTACGAAACGCCATCCCCCATCCAGGAAGAGGCCATTGGGCCGCTCTTGGAGGGGCGCGACCTGGTAGGTCGCGCCCCGACGGGTACTGGCAAGACGGCAGCCTTCGCGCTGCCGCTGCTCGCACGGATTGACCTCTCGAGCCGCAACGTGCAGCTCCTCGTGCTCACGCCGACCCGTGAGCTGGCCATCCAGGTGGCCGAGGCCCTGCAGCGTTATGCACACCATCTGCCCGGATTCCATGTGCTTCCCGTCTATGGCGGCCAGGCCTACGGCGGGCAGATACGCCAGCTCAAGCGCGGTGTACAGGCCATCGTAGGCACACCGGGACGTGTCATGGACCACATGCGCAAAGGTACGCTGAAGCTCGATGCGCTACAGGCCCTCGTCCTCGATGAGGCCGACGAAATGCTGCGCATGGGATTCATTGACGATGTGGAATGGGTGCTCGAACAGACGCCCCCCACGCGACAGATTGCGCTCTTCTCGGCGACCATGCCCACGCAGATTGTCCGTATTGCCAAAAAACATCTGTCCAACGCCCATGAGATAGCGATCAAGGCCAAAACAGCCACCGCCGCCCTCATTGAGCAGACCTACTGGCTCGTCAGCGGCATGCACAAACTCGATGCGCTCACCCGGATCCTCGAGGTCGAGCCCTTTGAGGGCATGCTCATCTTCGTGCGGACGAAAGTAGCTACAACCGAGTTGGCCGAAAGACTGGAGGCGCGCGGATATTCTGCGGCGGCCCTCAATGGCGACATGGCGCAGCCCCACCGGGAGCAGATGGTCGAGCGCCTCAAGTCGGGCAGCCTGGATATCCTGGTTGCGACCGATGTGGCGGCCCGCGGTCTGGATGTGGACCGCATTACGCACGTTGTGAACTACGACATCCCGCACGGCACGGAGTCCTATATCCACCGTATTGGCCGGACCGGCCGCGCCGGACGCCAGGGAAAAGCCATCCTGTTCGTGGCCCCGCGGGAGCGGCGCATGCTGCAGGCCATTGAGCGCGCCACGCGCCAGAAGGTTGAGCCCATGAAGCTGCCGACCGTGGAAATGGTATCCAACAAGCGCATTGCCGATTTCAAGCAAGGTATAACGGACACCCTCGCCGCGGGCGAGCTCGATTTCCTGCAACGACTCGTCGAGCAGTACCAGGCCGATCATGACGTACCAGCCATTGAAATCGCTGCCGCCCTGGCCAAAATGGCTCTCGGCGGACGCGATCTCGTGCTCAAGGCTGAGACCAGGAACGGCCGTTCTGATCGACCTGATCGCTCCGGACGCGGAGAGCGCAGTCGATCGGGCGACCAAAGTGGCCGCCGCGACCCGGAAAGCAGAGAACCGGGAAGCCGCGTCGGCATGCTTACCTACCGCGTGGAGGTCGGCCAATCACACGACGTGAAGCCCGGCAACCTGGTGGGCGCTATCGCCAACGAAACGGGCCTCGATGCCCGCTACATCGGCCAGATCGATATCCGGGATGATCACAGCCTGGTGGATATGCCCGCCGGTATGCCAAAGGATGTGTTTCTGGCACTCAAGAACGTCTGGGTCTGCGGCCGGAAGCTCGATATTTCCACGCCTGGCCAGCAGGGAGGCACGAAACCACCCCGCAAGCGCGTGCCCTCCAAGCACACACCTGCCCCCGGTATCAACGGTGCCAAAGCGCGAAAGCGCCGCCTGAAGTAGCCCCGGTAGGCACCGCAGCCACGCCCGCATCCGCAGCAGGGCCTGGTAACACTACGTCAGAACCCGTTACCGCGTGAACCCGTCGAACTGGGTGTAATACACCATCGGGAGGTCCTTCGTGGCGTCGCGAAATGCGTCTGAGACGCGTCCATAGCAGTCAAGCCGAACGGGCGTCACAAGCGCCAGTAGCTCCCCGAGCACGGGGCCCACTTTGGCCAGATGAGCGAGCGCCGCCTCGCTGTCGGTGTAGCGCTCGTAGATGTGCAGTCGACTCGCATCGTCGGAGAACGACCACTCGTAGGCCAGCGCCCTGAGCTCCGACTGCGTCTGCGCAACGAATTTCGATGCCAGTTTCCGCAGAGCCTCCTGTTTTCCTTCGTTCACGTTGGCCACAAGGACCCAGTATACATTGTCAGTCATGATGGCGTCGGATTTCTGGTTGATGGTTCACGCTTGGAACCACGAGTCCATCATACTGCCGAATTCCGATAGACGCAATGCGGCAAGGCCCGGACAGGCTCCTTCCGCGAGAACCCAACGCCCGGCCGTCATGACGCGGTCCGCCCGCGGAGGGGTCGCCGAGAAGACAAGGGCCGATAATCGCGACGCGTCCGCGTGGCCGGCAAAGCGCGCCGCCTCGTCCCGGAATGCCACGAGATCCGCCGCGGCGCCCGCCACCAACCCGATCCGTTCCGTCTCCCCACCGAGCCCCGCCGCGCGGTGCCCGCCCCGGAGAACAGCGTCGAAGAGCACATCGGCCGTCGGCCTGCAGCGCGCTGCGCCGCGCCCCTGGCCCTCGGCGTGCGATGCCACATTCCGCGTGCCACTTGCCAGGCGCTGACCGTACTCAAGCCAGCGGAGCTCATCGTACGCGTTCGTGCCGACCTGGCTGTCCGACCCGATGGCAAGCGGTGCGCGAGCGGCAAGCCACGGCGCGAGGCCAAAGAGCCCGTCGCCCAGATTGGCCTCCGTTGTCGGGCAGACGCAGACGGCCGCGCCCGTTGCGGCCAGCATGTCCCGTTCCGACGCGTCCATGTGCGTGGCGTGCACCAGGCACCAGGACGCATCGGGCCGCGCCTCAGCGAGCAGGAAGGACACCGGCCGCTGCCCCGTTGCCTTGAGACAGGCTTCAATCTCGGCCGGCTGCTCCGCGATATGGATGTGCATGGGCCGGCCTTTTCCGCGGGCCCACGCCGCCACGCGCTGCGTCATATCCATCGACGCGGCCCGCAGGCTGTGAACACCCGCACCCACGCGGCACAGCGCGCCCTCCAATTCCATGGCTTCCTCCAGATGCGCCACATAATCGTCTTCGGCCAGCACGAAGGGACGCTGACCGGGGCCCGGTGGCGCATCCCCGAACCCGGAATAGGCGTAGAGGACGGGCACCCAGATGAGCCGGATTCCAACATCGCGGGCCGCCTGGGCCACAGCCTCCATCATGACCCGGGCTCCCCGGCGTGACCCCGGCTCCCCCGGTTCTGCGGCGAAGAGGTAATGGAACTCGACGACGCTCGTATACCCCCCCGCGAGCAGTTCGGCGTAGAGCTGCCGCGCCACCACGCGCAGCGCATCCGGAGACATACGCGCGGCCAGGTCGTACATGGCCTCGCGCCACGACCAAAACGAATCGACCCGTGGCGAGCGGACAGCGGAGCCGACATCGTCTCCACCGGCAAATTCGCCTGGAGCAGCCTGCGCGGGCGCCTCCGAGCGCGCCACAAGCGCCCGCTGGAATGCATGGCTGTGTGCGTTGACAAGGCCGGGAAGCGCCGTATCTACCCGAATATCGCCGGGTCCGGGACGCTGATCCGGCTCAACCGAGGCGAACCGGCCGGCCGCGACCGTGAGCCGCACGCTGCGCGCCCACCCGCCAGGCAGGCGCGCCCACGCAGCAAAAATGGTTTCAGTCGCGCTCGTTTTCATTGCTTTCCCCGTTCCATGCCTCCCGCTTTGGTGCTACATTGCGGAACGCTCGTATCTGTCAATTATGTGCTGAACAGTGTGCTGTCATGCCCGAATGGGACGTACTCATAACGAATGTACATCTTGCCACGATGACTGGCCCGGCTCGGTACGGCGCTGTCCATAACGGCGCCATTGCCCTCGAAGGCGACACGATTGCCTGGGTGGGGCCATTGACCGCGCTGCCCGCAGGAGAGGCCCGCGACGCCGTCGACGGGGAGGGACGATGGATCACACCGGCCCTCATTGACTGCCATACGCACCTGGTCTTCGGTGGCAGCCGCGCGGAAGAATACGAAGAGCGCCTCGGCGGAGCCAGCTACGGGGACATAGCGCGCCGTGGCGGCGGCATCATGTCGTCCGTCCGGGCGACGCGCACGGCCAGCCTGGACGCCCTCGTCCGCGCGGCGCGCCCCCGGCTCGGCGCCCTCATGGCCGATGGATGCGCAACCGTCGAGATCAAGTCCGGCTACGGCCTGGACCGAAACACCGAACTGCGCATGCTCCGCGCGGCCACCGAGCTCGGCCGGGAAGCGGGCATTTCGGTGCGCCGTACGCTCCTCGCCGCCCACGCCCTGCCCCCTGAATTCGAAGGCCGAATGGACGCCTATGTGGATCTGATCTGTGATGAGATCCTGCCCGCCGCGCACACCGAGGGGCTCGTGGACATGGTAGATGCGTACCTCGAGTCGATTGCGTTCGGCCCCGAGCAGGTGGACCGCATGTTCACCAAAGCGCGCACTCTCGGCCTGCCGGTGCGCCTGCACGCGGATCAGCTCTCGTCGGGGGGCGGCGCCGGGCTGGCCGCCAGGCACGGCGCGCTTTCGGCCGATCACCTTGAATACTCCTCGGAGGCGGGTGTGCGCGCCATGGCGGCGGCCGGATGCGTGGCTGTGCTGCTACCGGGTGCCTTCCTCGTGCTCGGAGAAACACAGGCGCCACCGGTAGCGGCCATGCGGAGGGAGGGTGTGCCGATTGCCGTCGCTACGGACTGCAATCCCGGCACGTCTCCTGTGGCCTCGCTCCGCTCGGCCATGTCGCTCGCAGCGGCCCTTTTCGGCCTTACGCCCGAGGAGTGCCTGCGGGGCGCCACGCAGCATGCCGCGAGGGCGCTCGGCCTTGCCGACCGCGGCGTGCTCGCTGCGGGCAGGCGCGCCGACCTGGCAATCTGGAACGTGGATCATCCGCGGGATCTGACCTACTGGTTGGGCACGCGCGATCTGGAGACCCTCTGGGTGGGCGGCGCGCCGCAGACGCACTGAACTGCCTGACCCCGCCTGTGGCACAACGCCGAGCGACGGTACGTCGCCGACCTACCGCACGTCGCCCGTTACGAGCAGAAAGCCGCCAAACGGCGTGCGCTCTGGCACGATGCGCTCGGCTCGCCGCGCCAAGGCCGAGCCCGACGGAAAAAACACGGCGCTGCGCACGGCTACATTCCGCAGTCCTGCGCCGATCGCAAGCTCCCGTGCGGCGCGCGCTGTATGCCAGCGCGCGCCGTGGTATGCACCCCGGCCCCCGCCGCGCCCCTTCTCTGCGAACAGCAGGCTGTGCGACCCGAGCAGTCCCATGGCCACGCGCCGCCGCGCCACACGGACCATTTCCGACACGGCCCCATCTTCGCCGGATATGAAACAGAGCGCCGTGATGGACATGGCCAGGTCCATGCTCTTCGACGCGAAGGGAATATCGAGTGCACTGCCCGTCTGGTAGGTCTCACCGCAGCACGCACGGCGCCGCGCAAACGCAATCCGCTCCTCGTCAGGATCGAGGCCCACGACGGGCCCGCTCATCTCTGCGGCCAGCTTCCGCGTGAAGTACCCCGTGCCACAACCAACGTCAAGCAGCGATTCCGCGGGCCGCGGATGGAGCATCCGCAGAATGAGCGCCGTTTCCAAGCCCCCGATCCAGCGGCCGCGCTCCGTCTCATACCACGCGTCGTATTGTGAGGCACCGGACACCGGCTCAGACGTTACATGTTGAATTGCGAAGGGTGGTTGATTTGCGAAGAGTGCCCGCGTGCTGTTGACTACGGACACGCCGTTCGTGTAGTTTGAACCTCAATCTACGACCGTATCTGCCCTTTTTCATTCAAGCCCTGTATTTCATGTCGAACGCCACTGTCCAAGCCGTCAATCCTGCCACCGGAAAGGCCCACGAAACCAGCTATGAGGTGTCTTCACCCAAGCAGATTCGCCACGCCGCCGAGGCAGCAGGCCGGGCATTCGGCCCGTTCAGCGCCATGCAGGCCAGAGGGCGGGCAGCTTTTCTGCGCGCCATTGCGGACGAGCTCGAAAGCGTCCGAGACGAAATCGTAGCGCTTGTTCCGCGTGAAACCGCACTACCCGCGGCACGCGCCGGTGGAGAACTGGGGCGGACCATGGGACAGCTTCGCATGTTCGCCGATCTCATCGAGGAGGGCTCCTGGGTCGATGCCCGCATCGAGCGGGCGAAGCCAGACCGCGAGCCCCTCCCGAAGCCTGACGTCCGCTCCATGCTCATCCCGCTTGGTCCGGTCGCTGTCTTCGGCGCATCGAACTTTCCGCTCGCCTTTTCGGTGGCGGGTGGGGACACGGCATCGGCGCTGGCCGCGGGGTGCCCGGTCGTCGCCGTCGCCCACTGGGCGCACCCCGGCACAAGCCAGGTCGTTGCCAATACCATACTCCGCGCTGCGGACAAGACGGGCATGCCGGATGGCGTCTTTTCTCTGTTGCAGGGAACGGGCCAGCAGGTGGGTGTGCCGCTGGTAAAGCACCCGGCCATCAGGGCCGTGGGCTTTACCGGCTCGAGGCGGGGTGGGCTTGCCCTCGCTGACGTGGCTGCGGCGCGGCCCGAGCCGATTCCCGTGTTCGCGGAAATGTCGAGCATCAATCCCGTCGTCCTGCTTCCCGGCGCCGCCTCGGGCCGCGCCGCAGCCATTGCCAAGGGGCTGGCGGGCAGCGTGACGCTCGGCGCAGGTCAGTTCTGCACCAACCCCGGACTCGTTTTCGTTCCGCAAGACACGGCCGACGCCTTTGCGAAGGAACTCTCCGCCGCACTGGCCGATGTCAAGGGCGGTACGGCCCTGCACCGGGGAATTGCCGAATCGTTCGCAGCCAGCGTGGCAGCGCGGACCGGACGCGACGACCTGGAAATTGTCGTAGGTGCCGCGGGTTCAGATTCCGCCGGGGGGCAGGACGACGGCGGCGCTTCCATGGCACCGTTCGTTTTCAAAACAACGCTCGAAGCCTTCGCCGCAGACAGCCGTCTGGCCGAAGAAGCATTCGGGCCGGCCACAACGCTCGTTACCTACACATCTCTCGATGCCCTGGCGGATGTCATTCGCCGCATGGAGGGACAGCTCACCGGCACCATCCACTACGATGAGTCGGACCGCCCTCTGAGTGAGACGCTGGTGAGTGCTCTCCGGAGCCGCGTGGGGCGTTTGCTGCTGAACAGCTTCCCGACCGGCGTCGAAGTCTGCAGCGCCATGGTGCATGGTGGTCCGTATCCGGCGACAAGCGACGGTCGGGAGACGGCCGTGGGAACGGCCGCCATTTTCCGATGGACGCGGCGCTTCTGCTGGCAGGACATGGTGGAGGAGGCCCTGCCCCTGGAATTGCGCGACGCCAATCCGCTCGGCATTGCCCGACGCATGGATGGAAAGATGACCTGATTCCGTCCGCCGACGGGCGATCTTTCATTGTGGTTCGGTGTATGAATCGGCATGAAGAGCCGAACACCCGCGAGCCCTGCTCGAAAGTGGCAGCTGAAGCCTGCCGGACCCGAGACGACCGTTAACGCCCTTGCCGCCGCACTGAACAACATCCCGGAGCCACTGGCCCGGGCGCTGTGCGTACGCGGCATAACCACATTCGACGCCGCCCGTACGTGGTTCCGGGCTGGACCGGCTGACCTGCACAGTCCCTGGCTCATGAGCGACATGGAGCCCGCCGTAGACCGCCTGCAGCGTGCCCTCGACCGCGATGAGCGCATCGTGGTCTACGGTGACTACGACGTGGACGGCACGACGGCCACGACGCTCCTCGTCCGCTATCTGCGCGATGTTGGCAACAACGCCTCCTACTTCGTACCGAGCCGGTTCGAACACGGCTATGGTCTGTCGCAGAAAGGAATAGATGAAGCGGTTGCAGGCGGCGCCGACCTGATTGTCGCGCTCGACTGCGGCGTGACCGCAATCCAAGAGGCGGCCTACATCCGTAGCCTGGGTGTGGATCTGATTGTGTGCGACCACCACACGACACTCGATACGCTTCCCGACGCCGTAGCCGTGCTCGATCCCAAGCGCGCCGACTGTGAATATCCATTCAAGGACCTCTGCGCCGTGGGCCTGACGTTCAAACTTGTAGCCGCCCTGGAAGAGCGGCAGAAACGGCGACGCGGGAATGTGCTGGATTTTCTGGACCTCGTGGCGCTAGGTACGGCCGCCGACGTGGTATCGGCCACCGACGAGAACCGGATCCTGCTGCGGGAAGGGCTGGCGCGCCTGAGGCAGGGCACACGCGTCGGACTGCGCATGCTCGCCGAGGAAGCCGGGCTTCGGCTCAGCTCGTGTACGGCATCGCAGATCATTTTCTCGATCGGCCCGCGGATCAATGCGGCAGGTCGCGTGGGCAACGCCGAACGCGCCGTGGCGCTCATGCTGGCGCCCGATGAAATCGAAGCATCGGCGCGGGCCAGGCAGCTCGAGCGGCTCAACGAGGAGCGGCGCGAACTCGACCGCGAGGCCCAGAAAACGGCGTTCGAAGCGGCCGACCGGCTGCTGGCGCGCGGTCACCGCCATACGCTCGTGCTCCACAACGAAGACTGGCACATGGGGGTAATCGGGATTGTGGCCAGTCGCCTTGTGGAGCGGCACTTCAGGCCGACAGTCATGATGACAACTGTGAACGGGCTGGCCAAGGGCAGTGCGCGCTCCGTGGCTGGAATCAACATATACCAGGCGCTCGAGTCGTGCAGTGATCTGCTGACCGAGTTCGGCGGCCATGATTTTGCGGCCGGTGTGACGCTACCCATCGATCAGGTGGACGCGTTTTCCGAGCGCTTCGAGGAAGCCGTTTCAAACGCCATTACGGCCGACATTCTGACGCCGGTATTGGAAATGGATGCAGAGCTCCCTGTTTCCATGATCGATCAGCGCCTGTGGAAAACGCTTCGGCAATTCGCGCCCTATGGACCAGACAACGAAATTCCCGTATTCCTGGCGCGCAACCTGGTCGTGACCGGACCCATTTCCACCGTCGGCAAAGACCGGTCCCACCTCCGGTTTTCCGTCCGGGACACCGAGGGCGGCGCCAAGCGGAATGTGATCGGATTCAAACTGGCCAAGCATCTGGATATCGTGACAGAGAGCCAGGCAACGGGCGTGCCGCTTGAAATGCTCTACGCCGTGCAGGAAAACACATGGAACGGGCGCACATCGCTCCAGCTCGAGGCGAAGGACATCCGCCTTGAAGGCATGTAGATTCCGGCATGGGAACACATGTTATTACAGGTTAGTACGTGTTATTATCTATTGCTGGTATCAACACACCCTTTCCTTTATTTCAATGGACATTCTCACCGGCCCGTGGCCCTGGTATGTTGTCGGGCCGCTCATAGGACTCGTTGTACCTGCCCTGCTTCTGCTCGGCAGTAAACGCTTCGACATTTCCGTCAACCTGCAGACCATGTGCGGCGTCCACTCCTGGCGCGACGAGGCCTGGAATATGGCCATGCTTGCCGGCATTTTCCTGGGCGGCGTACTCGTGGCTACCTTCATGCAGAACCCGGATCCCGTTGCCATATCGGAGGCGACCCGTCAGGACCTGGCACTACTTGGCATTACTGATTTCCAGGGGCTCGTTCCGCGCGAAATCATATCATTTCAGAGCCTCGGCCGCCTGGAAGGCCTCATACTCTTGACAGGTGGCGGCTTCCTGATCGGATTTGGCGCCCGATACGCACGCGGCTGTACCTCGGGCCACGCCATCACGGGGCTGGCCTCACTCCAACTCCCCAGCCTCATTGCCATAATTGGCTTCTTCACGGGCGGCTTGATTGCCACGCATCTGCTGCTCCCGCTGCTCCTCTCCGGAATGTGACATCCGGAATCTGACATCCGGAATCTGACATCCCGCACCTGACCCCCCGATCCGGCATGCCGGATCCAAGCTTCTGTATACAATGACGCTTCGCACACTCCTACCCTACCTTTTCCTCGGCATCGCCTTCGGCATTCTGGCCACGAAGGGCGAGGTCATTTCCTGGTTCCGTATCCAGGAAATGTTCCGCTTCCAGTCTTTCCACATGTACGGCATCATCGCGGGGGCCATCACGGTGAGCGCCGCATCCATCCGTATCATACGGCGTAGGGGCCTGACCACCGCCAGCGGGGAGCCTGTCGCGCTTCCTGCCCAACCGCTCTCCCGGTTCGGCACCCAGTACTGGCTGGGGGGCACCATCTTCGGGCTCGGTTGGGCGCTCACAGGCGCCTGTCCCGCCCCCATGTTTGCCCTCCTGGGGAACGGCATCGGCGTCATGTCGGTTCTCATTGTTTCCGCGCTGGCGGGCACATATGCGTACGGCCGGCTCCGGCCGTGGCTGCCCCACTGACCTCTTCCCACACATGCTTTTCCGACAGATTTTCGATGAGAAACTGGCACAATACGCCTATCTCATAGGCTGCCAGGCTACGCGTGAAGCCATCATATTCGATCCCGAGCGGGACATAGACCAGTACATTGCCCTGGCCGAACGCGAGGGCATGGCCATCGTAGCCGCTGCCGACACGCACATCCACGCCGACTATCTGTCCGGTCTTCGCGAGTTCGCCGAGCGCGGCGTGCGCGTCTACGCCTCCGACGAAGGCGGCGACGACTGGAAATACGAATTTCTCCAGGGGTCTTCCTACGACCATGTGCTTCTTCGCGATGGCGATACGTTCCAGGTGGGCAACATCCGCTTCACGGCGCTGCATACTCCGGGCCACACGCCCGAACACGTATCGTACCTCGTTACGGATCTTGGCGGTGGAGCCAGCGAACCGATGGGCATCATTTCCGGTGATTTTGTCTTTGTGGGAGATCTGGGGCGGCCCGACCTGCTTGAGTCGGCGGCTGGTGTTGCTGGTGCCATGGAGCCGTCGGCATACCGGCTCTACGGGTCGGTCCAACGCTTTCTTGGACTGGACGACTACCTCCAGGTATGGCCTGCCCACGGTGCTGGCTCGGCATGTGGGAAGGCGCTCGGCGCCGTTCCTGAATCGACTGTGGGGTATGAAAGGCGCTACAACACGGCCATCCGAGCGGCAGAGGGCGGGCCGGATGCCTTCGTCAAGGCCATCCTCGACGGACAGCCCGAGCCCCCGATGTATTTTGCACGCATGAAGCGGGATAACAGGCACGGACCACCGGTTCTCGGCGCACTCCCGTCCCCCCAACATATTTACGCAGGCGACATCCCGGCGCTTCTGGCCGAAGACCGTGTCGTAGTCCTGGACACCCGCCTTGACCGGAGTGCCTTCCTGGCCCATCATCTTCCAGGCGCGCTCTATGCACCGCTCAACAAGTCATTCAATGCGGCGGCGGGAAGCGTCCTCGATGAGACGCAGCATATTGTGCTCTTTGCCGAGGAGGAGCACGTCGAGGAGGCCGTTCGCGATCTTTTCCGGATCGGGCTGGACCACATCATCGGCTACCTCACTCCCGATTCGCTCGGCGCTTACCAAGAGGCGGGGGGAGACATGGAAACGATCGAGGAAATCGACATCACCGACCTTGCCGCGCGCGCGGACTGCGCTCCGCTCCACGTACTCGATGTCAGGGGAAGCGTGGAGTTCGCGGAGGCTCATTTGCCCAAGGCGCAGAATATTGCCTATACGCGGCTCATTCCGCGCCGGAATGAGATCACGACCACACTGCCGATTGCCGTGCACTGCAAGTCAGGCGCCCGGTCGGCGGTCGCCGCCGCACTGCTTGCCCGCTGGGGGCATAATGTGATCCATGTGGGCGGCGACTTTGACGCATTCGTCCACGCCGCCCCGTGAAGGCCGGACTGCGCAGCTCCTGGACCAGGCTCGTGCCGCTTGTCCACACACTCCGGACCTACCGCCGTGAATCCATGCTCGGCGGCGACGTGAATGCCGGTCTGACCGTCGGCATAATGCTCATTCCACAGGGCATGGCCTACGCCCTGATCGCCGGTGTTCCGCCCATCTACGGGCTCTATGCCGCACTCGTCCCGCTGCTGGTCTATGCCGTGCTGGGAACGTCCGCTCCGCTGGCCGTCGGGCCGGTAGCCATTGTTTCGCTGCTTGTGGCCTCGGCCGTCGGGTCGATGGAGAGCGCCGCATCTCCCGATTATTTGCGGCTGGTACTTGTGCTCTCGCTCCTCGTGGGAGCATTCCAACTGGGCCTGGGCATGGTGGGACTCGGGTCTCTGACATCACTCCTGTCCCGTCCGGTGCTGAGCGGGTTCATGTCGGCGGCGGCGATTGTCATCGGGAGCACGCAGGTTAAGCACATTCTGGGCGTTTCAATGCCCCGGAGTGATTTCCTCGAGACACTGGCCGGGCTCTGGCGGGCCCTGCCCGACACACACCTGCCTACGCTTGCGATGGGTCTCGGGGGTATGGCGCTCATGCTCGGCGTGCGCTTCATTTCGCGTCGCGCGGGGATAAGACTACCCGATGCCATGATCGCCGTAACCCTGGCAATCCTCGCGACCTGGCTTTTCGGGTTGGACGACACGGGCCTCCGTGTTGTCGGTTCCGTTCCGGCTGGATTGCCCTCGATGGCCGTGCCCGTCGCATCGTGGCATGAAGTCCGGGCGCTTGCGCCGACCGCCATTGTCATAGGACTCGTCGGATTCATGCAGTCCGTCGCCATAGCGCAGAGCCTGGCGCGGCAAACCGGGGCGCGCATTGACCCTTCGCAGGAGCTGAGGGCCCTCGGGGCGGCCAATGTACTCGGCAGCTTGTTCCAGGCCTTTCCCGCTACGGGTGGCCTCTCGCGCTCGGCCGTGAACCACGACGCGGGTGCCCAGACAACGCTCGCCGGCCTTGTCACGGCCGGTATGGTGGCGCTCACACTCCTTCTGCTGACACCCCTGTTCAGGCTGCTGCCCCACGCGTTGCTCGGTGCCATTATCCTGATTGCCGTAGCCAATCTCATCTCCTGGCGCGAGATGGTACGGCTCTGCCGCACACATCGGCTCGACGCGCTCGTGCTCGCGGTCACCTTTTTCGCGACGCTGTTGCTGGGGTTCATCGAGGGCATAGGATTGGGCATTGTGCTTTCGCTGGCGATGTTCACATACCAGGCATCGCGTCCCCATACGGCCCGGCTCGGCCGACTGCCCGGCACGACGCGCTACCGCAGCGTCGCGCGCGACGCTCGCGCCGAGGTGCCACGCGGACTGGTCATTCTGCGAATCGATGCATCGCTCTTTTTTGCCAACGTGGGTTTTGTCAGGGAGGAGATTGACCGTGCGCTTGAGGAGACGCCGGAGGCGAGGATTGTCCTTCTGGACATGTATCCGGTCAACAGGATCGATGCGTCGGCCGTCCATGAACTTGAGGCGCTCCGCGATGATCTGGCCGAACGCGGTGTCGAAATATGGTTTGCTGCGGCGAAGGGGCCCGTTCGTGACAGCCTGGAAAAAAGCATGCCTGCGGCAGGGCTCCGTGCGGACGTGCTCCGATTGGATTTGCATGAGGCAGTCCTCGGCGCCGAACGGTATCTTCGGGCATGATACCTTCGGTCATTTCGTCTTTTTTTCCAGCGTTCTCCGGGTACTCGCGAGCCGCCCTCCGCGGCGACGTGATTTCAGGCCTCACGGTGGGTGTGATCCTTGTCCCGCAGGGCATGGCCTATGCGGTGCTGGCAGGCATTCCTGCTGCATACGGTCTGTACGCCGGATTGGTACCGCTGCTGGTCTATGGTCTACTGGGGACCGGGCGGCACGTGGCCTTCGGAATCGTGGCAGTGGACTGTCTTATTATCGCAGCAGCCGTTACGCGGCTCGCCGCACCGGGCAGTCCCGAATATATCTCGCTCGTTCTCCTGCTTACACTCCTGGTTGGCATTTTCCAGTTGCTGCTCGGCATGTTGCGGATCGGTTTCGTGGTCAACCTGCTGTCCCGACCCGTGTTGGCCGGGTTTGTCTCGGCAGCGGCCATCATCGTCGTACTGAGCCAGGTCAAGGGGCTCATGGGGCTGCCCGTGCCCATGCAGACGAGCGCCGTCGAGTTGTTCAGAACGGCAGCGGCGGCGGCGCTCGCGTTCAACGGGCCCACATTTGCCATCGGCGCGGGGAGCCTCGTACTGCTCGTACTGCTTCGCCGTTTTTTTCCACGCGTCCCCGGTCCGCTGGTGGCCGTCATGGTGACGGGCCTTCTGGTATGGTTTCTGTCACTGGAAGGGCGTGGCGTGGAGACGGTTGGACAGGTGCCACCCGGCGTCCCGCGGCCACACGTACCTGCCGTGAGTCTGGAGTCTGTCCGGGCGCTCCTGCCCACGGTCGCCACGCTTTCGCTAATCCAGTTCATCAACACGATTTCCATCGGCAAGCTGTTCGCGTCCCGATTCGGCTACCGGATCAGCGCCAACCGAGAATTCGTGGCCGTAGGACTGGCGAACACCATCGGAAGCCTGTTCCTCGCCCCGCCGTCGTCGTCCAGTTATTCGCGTTCGGCCGTGGCCGCCGCTTCAGGAAGCGTGACGGCACTTTCGAACGTCATGGCTGCATGTGTGGTGCTTGTAAGCATACTCCTTCTGACGCCGCTGCTCACACATTTACCCATTGCCGCCTTTTCCGCGATCATAATCGTGTCGGTGGCCACGCTCATAGATGTGCGCGAGCTGCGCTTCCTCTGGCGCACGAAGCGGGCCGATGGCCTGATTGCCCTTATCACGTTTGTCGTGACACTCATTGTCGGCATCCAGCAGGGTATCCTGACAGGGATTGCGCTCTCAATCCTGGCCGTCGTCGCACGCAAGAGCCGCCCGAATATTTCGGTCCTCGGTCTCATTCCTGGCACACATACATTCAAGGAACTCGAGCATGACGTCGATGCGCGCCCGCTTCCAGACATCCTGGCCCTCCGCATGGATGCATCCTTCACGTTCATCAACGCCGAGCGCCTGCGCGATGCCATACTGGACCTGACAGCGAGTACGCCCTGCCGGGCCATCATCATAGACGCCCAGCCCATCAATGACATGGATACGACGGCGCTTGCCGTATTGTCGGAACTGCATGACAGTCTGGCCTCGCGCCACATCGCGTTCGTCTTTGGCGGCGTCAAGCCCCCGGTCATGGATCTGTTCCGCCAGTCCGGACTCATCCGCGAGTTTGGTGACACCTGCTTCTTCATGAGTCCGTACCAGGCGGCCGAAAACCTGATGCATATGTGGGGCCGGGAACTGAGCGTAGTATCTTGACCATTATGTATTACTTCTACGTCGACAAAGTCCGAAAGGCCAAAAAGGGGATTCCGGAAGAACGTTTTTCCAAGAAAAGGCTCTACCGGTACCACCGGGAAGCGGAGGAAGAAGCCGGGAAATCCGGAAAGAAAGAAGTCCTCGTGGTCGATACAACCAAGCTCGCCTCGCCCGTCGCCGATGCCGGCAAGCTGCCGAAAGAAGCCATTCTCAATGTCGGACCCTTCCTGCCCACGCGCGAGGTCGTGGCCGGAGGGGGGATCATCACGCGCATGGGCAAGAAAAAAATGAAAGTGCTCCTCATTTTCCGGAAAGAGAAATGGGACATCGCCAAGGGAAAACTCGACCCCGGTGAGACCATAAAGCAGTGTGCGCACCGCGAGGTCTGCGAGGAACTTGGCATCAGCAATGTGCGCGTACTCGATTTTCTCGACACCACCGTACACGGCTACCCGGAAGACGACACCTTCGTGGTGAAAACGACGTACTGGTACCACATGCAGACACCCGAGCGGAAGTTCACCCCGCAACTTGACGAAAAAATAACAGACGTCAAGTGGTTTTCATTCGAGAAGGCGCTCTCGGTTCTGGGACATGTTACGCTTGTACATCTGCTGCAACGGGTCGAAGACCAGCTCCGGGCCCATACGCCGCCGCGGGGGGCCGGCTGAGGCGCACACCGGGTGCAGGTAGCGCCACCGAATGTGGGAAGCGTATATTCCCGTGCACCCTGCAACAAGGCACCCTGCAACAAGGCACCCTGCAACAAGGCACCCGTGAATCTGAAAACCCTGGACCTGAACGTGAGACAACGACGCACCGTACGTACGACGAAGCGTCACGACCTCGGTGACCGCAAGATCGGTCTGCCAGCCATCGTTGTTTTCTGGCTTGTGGCTCCCGTCGGGGCGGCCGGCGCCATACTTCCCATGACGCTCGACCTGGGCTGGGCCTGGATGACCTTCTCGGCCATCATTGTACAGGTCGCCATCCTGATGACAAACGATCGGCGAGGCTTCATCAAGAGCCGTGAAGTCCGGCGCGCCTACGAGGCGCGACGTCACTTCTCCATGTTTGAGACCGTCGTACTGTTTCTGCTCATCATGATTGACATCCTGGTTCTGGCCTACGCCTATCTGACAGTGACATCTCCCTGAGCAGGGCCTTTTACGGCCTGCCTATTGTCCTACCAGAAACAGGGCATTGGCCACAAGGCGGCGACCCGAGTACCAGAATGCCCTGTAGAGGGGATCATCGACCAGGTAAACGACGCTGCCGCGACCCATCGATTCGGCGCCGAACGACAACGTCCCGCCAATCCGCTTCTCGGCTTCGAACCCGGTGTGTCCCGATACCCGGTCGCCGAGAATGCCCACATTCCAAGCCGATCCCTCCAGCATGACTTCGTGTCCGGAGGCGCGACGGGAAAGCATCCAGGACGACTTGCCGAAACCGTATCCCAACGGATGCGTGCCGTCGACGGCAACTTCGAAGATGGCCCCCGGATTGTCGGTGGTCAGCCCGTCACGCTCCCGCTCGGCGTAGCGCCTGCTTGTCGCTCGCTCCGCGCGCAGGCTGTCTGCCGGCGTCTCATCCTTTTTGACCTCCTTGAGCGCGAACCCCTCCTTGCCGGCGAGCCACGATGCCGCACCGCCAAAGAGCACGAGACGTCCTCCGCCCCGTACCCAGTCCTGCAGGGCGCCGAGGCCCTCCTCGTCCCACACCGACGACCAGTTTCCGGAGGGCAGAACGACAACATCCCACGCGCTCAGATCGGCGCGCTGAAGATTGTCCGGTGTCATTCGCGTCACCGGATACCCGATCACCTCATCAAAATAGTGCCATATCTGACCTGCCGACGCGCTCGATGCCGGACTGCCGAACGCCATCACGATCCGCGGGGCCTTGATGTGCCGAATGTCGCTCGAACCCAGGTCCGGACCCCCATCCACCATGCCCGTTGCCGAGAAAACGGCCGTTTCCCCGTGCGCGGCCGCCATGTCCGCCAGCACGCGGGCCAGCTCCTCACCGAAGCCTTCATTTCCACGGCGGGTTACGATAAGCGTGCCGCGCGGAAAGACGTCCTCGCCGAGCGTAATCGGCTCCGTATTGTAGCGCACACGGATACCCTCGCGCAGCAGCGTGGCCAGAAACGCCGGGTCATCTCCCTCGAAAAACCAGGCATATGTATCGGGTGGAGCCGTGTCCGTAGCCGCGGTACCACCATCTGTCGTCGACCGGGTAGATGCGTCGCCCTCCGCCATGTCCACCGCCACGTCCTCCGAGAGCGAGTAGGTATCCAGGTCGTAGGCATATGGTAGCGCCCACGCCGTAATGTCGTAGGTGAGCGAGTCGGGCAGGGGGGACGTGCGCTCAAAGAGCACGCGCGCGAGCACGCGGCGAGGCTGCTCGGCGGGCACGATGATATCGTCTGGCCGGATATCCACGCGTTTACGTTCGCCCGTTCGCCAAGCGGTTGCATCGACCCGCGTATCGACCTTCGAGCCATGGCCGTAGCGGATACCGAGCAGGCGAAGATGGCGCGCGAGCGCCGTCATGGCTTCCTGGCTCTCGGAGCCGCGGACGAGCCAGCCGGTTGTTGAGGCGGCCTGGCCGGCATCGTGTACTGTGGCCGGCGACGTGTCCGCGAAAAAGGCGGAAAATTGCGCAAGCAGCTCATCGGCATGACGCGAGGCGACTTCGACCGTGGACATGCCGGTCGTATAGTGGCCTGCAATACGATGAGAGAGGCGAAGCGTATCGCCCTCCGCGGTTTCAATGGCCAGACCGGCGCGGCCCGATCCGCCCTGCTCGTAGGTCATCCCGATGGCCCCATTGTAGATCGGAAAGGTGTCGCCGTAACCGGGATAAAAGAGGTCGAAGACCTGGCGCGTAAAGTAGAGCCAGCCGTTGGCATCGAAGTAGGACGCATGATTGCGTCCAATGACCTGCTGGAATTCACGCTGCCAGTCGGTGATGACCGGGTGGAACGGCTCGGCGGCTGGCGCAAAGTAATAGGGACTGTCAACGCCCTGCTCATGGAAATCCACATGGACCTGTGGCAACCACTCCCGGTAGCGGGCCATGCGCTGCCTTGTTTCGGTCTGCGTCAGCCATGACCAATCCCGGTTGAGGTCGAAAAAGTAGTGGTTCGTTCGTCCACCGGGCCAGGGCTCGTTGTGCTCAACGGCAGAGGGCGTAGCATCGGCCTGAACGCCCACCATGCGGTTGTACCAGTTCACGTAGCGGTCCCGTCCGTCAGGATTGATCATGGGGTCCATGATGACAAGCGTGTTTTCAAGCCAGGCGCCGGACGTGGGGTGTGTCTCCCGTGCCAGATCATGGAGCGTCTGCATGGACGCCTCGCTGCTGACCGACTCATTGCCGTGCACGTTGTAACTGAGCCACACGATGGCTACGTCACTCTCCGGACCCGTGGTCACCGCCGCGGGCGTGACCCCATCTTCCATGAGGCCGGCGCGCGCCAAATTGGCGCGACGGATATCCTCCCGGCGTTCCAGATTCCCGGGTGTAGAAATGTACACGAGTACAAGTGTACGCCCTTCGTAGGTTGTGCCATAGGGTTCGATCTCGACACGGTCGCTGTGCGCTGCCACATGGTAGGCATAGGCCAGAATGCGCTCGTGCCGCGTGAAGTGCTCACCGAGCGCATAGCCCAGGAATTCGGCGGGAGATTCGAGCGCAGACGGGCTCTGCGCCTGGGCGTGTGACTGTACGTGCACCCATACGCTCAGAAGACATGCTACCGGGACAACACATGCAGCCATGCGGAGAAATGACGCCGTCAGCGGACGGCAGGACCGGGGTTGTATCATAAATGGACCTTTTGCCGTTTATTTCATCCTGATGAAATTGTCAACCAGAACATAGGACGCTTCCGTGAGCCCTGCCATCAAAAAAAGAGAATCCGTTCGTGGGGTACTGCTGGCCACCCTCGCGGTCGCCGTAGCCGCCCTCCTGGCCTGGGGCGGACCCATCTGGCCCCATACGAACGAAGCCAGTCTTGCCGGTGACGCTCGCAACAGCGCTCCCCGCTCGTCGAAAGCAGAAAAGGGGCATCCGGACCGCTTTCAGCAGATGCAGGCGCTCATCCGAACGGCCGAAGGTGAGACCACGCAGGGCTATGCGCCGTCCTACCGTATCGCGGCATACCGCGCGGCACAGGTAGCCCGGAAAACATCCCGCGGCCCGCTGCCCTGGGAAGAGCGCGGCCCGTCGAACGTCGGAGGCCGCACGCGGGCCATCGTGGTCGATGCTCGCGACACGTCGGGCGACACGTGGCTTGCCGGAAGTGTGGGCGGCGGTATCTGGCGCACGACAACAGCAGGTCAGGACTGGGAGCCTTTGACGGACGACTGGCCTACGCTGTCCATTTCGTCGCTCGTACAGGCACCATCGAACCCCGACGTGCTCTATGCGGGTACGGGGGAAGGCTTTTTCAATGTCGATGCCATCATCGGGACCGGCATTTTCAAGTCGCTCGACGGTGGTCTTACCTGGGCTCAACTCACATCCACCTTTGCGCTGGCGGATTTCAATTTCGTGAATCGACTTATTGTCGATCCGGACAATGAAAACATACTTGTCGCCGCTACCAACACAGGGCTCTTCCGCACGGCGGATGGAGGGGCCTCCTTCTCGCTCGTAGCCGACCCCGGTGGCCGTGTGGCACAGGTCATCTACGAGCCGGGCAATTTCCGCAACCAGTATGCAGCGGTAACCGGCGTGGGCGTATGGAAATCCGTCGATGCCGGGCGCACGTGGAGCGCATCGAGCGGCGGTCTGTCCATTGAACCGGGCGCCCGCATTGAACTGGGCGTTTCCCCGGTCCAGCCCGGGCGCGTCATTGCCATGGCAGAGGTAAGCGACGGTCCGGAAACCATCCATGTATCGGACAACAGGGGGGCACTCTGGGGCGAACTCACCCAGAACAGTACCACCGACATGGCACGGGATCAGGGCTGGTACGATATGGCCGTGACCCCCCATCCGTTCAATGCGGACGTGGTCTTCGTTGGCGGCGTCAACATGCACCGGCTCACGCTCGCCGGTGAAACCACGTTTTTCAGCGCTGACGTGGGAGAGAACGGAACCCGTTCGTTTTTGACCAAGGTCAATTTCGGTGGTGAATTCTGGCAGGGGGGCATGCGGCTTGGAACGGCAGACGACGAGGCCGTGATTGCACCCGAGGATATGGTGTCCGCCGAAATCCGGTTCGGGCCCGGCCGCTCGCAGAAGGCGCACCGCTTCACGCCACCCGATGGTCCGGGCATCCCGTTCTCCTCCTATCCGTTTGCCGACTACGTGGACGTTCCCTTTGAGGTATGGGACGTTGAGAACAACCGGCAACTCCATGTCTCCTTCCGCGACCGACTCGGAGACGGAGCATTCAACCTCATACCCCGGGACGACAACAATCTGGGCCGGGAATATATCCTGATCCATGCCCGGACGTACACGCCGAATGCTCCCGATCCGCAGATTTCATCGAGTGGCGGACTCATTCAGGACCTGATGTACTTCATCTGGCCCATGCTGGAGGACGAAGCGGCGTGGACTCCGGAGAATCTCCCGGAATCCTCACTCCGGTTCACGCTTTCGCGGGGCACTGGGCCCGCTGCGTTCAACGAATCGCAGATCGGCGCGGCCGTCCACGTGGATCACCACATCCTGTTGCCGCATATCACCGATGCTGGCAACGAGGCGTTCGAACTCATTTCAGGCAACGACGGTGGCGTATGGCACTCACCCGATGGCGGCAGCTCGTGGAATGAGCGGAGTCGCTTCTACAACACAAGCCAGTTCTATGGCGTGGACAAAAAGCCCGGCGCACAGATCTACGTCGGTGGCATGCAGGACAACGGCACGTTCCGTTCATTCGCGCCATTCATGGGCAATGTGCCCGGATGGACACCGGCCATCGGCGGCGACGGATTCGACGCGGTCTGGCACCAGGAAAACGACACCTGGCTGATGGGTGGATTCCAGTTCAACGGATTCCAGCGCTCGCTCGACGGCGGCGTCAACTGGTCATCGGCTACAAGCGGACTGACCGACACGGGCGAGAGCCCCAACGCCCCGTTCATCAACTCGCTGGAGCGCAACGCCTTCGATTCAGATATCCTGTTCGCAATCGGTGGATCGGGGGTCTGGAAGAGCACGGATTTCGGGGGTTCCTGGAAGCTCAGGCCCATACCCGCCTCGGACTGGGGCTTCAGGGCGTCTGCACGCGGTGTCGTCAGGCCCTCGCTCGCCTCGGGTGACGTGGTCTGGGCCGGCTACGAGATGGATCCGCAGGACAACGGGCAGGGGGACGTACTCGGACAGATCCACCTGTCGACCGACGGAGGAGAAACGTTCTTGGCAACAATCCCGTCGCCCCTCTCGCCTGCGCCGATTTCCGGGCTGGCCACGCATCCCACCGACCCTGCCACCGCCTACGTGCTCTTCTCCGCATCGAACAGACCCAAGATTCTGCGCACGACAGACTTCGGGCAGACGTGGGAAGACCTCTCAGGCTTCGAGGAAGGCTCCACCGGTATCCTGAGTGCCCGCGGATTTCCGGACGTAGCGGTCTATGATCTGTTGGTGATCCCGGATTTTCCACACATTCTGTGGGCCGGAACAGAGATCGGTCTTTTTGTCAGCGAAGATGATGGCGCGTCCTGGCAGCTCACCGACAGTGGGCTTCCGGCCGCATCCATCTGGAGAATGAAAGTCATCGACAATGAAATCGTCATGGCTACGCACGGGCGCGGCGTGTGGATCGTGCCCGTGGGTGCCGTAACGCCGATCTCGACCGACGTGGCCGAGCGCGACGAGACGCTTCCGCGGCGCCTGGCCCTGACGGGCGTTTATCCCAATCCGCTTGATGGGCAGGCAACCATCACGTTTGACCTGCCGGAATCCGGGCACGTGCGCCTGGAGGCCGTGGATATCACGGGGCGGCATGTCGCGCTGCTCGAGGACGCGTTTCGCAGCGCTGGACGACATGAAGTGTTCTGGCGGGCTGCACCGATTGCCGCTGGTACGTATTTCATCCGAATCACCACCGCCTCGGGGAGCGACGCACGAGCGGTCGTGAAAGCAGGCCGGCCATAGCGGCATACCGGCCGCGACGCATCCGTTCGGGCGGCCTTCCGGGGTCCACGTGCTTTGGGACCTGTCAGGGCCTGACACGTCGGAATCGCAAAAATTGAAATTCCGGACGTACTCTCCATGCGGACGAACCGCCGCTTTACCATCGTCCCCTTATTGTCGAAACCATGTCCTTTTCCCGGGTCGTTGCCGGTACTGCCCGTTCCGGGTGCGTGTACTGGACGCTCATATTCATGGGTGTACTTGCCGCTTTGGCGCTGCAGCCGCACGCCGCAGACGCACGCCAGGCGAACGTACGCGTGGTATACCAGGTGGAAGAGGTCCGAAGTGGTCGGTTTACCGCCAATGTGTTTCTGACCAATGTGACACCGGCCCCGATCACATCATGGTCGCTGGCTTTCGAATTTCCCTCGCCCATTGACCAGATGGACAACGTCACCTGGACGCAGACCGGAGGACTTTTCCGCGTCAGCGGCGCAGGGTGGACACACCGCATTGATCCCGGCGAGGTGGTCTGGTTCACCATCCACGGCGTCACGAGTGGTCCTCTGGCGCCCCGACCGGCATCGTGCGCCTTCAATGGTGCGGCGTGTACCGTAGAAGACGCCGACGCTCCGGAAGCCGAGGAAACCGATCTGTCGCAACTGCGCATTGCCGCCTGGATTGCCGAGCAGAACCAGACGACATACACGGGTCATGTCTTTATCCGGAATCCGACGGGCGTGGACCTTGAGCCCTGGCGCATGACCTTTTCCACGACATCCCTCATTACGGGTATGGAGGGTGTTGACTGGTCACGGAGCGGGTCATCCTACGAAGTCAGGGGCACGGGCGCCACGAGCGCCATCCGCGGGCAGGATTTCGTGTTTTTCAGCTTCACCGGCGTTCACTCTGGCAGCGCCCAACTCCCCACGTCCTGCCAGATCAACGGCACAGCGTGCACGTTCGTCGAGCCTGATGAGCTGATTGAAACGCCGCGCATGAATCTGTTTTTCAAGGTTGAGAAAATTACCGGCTCGCTCTTCGAAGGGTTCATTGAACTCATCAATCCGTCGGCGGAGGATCTGTCCTCCTGGACACTGCGGTTCAATCTGGAGGACCGGATCACGTTCGTTGGCAGCGACGTGTCGTGGTCCCGCTCAGGTGATCTGTATACACTGCATGGAGTCAACGGCAAGCGCCGCGTACGTGGCGGGGGGTCGATCTTTTTTCCTGTTGCGGGTACGTTCGAGGATGACATTGAGCCCCCCAGTGACTGTACCGTGAACGGTGTCCTCTGCCTGATAGAGGCCGAAGGCACCACCGTTCAGCCTGGCGAAACGGATCCCGGCACGGGTGGCGGCGATACAGGTGGCGGCGATACGGGTGGCGGCGATACAGGTGGCGGCGATACAGGCGGCGGCGATACGGGTGGCGGCGATACGGGTGGCGGCGATACAGGCGGCGATACGGGTGG
>PCUY01000074.1:40927-72979 GCA_002787815.1 Bacteroidetes bacterium CG12_big_fil_rev_8_21_14_0_65_60_17 | reverse complement strand
GTGGCGGCGATACAGGCGGTGCATGTCCGGACGGCGTCGCGCCGACAACCCAACTTCCGGATATTGATTTCCGGTTCCTGAGTGTGACGTCCTCCCAGTTCGTGGCTCTTGTCCGCATTACGAACAACACGAGTGGGTTCATCCGGGGCTGGAGCCTGCAATTCTCACTCATCGAGAACATGACGGTCGGACGGCACTGGGAGAGCGTCTTCACGCAGAACCCTGACGGATCCTACCTCGTCACGAACATCGAGAGCAATGCCTGTATTCCAGCGGGCGAGAATATCACATTCGGGTTCGACGGCAGCCACGACGGCACCTTCGCCGAACCGCTGGGATGTGCATTCGGCAACCAGTCCTGTACGTTCCTTCGATTGGTGCAGGTATCGAACGAGTCGGACGATGCAGGCCAGTTGCCGACTGGCCTGGAACTGGGTATGCCCTACCCGAATCCATTCCATGCCGAAACCCGTCTTGAACTCGCTCTCGGCGCGACAAGCCACGTACGCGCTACGCTCTGGGACGTCTCTGGTCGTCTTGTCCGGGTTGTGCACGATGGCGTGCTTTCTGCCAGTGCCAGCCATGCGCTGCGCGTAGGCGCGGCTTCTCTCAGCCCCGGCCTCTACCTTGTACGCGTGGAAGACGGACAGGGGCACGCGGAAACCCGAAAAATCCTGCTTGGGCGCTGATACTTCCCTCCAACAGATTGAAACCGGCATCCGAACTGTCGATTACATGAAAGAAGTTGTTTGCCATTTTTTGGTTTCCTCCATGGACCGGTCTCGGCGTGTGCGCGCCCCTCTCGCCACCGCAGTACTCGTCACGGTACTTGCGGCGGGTGCGGCCGTATCCCAGCCGCTTCCCGGGGGCCGGGTGCTGGCCACCGGTTCGCACACCGTGCGGCTTGGCGTTGAGCCCATTGTGGTCATGGCCGTGAGCAGCAACCCTGTACCTCTTATTGTAGACAGACACGTGACACCTGGAAATGCCGTAGTCCGGGACGGGAGCAGCTTCTACAACCTGACCTCAAATGTCGACAACGTGCGCATCGAAGTCAGTCTGGACAGGCCCATGCCAACCGGTACGCACCTGGCCGTGTCAGTTGCCAGCTCCCTCGGCAGGAGCAGTGGCTGGGTCGATGTTACGAGAGGTGGCCGTGACGTGGCGGCTGTCACCGGAATGTCACGGGGGTTGGAAAACGGCCGGGTTATCTCTTTTCAGTTTGTTGTGAGCGACGACGTCGATCAGCTTGAAATCGAGAATCGGCTGCTCACCATTACCGTTGTCGATCCGGTATCGCGGACATCCCACACCTCGTACCAGAATATCCAGTTCGGCGTGCTTCCTTGATTGTGCATGGTCGCACTTACGCTGCTGTTCGCAGCGTAGCCTCCACACGGGGGCGCAATTTCTCTATCGCCCGGCGCCGAACCTGGGATACCCGTGCCTCCGATATGCCGTGTATGGATCCAATTTCCGCCTGCGTCAGCTGCTCGTTGTAGAACAGGTCGAGTATGTCCTGTTCACGCTGGGTAAGCAGCCGACGAGCCCTTGTCAGATGACGCGATACGTCCAACCATTCGGCGTCATCAAACCGCTCCAAACCATCGGGAGCCTCAAGCATTTCGACCAGTTCGGACTCGCCTGCTTCTCCGATAGTCGTGTGAAGCGAAAGCCGCTCGCGGCGGCGCGCGTCCATGCGCGTATTTTCCACGTGTACCGGGTCCACCAGCAGCCTGTTGGCCACATCTTCCATCCGCGGCCAATCGCCCTTCTCCTGCGCCAGCTCGTTTTCAGCGCGGTACATGGCCGCCACCTTGGCCCGGCGGCGGCGGGGCAGGGGATCCATCCGGCGAACCAGATCTATGATTTCGCCGCGAATGCGCACCCAGGAAAAGGTCACGAAGCGGACGTCCATATCAGGACGGAATTGATCGAGCGCCTGAAGCACGCCTACGACCCCGGCCTGGAACAGGTCATTTTCCGTCAGAATATCACCGGCATGGGTTCGAAGGCTGGACAGGATGTGCCTGATAACGGGCTCCATGGACCCCACGACGCGATCCCGGTTCTTCTGGGATGGCTCGGCAAGCCAAGCGCGGACGTATTCCTCGGTTCTGTATGAAGGTGACATGGCGGCAGTTTGTTTGGTGTGCTGCCATAAGCCATGTCAATTGGGGTGCCGAATGCACTCAACCGCCCTGCATCTACGTAAAGAGCGGCTTGGAGACCGGAGCCCCCTCCGGGCTGTTTCGCCGCCGCAACACACCCGCAACGCCGCCACAACAAGCGCGCACTACTCGTCCCCTTGGCGACGGATAACCCGCCATTCCTCCTCGGTAAGCGGGCCGGTCGCAGGAAGCCTGAGCACCGTACCGGCGGGAACGAGATCCGGCAATTCGAGCACATCCCGGTTGGCAAGCCATATCCGGACCCAGTGCCACTGGCTCTCATAATGCTGTCGTGCCAACGAAAAGAGCGTATCGCCCTGTTTCACGCGGACTGTCCGGCCGTACATTTCGGCGTCCTCCATTTCGGTGCCGTCCATGTCGTCATTTCCGTCTCCGGCTGGCGCGGGCGCGGCGTCTGCACCGGGCGCGGCCTGGGCACCGATCGCTTTTCCCGGGACGCCAACCGATACGCCCGTTCCACTCGTCACGAAACGAATGCGCCTTTCGGCCGGCTCGAGACGAAACACCGTCTCGCCAACTCCGCCGGGAATGAGCTCTACCAATGCGCTCTCCGGTGCCGTCCGGTAATTCTCGGGCAGAGATCTATCGAGCAGGAATACCTCCCACAACCCCGGTACGAGTGGCGGAAACTGCGCCCTGCCTTCCTCGTCGGTCAGGCGTCGGAACCGATTCTCGCCCATCCGGGCCTCAACAACCAGCCCGGAAAGCGCACGTCGATCCAGGTCGCTTCCTAGCGCGGCATCGAGCTCCGTTTGCCGACGACCCGCTTCGACACGCACGCTCAAGCGCGAGGATCGCACAATACCGACGTCCGTGACCCCCTGGGACACCGCACCGACCTCAATGGGAAAAGGCACCGTCGGCATGCGGTCAAGGCCAATCGACTCCTGGTCCAGCAATACGAACTGCTCCCCGCCGGTGAGGACCAGCCGGGCCAATCCATCGCTGTCCGAATCGGCCCGCGTCCGACCCGCCACAAAGACGACGCCCTTCAGCGGCTCGCCTGTTTCCACGTCGAACACGCGGAAAGAAACCGTCGTCTGTGTCCGCTCCCCGGAGAACGGCGCCCGGACCGAAAACGGAATGCGATAGGCAAGGCTGAACGTTCCCGTGCGCACATCTGACGAAAAGCTGGTCTGCGACCCCCGTGCCCGCAGTTCCAGTTCGTGGTTCGACCACAGGGATGCCGCCACGCGCGCATCGAACAAAGTGAACGTCTGCGAAAAAGCACCCGTCTCGCGGCTTCGGAAGGCCGATGCCGAGGCGCTGAGCCCGCGGCCTGCGTCAAACGACAGCGTCGATCCCACTGTTACGCGCTCCTGTTCACGCGGACTGAAGAATGTGATTCCTTCCAAGTAGGATGCCGTCAGGCTGAGTGAGAAGGCTCGCATTACCTTGAATGCCGATCCGCTGACCGACGAAAACGTGCCCTCGGAAAAACCGTCGTCGACAATCCGGCCCGTTTCCCCGCTGGCATTGAGTCCGAAACCGCGGCTGTTGAAGTTGAGACGGAGCGCGACGCTCTTCTCCTGGCGGTCGAGTCCGGTCTCGGCGACCCGGCGATCCTGGAACTGACCGACCAGCATGGTCTGCAGCCGGTTGTTTCCAAGGGAAAAAGAGCCGCCCGCCCCGCCTCGAAAGAGCCTGTTCTCGAGTGCGCGGTCCCGGCTTCTGGATGCATCGAAAAACCGGCGCTCCGCACGGCCGAGCCCTTCGATCCGGATCCAGTGGTTTCCGCGGACGGCGAAGCTGCTCTGCAGGCGCTCCGAGTTCTGGATACCCCCCAGGAAGAACGGGTCGGCTGTTTCGGCGCGACCTGAAAACACGATCCAGGGAAACGATCCCTGCGCCGAAAGCTGCAGAGCGCTGCCTTCGCCAATGTCATACCACCCGTGGGCCACCTCGGCGGCCAGCTCCGCCCCGTCCACGGGTAGCCACCGGGTCGCAATGGAAGCCGCCTCACCCGGCTCGAATTTTTCCCTGGTCAGTGCGTTCAGTTCAACGGCCACCTTTTGGTGTGGCCACAGGTGCACATAGGCCCCGGCACGTCCCGTTTCCGGAAACACGTGACGCGTTCGAGAAGCAAATGCGGCTCCCTGCACGCGGTCACGATCCAGGGACAACTCTCCCCCGAACGCGAAGAAAGAGGTGTCGAGAAGATCCGACAGCCGATAATCCTGATCGCCCATGCGAAGGCCAATGTGGCGTCCTTCCATCTGGGCGGCGTATTCGTCCCGCTCCCCGAACGCGGCATTCGACCGCATGTCCGGTCCCCGAAGCCTGGCGGAATATACCCGGTCTCCGACGCGTGTCGCCGGGATCTCGAATTCTGCCTGCGCGTCGCTTCGACCGGACTCCGTGGTGCCCCGCACCGTGAACAGCACCGGAAGCTGCCCTTCCTCGAGTCGCCGGGCCGGCCGGCGGACAGGCACGATCTGCGTCGTGGCCCGGCTCTCTTCTCCCGTCCCGCGTTCACCCTCCTCCTGCGCACGGATCCGCAACACGTGCGTCAGCTCGTTGACCAGGTCGTCCCGCGTGCGGGCCTGGACCTGGACTTGCGACCGGGCCGATGGTTCAAGTTCGATCAGATCCGGCGCCACACGCGTGTCGTATTGCAGCGAGCTTTCCGCCTCGATCCGGAACGAAGCGGTATGGTTGCCGGTGTTTTCGATGGCAAAAGTGGCCTCGACCGGCGCGCCCGCACGCACGCGGGAGGGGGCATCGACGAGCGAAAGCGTAAGGCTGGTGCGCTCGGTAACCGTTATTTCTGTTTCGGCTGCAGGGAGCGAGCCTTCGGCACCTGGCCCTGCGGCAGCGGTGTCATCCGGCTGCCCGCGCACACGGAATGCCACACGCCACACGCCGGCTGCTGCACTGGAAGGGATCTGGATCGATACTATCCGCGTCGCGGGCGTGCCCGGGGACATGCTCATGGCAGGTGGTGGTATCAGAATGCTCCAGCCGGGCGGCAGCACCGGATCGAGACGCAGCGTCATCTCCCCGGTGGCGACAACGCGTACCGGCAGGGAGATGACCATGCCGGGCTCCGCTTCCACGCGCTCGGGCGCCGACACGCGCACCGTCTGCGCACAGGCTGCGCGAGGCATCGAGCCCCACGCGAGCAAAAGAAACCATCCCAGAACAGAAACCGACAGGGCATACCGGGGGCCCCTCATTCGTATCACCGTCAGAGCGTCAATTCGAACTGGCCGCCGAACACAGCATCGCCGCCTGCATCGACTACGAACACCGCCTGGTAGGTACCGGCGGGTACACCGACCAACTCAATGCGCTGACGCGTCGACGTGTTGGGGTAGAGCCGGTACTGGACACCTTGAAATGGACCATACTCATTTCCGTCTGTATCGAAAAGACGCATGTAAACATCGGGACGCATCATGATACGGCCCACGTTGAGAACATCGATCTGAAACATGGTACGCCCGTCCTCGAGCGCCTGCAGGCTGACATTGTCCAGATCAATACCCGGCTCGGCGGTAGTCGGGTTGACATGCGTTGCAAGTTGTACTCCGTAGCGCGTCACCTGCCGGAAGCCGACCTCCCTCTCGGGGGGCGCATCGTCGCCAAGCGTGGACTCGCGGGAGTCACGGTCAATTGCCTCGACCATCAGCATACTCCACCAGGAGCCATCGCCAGCGCTGTCGGGGACATTGATCTGGTAGGAAACTGTTACGGAGCCATTGGGCGGCACCGTGGCCTGTTCCGGTGAAAATGTAATCCAGTCCGCATTCGAGCGAGCGGTGCTTCCCGGGTCGTCGTACGAATTGGTGCCGTCGGCGAAAAAAAGGTAGTCGCGCTGGTATACGCGTGCCTGCTGCAACTCGCTCGTCTCGTTGTCTATCGTGACAGATCCCGTGAGCGTGGCTCCGGGTACGGTCTCCATGTCGTGGGCCAGCTGGCCGCGGACAGTAATCTGCGCCAGGGCCGCACTCGTGGTCAGGACTACCACCAGGAGGCCGGCCGCCACCATGGCGCCGTTCGCAGCAGCGCGTCGCAACATGCGGTCAGAAACCATGGATTACTGCTCGGTGAGGGTGAACGTCACTGTATGCTGGTCGCTCATGGCGGTTTCGTCCGATCCGTCGGTAATATCAGCCTCTGCAATGTAGCGGATGTTGGCGAAGCCTGCTTTCTTCTTCTCGATATTCACGATCAGGTCGGTATCGTGCATGCCGTCGCGCAGTTCGACGCGACCAACCGATACGCCACGCTTGACGTTTACGGCTTCCGCATACAGCCTGTAGGACTGCCCTGGCGCGAACGTGGAAACGGTGACCTTGGAGCGCGACCGCGCCTGATTCCACAGGATTCGCGTCGACTCGTCCGTATCCCGGTAGGTACCTCCTTCGTGCGGCGAAGGAGATACGTTGAGTTGTACGGCACCGCTGCCGAGCATCATCAGACGCTGCGCCGACGCGGGTGCGACAAGCACGCCGAACAATCCGGCCAGAACGAGGATATGCAGGAATCGAAGTTTCACAACAGTAACGGGTACAAACACCGTGCCCTGTTATAGTCGCCAGATGGGCACATCCAATTCCGCATGCGGAATCCGGTATATGGGACAGGCTGAACGGACGGCCCGGTCCAGCCGGATCCAGGCGGGGCGCTCATTGGAAGGCCTGACCGACGAAAGTCGGTACATGCGCGCCTTGCGCGCCGTATCGGGCGATATCACGAAGAGCGGTTTCCAGGCGGTTTGTACAGTATTCATGTCGATCGCGGTTGGTGTCACGGCTACAAGGGGCAAACCCCGTACCAGTCCATCCGCCGTTCGCCGCATCTACAGAAAAAAGGGGGGTGACGGCGAACCCGTCCGGGAGTAAGGTATGGTTGTGTTTCGATTTCGAAACAGTATTGGGGCCGAGTCGACACGGTGCGTATACTTGCAGCGTGCAGCGCACGGCTTCACACAGGTTGTTCCACACATGCGTCCACACCGTGACCGATCCACAATCACGCCCTGAAACGGCCCACATTCTCGTTGTTGACGACAGCAAGCTCAACCGGGACCTGCTCGGCGAATACCTCCACGCGCTCGGTTATGCGTCCGAGTCATGTCACAACGGAAAGGAGGCTGTCGAACGTCTGCAGGAAGAGCCCTTCGATGCGGTGCTTCTCGATATTGACATGCCCGAACTCGACGGATACGGCGTTCTTGAGTTCATGCGTGGCGACGACATGCTGCAGATCATTCCTGTGATCATGATATCGGGGCGCGACGATGTACCCAGTATTGCGCGATGTCTGGAGCTTGGCGCGACCGACTTTCTCTCAAAGCCGTTCAATCCGAAAATCCTGGAGGCGAGACTGTCGGGAAGTCTCGAAAAGAAGAGGCTCCGGGAAGCCGAACAGGATCTGATCCGGATGCGAGATGCACTCACGCACATGATTGTGCACGATCTGGGCAACCCGCTTTCGGTCATCCAGATGAACCTGCAGATGATGCGGATGCTGGGCGAAGGTGATGCGGACCGGCTCGGTCATCTGGAGCGCGCGGCATCTGCCATGGGTACCATGATCGAGTCCATGCTGGACCTCTCGAAGCTGGAGTCGGGCACGATGCCCGTACATGCAAACAGCATCGACATGGGCTCGTTTCTGGCACAGATCAAAGCGGAATATGCGCCGTTTGCGAAAGACCGTGACCTGGCCCTCGAAATCGAGATGGACGGGGGGATTGTGGTGCAGGCCGATGAACTGCTGCTTGGACGCGTGCTGGCCAATCTGTTGGCCAACGCCCTCAAGTATGCTCGTCCCGCCACGCGAATACTTCTTTCTGCGCGCCCGGAGAATGGACACGTACAGCTGGTCGTCGAGGACGACGGTCCAGGCATTGCCGATGACCTGCACGAGCGGATTTTCGACAGGTATTACCAGGTGGAGTCGGCCGAATCGGATGTTCGGGCGGGTGTGGGACTCGGACTCGCATTCTGTCGCCTGGCCATGGATGCCATGGATGGAGCCATCCGCGCTGAATCGGTATCGCCCCACGGAACGCGTTTCATCATCACGCTGCCGGGAGCCTGACTCCGGCGGGGGTCTCCGTGGCGCCGCCGCGCCATGGTGCTCTTTGGTGTAGTGTTAACAAGCCTTAATATTCAATTCCGAACTTCTTCAGCTTGGCATAGATGTTCGAGCGCTGAAGATCTATTTCCTCGGAGAGGCGGGAAATATTGCCGTCCACGGCTGCCAGTTTGCGGCGAAGGAATGCCGCTTCGGCCGCATCCCGGAAGTCGGCAATCCTCGGGTGCTGCTCTGCCAGGTAGGCAATCGAGTCCTGGGGGGCCTTTCCCGGGTTGGCAAAGAGATCCACATCGTCGACGCTGATTTCGTCGTTGTCACTGAGGACTATAAGGCGTTCCACGGCGTTATGCAGCTCGCGCACGTTTCCGCGCCAGGGAAAGGTACGCAGCTGATGCAGCGCCTCGTCAGAAAAGTATTTGCCAGGCATGCCGTTGCGAACGCTGAGCTGCTCGCAGAAATGTGTAGCCAGTAGGTCTATGTCCTCCAGGCGCTCGCGCAGGGGCGGCGACTCCACGCGGATGACCGCCAAGCGATGAAAGAGGTCGTCCCGGAACTCCCCGGTTTCAATCGCTTCCTCCAGGTTCTTGTTGGTGGCCGCCACGACACGCACATCAATCGAAATGGCCTTGTCGCCTCCCACGCGCCTGACCTGACTCTCCTGCAACACGCGGAGCACTTTGGCCTGGGCGCCCGGTGACATGTCGCCCACTTCATCGAGGAACAGCGTCCCGCCGTCGGCCTGCTCGAACGATCCGATATGCTGTTTGTGTGCACCCGTGAAAGCGCCTTTTTCGTGCCCGAACAACTCACTTTCAATGAGTTCAGCCGGAATGGCGGCACAGTTCAGTGCCACGAAGGGACCCGAGCTGCGCACGGACAGATGGTGAATCCACTGGGCAATCAGTTCCTTTCCGCTGCCGGCCTCGCCGGTGACGAGTACACGGGCTTCTGATGGCGCGGCTTTGTGCAGCAGTTTCTTGATCCGCTTCATGGCGGGACTTTCTCCGAGAAGCGGTGGAATGGAGGTGTCAATTTTCTCGAGGCGTGCTTTCATGCGCGTATGCTCCCGCTGCAACTTCTCGGCATCGAGTGCATTGCGGACCGTAACCAGAAAGCGCTGCAGGTTGGGCGGCTTGGGCACGAAATCGTAGGCACCCTCCTTGATGGCCTCGACGGCCAGCTCAATCGTGGCATTGGCCGTGAGCATCACGAACGGGAGGTCCGGCCACCGGGATTTGGCCGCCTTGAGAAGCTCCATGCCGTTCATTTCCGGCATCATCATGTCCGAGAGGACAAGATCGAACGACTCGGCCTCTATTTTCCGGAGGCCCTCGGCACCATTTTCGGCTTCGACCACGTCATACTTCTGCATGGTCATCAATTCCTTCAGCGTGCGGCGGATGGAAGGCTCGTCATCGACAATAAGGAGACGCGGCATAGCGCAAACGAGGGACAGGTTTCCGTACCAGCGGGTATCGGGGAGCAATATACTGTGCTCCGGCGTGTACCTTTCCGTTTTCCATGCGGCGGTATGACCCGACTTCTTCCCACCCGACACCTCCACCGGCTCCTCATAATAGTGGCCGCACTGGGTCCGAGCACCACCGTTGCCGCCCAGGTACCGGAATTTCCGCATGTACGGCACTTTTCGCCGGCCGAATACGGTCATCACCCCGGAAATCATGATATCGCCGTGCTGGACGAGGGCCTCGTCTATGCCGCCAATGAAGAAGGACTCCTCGAGTACGATGGCCTGTCGTGGCGGCTGCTCCCCCTGCCGGGGCGCCGCACACCGCAGCGACTTGCCGTCCATGACCAGATGCTCTACGTCGGGGCAACGGCCGAGCTTGGACGTCTGGTACCCGACTCCGTTTACCGGCCGGTGTTCACGTCGTTTCTGGATGCGGCCAGTGAGGGTCGTGGCCGTTTCGACGACGTCCTGGCCGCCCTGCCGCACGCACGTGGCATTTATTTCATTACCGCCAATCGCCTGTTCGATGCCCGGTCCGATACACTGCTCACGACCACCACGGACGCACCCGTACAGCACGCTTTCACGGTAGATGGAGCGCTCTGGGTATCCCAGTGGGGGCGCGGCCTGAGTCGCTATGACAACGGCCAGTTCACCCTTGCCGAAGGAGATGCCAGGATGTTTGCCCGCGACGCGTTGACGCTCACCGTCGCCACATCCGATACGACGCAGCTTCTCGTCTCCGCCTCAGGTGCATTCATGCACTTCCTGAACGGCCGCATCTCCCCCTGGGATACGTTTCTGGCCGATCGGCTGCGTCCCTACCGGCTTCTTTCCGGAGTCCGCCTGCCCGATGGCCGGCTCGCGCTTGGGACCCGGTCGAGCGGGCTGCTCGTCGTGGATCAGAAAACTTCGTCGGTGTCGCGACTCGACCATACGGCCGGCCTTCCGTTCGGCGAAATCAGATCGCTGACACTCGACAGCGCCGGCCGACTCTGGCTCTCGACGAGCGATGGCCTGGCGCTTGTCGAGTTTGGCAATGCCCTCTCGGAACTACCCGAAAACGCGCGCCCGGCAGGCGCCGTCAGGGCGGTCGAATCGCACGCGGGACGGCTATGGGCCGGAACCGAGCGCGGTCTGTTTGTCGCCGGACTACCGGAAACTCCGGTGCCGAATGCACGAGCCGCGCTGTCTCCTGCCCGGTTTGATGCCGTCGCCGACATCACCGTGCCGGTGTTTGACATCCTCTCCACCACGCAGGGTCTCTTCATTGCTGCAGGGGACGGTGTTCACCTATGGCGCGAGGACACTCCGGACATGCTGCACGTGGCCATCCCGGGTGTACCTCAGACCATCCTGCCCTATCGCGCCGCCTCCGACACGACAACAACTGAGACCTGGGTCGTCGGGCACACCCGGGGATTGACATTGTTGCGCTTCGATCCGCTCAGTGGCGCCCTGACGGCACCGCTGCATGCCGAAGAAGATCTCGGGTTCGTCTCCTACCTGGCCGCTGCCCGGGATGGCACAATATGGGCGGGCTTGTCTCCATCCGGTCTTGTCATGACACGTTTTGACAGCACATTCGCCCGCGCGGTGCGGTTTGACGAACGGAGCGGGCTCGGAGCGGGAATTACGCGCCCTGTCGTGCTCGGCGGGCAGGTTCGTTTCCTCGGACGGGCGGGTCTGCAGCGGTACGACCCCGACAGCAACCGCTTCGTGAACGACGCCTCCCTCATCCGCCTTGTGGACGGTCCTCCCGACCGGATATCCTGGGTAGGAGAGGACGGGCTTGACCGCACTTGGATGTTTTCGCCCTCGCTTTCGGGGCGTATCCGCACGGACGACGATACCGAGGGTGTCCTTGTCCGATATGAAGACCTTCAGCGCCTGTCATCCACGCGCCTGACCGATTTCCTGTGCACGTCTCCGTCGGCCTGCTGGATAGCCACCGACAGGGGCCTGTTTCTCTTCAATGAAACGCGCGTACGGCCGCGGCGACAGACACCGGCACCCCTCATCCGCCAGGTGCGGACCCGCGGTAGACTCCTGTTCGGTGGCCTGGCGCCCGACGCCAACGACATGCCCACCTTCACGTTACCGTACGAGGAAAACGGGTTTGCCATTGCTTTTGCTGTCCCGGACTTCGATCAGATCGGATCGATCCGCTACCAGACCCGGCTACTGGGTGCCGACGATACATGGTCCGAGTGGTCGCTCAATCCTGCCGCCTCCTGGGCCGGATTGATGGAGGGGACGTATACCTTCGAAGTCCGGGCGCGCGGCACCATGGGCAGTATCAGCTCCGTGCGCAGCATGTCCTTTGACATCCGCCCTCCATGGCACCGTACATGGTGGGTATATCTGCTCTATGTACTGTTCCTGGGCACAACCATTCTGCTGGCGGGCCGGGCTCTGGGCCGCTTTCATGTTTCGCGCCTTGAAGCGTCAAACCGTCGCCTTGAGGAACGTCTTGGTGCACAGACTGCTGCGCTGGAGACGCAGCGCCGGGAGCTTGCCGAGCGCAACAAGGAGCTTACCGGGCGCAACCGCCAGATCCAGCAGACACGGATGCAACTTCAGATCCAGCTTGACGAGCTGCGTACGACCAAAAACAGGATCGAGGAGCAGGCCCGGCAGCTGTCTGCCCAGAACACCGAGATGGACATCCAGCGACGCGAGGTCGATCGGCAGAAACGTCTTCTCTCCAAGGCCAACGAGGCGCTCGAGTTGAGTAGTGAGCGTGCCGAACGTTTCGCCGAGGAGGCCGACCGTGCCAACCAGGCCAAGTCCCGGTTCCTGGCCAATATGAGCCATGAAATCCGGACGCCCATGAACGCCATTCTCGGCTTCACCGACCTGTTGGCCCGGCGCGTCACGGAGGCCGACATGCGCCGGTGGGTCGATCACATCCAGACCTCGGCCCGCAGTCTGCTGACGCTCATCAACGACATTCTGGATCTTTCGAAGGTGGAAGCGGGCAAACTGGATATCGAACCCCGCCTGGCGGATCTGCACCAGATTGTGCACGATATAGGCGTTGTCTTTCGACAGAAGGCCGAGGAAAAGGGCATCGCGCTCCGAACTGAAATTGACGAGGATGTGCCGCGCATGGTTACGCTGGACGACCACCGACTTCGGCAGGTTCTGCTCAATCTGGTGGGCAATGCCGTCAAGTTCACGTCGCGGGGACATGTCGTGCTCCGCACCCGGCTCAATGCGCCGGTGAGCGGTGATGCGGCGACGCTTCGGTTTGAAGTCGAAGACACCGGAATCGGCATAGCTG
This sequence comes from Bacteroidetes bacterium CG12_big_fil_rev_8_21_14_0_65_60_17, assembly GCA_002787815.1. Classification (GTDB taxonomy): domain Bacteria; phylum Bacteroidota; class Rhodothermia; order Rhodothermales; family UBA10348; genus 1-14-0-65-60-17. Next base: position 59,982 of record PCUY01000074.1, on the reverse strand, counting down.
TCGACCAGCTCGACACGGTCTTCGGCGCCTTTGACCAGGCCGCTGGGCAGACCGCCGCCGAATATGGCGGAACGGGACTTGGACTGGCCATTTCGAGACGTCTCGTGGAATTGATGGGGGGAGACATCTCCGTTCGGAGTGCGACCGGAAAGGGCTCCACCTTCCAGGTCGTGCTGCGGGATGTGCCTGTGGGCCCTGTTTCGGGAGACGTGGCGGCGCAGGACGACTTTGCTGCGAATGAGGAGCGCCCGTTCCTGCCGGCACGCATTCTGGTTGCCGACGACAACGCCAGAAACCGGGAACTCATGAGGGCCATGCTGGAGCCCATGGGCCTACAGGTTGACGAGGTAGCCAACGGGGTGGGCGTGCTTGAAAAACTGGCCGAACACCCCGTTGACCTGCTGCTGCTCGACGCCAAGATGCCGGTCATGAACGGGCTCGAGACGGCCCGGCGCATCCGCTCCGCGCGTGCGGTGGCCGAACTGCCCATCGTTGTAATCAGTGCCGCTGTGATGAGCGAAGAGGTGGCCGAGCTGCGCCGCCTGGCCGACGCCTATCTACCCAAACCCATCGGCCGCGACGACCTGATCCGCACGCTGTCCCGATTCCTTGCACAGGACGTTACGCAGGCAGAAGCCCCGCATCTACAGAAAAAGGACACCCTGGTCGATGGACCAGACCCGTACAGGGTCACGATAGCCGACGACACGCTGCAGAAAGAACTTTCCGCACTCTCGCCTGCCTGGCAGGTGGCCCGTGACAGACAGGTCGTCGGAGATATCGAATCTCTTGCATATTCTGTCCAGGATCTGGCCCGGCGGTATGCGCATTCCGAACTTGAGCGCATAGCGGACATCCTTTTCCGGGCCGCGGCATCGTTCGACCCTGACCAGATGGCGCGCGCGGTCGAGGCCGTAGGCCCCCTCATCCATCCGTCCACGGACGCGTCATGAATCCACGCTTTACCAGGTCACAGATGCGCACCCCGTCAGGACACGTTTTGATTGTCGACGACACCCCGAAAAACCTGCAGGTGCTTGGAAGTGTCCTTCGGCAGGCGGGTCACGACGTCAGCGTTGCCGTTGACGGCGAGAAAGCGCTCGAAGCCGTCGCAAGAGCACGGCCGGACCTGATATTGCTCGACGTGATCATGCCCGTCATGGACGGGTTCGCCGCCTGTCGGGCGCTCAAACTCGACCCGGATACGTCCGACATTCCGGTGATTTTCCTGACCGCGAAAACAGAAACGGAAGACGTGCTCAAAGGGTTTGAACTGGGGGCCGTGGACTATGTGACCAAACCGTTCCAGACGGAAGAACTCCTCCAGCGGGTCGACACCCATTTGACGCTGGCACGGCTGCGGGCCGAGCGCGAGGACCGGATTCTCGAGCTCCAGGATGCACTCGCACTGATCAAGCGGCTCCATCGGGAACAGGAAGCCTTCCTGCGCCACGAGGTCAACAATGCGCTCGGACCCATATCCGGGTATGCGGAATTGCTGACAGACAGCGCGGGAGACTGCCTCAGCGAACGCCAAATGACCTGGCTGGCTCACATCCGTGATGGTACCCGCATGGTCGAAAACCTGCTTGTCGCCATGAAACGGCTACAGTCATTCGAGCAGGAAGATGTCTCCCTGAATCTGCGCCGGACGGATCTTCTGGAGCTGATCAGGGATCTGTTGGACACGGGTATCCAGAAGTCGGGTCCGGGCCAGCTTGTTTTCGACGTCGCCTCAGACGGTCCCTTTGTCGTGGAGGCCGACCGCGACTTCCTGCCTGGCGTCTTCACGAACCTGATCAAGAACGCGCTGGAGCATATTGCCGAGCATCTGGACGCGTCCGATCTGCGGGTGCGCGTTACTATCGCTCGCGAGGACGAAGACGTGCTCGTGAGTGTCCACAACGGCGGGCCTGAAATTCCAGCCGATCGCCTGGAGCGGTTCTTCGACAAATTCAATTCCACGAAGATGGATCGGGGGGGTACAGGTCTCGGCACGACCTACGCCGCCGTGGTCACGCGTGCCCACGGCGGCGATATTTCGGTCACTTCCACGCGCCGCGATGGAACGACGGTCAGCGTCCGCTTACCAGCGTGTTGACACGACGGATCATTGACGGGACCCGGCGTGTTCCAGTACGTGTTATAACAGGCCCAGCATGTCTGAACTACATCCAGGAAAACCACGGCATGAACAGGTCTCCGACTGGCTCCGGGACCGGATTGAGCGCGGACTCCTGTCAGAAAACGAAAAACTGCCGAGCGAAAGTGATCTCGGGACCCGATTCGGGGTGAGCCGCATCACGGTGCGCCGCGCCCTCCAGACGTTGGAATCGGAGCATCTCATTTACAGGCGCCAGGGAGTGGGCTCTTTTGTCCAGGACCGGCAGGTGCGTCACGGTCTGGTCCGACTCACTGATTTTGCGCAGGACATGCAACTGGCGGGTCTTGAAGCGTCCTCGCGCGTGCTGCATCATGCCACGGAAGCTGTGCCTGCCGTTGTGGCCCCCCACCTGAAGCTGACCCCACAGACCACCGTCCTCCGTCTGGATCGCCTGCGGCTCGGAGATGGAGAGCCGATTGCCATGGACAGAACGTGGCTTCCCATGACGTACGCTACACTGCTGGAGCCGCACGACCTGGAGTCGGATACCATTTTCTCGATCCTGGAAAGAGAATACGGCATCTGTGTCTGCCGCGGTCGCTTCCGGATTGAGTCGGTCAATGCTCCGAACGACGTTGCACAGTTCATTGACGTTCCCTGGGGCCGTGCCCTGTTGCTCATTGAGCGCACGTCGTTCACCGAAGGGGATCGTCCGATATATCACCAGCAGCGGTGGTATCGCAGTGACCGCGTGGCCTACGAAATAGAACTGCGGCGGCGCGATGGGCGGCCGTCGAGGGAACCTCTCCCGCTGAGCGAATTCGAGCCGGTGTTCAAACGCCCCCAAAGCGACATCAAATAACTTTTCCCGGGTCACTATACCATGTTGCATACTGATTTTTCCGGCGCGGATGCCCGCATAGCCGACGATGTCCTGGCAGGCGCTCAGCGCCGCGCCGTGGACGCCCACAACCTGCTCGTTTCCGGAACCGGACCCGGCAACAAGTGGCTCGGATGGCGAACCATGCTCGCGGCTCCAAACGATGCACTCCTCGAGCGACTCGACCGCCTGGCAAACGAGATCCGCGAGGAGGCCGATGTGCTGGTCTGTGTCGGTATCGGGGGCTCCTATCTCGGAGCCGATGCCGTGATTGCCGCCCTGGCCCCCGCGTTCCGCTCCCACGGTGTAGACGTTATTTTCGCAGGCCATCACCTTTCAGGCACGTATCTGGATTCGCTCCTCAGACACCTCGAGGGCAAGTCCGTATATGTCAATGTCATTTCGAAGAGTGGCACGACGCTCGAGCCGGCACTTGCCTTCCGCGTCCTGAGGGGTTTCGTAGAACGCTCCTTCGACAATCCGGAGGCACGTATCGTGGTCACTACGAGCCGTGACAGTGGGGCCCTGCAGCATCTCGCGTCCGATAAGGGGTACCGCCAATTCGTAATTCCAGACGATGTAGGCGGTCGTTTCTCCGTGTTGACACCCGTTGGCCTCTTGCCGATCGCGGTTGCCGGGTTGGACATCCGTTCGCTTTTCTATGGAGCGGTAAGCATGTACACAAATACGGGCACCGCGTCGGCGACATCGCCGCAGGAGTTGCCCGCCGCCGCTGCCTATGCAGCCCGCCGTATTGCACTCTATGAGTCGGGCTACAAGACCGAATTGCTGGCCACGATGGAGCCGGAACTGGCGCGTCTCGGTGCCTGGTGGCAACAGCTCTTCGGCGAGTCCGAAGGAAAAGACGGAAAGGGCCTCTTTCCCGCTGTCTCCACATTCACGACCGACCTTCACTCACTCGGCCAGTTCATCCAGGACGGAGATCCGACCGTCTTTGAATCGTTCCTTATTGTACGCAATGTGTCCGATTCATTGACCATCCCGGAAACGGACGACAATCTGGACGGCCTGAACTACCTTGCCGGCCGCACGTTTTCCCACGTCAACAGGGCGGCATTCGAAGGCACGCGCGAGGCGCATTCCTCCGGCACGACGCCCGTCATGCAGATCGCTCTCGAACGGCGGACGGAAGAGCATGTGGGCGCAGTGATTTATTTTTTTCAGCACGCAGTGGCCGTTGGCGCCTACATGTTGGGTGTCAATCCTTTTGACCAACCCGGCGTCGAGGCCTACAAGAAAGGCATGCTCTCCCGGCTGAAGCAAGCATAACAGGCCCAAGCGCAGCGCAGCCACATTTGTGCACGGTGTGTTGACATCCTGCCCGCACTTCGTTGACAAACCATCTCACGAATGCGCCACACAAAGCACCACCAACTTTCGCACAATCAACGCCTCGTGTCCACGCCCCTTAAATCCCGTCATAACCACGCTGAAAGACAGACCGCGCCGGACTTGTTCACATATCCACACGTTCTACTATTGCGATCTGTTCAAATTATTTCAAAAGAATAATAAGGAGACGTGTGGATGACGGCCTTGCCGACTCTTCTCCCGTATCATACTTTCGAACAGGACACCACTTCCAAAGGCCCTATGATCAAGCGTATTCTGGTCGCTCTTGACCGCGACTCCGACACCCCGGTTGCCACCCGTTATGGCATTGACATGGCAAAACGCTTCACGGCGCGCCTCACTGGCTTGGCGGTCGTCGACATGGAAAGCATTGAATCGAGTGCCCGCGGAGGCGGCATCGGGTCGATGTACTACGCAGAGAAGCTGCGCGAAAGACTGACCGAAGAGACGCGCGGCCGCGCACGCAAACTGCTGGATGAGTTCAAGCGCATTGCCGATACGTCAGCATGCGAACATGTCGAACTGGTTGAAGAAGGTGTGCCTTTTGAGCGCATTGTGGAAGACATGAAGTACCATGATGTACTCGTTATTGGACAGGACCCCCACTTCTTCTACGCACATCCAAAAAAAGAAACCCAGACCCTTGCGCGCGTCATTACGCAGACCATTGGGCCGAGCCTTGTCGTCCCTGGAACCTATCGCCCCGTGAAGCGCGTCCTTTTTGCCACTGACGGTGGAGAACCGGGGGCGCGTACGCTCCGGCGATTCGTGCAGATGCAGCCGTTCGGTTCCGACATCGACATCGATGTGCTGCATGTCGAATCGACGGAATCGGCCGAGAGTGCCCTGTACCTTGAACTGACCCGCAGTTACCTGGCCGATTATGGATTCAAGGCCAACGTCCTGAGCATGAAGGACAGTGATGTGGAGGACTGCATACTTCGGGAAGCCGACAACCTGGAGTCCGACCTGATCGTGGCCGGAGCCAAGACCAAATCCGGAATCAGGCACGTCCATCTGGGTAAAAGTACCCAAGTCCTGCTTACCCGATCAAAAGTACCTGTATTCATTGATCACTGATGCGGCGGAACCGCGTGTACGAACGCGCCGTGCCGCGCCGTTACGTGCACACTGTCGGCATGCGCGCGCCATAAGGCAATGACCTCCTCGTGGGGGTGTGAAAAACGGTTGTTCCGACCTGCGCTCACGACGGCTGTGTGTGGCGTGGTTCTCACCACAAGCGGCAACGTGCTGCTCGATCGCGACCCGTGGTGGCCCACTTTTACCACATCCACATCGAGCAGCGGCCCGAAGGCTTGTGCGGTCGCGTACTCGGCGGCCTGCTCTGCATCTCCCATGAAAAGAAATGACGTGGAGCCGGCCTGCAGGCGCAGTACAAGCGAGGCCTCATTCTTGGAAAGCTGGTTTTTTTTTGGTGGATGCAGCGCATAGAGGCGGCCATATCGGCCGAGAACGAGAGAATCGCCGCGGCCCAGGTTCGCGTTGTCCACGTAGCGGGAAATTGGCATGACCGACGCCAGATAGCGCGATCCACCGGTATGATCGGCGTGTGGATGTGAGTGGATGAGCAGGTCTATTTTCTGTGCACCATGTGCACGGAGATGGCGCTCGATGGCGCGCCCGGCATATTCAGAGGCGCCGGTATCGATCACGACGGAATAGCGTGATGAAAAAACGAGAACCGTCGCATCTCCCTGTCCAACATCAAGTTGTGTATAGTGTAGTGCGGCCGGAACAGGCCATGTGATGACTGCCGCGCAGGCCATTGTAAGGGCGATGATGGTTCGTCTGACGCGTTTTCGTCTGTCTGCGGGTGCAAAAATGACAAGGAGCAGCCATGGCCAGATCATGATGTGTATGCCGGAAAGGCGGGTCCACTCCGGCCAGTTACTGCCCCAGAGTGCGGCATGTCGAAGCAGCGTGACGAGAAGGTCGGCAATCCAGACAGAGAGAGGACCCGGGTCGACGAGCATCAGGGCTCCGAAAACGAGGATGGGCGGCATGAGTGGGACGACAAAAGGACTCAGCAGCGCGCCCGCTACCGGAACGTGGCCCATGTGGTGGGCAAGCAGGGGTGCGGTCCCGAGAGTGGCGGCAACCGAGACCAGGATGCTCGCGGGAATGGGCCGCGTGCGAAGGCGAGAGAGGGTGGGCAGAAACAGCAGAATGGCTGCTACGGCGGCGAAAGAAAGCGAGAATCCGGCGGCTCTCCATGCGTCGGGCGCCGTTATGAGGCCGGCGACAAGGGCCCACCACCAAGCTGTCCAGGGGGAGTAGGGCTGGCGGCGGGCGAAGGCTCCGAATAGAACGACGCCCATCAGGGCTGCTCTCGAAACAGACGGCGTCGCTCCCATCCAGAGGGCCAGGAAGGTTATTCCAAAGATGGACAGACCCCCGGAGAGCGCACGGCGCAGGTTTTCGTGCATGCGGAAGCGGCGCATGAGCGAACGGGCCAGTGCCAGCATGATGAATGCGAGCAGTCCAATATGCAGTCCGGACACGGCGAGCACGTGGGACAGTCCTGAGTCGGAAAACTGCCCACGGGTTTCTTCGTCGATGGCGCTCCGGTTTCCGGTCAAGAGGGCCGCGAGGATGGCCGCCGAGCCGGCGTTCGCCATGCGCCTTTGAATGCGTTGCGTGACGCGGTTGCGTGCACGCGCAAGGCGGTGGAGGAATCGGTCCTCGGGGTGCTGTATGCGCATCCAGAGTGGATCCTCGAGGAAGTAGTTTACGCCCAGCGTCCGGGCCAGCTGCCGCTCGTCCAGATCATGCGGATTGCGCGGAGGAAGAGGTGGCCTGATGCGTCCGTGAACGAGCAAAAGATCGGACACATGAAGATCAGAGGGGTGCTCTTTCGGGAGGACCACCTGTATGCATGTTGTCCGGTTGCAGAGCGTGATGCGATGCGCGCGGATAGACGTGATGGTGCCCTCGACGAGGTGGGCTTCGCGCAGAGGAATCCGGTCAGCCGTGGCGTGCTGCGAGGCCGTTCCGCCGCGGGAGAACAGACCGGTCGTTATGGCAAGCATCAAGAGTCCCCACGTGCGCAACGCGCGGCGGCGGCGGCACAGGACCAACAACGCGGCCAGTATCAACCAGGCCCCGGCCACCGTATCCAGTGAGAGTCCGATGTACAGGGACAGGATTATTCCCAGCAGCAGGGAGGCCGCGATGCTGATGCGCGGGTCGAAGCGGGAGACGAGCCAGGCCATGCCCAATGGACCCGGTTCTGAACGGGAAATAACCCCACTTGAACCATTTTCTGCGGCGAACCCTTCATGAATTGGTGCATCCTGATTGCCAATATGGGCTTGTGCGGTCTATTCTACTGGAATACTTCCACCGTGTTATTTGAAAAGGTCATGAGCACCCGTAGAGAGGCCAGAGAGCGCGCCATGCAGGCCCTGTATGCGTTCAGTGTCGGAATGGACAGCGCGGAGCACGTGCTTGAGACCATCATTGATGAGCAGTTGGAAGACAGGGAGGGGCGAGCCTTTGCAAAGCGGCTTTTCCTGCGGGTTCTGGACATGCAGCCGGAGGCAGAACGCCTCGTGTCCGATTACACACAGAACTGGGAATTGTCGCGGATTGCGCTGATAGATCGTCTTGTACTGCGAATGGCCATTGCCGAACTGGTTCACTTTCCTGACATACCCCCCAAAGTCACCATCAACGAGGCCATTGAAGTGGTCAAAAAGTATTCGACCGAACGATCGGGTCAGTTTGTCAATGGTGTACTTGACGCGATATTGGCCGACCTTAAAAAATCGGGGTCTCTGAACAAGAAGGGGCGCGGACTGATCGATACAGACGCAAAAGCTGAGAAATGATATGGGATTGGTAGTTGTAGGAGATATCCACGGATGCGCCCGCAGCCTGGATGACCTGTTGGCCGAACTCAATCCCGGAGCGAACGACCATATCGTGTTCGTGGGAGATTACATGGACCGGGGTCCCGATTCGAAAGGGGTGATAGATCGTCTGCTTCGTCTGCGCGAATCGGTTTCGTGCACATTCCTGCGCGGCAACCATGAAAAACTCTTTCTCGACTACCTGGACAGGGATGAGTATGAACTGTTTGCCGTGAACGGCGGCATCACGACCCTGGAAAGCTACCGGGACGATGATGGGGTTATTTCAATACCGAAGGGGCACATTGATTTTGTCCGCCAGACGCAGCTCTGGTACGAGACCGAGGACGAGGTGATTGTGCACGCGGGGCTGGACCCCGCGCTCAGTATTGCCGAAAATCTCGAGCGGGCCGATCCGGATGTGCTGCTGTGGGAACGCAGTCACCTCAAGCAGCCCACCCTCAACTGGGAAAAAACTGTCGTATGTGGCCACACGCCCGTGCCCAAACCGGTCAACAAGCGGAATCTGATCAATATCGATACCGGGTGCGTGTTTCACAACAACCCGACGCTCGGGACGTTGACAGCGGTCAGGCTTCCACAGCGTACGTTCGTGTCAGTGCCGTACTCGGGATGATCAGCGCGTGTCTATCCAGACTCCGATCCGCACGGCGGGTTTGATCGTGCCCACGTCCAGGAACCAGATCCGGCCTCCGGGTCGAACATGGGAGATGCGGACGGCTGGTTCAAGAAGCAGCGAAAAGCGGCTGTTCCTTGCCACTGTATTGTCGCGCGATGAAAAGGACAGTGCAGGACCGGCACGTATTCCAACGTCGACGTCGTAGCCGCGATAGCCCACATTGCCCACAGTCCGTTCCACGCCGAAGACGCGCAACGAGGAGCCGAGCAGCAGAGCCATACGGACCTGCTCGGTGCTTTTCCTGAGCAGGGGATCGAGCTCGGACACGAGGTGGGCTTCACGCGTATGCATGCGTCGCGCACCGACGAGTCCGACCGACGCGCCATAACCGCCCACGCCGGCCAAACCTGCCTGCAGGTAGATCCCTTCAGGCGCCGTCTGGCGGGCCAGGACGCCCGGCGCAATGAACAGCAGCGCGGCTGCACATGCGGTCAGCGCAAGCACGCATTTTCCATGCAGACGAAACAAAACACCGTCTGTACGCTTGATGCGGGCAACTTCTCGCACGACACCCTCCTTTTATGGCTCTTCGATGTGGAATAGTGGGGCTGCCCAATGTGGGCAAATCCACGCTCTTCAATGCGCTCAGTCAAGCCGGCGCGGAATCGGCAAATTACCCGTTCTGTACCATTGAACCCAATGTAGGCATGGTTCCGGTTCCTGACGAGCGGCTGCGCGTTTTGGGAAAGCTGAACAAATCCAAAAAGGTAGTGCCAACGACCATAGAGTTCGTGGATATCGCGGGTCTCGTGGCGGGAGCCTCTAAGGGGGAGGGGTTGGGGAACAAGTTCCTGGCCCACATCCGCGAGGTCGATGCCATTGTGCATGTGGTACGGTGCTTCGATGACGAAGATGTTGTTCACGTCTCGGGACGGGTTGATCCCGTCTCGGATATCGAGATCATTGAAACGGAACTGTTGCTCAAGGATCTCGAGGCGGTGGAAAAGCGGATTGAACGCACGACGAAAGTCGCCCGAAGCGGAGACAAGGCGGCGCGGGAAGAGCTGGCATTCTACGAGCGGGTGCTTGCTCATCTGTCAGATGGCGGCGCCGTCCGTACCCTGTCCGTGTCCGAGAAAGAAGAGGCCTGGCTTGCATCACTTTTCCTGCTTTCGGGCAAGCCCGTACTCTATGCTGCCAATGTTGCGGAGGGTGATCTGCCTCGCGGCAATGCCCATGTCGACGCCGTCCGGTCACGGGCTGAAGAGGAGGGGGCGGGCGTCGTCGTCGTGTCGGCCGAACTCGAGGCGCAGGTAGCCGAACTGGAGTCAGACGAGCGCGCCGAGTTCCTGGAGGAACTGGGTCTGGCGTCCGGTGGACTTGAGAGACTCATCCAATCGGCCTATGCGTTGTTGGATTTGATCACGTTTTTCACGTCGGGGCCCACGGAGACGCGTGCGTGGACCATTTCGCGCGGGCTCAAAGCCCCACAGGCGGCGGGACAGATCCACTCGGACTTCGAACGCGGATTCATACGCGCCGAGACGATTGCCTACGAAGACTATTCCCGGCTTGGGAGTGAGTCCAAGGCCCGCGATGCCGGGCTCATGCGTTCTGAAGGAAAAGACTATACGGTTCGCGACGGGGACGTTCTGCTCTTCCGGTTCAACGTGTAGTGGTCGTGGCCTGCCTGGAGTTGTAGCCTGCCGGGTGCCGTCGCCTATTGGCGCTGCCGCCCGAAGTGGAACATGATGAAGGGGGTCGTGAGCACGTTGTCGGGTGCTTTGACCGCAGGCTCAAGCAGTTCGATATCCTCGTTGTAGACGTTCATCCGGAAGCCAAGCCGAACGCCTTGTGTGACTCCTTCCAACTCGCCGAAATTGGCGCCGATGCTGACCGACAATCCGAGTCCGGGTACCAGGCGCCCCCTGAACATGCCGCTGATGACTCCGAACGTGCGCTCGCCGTCATCGAACGTGTCATTCCCGTTCTCATCCCTGAAATAGGGATAGTTCCACCCCAGTACAGGCCCGCCGGCTATGTGGAAATAGGGCCGGAAGTTGTCTTCGATAAATGGTCTGAACAGTCTGCGTTCCAGACCGATGTGAATGGGTATTTCCAGCAGGTAGGTGCGTTTGTTGGGCACGTCCCGATCACCGAACCGGTCGAAAAAACTGACTTCACGTTCGTCTTCCGCGGCTGACAGACTGATTTCAAGGGTCGCTGTCTGATCGTCGCGCAGCAGCCTGCGCAGATATCCCCCGAGACCGAATCCAGAATTGGTGAGCAGTACCTGGGCACCCAGCCCGCTCGGGGCCTCCTGCTGTCCGGGTTCACGCTGCGGGTCGGTCTGCCGGGCCGCACTGCTGTTCGGGAACAAGGCGAGACCGGCAGCGACAAGGAACAAGGCTATGTACGGGACAATTCTGGGCATCGGAAATCAAAACAACGCATCTGTGCGTATTGTTCGTCTGTGGATGTACTTTTGCCCGGTGCATCCACGTCCCAGGCCTATAGCACATTTATTAATGAGACCCAACCATCCAATGAAATACACCCCACTCCTGTTCGCTCTCGTTCTGGCCGCGTGTGCACCAGAGCCGGCGGACGACGACAATGTTTCCGACCCCGTGGTAACCGTGGACATACCACCTCTTGAAACGCATGCTGATTCGCTGGCCATGCGTTCGTTCGATGCGGTAGGGGGACCCGAAGCCTGGTCGCGTGTACGCTATCTGAAGTTTGATTTCGGACGCGAGGCGGGCATTGAAAAAACCGTTTTCAGGACGCATCTATGGGATCGGGCCACGGGCGACTACCGTCTTGAGTGGGATCAGGACGAGGACCGTATTGTGGTCGTGTTCAATGTGAACACACGAGAGGGAACGGCCGCGGCGAACGGGGAAGTGCTTGCCACCGACACACAGGAAGACCTGCTTGCGCGTGCCTACAGGGCCTATATCAACGACACGTATTGGCTGCTGGCGCCCATCAAACTGCTCGACGAGGGCGTAACCCGCACACTGGTTCCCGATTCGGCAACGGTCGAGCAGGAGGTGATCAAACTTACCTACGACGGCGTTGGACTCACGCCCGGTGATCAGTTCTGGTTCTGGCTCAACAGGACGACGGGCCAACTTCAGACGTGGGGCTACGTGTTGGAGGGGCGCGAAAAGGCGCCCATCACCAAGTGGGACTGGCTGGGATTCAGGCCGTACGAAGTGGGTGACGTCACCGTGCGTCTATCAGATCGCAAGACGGACATGGTCGGCACGACACATCTGATGACCGACAATATCTCGCTTCCGGAAACGGTCGATGAGCGCGCGTTTTCGAGTTTTGAGCCGCTCTTTATGGACACGGCGGCCCGCTGATGGACTACCGGCTCGCGATTGCGCAGCGCTACCTGTCGGGGCGGCGCTCCATGCCGCTCATATCCAGGATTACGGCGATATCGGCCATTGGCGTGGCACTCGGCGTGGCTGCGCTTATTGTCGTGCTGTCGGTATTGAACGGGTTCTTCGACTTCGTGCGCGACATGCTCGTCTCGCACGATCCCCATGTGCGCATTGTCCAGGTCGACATGGAAGCCGGGATGGGTGAAAATACCCTCATGGCATTGGCCCTGGAGCACCCCTCTGTCGAGAGCGTGGTCCCATATATCGAGGGCAAGGCGCTCATCATGCACGATGCGGCAGCAGACGTCAACAAGATCGTGCATGTTCGTGGTGTGGATCCGGCGCATGTACCGACGAGCACGGGCGTAGCATCGGCCATCTCATTCGGTAACTACGACCTGGGGAGACAGAACCGGCGACCCGGAATCGTGATCGGTAAAAGACTCGGTGAGCGGTTGCTCCTCACACCGGGAAGCCCCGGTCAGCCGGCCTCGCGTATTGCACTGGTTTCAGCACCTGCCATCGAACGCATGTTCACCCGGGTGCTGTCCGGGAGTCCGCTCAGACAATTTGAAGTGCGGGGGCTGTTTGAGCTGCAGTCCATGTTTGACGAGAGCTACGTGGAAATCCATATCGATGAAGCGCGACGTCTGTTTGATCAGCCAACCGGGCTGACCGGATTGGATCTTCGCCTCAGCTCCCTCGACGAGGCCGCGCGGGTAAAGGGCTTTCTGCTGAGTCGACTGGATCCGAAAAAGTTTACGGTTGAGACGTGGTACGACCTGCAACGCCCGCTTTACGACGTGATGCAACTCGAAAAATACGGGGCCCTGCTGGTGCTGATGCTGATTGTACTTGTCGCGGCATTCAATATTGTGGGTTCGTTGACCATGATTGTGATCGAGAAGCGACGGGACGTAGGTGCCCTCCGCGCCATGGGTGTTGCGCGGCGAGACATCAGGCGGATTTTCCTGCTTGAAGGCCTGCTGATCGGCGCGGCAGGAAGTGGTGCCGGAGTCATTCTGGGCGTTCTGGTATCGCTGGCACAGAAACAATACGGATTCGTGAAGTTGGCCGACGCCGGCTCCTTCCTGATCGATGCGTACCCGGTCGCCATCCGAACGGCCGATGTGTCCCTCATCGGGATCCTTGCACTCGGGCTGTGTGTACTTGCGGCATGGTATCCGGCCGTCCGGGCGGCAGCTATCAACCCGGCCGAAGCCGTGGCCATGTCTGGATGACACGCCGATTTCTGTCCGCATCCGGCCGGCTTCACGAAAATTAGTCGGAACTGGCCCGACAGAGGTCCGTTGCCGAGTTGCTTCAGTGAGGTTCGGAGAAGTATATTGACCTGTCTGTGCCGTTTGTGCGGCCTGGAACCGGGAAACAAGCGTATAATCACATGGCAAAGAAAGATCAGCTTACAGGGAAAGGACCAGTGGCCGGCAACCACGTTTCCCATGCACACAACAAAGCCAAGCGGCGGTTTGAACTCAACCTGCAGAAGAAGCGTTTCTTCATACCGGAAGAAGATCGCTGGGTAACGCTGCGCGTATCGGCCAAAACCATCAAGACCATCAACAAGCATGGTATCACGGCCGTGCTCAAAGATGCCCGTGCCAACGGCATCAACGTCTGACCTGATACGAGGTAACTACAATGGCAAAAGCAAAAGATGTCCGCCACAAGGTAATTCTGGACTGCACCGAGGCCCCGGGTTCGTCGCGGTATTCCACCATGAAGAACCGGCGTAATACACCAGGCCGGCTCGAACTCAAGAAGTACAACCCCGTATTGCGCAAGTACACCTTGCACCGGGAAACGAAGTAAGGACGTAAACCATGGCAAAGAAACAATCGTTCGGTGACAAGGTCCTCCGCCAGAAGGCAGAAGCCAAGAAAATGGCCAAGGTGGTCCTTGCCGAAAAAAAATCCAACGGACAGTATTCCTTCCGGCACAAAATGGTGCATGTGGATCACGTCCAGGATGAACTCAAGGAAGCCAAGACGAAGCTCTAGAAGTCCGTTGAAAAACAATCGCACACCCGTACGCGGCGGCGAAACACCATCAGCTGCGTTGTCCCTCCTTCGAATAGCGCTGCTATTCGGCGTCGGGACGCCTTGCATCTGTCATTCCGGCGCACGTGTCCAGGCGCACGCTGGTTCTTCAACGCACTTCCAGGCTGTCAACATTCGGGGTGTAGCGCAGCCCGGTTAGCGCATCTGCTTTGGGAGCAGAGGGTCGCAGGTTCGAATCCTGCCACCCCGACACATATTTTCCGGCGGGTCCAACATTCCTGCGCCCGTAGCTCAACCGGATAGAGCAGCGGTCTTCTAAACCGCAGGTTGCAGGTTCGAGTCCTGCCGGGCGCGCCACACGAACAAGGTGACGTGGCCGAGTGGCTAGGCAAGGGTCTGCAAAACCCTGTACGGCGGTTCGAATCCGCCCGTCACCTCCAACAGAAAAGGCTCCCTCGCGGAGCCTTTTCTGTTGGCATGGGTCTCACGCTGCTCTTGTTGATGCCGGCCGTCAACGCTGCATCCGGGCTTACGCGTGTATTCGCGCACGGCGCGCTGTATGGACTGATTGCATACGGCACATATGACCTGACCAATCATGCAACGCACCGGGAGTGGCCGCTGGTCGTCGCCACCGTAGTCACCCGCTTTTCGACGGATCATGCCGGTTGTGACGCTCATTTCAGCCTTCTTCCTGTGGGTCTGGATCCTGTTCTGGTTTGCCCTGTCCGTTGTTCTCAGACGTATGGAAATCGCAGATATCGCGAGGGGCCCCTGGAGCAGCCATGATTTCGTTCGTCCTGGATCCGGCACCGACGGTATTCCGAGCCGCATTTTCCACATGGGCTATGTTGTGGGGATTTCGCCTGGCATGGCATGTTCACCGTCGAAATCGGCAAGGCGCGGAAGACTCCCGATATCGCGCATGGCGTAAAGCCTGGGGCCGGACACCGAACCCAGGGGGTCAGCGACATGGCTGTTCTTGGCCGGAGCAGGAGTTTTCGTATTCGACTTTCTTTCTGAAAGTGTAGCCGACTGGCAGTTGTCCCGTTTTCTGGCCAAATCCTCGAACACGGGCAAGGTCATGCGCGTAGGCCAGTGAGGGTTGTCGCGTAACCCCAAGTATGCTGATTACATCGTCAATACGAACGTCTTCTGGCCTGTCCCTGACCGATGTCCCTTCCTGGCGAACAGATCGTAGCCGCTTACCGTGAAGGCCTGAGCGTGGGCGAAATTGCCTCGGCCTTTGGCGTTACTCCCGGTCGCGTACATCGCATCCTGGAACAGGCTGGCCTGCGATCACGGGATGAGGAGAAACAGGCGAAGGAAGAGGAGCGGCGCAAAACCCGACAACGCATCATGTCCATGGCGCGGAAGGGTTTCAGAACCATCACCATTTCCCGGATGATTGGTATGGCCCACGCCGATGTGCGCCGTACGGTATCTGCAGCATATATCGTATCGCGTGATCATACAGGAGCCGAAGTCCTGATACCCCGCCACGAGAAAAACCGGATTGAAAGGCCGCGCAAGGAGAACTTCCGTTCCTCGTGAAATGAGTTACGTGCCCTCGCCACAGGACATCACAACTATTCCGAGGGCGGAGCCCACCGGTCCGCTCCGGCGGGCGGCGAATATGGATAATCAGGCTCAAGCGTTTCCCAGACCAACCGGGACACATCCCGAAGCAGCACATATCCTTCGTTGTCCTGCGCCCAACGCGTATCTGTCTGCTTGTTTGTAATCACACAGAGCACGTAGGCGCCACCGGGCGCGTGGACGAAAACAACCTCCGACTTCGATGCGCTGACGGCCCCCTGCTTGGATGCGACCTCAACTCCCGGGGGCAGGACCGACAGCATCTCGCCATCCCAATAGGAGCCCGACAGCAAACGAAGCATACGATCACTTGCCGCCGGACTGACCGCGCGGCCCTCGGCTATCATGACCATGAGCTGCGCCATCTCGCGCGGGGATGTCTGACCCCATCCGTACGCTTCCCAGTCGCTGCGACGACCCGGCGTCCGGGAATTCATACGCGTAGTCTCAAAACCCTCGCTTGCAAGCCAGGCATTGATGGCCACGCCCGTACCCGCCAGTTCCTGCAGCCAGAGACTGGCCGTGTTGTCGCTGTAGGAGGTCATGAGTCGAGCCAGCATATCGAGCGAAACGGTCGCCCCGTCCTGCAGTTCACCCGTAATGTCGGCGTCCGAGTAGAACAGGGAGTCGCGGTAGACCAACTTTTCTGTCCACGCAAGCTCGCCCCGCTCGACGCGGTCCACAAGCGCCGCCAGAATGGTGACCTTGATCATACTGGCCGTCGGATACACGGAATCGGCCCGGATGGAAATCTCACGACCGGTCGGGAGGTGGCGCAGGTAGAGTCCGGACGTTCCGTCGAGCGATTCAAGACGCTCGCTGAGCTGCTCTTCCAACACCTCCCAATCGGGGGATGTTGCGCATCCAGCCAGTGCCATGACGACGAGAAAGACAGGAAGTTGACGAAAAAGCTTCATGGGACGAATCCATTGAAAAGAAATGGGGACGACATGCCCTGAATCAGTGCGACACCACGAAGACGCTGCTCTGGCTGTGCTGACGACCGGCATAGACTATCCGGTAGAGGCCCGGAGGGAGCGAGGACGTGTCAAGGACGTGGGATCCCGCTGGCCACCACTCCGAACGAACGCGCCTGCCGCTCACGTCATACAGCATAACCGTTCCGGGCTCGGACAGGTGCACTGTCGCCTGACCAGGAGCCGGGTTGGGCCAGACGTCCAGAACAGCGCGTTCGTGGGGCGACTGGGGTTTTTCGTCCAGCGCTACATCCGTCGCCACAGTAACGACTGCGCTGGACAACGTTGAAGCGATGCCGTCACTCACGCGAACGCGAATAGTGTGCGTGCCTACCTGACCACTTACGGGCGTCCAGACGAAGAGCCCCGTTGTCGGGGCCAGGAAGGCACCCGCCGGCAGGTCTTCGGCGGCGAAGAGCAGGACCTGTCCATCCGGGTCTGTCGCCTCATAGTTGAACTCAAGCCGCTGCCCAACGCCGATCGTTGTGTCGGGCAACGTATGGGTGAAGGTCGGAATGGCATTCAGAACACCCGTTACGTCGAATGGATTGAGTTGCAGGTTGAGATGGAACGCATTCTGGCAGATCCAACCGGACGGATCGGAAATGAGCGCCAACAGCTCCGACTGTCTGCCCGTCGCAACGCCTATATAGACGACATTGTCGCAGTGGGGAAGCGAGACGGCTGTAAAGCCGTCTGCCAACTGCGTGGGTAGCGCCGTGTCGAGGTCGCTCACCGAATCCTGCTGCCACGCATCTTCGAGAGGCGTGTTGTTGATACCATACAGAAAACGGATGGTACCGCCAGATGATATCTGGTAGGCGAACAACTGGTCGCCAGCCGTCCCGAGGCCTGGAACGCGGCCCACGGTACCGTTTACGACGACGACCGTTCCCCGGGGAATGAGGCCGGGAGCGACGTATCGCATCGTGTCCTCTTCATCGCGGAACGTGCCCGACGCCGTCCATCCGTTGTCGGTGAAGAATATTTCCGTGCCTTCGGGAATCTCGACCAGCGCCACGAAGGCGAACTCATTGGGGTCGGTCATATTCATGCCCGTGATGGCAATATCTCCGGTCGAGAGAAACTGTCCCCATGCGGCAAGGGGGGGCATCAGCGCGAGTACAGCCAACACCCATATTCCCCGGCGGGCTACCCCCGACAGTCGTTTGAACGACAGGTTCACACGATTGCGATCGGAAGTCGTTTTCCGATCGGATCGTCGTCCCTCGAGGGGCATTGAACGAATCATGCAACACGAAAAAACCATCTGGATAACCGGGGCTACCGGCGGCATTGGCCGTGAACTCACTCACAGGTTGGCGAACGCCGGGCACAGACTCGTACTGTCGGCTCGCACGGCAGATCCACTTACCGATCTGGCTACAACATACGGCGCAACAGCGCTTCCGCTCAACGCATCGGACTTCAAGTGGACAATGGACCTCGCGCGCGAGGCGTCCCGGGAAGGGCTGCACGCCGTCGTCCACCTTCCGGGCTCCATTCTGCTGCGTCCGGAGCACCTGACATCCGAAGCAGATTTCGACGCTGTCATCTCCCAGAATCTGAAGACCGCGTTCTCCGTCGTGCGGGCCGCCAGCAAGGTGATGTACAAAACGGGAGGACGGATCGTGCTCGTGAGCACGGCCGCCGCATCGATCGGCATGAAAAATCACGGTGCCATCGCCGCGGCCAAGGCGGGTATTGAGGGCCTGATGCGCTCTGCAGCGGCCAGCTACGCCTCCCGGGGGATCTGTGTGAACGCGGTTGCGCCGGGAATGGTGGAAACACCGCTCTCCGAACCCATCCTGTCCAACAAGCAGAATCGGGAATTCTCCGAGGCCATGCATCCGCTGGGGCGCGTCGGTCAGCCGTCCGATGTGGTATCGGCCATAGCGTGGTTGCTGCAGGACGATGCCGGCTGGGTGACCGGAGCCGTCATTCCCGTAGACGGTGGTCTGGCCACTGTATTGCCACGATGACCGCCATCGTATGGATGCACCGCGACGTGCGCCTCTCGGACCATCCTGCCCTGGAGGGAGCCTGGCAAGCCGTTGGAAGCGGGCAGGCGTCCGCCATCGAAGTGGTTTTTTCCTGGAGCGATAGCGTTTACGGCGACTGGATGCCGGGCCAGGCACAGCAGTGGTGGATCCATGTACATCTGCAACGCGTGCTGGCGCGCCTCGCCTGCTG
>PCUY01000074.1:0-40916 GCA_002787815.1 Bacteroidetes bacterium CG12_big_fil_rev_8_21_14_0_65_60_17 | reverse complement strand
GCGCGACTGCGCCAGAAGGCAGAAGAACAGGGTGTGCCCACGCAGCAGTACGCTGGCGATCTGCTGCACGACCCGGATCGCATCCGGACGCAGCAGGGCGATCCATACAAGGTCTTCACGCCCTTTCACCGCCGCTTCCGGGAACAGGTGCCCGCCGAGCAATGCGAGCCCATGATGCCGGCCTGCATTGACGCAGATGCCGAAGCCCTGCGTACACGGTTCGGCGCGTCCCTTGCAGCGGCCAGCGCCCTGGAGCGCGAGGCACAAGAGGATTTGGATGCTCTTGATCTTCATCCGCGGCACGACTGGGTAGCATCGCTGAAGCGTGCCTGGGCCGTGGGTGAAGAGGCGGCACATGCACGACTGGAAACATTCGTCTCGGGCCCTGTCATGGAATACACCGATCGCCGCGACAGGCCGGCCGTGGACGGCACCAGCCGTATGTCTCCCTACCTGGCCATTGGCGTTGTGAGTCCGCGACAGGTATACGACGCCATCTCCCGGGCGCGCAGACTCGCCACGACGGAAGAGGAAACACGCCATATTGAAAGCTGCCTCCGGGAAATCGTATGGCGTGAGTTCAGCTACCACCTGCTGCACCACTTTCCGCACACACCCTCGGAGCCGCTCCGGCCGGAGTGGAAGCGGTTCCCGTGGCGCGACGACGCCGGAGCGCGGCAGCGCTGGGAGAAGGGAACGACCGGCTTTCCCATTGTAGATGCCGGTATGCGTCAGCTATGGCAGACAGGTTGGATGCACAACCGGTTGCGCATGATTACAGCTTCTTTCCTGACCAAGGACCTCATGCTTTCCTGGCAGGTGGGTGCACAGTGGTTCTGGAATACCCTGATAGATGCCGACCTGGCGTCGAACACCCTGGGCTGGCAATGGGCGGCCGGCAGTGGTGCCGATGCACAGCCCTGGTTCCGGATTTTCAACCCGGATACCCAACTCCGGAAATTTGACCCGGATGGCACGTATGTGCGAAGGTGGATTCCGGAGTTTGACGCCCTTTCCTATCCGGCCCCCATGCTGGACCACGCTGTGGCCCGGGCGCGCGCGCTCGCGGCGTACAAGTCGTTCAAAGCCTGACGAGAGATACGTGTACGGTGTGACCTCGTGACGAGGTAAGTTGCACCACATACACACCGGGCGCAAGGTGTCCGACACGGATGTCAATCCGGTTCTCTCCGGCATCAAGACGTTTTCGTTCAGCTTGTCCGATGACCTGTCCGAGCAGCGTATGGATGCGTACGTCTAGCCATCCGGGATCGGGACTCTCCAGGATAACGGTAGCCCACTGCGAGGCCGGCTGCGGATACATACCCTTCACGGCGAACAGATGCCGGGTGGGAAGCGATGGCGCGTCGATGGGCGTTGCGGTAGGCTGAAGCATGAACGTGGCCCATGCGCTTGTGTCCGACGGGGTAATCGAGCGGATACGGAATCGCGACGCCGCATCGAGCAGGCTTGCAGCCAGGGTCCACGTAGTGTCTGATGTCGTTGCCCTTGTCAATACGTCCGCCGCCCCGTGCTCCAGTGCAACGTCAAAACGCGCAGCAGGCTGTGCAGGCCATTGTATGGAAACGGAGTCTGAGCCTGTCGGCCTGACGACGAGCGTATCGGGGGCCGAAGCCGGTATGGCAATCGGGACATCGCGATCGGATGCCGCGAGGAGCAGCCGGGCCAGGAACCCTGCCCGCCTCGCCGCCCCTCCCACGTGCTCGGCGCGCAGCGTTGTAACGAGTGCCGTTTCCGAAAGAAGGGCAAACGGCCGGCTCGCTTCAAGGAAAACCTTTGTGCCATCTGTTGCGGGTTCGAGTGCGGCGACACGCTCGGGTCGAAGGATGTCGGCTTGCCAGTCGGAAAATCCGACTCGGGTTGTGTCCGCTACCGTTATGGTAGTTGTCCCATCGAATGCCCCCGAAATGCCGGGTGTACGCACGACGATGCCCATCTCACGCTGCATCCACTCCTGTGCCGCCTGGGGGACGGTTTCAGGAAGCATGATGACCAGTCTCACGCCGCGGCGCGACAGGTCCTCAATCTCGGCCTGGTTTTCCAACCGAGCCAGATCAGAGGCCGACGGAACCCAAACCAGGATGTCATGACCGGCGAACGTGCCCGGCTCCGGACGTCCGCGGACAAACGTATCCCACGTGGCGGCCTGGATCCCACCCATACCGAAGCTGTTCCAGAGCATGGCCGTGTTGCTCTCAAAATAGGAAGATGACCAGAGTGCCACGCTGGACGCCACATCGTACGGTTGCGAGGAGTAGACAACGCGTGTCATGCGTCGGGAGCGGTTGCCCGCCGCGTCTTCGGCGACGAGCACCAGACGGAAGTCATCTTCGATGGGCGGGGCAAACTCTCCTGTGAACACGCCATCACCCGGTACCAGGTCCTTGAAGGCGACCAGGTCTCCATTGTCTGCAAGTCGCAGGCGCGCGACCTCCGTCGTGGTGTCGGTCGCGCGTACCATGCGGGCTTCGACCACAGACAGCTCCGTTCCATCCCAGAAGGTGGCCTCGACAGGCGCATCGGCTCCGACGGGCGAGAAAGCGAGCCCCGGCAGGCGAGCACGAAACCGGCCAAGAGGTGCCTGGCGGTCGGGCTTCGTGACAGGTACACGCAGCGTGTCAACACCCAGAAGCGCTCCCGAATCGGCGTCGTGAAGCCTCAGGCCGAAACTGACCGTGTCTCCCGGTACTGCGCGGCCCGAAACCCATATAAGTGGCAGGCGCGTCCGCCAGGTAGATCCCAGGGGTCCGCCACCCGGATCGTGTGGGATTTCCCTGGCGCGCCAGTCCGAGAGGTCCGTGACCCACTGCCTTGCGCGCTCGCCAATCCATGGCGCCGCCAAGGAGTCAGCGTCCACATCGAGCTCCACGAGAACCGATGTACTCACAAGATCGGGACTGGCGCTAAGGAGGAGTTCGGCTCCGTAGACGCCGCCCGCTTCGGCGTAGTCAATCCGTTCGGCGGCCGACTCTCCGGGCTCAAGCAGGTGGGGCGTACGGAGCAGTTCGAACGATGCCAGCCTCAGGAGAGGTTCCACGTGGATGTCCAGGGGTCCACTGCGGGGTATGTCCACGGATTGTGCCGTCAGCGACGCGCGGTCACCGGCCGGAAAGTCAAGCACCACGTCGTAGTGTCCGGAAGGAAGTCCCTCGAACCGATATGCGCCGTCCCGTCCGGATGTGGTCCCGACATTGACAGGACCCTCGAGTCGGACCTGCAGGCCGGCATGACCTGCTGCACCCGTTTTGACGCGCCCCGACAACTGATACGTTGTACCGGGCCGCGTTCCGCTCTCAGGCGGAACGCGGCCCATGAGCAGTGAAAATGGCTGCGCTCCGCTGGTCAGGCCTCCCGAGTGAGAAACGTGTACCACGAACGTTCCGCTGCCGGGCGCCTTCATGTGTACCTGTTCCACGTTATCTACGCTGTTCTGGGCGCGACGGGCCGGCTGGGCTGGCCTGAGCGGATCGAGCGTCCAGGGGCGGATTGTCAGGCCGTCCGGCGACTCCACCCACAGGTCAAGGTCATTCACCAGCACAGGCCGTCTGTCATCAAGCACGCGCTCACCGGGCGTGCCGGCCGGATCGGTCCAGGCCAGCGTGACGTGAAGAGGCTCATCGCGGGCCAGTTCAACGGGATACGAGAGCATCTCGCCTTCGGTGATCACGCGTTCGAGGATGGCCCCCGACGCGACATGCGCTGCCGCATGGTCGACGCGGACCAACCCCCACCCGAATCCGTAATCCGGACCCTCGGCGTGCCCGACGTCGAGGGCCGTATGTATGAGCAGCGCTTTCATGGAAGCCGCATTCAGTGGGGCGCCGCGTACGCGGCGCCCCAGTTCCTGGAGCAAGAGCGTCGCACCCGCCACGGCAGGCGCCGCATGCGATGTGCCCGTTGAGGTGCCGTAGGCGTCGTCCGAAAACGTGAATGCGGACTCCACGTATTCGCCCGACGCTACAACATCCGGTTTGATACGGCCGTCATCGGTCGGGCCCATCGACGAAAACGCGGACAGTCGGACATCTTCTGCGGTAACACCGTCCCACCCGAGATCTCCTACCGATCCGACAGTGAGCACATTCTTGGCAAGGCTGGCATCGAGAATGGTATCGAACCCGTCGCGCCCGCCGTCCGGCGGCCGGGGCGTGACGGTCCGCTCCCACGTCGTTGTGAACATGTTGTAGGGAGTTCCGACTTCAGGTCCCCGGTCGGCGCGTTCGTTGCCGGCAGACTTTACAATGAGGTAGGCCGGGGCAGCATGTGCAACGTCGTCCCAGGCCGCCGCCTGCCCGTCGTAGCGTCCGAAGCGGGAATCTTCCTCTTGGCTGATGGAGGAATCGCCGAGCCATGCCCAGAGGCCGTCTCCACGTGCATTGAAGACCCAACCACCAGCCGTACCGTAGGAGTGATTCGACACCAGTCCACCTTCCAGGGCCCATGCGGCCATTTCCGTCAGGTCATTGTTCCAATCGTGGGCGACGAGCCTGGCACCAGGAGCCGCGCCGCGGGCTTCAATTTGCCTTCCGGACGCGATGAGGGTACCCGCTACGTGAGATGCGTGATTCAGCCTGTCGAAAGGCATATCACGCTGCTCGGCGCGTCCTGACCATTCCCGGTGAGAGAGACGAACGCCCGACGCGTCCCAGAGGCCGATGCGCTCACCGCTGCCGTCCACGTCGAATCCGAGTGCAGCGCCAGGCAGCACGCGGTGCGCACCGATGGTTGCCAGAGCGGCCGCGTTTCTGGCTGTACCCGGATGGCCCTGCGGCATGGCATGCGAAATGACGTATGTAGGTCGCCGTGAGGGGAGCACGAGAAGTTGACGCTTCCGGCCTGCCTCGTCGAAAGAGACAACGGGCTCGGGAAACACCTTCCGGAACCGGGTTACACGGAACTCCGCGTCGGTCTCCGCAAGGCCTTGGCGCACAATAATATGTGCGAGACGGCTGCTGTCGGGTCGCAGCCGGGCGTCAACCGTCTTCTGGGCAACGGCGTCACGCGGGCTCCATAACGAGGTTGCCGATGCCAAGGCGAGTCCCACGAAAAAAGGCATCAAGGCCGCGCGCAACCTATACTGAGACCGATATCGCATACGACAACAGAGAAGACGATGCCGCAGCAAACAATCATTTCCAACGAACATGCTCCGTATGTTTGAATGGATCGCAGACCCCAACGCCTGGATTGCCCTTGCCACCCTGACCGCGCTTGAATTGGTACTGGGCATTGACAACATCATTTTCATATCCATTCTGAGCGGGCGACTTCCCGCGCACCAGCAGGCTCGGGCGCGTTTCCTGGGCCTCATCATGGCACTCGTCGGACGCGTCTCGCTGCTGCTCTCACTGGCCTGGATCATGCAACTCACGGAGCCCGCCTTCACCCTGCTCGGGGTGGCTATTTCTGGGCGCGACATCATTCTGCTCGTCGGGGGACTGTTCCTACTGGCCAAGAGTACGCATGAGATCCACGACAAGATAGAGGAAACCGGGGAATCGGTGCCTGCGCCGAAGGCGATCAGTTTCCAGAGCGTGATTGTTCAGATTTTCCTCCTTGACCTGGTCTTCTCGCTCGATTCCGTGATTACGGCCGTTGGCATGGTCGACATCGTGCCGGTCATGATCACAGCCATTGTAATTGCCATAGTGATCATGATGGTCTCTGCTGGCGCCGTATCCAGCTTCATCGAAAAGCACCCAACGGTGAAAATGCTCGCACTTTCATTCCTGCTCATGGTCGGCGTGGCCCTGATTGCAGAGGGTCTCGACTTCCACATACCGCGTGGTTACATCTATTTCGCGATGGCATTCTCTGTCTTCGTGGAAATGCTCAATCAGCGAATCCGGTCCAGGTAAAGATCAGCCGCCGCTTCAGGGCGCACGCTTTATGATGAGCAGCGTCGAGTCATCCTCGAGAATGTCCGATTCGTGATCCAGTGACAGGGCTCTCTCGAATATGTGGTCCACCATGTCGGCGGCCGATTCGCCTCGGAGTTCATTGACGAGGCGGATCAGGCCCTGTTCACCGAATTCCGCCCCATCCTTTTCGACGCGTTCCGTGATGCCGTCGGTGTAGAGCACGAGAATGCCTCCCTTTTCCATGTGGGCATAGGCGCGCTCGAGGGGGATGTCGGGGAGCGGCCCCATGATCGTACCCGTCGGATGCAGCATGGTCACGTCTTCCCCGTCGAAAAGAAGACCTGACGTATGGCCGGCGTTGGTGTACAGAATACCTCCGCTGGCCTCGAGCTCGGCAAAGAACACGCTGATGAATCGTGAGGAAAAGGTGCTCTCGTGGATGACCCGGTTGAGCTTCTTCATCGTAAAGATCATTTTCAGGTTGGTACCGATACCCATCCTGAGTCCCATGAGCACGTCCCTGACGAGCAGGGCGGCGGGCAAACCGTGCCCCGACGCATCTCCAATAGCCACGCCCAGGATATCGTCGCCCAGGTCAATGAAATCGTACAGGTCGCCCCCGACGGCTTCCGCCGGCTGCGTCCGTACGGCGATGTCGTAGCCGGGAAAAACCGGTGGCTTCGTCGGAAGCAGGCTGCGTTGAATGGCGGCGGCCTGGTCCATATCCGATCGAGCGGCTTCGGCTTTGAGGCGGTAGTTGATGGCAAACCGCGCACCATTGAGACAGAAGGCAATTTCCTCGCGTTGCCATCCCGCGAGCAACCCGAAGAGTATCAGCGCTGACGGGCCACCGGGTGGACCCTGGACCAGGAAACCAACGAACGCCTCGTACGGGCGCAGTCCATAGAACCACTCGGCGGCCAGATCCGGATCGTCGAATATATACCCCCCCTCCTCCTCAATACGGTTCAGAACGGGGTCGTGGGGGGGAATCTGTTCGGGAAACACGGCCGGTGGGCGCGTCACTTCCACGAGATGAAAACCTTCCGTCGACTGCTGATAGAGGTGGCCATTGCCGAACTGAAGATCGTCCCCGAATGATTGCTCCAATTCCACAAGGATGTGGCCAATGAATGTGTCACCGGAACCGGATTCGGAAATCTTCCCGAGCACCCGGTCCATTTTACGGTAGAATTGTTTGGGGTCGATCATGCGAATTGGCCTGCCATGTCGCTTCTGCGCGCCACGGCGTGTGGGCTAAAAGGGTGCGTTGGTATCGTCACCTGGAGAGGAATCTCCTTCCGGGGGAATGTAATCGGTGGGCCCGTAGAATGTGGTCAGGTTCTCGAAGCGGGCATGCTGGTCCACGAACGCCAGAGTGACGTCTCCGACGGGGCCGTTTCGCTGTTTGCCAATCAGGATTTCGGCAATGCCCTCCGTGGAGTTGCCGTTGTCATCGACCGTGATGCCATAGCGCTCCGCGCGATAGATGAAGGCAACCACATCGGCATCCTGCTCAATGGACCCCGACTCACGCAGGTCGGACAGCTGTGGGCGCTTGTCGCCACCACGTGTCTCCACAGCGCGCGAGAGCTGCGAGAGTGCAATGACCGGCACATTCAATTCCTTGGCCAGTCCTTTCAGGGCGCGTGAAATGCCCGCAATTTCCTGCTCCCGGTTGCTGTTCTTGCTCAGTCCCGACCCGTGCATGAGCTGCAGGTAATCCACGATGACCAGACCGATGTCATGCTCGGCTTTGAGCCGTCGGCACTTGGCGCGCAACTCAAGCGCCGTGAGGCCCGGCGTGTCGTCAATGAAAATGGGTGCATCGGACAGGCTCCCCGCCGCGCGGGCCAGGCGCGGCCAATCGGCATCGGATAGACGGCCTGTCCGGGCGGCCTGGGCATCGACCCGGGCTTCGGAAGTGAGCAGACGCTGCGCGAGCTGTCCCGAGCTCATTTCGAGCGAAAATATGGCGACACCGGTACGGTGATCCTTGTGCATGGCGGCATTTCGTGCCATGGCCAGTGTGAGTGCCGTCTTGCCCATGGACGGGCGCGCCGCAATGATGATCAAATCGGACGGCTGCCATCCACCGGTCATCTGATCGAGGCGCGTGAACCCACTCGGCACACCGGTAATACCACCGTCGCGTCCGTGAATGGATTCAAGCCGCGTGAGCGTATCCTTGAGCACGTCACTCAGGGATGTCGCCGATTTGCGGAGCTGTGATTCGGAAATGCGGAAAATGTCTCCCTCGGCCTCGTCGAGCAGCTCGAACGCATCTGCAGCGGGATCATATGCCTTGCCCACGACCGAAGTCATGGTCTCGATCATCTTGCGCAACAACGACTTTTCGGCAATGATCCGCGCGTGGTACTCTACGTTCGCCGCCGATGCCACCGCATTTGTAAGCTCCGAGAGGTAATACGCACCGCCGACAGATTCCAACTCGCCGGCGCGCGTCAACTCGTCCGAAAGCGTAATCACGTCCACCGGGTTTCCGCGGTCAAACAGCCCCAGGATGGCCGCATATATTTTTCGATGGCGGTCGCTGTAAAAGGCGTCTGGAGCCAGGATTTCCACAGCCCGCGGAATGGCGTCGCGCTCAATCAACATGGCACCCAGCACCGATTGCTCGGCGTCGGTCGCCTGCGGCGGCAGTCGTCCCGGCGATCGGGATGTCCGGATTTCCTCGGGAGGCATCATGGTGAGGTCACAAGCGTGTCATAGTGGTCTCTGAGCTTCTGGACGTCCTCCCAGGTCGGACGCTTCCAGTTCGGATTGCGCAGCAGTGCCGCCGGATGGTAGGTGACCATTACAGGAATGCCATGAAAATCATGGAACCGGCCCCGGAGGTCTTTCAGCGACGACTCCACGCCCAGGAGCGACGTTCCCGCCGTGCGTCCCACGCACAGGATCAGTTTCGGGCGCACGAGGGCCATCTGTTTGAGCAGGATGGGCATGTGAGCGGCGACTTCGTCTGCATGGGGTTTCCGGTTGTCGGGCGGTCGCGATTTGAGGATGTTGGCGATATATACGTCCTCGCGCGCAAACGAAATGGCTTCAAGGATTTTGGTCAGCAGTTTGCCTGCGCGGCCCACGAACGGCTCGCCCTGGCGGTCCTCATCGGCCCCCGGCGCCTCACCGATCACCATCAGGTCTGCATCCGGGTTACCCGTCCCGAATACCGGCTTGATGCGCGTCTCATCGAGCGGAATGAGCACCGCTCCGGCTACCCACGCTTCGAGCTCACCGAGTGTCCCGATCCCGGACAGCGCATCGTATGGAGGCGTCGTGGGTATGCGGGATTCGATCATGGGCAGCGAAGATACGGGCATGGATCGGGGAGCATTGGACACGGGAAAGAAACGTCCATACGCCGCCACGTGCCATGCAATCGTATGCCTGAGGCGGTGGAATTCGTGGTTCATGGCGGCGACTGGATGGCTCATCAAAATACGGGATCACCCGCGTTCCGGCGCGCATGTTTCGGGGGATTGGGAGTGAATCGTCAACAACTTTCCCACGCCCTGCCAACAGCCTACGATTGCAGCAACGTATGATGCACGATGGCCGCGGCTACGTCTGCCTTCGGCAGCACGGGCAGACTGATGGTTGACCCGTCAGCCCCCAGAAGCGTAACCTTGTTCGTTCCGGGCCCGAACCCGGCACCATCCTCCCCGAGGACGTTCAGCACGATCCAATCCAGGTTCTTGCGCGTGAGTTTGCCGCGAGCATTTTCCAGGCCGTCGTTCGTCTCGAGCGCGAATCCGATGAGCTGCTGCCCCTCACGCCTGCGCGCGCCCAAATCGGCCAGAATGTCCACGGTGGGAACGAGCTCAAGCGCACGCCCCTGCCCATCTTTCTTGATTTTCCGGGTAGATGCGGCCGCTGGGGCGAAGTCGGCCACGGCGGCCACCATCACGATGATGTCATCTGCGCTGCGCGTAAGAACCGCCTCGTGCATTTCGGCCGTCGTTTCCACATCGATGCGGCGCTCTACGCCGTCCGGCGTGGAAAGCGTGACGGGTCCGCTGATAAGCGTGACCTCGGCGCCGAGGCGGGCTGCGGTTTCCGCAAGGGCGAACCCCATGGTACCGGAGGACCTGTTCGAGATGTACCGGACAGGGTCAATGGGCTCGCGGGTGGGCCCCGCAGTAACGGTCACGGTTTTTCCGGCCAAGGGGCCGTGTCTGCGGGGCGCGCTGTCTTCGAGGACACGAAGCGTGGCATCGACAATGGCCGGAGGTTCAGGCAGGCGCCCCTTGCCGACCAGACCGCTGGCCAGTTCGCCATGCGCGGCGTCCATGACGATGTCGCCCCGGCTTCGCAGGGTTTCCATGTTGGCCTGGGTCGCCGGGTGCTCGTACATGTCATGGTCCATGGCAGGACACACGAGCAGCGGGCAGCGCCGTGACAGGGCGACGGCCGTCAGCATGGAATCGCACGTACCGTCGGCCAGCTTGGCGATGGTCTGGGCCGTGGCAGGCGCGACGACCATGACGTCCGCCCACAGGCCAAGGCCCACGTGGCGCGTCCAACTGCCCTCCTCGTTGGTTGGAAATATCCCGGTGTGGACCTCCTCTTCACTCAGAGTGCCAAGCGTAAGTGGGGTCACGAACCGGAGGGCGTGCTCGGTCATGAGGACACGCACGCGGGCGCCCGCCTTTTTGTAGAGCCGGACAAGTTCAGCGGCTTTGTACGCGGCAATGCCGCCCGATACCCCAAGTACGATATGTTTTCCACGCAGTGCCGTCATGCCGATACCCGGCACGCGGCCATGTGTTGCCCGGTAATGCGTACGAGTGCCGCGAGTGCCGCGTCGAGTGCGTCGTTGACAATCGTGGCATCGAACCGATCTGCGAGTGACAGCTCGTACTCCGCGCGCGTCATGCGTATGCTGAGGCTCTCCTCGGATTCTGTTCCACGCTCCCGGAGGCGGCGGGAGAGCGTTTCCAGGGACGGGGGGGCGATGAAAACGGTAAGCGCCGCATCTCCATACCGATTCTTGACATTCATGGCTCCGTGAACGTCGATGTCGAGAAGGACAGGATGTTCGGCGCTCGATGAATCGACCTCGCTGCAGAGCGTACCGTAGAAACAACCCGGGTAGACTTCTTCATATTCCAGCAGGCGCCCGTTCCGGATGGCATCCTGGAAGGCTGTCTGCGTCAGGAAATGATAGTCACGGCCGTCGCGCTCGTGTTCACGCGGGGCACGCGTCGTGGCCGATACGGAGAACGTGATCTGTGGATAGTGTTTCATGAGACCGCGCGCCAGTGTTGTCTTTCCGGCTCCGGAGGGAGACGTGACGACGATGATGCACGGTTTACTCGACATTCTCCACCTGCTCGCGGATTTTTTCAAGCTCTTCCTTCATACCGACGACAAGGTGGGCCATGTCGGCATCGTTCGATTTCGAGCCGATGGTATTGACCTCGCGGTTCATTTCCTGGGTCAGAAAGTTGAGTTTCCGACCGACGGGTTCGTCTGACGCCAATGCGGCATGAAACAGCTTCACGTGTGAGTGCAGCCGCACACACTCCTCCCTCACGTCCAATTTGTCGGCCAGGAGTGCCATCTCGAACTCGAGGCGACCCTGGTCAATGCGCTCATCCTGGACAAGCTCGGAAAGGCGCTCGCTCAGGCGCTCGTGCGATGATGTGACCCGCTGCGGCGCAAGTACTTCTATGCGTGACAGGCGGTCGGAGAGTCCATTGATCCGGTCGGACAGCTCCTCATACAGCGCCTGGCCCTCTTCGTATCTCATGACCCGCAGATTCTCGAGCGCCTGAGCGAGCGCCTGGCGCGTGGCTTGCCAGGCGTGTTCATCAAGTGCACTGTCCGTGTTGCGCGTCGTCAGCACCTCGGAGAAGCGGAGAATATCCCGAAGCGTAATTCCGGTTTCGGGCAGTCCAGCGGCCTGGCACACGTCTCCCAGAATGCGCCGGGCTTCTGTGGCCGCCTGCTGATTTACGACGAATGGCACCTCTTCCCCCACGTGGGACTCCAGCTGGACCTGGACGCTGATGCGACCACGAGGGATTGTTTTTTTCACGAGCCGTTGCATGTCACCCTCGCGTGAGGCAAGCACGGACGGAACCCTTGTCGAGACCTCGCAGAAACGGCTGTTGACGGAGCGCACTTCGACAATGGAGGTCTGACCCTCGACGGTGGCTCCGGCGCGGCCGAAGCCTGTCATGCTGGCAATCATGAAAGGATCCCGTTGGTGGGGTATATGGGAAACGCTGTCGCGCGTGTACGCCCAAACAGCCCTGCCGATCCAGAGGCGGTTTTGTGGGCCGACAGGGTCAGGGCAACCGCTCGGGAAACTGTCGGTTCAACAGGAAACGGGTCAGGGGCTGACCGTCCGTACCCGTGCCAATGAATACAATATCAGCATCGCCGTCACCATTGTAATCGCCGGCCGCGAACCGGCTGAAAAGGGATGCAGTAACACTCAGTTCCGGGAGAAGGCCGGACCCGTCATTGCGATAGAGCGTGCCGGTGCGGTTTCCGAATACGGACTGAGCCCCGATCTGGAAGAGATCCTCGTCTCCATCCCCGTCATAGTCGACCCACGTGCTCTGTCCATGAATGACACCGGTCAGGGCAGCGGGGACAAGTTCAAAGTTTCCATTTCCTGTATTTCGGAAAAGGAGTGACACCCCTTCCATGAGGTTGGGTGTATATGCAGCTCCCGACAGGGACAGATCGGGACGTCCATCTCCGTCCATGTCACCCCAGGCGACAGCTCCGGCGACAAGATCCGGCATGCCCGGTACCGCGATCTCAGTGAATGTGCCACCGTCATTGCGGAACACTCCGGACTTCGGTTGCCCATGCCCGGCGTCTCCCACGAGCGCTACGTCGAGGTCCCCGTCTCCGTCAATATCGGCCCAGGCGGCTTCGCCACCCATGACACCTGGAAGCAGGTCACTGTGGGCCGTGAACGATCCATTTTCCTGCAGTACGACAATGGTTTCCGGCTGAAAGGGAGCCACGGCCTGCCGCATGCCGGTCAACAGCAGGTCGATGTCTCCGTCACCGTCCATATCGCCAGCCGTCATGCTCCCGTTCCAGACCGACGGAACACCGTCAATGGGTCGCTCCGTCATGGTCAGGATCGTGTTCGCAAAGGCACGTACCCGGGGCTGCCCCGAATCAGGATCACGCCCGGTAATGACAAGATCAGGCAAGCCATTGGCGTCAAGGTCCGCCCAGGCTGTCATGGAATTGAGCAGCTCGGGAAATACGAACGAGGTACGAACGTATGTCTTGAACGTGAAGAAGACGTCTTCGACACCCGGGACCGGCAGCAATACGTCTTCGGCGCGGAACAGGGTGGATTCCAGACCTGAACTGGTTCCCCCACTCAGAAAAAGATCAAGATCCCCATCATTGTCCACGTCGAGCAGATCGACCGTACCGTCATGTACGTTGGGCAGGTCGAACTCGAAGAAAATTGGCTCTGCGAGCGTGGATTGGGGTGTCTCGGGCTGACCGAAAGCAAACACAAGCTCATTTTGAGCACCGCGAATATCCAAGCCATCACTGGCAAGGACCGTCCAGTTGTAGAGCCGATCGGGTATGAGTGCATCCGTTCCGAGTTCGAAACGGGGCTCATCCAGATCTGGTATGATGATGTCCACGCCCGATCCCGTGATGAACAGTGTGTACCGGACGATATCCCCATCCGGGTCCGTGGCCTCCTCCCATGAAAAGGGAATGACAGCCTCACCGGAGGGAATGAAGCCGCCCTGTGAAGGAAGCGAGACAGAGAAGACGTCAGGGGGTGCGTTCCGCCCTTCTCCCTCCACAAACTGCAAGACCTGGTTCGCGGCGAAGGGTCCCTCGTGGACCTCTGTTGTTCCGCCCGGCCACGTGATGATGATCCGGTCCACAATGCTGTCCGACCCCAGGCCAACGTGAGCGGTCAGCTCATCGGACTGACTGGCGCTGCCGTCACCGGCGGCAATCCGGCGAAACCGCGAGCCCGTTGCGCTGACGACCTCGATGCGCGCACCGATGGCGAAGCGGTTGGCAAGGTCAGACCGGGTCCGGATTTTGAGCCAGTTGTTTTCGCCTGGCGTGTTCAGAAAAATCCGTGTGCTGCCTGGAGACGGCAGGACAAGGTCTACCCAGCCGTCGTTGTTGATGTCGCCTGCAACGACCGATGTACCGATCGGTATTCCTGATGGAAATGCGTTCAGGGCCTCGTCGGCAAACGTTCCGTTACCCTGGTTTCCAAGAAGTCGCGCTTCTGCTTCGCTGCGCGTCACGAAAAGGTCCAACCAGCCGTCATTGTCGAAATCGGCTGCAACGGCGCGGAGGCTGTTTTCACGGTTGGTCGGGGAGATGCCACTGGACACGGACTTGTTTTCGAACGTGGTCGTGTTGAAGCCGCTCTGCTGCGTAATGGCGTACAGTTCGTTTTCTCCAGGAGCAAAGCCATTGCGTTCATTGGCAATGAAGAGCTCATCCCGGCCATCATTGTTGATGTCGATCCAGGTTGAGGAAATCGACGACATCGTGCGCATACCGACCATGTTTGCGGGAACGAATCGATTTTGCGATGGCTCGCTGCGGAGGAACCAGTTCTGGATGCCGTCCTCACGGCAGCGGGTAACAAACACGTCCAGGTCCCCGTCGTTGTCGGCATCCCGCACGGACGCTCCGCAGACGGGAGCTGGTGCATCGGCGTTCATGGGCCCTGTCACGTTGGCAAACGTACCGTCAGCCAGCCCCGAGAAGACCCCATTGGTCCCATCCGAGGTGACAACAAACATATCCAGTAGGTTGCTTCCCGCAAAATTGCCAAAAAACGCCGCGAGATTTCCAGCCGGAACGGACAGGTTGCTGGAAAAGGGTGCCACGCGGAACGTGCTTCCGGTCCTGCTCATCCACGTCCGGCTGGCAGTACCGAGCGATGGAATGTGGAGGTCAAGCAGGCCATCCCGGTTGATATCGCCGAATACACCCCCCTGCGGGCCATCCCCTTCGACATTGATGCCAGACGTGCTCAGAATGTTCTCAAACGTTCCATCCGGGCGCTGCCTGTACAGCCGACCCGGGTGATACAGATCAAGCAGTCCGTCAGCGTTGAAGTCTGCAAGTGCCGCCCCGGAAAACGGTATTGTCGGGTCCGACTGTTGCAGAATCAGATCAGACGATTCCACGAACAACTGTGCCAGGACGGGCATTGTCATAAAGGGTGTTGATACCAGCAGGAACAGGCACGTGCGAAGCCGTGTGCAGCGGCGGGTGTGAATCATGTCTCCTTGAATTGCGGCCACGGACGTAAAGAAAGGCAATGTAGAACATGCAGCAGGAACACGGAAATGCAAAAACGCGCGACCATCGCGCGTGAAGCCTGGCCCGCTCGTGCTGGCGCGCCCTCGTGCCTGACACGGCTCGTGGATATACAAAAGCCCCGCACACGCACCGTGTGCAGGGCTTTACGCGGTGCGGAGAGGGAGGGATTCGAACCCTCGATACGGGGTCTACCCGCATACTCGCTTTCCAGGCGAGCCCCTTCAGCCACTCGGGCACCTCTCCAATGGGCGCACACTGCGCCGAATTCAAACCTCCATGATTTCTGCTTCCTTGTGCTCCATAAGGTGGTCAACTTTCGCGATATGTTGATCGGTCAACACCTGTAGACGTTCTTCGGCGTCGTATTGCATATCCTCTGGCAGATTCTCCTCCGCCTGGGCCTTCTTGATCTCGTCCTTGGCGTGTCGCCGCACATTCCGGATGGCTACCTTGGCATCCTCTGCACGGGATTTTGCGGCCTTGGCAAGTTCTTTTCGGCGATCTTCAGACAGAGGTGGAACCGGTAGCCTGATGACAGAGCCATCGTTTGACGGATTGAGACCGAGATTCGACGCCTGGATGGCCTTCTCAATCTCCTGCAGCGCTGAGCGGTCCCAGGGCTGAACCATGAGAAGGTCAGACTGTGGGGCGCTTACACTGGCCATCTGGTTGAGCGGCGTGATGGAACCATAGTAGTCGACACGGATGTTGTCCAGCATGTCCGGTGTGGCGCGTCCTGCACGGATGGACTTGAATTCTCCCAAAAGGTGCTCGATGCTGGCATTCATGTGCTCAGACGCATCATCGAGTATGAGTTTCAGCGAGTCGGCAATCATGATTCTTTCCAGTAGACAAGTGTTCCAACACCTTCGCCGCGGACTGCCCGGCTCAGATGTCCTTCCTTGTTCATGTTGAACACAATCAGCGGCATCTCCGATTCGTGGCACAATGTGAAGGCCGTCATGTCCATGACACGCAGGCTTTTCCGGATAACTTCCTCACCGTGAATGCGGTCGTATCGCTTTGCATCCGGGTTTTTTTCCGGATCGTCCGTAAATATACCATCTACACGCGTTCCCTTCAGGATCACGTCGGCATCTATTTCAAGCGACCGAAGCGCGGCCGCCGTGTCGGTGGTGAAGTACGGATTTCCTGTCCCGGCACCGAAGATAACCACCCGCCCTTTTTCAAGATGCCGAATGGCCCGTCGCGGAATAAAGGGCTCGGCAATTTCATTCATGTTCAATGCCGACTGCAACCGGGTCTGCAGGCCTTCCTGCTCGAGGGCATCCTGGAGCGCCATCGCGTTGATCATCGTGGCCAGCATGCCCATGTAATCGGCGTGCGAACGCGTCATGCCTTCTGACGCGTTCTTCATGCCGCGGAAGATGTTTCCGCCTCCGATGACAAGAGCAACCTCGGTTCCCATCTCGCGGACCGCCCGAATTTCACGGGCGTAGCGACAAATCACCTCATTGTCAATACCGTAGTCTGCAGCACCCAGCAGTGCTTCTCCGCTGAGTTTCAGCAAGATTCGTTGGTATCGGGGAGGTGATTGGTCCATGACGTCACTCTCCGAGTGCGAACCGCGTAAAGCCGTGCAGCGAAACGTCTTTGGAAGAGAGCATTTGCTGGACGGTCTGCGAAGAGTCTTTCACGAAGGGCTGTTCCAGTACCACGTTGTCCTTGTAATAACGCTCGACCTTGCCTTGGGCTATCCGGTCTACGATGTTCTCCGGCTTGCCATCAAGCAGGGCCGCCTCGCGGGCAATCGTCATCTCGCGCTGCACAACGTCTGCCGGTACGTCATCGCGGTGGGCAGCCACGGGGTTCATGGCCGCAACCTGCATGGCTACGTCACGACCGGCGGTCTCCAGATCGCCGTTACCCGAGACATGTACCAAAACGCCAAGGCGCGACCCGGGGTGTATATAGGAAACGAGCTCACCGTTGGTGACCGAAATCACAGCCACTTGCCGCACATCGATTTTTTCTCCGATTTTGCCTGTCATGTCGGTCAATGCTGTCTCGACGGAGCGTCCATCGGGCAGCGTCAAACGGACAAACGCATCCCGATCTGCAGGTGTATGCGGTATGGTCAAATCCGCCAGCGTATCCGCAAACGCCTGAAAGTCCTCATTCCTGGCAACAAAGTCGGTTTCACAGTTGATTTCGATGAGGCTCGCCGTCTTCCGGTCGTCTGACGACCGCGTCAGTATAAGACCTTCCTTTGCGTCGCGGTCCGCGCGCTTTTCGGCGACCTTCTGACCCTTCTTGCGAAGCAGGTCAATGGCGACATCAAAATCGCCGTCTGCTTCCTGGAGGGCTTTCTTGCAATCCATCATGCCGACGCCTGTGACGTCACGCAACTTCTTCACATCCGAGGCGGAAATAGCCATGGGACTACCCAAGTTAGATTAAATGTTTGTTATTCCGTTTCTGCTTTGTTGTCGCTGTTGGCTGTCGGAACCGCTGCGCCGGATTCGGAAGAATCCGAAGCCGCCTCCGTTTTTTTGCGGCGCCTGCGCTTGGTCTCCTTCTTGGGTTCAGCCGAATCCTGGGCCTTCTTCTCTTTCTCTGCGCGGGCTTCTGCCTCGGCCACCGAGCGCTGTTTTTCGCCTTCCTGGATGGCCTGACTGATGACCGATGCAATCAGTTCGATCGATTTGACAGCATCGTCGTTGGCCGGAATGGGGTAATCCACCACGTCCGGATCGCAATTCGAATCCACGATGGCAATAATGGGAATACCAAGCTTCTGGGCCTCCTTGACCGCAATGTGTTCCCGGTTGATATCAACAATGAAGATGGCGCCAGGAAGGCGCGACATGTCCTTGATCCCCGAGAGTACCGTCTGCAGCTTCTCCCGCTCGCGCGCCCTCATGAGGCGTTCCTTTTTCTTGAGCTGATCGAGAGTTCCATCCTCTTCCATCTTGACCAGGTCATCCATACGGCGGATGGACTTGCGGATGGTCTGGAAGTTGGTCAGTGTGCCACCGAGCCAGCGCTCAACGACGTAGGGAGAACCACACGCTTCCGCCTGTTCGCGGATCACGGCCCGTCCCTGTTTCTTCGTTCCTGCGAAGAGAACAGTCTTGCCGCGTTTGGCGAACCGGGCAACCGCATCGGCGGCTTCGTCCAGGTAGGCCTGTGTGTGATTGATATTGATGATATGGATTCCGTTGCGCTCCATGAAAATGTGGTCGCGCATCTTCGGATTCCAGCGGCTCGTGAGGTGGCCGAAATGGACGCCTGCCTTGAGCAGGTCTTCAATGGACGCCCTGTGGGTCGTCACATCCTTGGTTTCACTCATTGTATTGGGGGTTTGAAGCCTCTACACCCTTCCATTGCCGTCCGAAACCGCCAATGCGGCCACCCAGGATGACATCGGGATGTATGTGGTGTAATAAGAGTACCCGACAGAGCGGATACGTGGAATATCAACGCTTGGAGAACTGGAAGCGTTTGCGTGCTTTGGGCTGTCCGTATTTCTTGCGTTCGACCATGCGAGGGTCACGCGTCAGAAAGCCGGCCTGGCGCAGTGGACTGCGAAGCTCCTCGTTGAAATCCACGAGCGCCCGGGAAATACCGAGGCGAATGGCTTCAGCCTGTCCGGTAATGCCACCCCCTTTCGCGTTTACAACGACATCGAAAGAGCCTGTGGTCTCCGTGATCTCGAACGGAGACGTAACGCTCTTCTGACGCCATGCAGTAGGAAAGTAGGTGTCGTAGGCCTTCTTGTTGACCACGATTTTCCCGCTGCCACCGGGACGGAGGTAGACACGTGCGACGGCGTTTTTGCGTCGACCGACGGCCGTGAACTGCTGTAGTGCTGTTGCCATGATTTCGAAATATTGTTACAGGGCCAGGGCCAGGGTCTGCGGTTGCTGGGCATCGTGCGGATGCTCGGCTCCGGCATATACGTGGAGTTTCTTGATCATCTTCCGCCCCAGACTGTTTTTAGGAAGCATACCCTTTACGGCATTTTCCAGAATGAACGTGGGACGCAAGGTCCGCACTTCCTTGGGAGTACGGCTCCTGAGGCCTCCCGGATAGCGGGAGTGGCGGTAGTATTTTTTGTCAAACTCCTTGGCACCGGTAAATCGGATTTTCTCGGCATTGATCACGACAACGTGATCCCCGGTATCCACATGCGGCGTGAAAGAGGGCTTGTGTTTGCCACGCAGAATGGCGGCGACCTCACTTGCGAGGCGACCTACCACCATGTTCTCCGCATCCACTACATGCCATGAGCGGACGACTTCGGCCGGCTTGGCACTGACGGTTTTGAAACTGTTGACGTCCATGGGACAACCTGTCATTGATAACCTTGTGACGCGACTCGGGAACAGTACATACTGTTTCAAAAAATCGCAGACTGCCAAAATAGGAAACATCCGGTCCCGGGTCAATCACCCCTGCACCGTCTTCGCACAGTTTGCTTACGGCCAAGGACCTGTTTACCGCGTCCATCCACGGGAGTGCCGCAAATATGTTCGGGTGGATGCGTCGTATTCGGCCAATCTTTGAATATCTGCACTGCAGTCGGGGCCGTGCCGCAAAAAAAATTCTGTTCCGGAGGTTGCGTTCTGTCGATTGCCGTGTCGTGATATGGACGCTTTTTGCGTTTTACCAGATACCCGCCCTCCAGACGCATCACCTCACCTGCCGGCGTAATGGACGTGCACCCAGAAAAATCACAGAAACGCACGCAACCATGTCGTATCGCACCGAACTGCGCTCCCTCGATACGCTGGCAGCCCACCTCCCCTTCTCGCTCGACGAATCAGAGAGGGTGAATGAGACCTATGCCCGCTATGCAACAAAAAAACGAACGCCCGATGCCCAGATGGTGGACCTGTGGACGTATTGCTACATCCGGCGCTACTTCCTGATAAAATTCATTCGCTCGGGTGGGTTTCGAAGCTCGGAACTTGAACAGGTCGTTGAAAGCACGTACCGCAAGGTTGACGCGGCACGTAGCCAGTTGAAACACAACGATCGGTATGCGCAATGGGTATCGGTCGTCTGCCGGAACGCCTTCTACAATTTTGTTTCGAGGCGGCTGCGGTTTGCGCCACTTGAGGATGTGGCCGAACTCGAGGCTCCGCGGGCCGATGTGGAGTTGGATGTCGATTCAGGTGCGCTTTTTGTGGCCCTTGCGGCCGCGATAGACGAACTGCCACCCTTTCTGCAGCCCACGGCACGCATGCGCTATGTCGAAAATCTGTCCTACGAGGAAATCGGGCGCATTCTTGGCAAGAGGGCACCTACCATCCGATCCTATATCCACAAGATCTGTCAACGTTTTCGCAGGAACAGGGAGCTTGCGCTGTGGGCCGAGCGCTATCTCTGACCAAGAGAACAACAATTTTATTCACCGCCCAGGTTATGTTTGGCCCGTTTCCGTGTCTTCTTCAAAGACAACCTGAGTTAACAGCGTATATCCCATGAACCGCTGGACAAGGTCCGACAAGAGCAGCCGGCTTTCCCGTCTCCTGGCTGACGCCCGATTCCTTGCCGATCCCAACTGCGACGAGGAAGCTGCACCCTTCTGGCATGGTGACATGTCCGAGGGCCGTGAGTCAGGGTTGGATGGCCCACGCAAGCGATTCAAGAATCGTCTGCGCAGAAACGAGACGTTGCGACGGAAGTGGTCTATGCTGGATGCGCGTCGAGCGCACCTCGATTCCGACAACAGCGCACGTGAGCACTTTGAGTCCGTATCCGGTCACCGGTTGGACGACTTCTCGTGGATGATGGATCGGGACGAGGTCGTCGCACCGGATGAAAACCCGGAACTTCCCCTGCGGGAACGTCCCCGGAGGCGTATTCCAGGCCGGTTCACGGCGGGCCGCCTGGTGACCGCAGCCAGTCTCGTTGTGGCCGTTTCGGTCTCGGCCACGCTGGGTTTCATGCCCCGGCCATCCGATCCTTTCCGTACCGAGACATCCAGTCTCTCTGGATATCTTTGGGATGAGGTGGGGGAGCGAACCCGCCGATTCCACACCATGGATATGGATCCGGAAGGGAAGGATGCAGCGGGCACGATATCCTATGCCGATGCCATGGCGCAGGCGCGTCGTTCGCGCACGGTCCATTTTGGCGTCATGGAGCGTTATGACCGGGAAGGTCTCCTTCTGGCGCGGCGCATGCTCGAAGAGGCCCGTCGTGTCGACACGGGGTATCCGGAGCCCATCCAGGTCGAGCGTATGACCCAGGTCCTTGACTCACTCATCATGCATACGTATTGAGCATGACCGGCATGATGAGCATCATCATGGTTTCACCTTCCTTCTGCTCGCCGGGTGTTACGACGCCGGCCCGGTTCGGTGAACTGAATTCGAAGAGGACTTCCTCCGAATCCACGTTCTGCAGCACTTCCGTGAGATACTGTGCATTGAAACCGATGACGAGCGGCTCCCCTTCGTAGTCGCACAACACGTCTTCGTGGGCCGAACTGGAGCGCTCCAGATCTTCCGCTGAAATACTCACGCGGCCCTCTTCAACGGCCAACCTGACCTGGTTGGTCATGGAAGACGAATAGAGGGCAACACGTTTTGCCGCTGCCAGCATGGCATCCCGTTCCACAGTCATGCGTTTGTCATTGTCGACGGGGATGACAGCCTGATAGTTCGGATAGGGCTCGTCTATGAGGCGCGTGAGTACACGCGATGCTCCGAAGTCAAATCCTGCGTACCCACTGTCCACGATCAGCCCACATGTACCATCGGTAGCCACCTTGGCGGCAAGAACCATGGCTTTTTCCGGCACAATGAAATCGATGTCCTCGCTGGATGTCAATTCACTGAGCGTGAGCTTTACCAGACTGCGTCCGTCTGTCGCGACGGCCCGGCCCGAGGACCCTGATATCTGAAAGAAAATTCCCATCATCGCCGGTCTCAGGGCATCCTTGCTGACGGCAAAGCTCGTTTTCTGGATGGCCCGTCGCAGCAGTTCGCCTGTTGTTTCGATACGCGTTGTCTCGGACAGTTCCGGGAGCGCCGGGTAGTCAGCCCCGTCATGACCGACCATCTTGTATTCACCCCGGTCCGTTCTCAGGACGACATTGAATTCATCGTCTGCACTGAACTCCACGGGCAGATCGGGCAACGCCCGGAGCGTATCTATCAGACGACGCGCTGGAACGGCGACACGGTTCGACCCCGATGCCTCGACGTCGACCGATACACGCTGCAGGATGGAAATTTCAAGATCCGTTGCGCTGAGGCGAAGCCCACCCGCATCCTCTTCAAACAGGATACACTCCAGAATCGGAAGGGTATGTTTGGTTGGGACAGCTCCATTGACCGTTTGGAGGGCTTTGAGCAGATCGGAGCTGGAGGCAGAAAATTTCATGGGACATTCCGCATGTGTGAGATGACAGGGGAAGTTAACGCAGACCAGCGGCCAAGTCTACCCCCGTACGCTTCTTCAACGCGCTGGCTAACGGGTGCGCAGTTCGACCGTGTGGGCAATTTCCTCAATGACCTGCCGGAATGCCTTGTCGGTTTCCATCTGGTTCCTGATACTCTGGCACGCATGGATGACCGTGGAGTGGTCCCGCCCACCAAAATGGAGGCCTATGGTTTTCAGCGAGCTGTGGGTCAGTTCCTTGGCAAAATACATGGCGACCTGCCGTGCCTGGACAACCTCGCGTTTGCGGGTCTTGGCCCGGACCTTGTCCTCGCTCACGTTGAAATACTGACACACGACGCGCTGAATCTGGTCGATCGTGACAGGCGTCCGCGACTCACTGACCAGATCCTTGAGTACCTCCCGGGCCAGATTGAGGTCCACATCCCGGTTGTACAGCGTCCCATGGGCCAGCAGGCGGATGAGGGCACCCTCGAGTTCCCGTATATTGGAAGTGATGTTGTGCGCGACGAACTCGAGAATATCCTCGCCGATATCGATACCGTCTTCGGAGGCCTTGCGGTGTAAAATGGCCATCCTGGTCTCGAATTCCGGCGACTGCACATCGGCCGAGAGTCCCCAGTGGAATCGGGAGAGCAGTCGCTCTTCCACTCCTTTGATGTCGCGGGGCGCCCGGTCGGCGGAGAGCACAATCTGCTTCCCGTTCTGATGCAGGGCATTGAAGATGTGAAAAAACTCCTCCTGCGTTTTCTCCTTCCCGGAGAAGAACTGTACGTCGTCAATGATGAGCAGGTCAATCTGCCGGTACATCAGCGAAAAGTCGCTCACCTTATTGTGCTGTATGGCCCGGACGAACTCGTTCGTGAACTGCTCGGACGACACGTATAGTACGGACCCACCCGGATTGTTGGC
The DNA here is from genome assembly GCA_002787815.1 of Bacteroidetes bacterium CG12_big_fil_rev_8_21_14_0_65_60_17. Classification (GTDB taxonomy): domain Bacteria; phylum Bacteroidota; class Rhodothermia; order Rhodothermales; family UBA10348; genus 1-14-0-65-60-17. Next base: position 17,427 of record PCUY01000074.1, on the reverse strand, counting down.
TTTCACATAGTTGCCGATTGCCTGGATAAGGTGTGTCTTGCCCAGTCCAACGCCGCCATAGAGCAGGAACGGGTTGAAGCTCGTTCCACCCGGGTTCTGGGAAATGGCCAGCGCCGCACTGCGGGCGAGCCGGTTGCAGTCGCCCTCTATGAAGCGATCAAACGTATAGTTCGGATTGAGTCGGCTCTCAACCTGCACCTTCCGGATGCCCGGAATGACAAACGGGTTGGAAATACCGTGATCGGCCGCCGGGCCATGGGATGCGGTGCGTTCTGCCGGGGCCGGGCGGGCATCTGACCAGAGTGCGCGCCCCGGGGGTTCGTTGGCCGGTTTCCGTGCCGGAAGATGCATGCTCGTGCCTGAATTGCCGGTCTCTGCATCCTCCTTTTCAATGGTGACGTCGTAGTAGAGCTTGCCATTCGGGCCCAGCACCCGGGTCACCGTGGAGCGCAGCAATGAGAAGTAATGCTCTTCCAGCCATTCAAAGTAGAAACGGCTCGGAAGCTGGACCGTCAGGGAGAGGCCATTGTCCTTCTCTTCGAGGCTGGCGGGTTTGAGCGGCTCAAACCACGTGCGGTAGCTCTGGACACTGACATTGTCGCGTATCACGTCGAGGCACTCATCCCAGGCTTGTTCTGCTGTCAGCTCCATCCGTCAATTGTAGTACGAAAAGCGTCCATTATCAAGTTCTCCTTCACGGGGTTTTCGGCATTTCCGGTGGGGTCTGGGCGTTGCCCGGCTACGGTATTATGCCGTATATTCAGCGTTCTGTAGGTGTACCCTACGGGCTGACCGGCGACCTTCCAACAGCTGCTGCCATGGTTCGCATCGACATACATACATTGAAGCCTGGAGTGCATGAGTTTGATCTTGCGCCTGCGGCCAGTGACCTGGAAGTCGATGAAGAGCAGTTTCGGGATATTTCCGTCCATGTACGGCTGGAAATATCCCGGAAAAACATCATGGCCATGCTGACGACGCGCGCCAGTGCCCGGCTCGAATGCGACCGGACGCTCGTCGAGTACACCCAGGATATTACCGGCTCATTCGGAGTGCTTTTCGCTCCACCGGAAACCATTGAAAACCTGGAAACTGAACATGAAGGGGATGATATCCGACCGCTTCACGCGACGGATGAATACATTGATCTGACCGATGTGACGCGGGATACCCTGCTGCTGTCCGTTCCTCTGCGCAAATTGGCACCTGGTGCGGAAAATGCGGAAATCCCGACTACATTCGGTGAGCCGGACGAGACCGAAATCGACCCCAGATGGGCGGAATTGGCCAGAATCCGGGATCAGATGAACGAAGACAACCCCTGATATTACCCAAGGCGAGGCAACGAATACATGGCACATCCCAAACGAAAGCACTCCAAGGCACGCTCGCGCACGCGCCGCGCCGCCTACTACGGCCGTCTCAAGGCACCCAACACCGCAGAGTGTCCGAACTGCAGCGAAACCAAGCTCATGCACAGGGCCTGTCCCAACTGCGGACATTACCGTGGTCGTGCGGTGATTGATCGGGCTGACGCTACCCAGGCATGACATCTGAAGCGACACGGGTTGCACTCGATGCCATGGGGGGAGACCATGCTCCTGGCGTCGTAGTCGAGGGGGCCGTTGCCTACCATCGGGCCCACCCGGGTCGTACCACGATTCTGCTCGTTGGCCGGGAAGACAGCATCCGTCCCCTCATGCAACAGCATGATCCGCAGCGTGAGTGTGATATCCGTGTCGTACGGGCTGAGCAGGTCGTCGGCATGGACGAGCCGCCTGCCTCGGCCATAAAAACAAAAACCGGATCGTCCATCCACAAGGGACTGGGTCTTGTCGGGTCGGGCGAGGCGGATGCCTTTGTGTCTGCCGGAAATACAGGGGCGGTCATGGGCGGCTCTGTCTTTTTGCTGGGCCGTCTTCCCGGAATATCACGGCCGGCCGTGATCGGCTACTTTCCTACCATCAAGGGTACGACCATCTTGGTAGATGTCGGCGCGAATGTGGACTGCCGCGCCGAGCACCTGCTTCAGTTTGCCCACATGGGCAGCGCGTACGTGAAAGCCATTTTCGGTGCTGAATCGCCGAGCGTGGCCATCATGAATATCGGTGAGGAGCCCGGAAAGGGGAATGATCTTACGAAGGAGGCGTATGGCCTGCTCGAGGATTCCGGGCTGAACTTCGTCGGGAATATCGAGGGCCGAGATGTACTGCGACATGCGGCAGACGTCATTGTGTGTGACGGTTTTGTAGGCAACACGCTGCTGAAGCTCGGCGAATCGGTCGCTTCGGTACTTCCCCGAATGATCTTCCAGGAAATGGAGCGCCTCGGCATGGGGCCGCAGGACCAGGCAACCGTGGCCCGCGCGCTCGAGGGAGTACGCCGACGTTTTGATTACGAGGAATTTGGTGGTATGCCGCTACTCGGCGTCAATGGCGTGGTCATGATCGGCCACGGAGGGTCGTCGTCCCGTGCCATCATGAATCTTATTGCCGCTGCGGACGACATGGTTCGCAGCAACGTATCGAAGGCCATTTCGGCCTCGGCCTCATGAGGCCCGCCAACTCAACACGACAGAGCATCATGACGGACAGAAAGGCGGCCATAACGGCTGTTGGACACTATCTCCCCGAAGAGAGGCTCACCAATCGAGATCTGGAAAAGCTGGTCGATACGTCCGATGAGTGGATTACGAGCCGAACGGGAATCAAGGAACGGCGCATTCTTCGCGATCCGGACAAGGCCACCAGCTATATGGCCGTGCGGGCCGCCCAGATGGCACTGGACAGGCGCGGTTTGGGTGCTGACGAGGTGGATCTGATTATTTTGGCTACCGTCACGCCCGACATGTTGTTTCCCTCCACGGCGTGCCTTGTCCAGGCTGAACTCGGTGCCGGTAATGCTTGGGGTTTCGACGTACTGGCAGCATGCTCGGGCTTCCTGTTCTCCCTTTCGGTAGCGGCCCGGTTCATCGAGTCAGGCAAGCATGAGCGCGTGCTCGTCATCGGAGCCGACAAAATGAGTACCATTGTAGACTACACCGACAGAACGACGTGCATATTGTTCGGAGACGGGGCCGGGGCCGTTCTCCTGGAAGCCAATACGGAGGGATATGGTTTGCTCGACTCCGTTGAGCACGTCGACGGAAACGATTGGCAGGGACTCTGTATGCCGGGAGGAGGCAGTCTGAATCCTCCCTCGCCCGCCACCCTGGAAAAGAAAATGCATTACCTCTTCCAGGACGGCCAGCCGGTTTTCAAAAAAGCGGTTGTGGGCATGGCCCGCGTTGCCGAAGAAATCATGAAGCGCAACAATCTGACAGGAGATGATGTGCGCTATCTGGTGCCGCACCAGGCAAACCTGCGTATTATCGATGCTACGGCCCGTCGCATGGGTATTTCCATGGACAAGGTCATGCTCAATATTGAGCGTTATGGCAATACGACGGCGGCCACGTTGCCGCTCTGCCTGGCCGACTGGGAGCACGAACTCGCGCCTGGTGACAATCTTGTCCTGGCCGCATTCGGAGGCGGATATACATGGGGTGCAGCGTGGGTAAAATGGGCCTATGATGCCGCGACCCTGAAACCAGTACACTGAGTCATGTCCGACACGGCATTTCTGTTTCCCGGCCAAGGGGCGCAATACACTGGCATGGCCGCCGACCTGTATGAGGCCTTCGGTGCCGCTCGCCAGGTGCTTGACCAGGCCAATGATGTTCTGGGATTTGACCTGAAGGCGCTCATGTTTACGGGTGCGGAAGACGAGCTCAGACAGACCGATATCACGCAGCCAGCACTCTTTGCACACTCCATGGCGGCTCTGGCGGCCATGGACGACGGGGCTCTTCGAAGTATGGGAGCCGTGGCCGGGCACAGTCTGGGCGAATACAGTGCACTGGCGGCGAGCGGGGCATTGTCCTTCGAAGACGCCCTTCGTCTCGTACGATTGCGCGGGGAGCTCATGGCGCAGGCAGGCAACAGGCGCCGCGGCAGCATGGCGGCCATTCTGGGCCTGGACGACGCGGCTGTGGAAACGCTTTGCACCGATGTGTCGGAGCCAGATTCGATTGTCCAGGCAGCCAACTACAATGCTCCGGGCCAGATTGTGATTTCCGGTGACGAGGCGGCTGTCGCGCGCGCGGTGGAGGAGGCACCAGCAAGGGGAGCCCGGCGAGCACTTGCCCTTCCCGTGTCAGGTGCATTCCACTCGGTACTCATGGATGCGGCGGCCGGTGGGTTGTCCGAAGGACTTGAAAAGGTGGACATTTGTACACCTCGTGTACCCGTTTTCATGAATGTGACCGCCGAGCCCACCACGGATCCAGATGAAATCCGGCGCCGGCTGCTCGAGCAATTGACCTCTCCCGTGCGCTGGAGCCACACGTTGGTTCGGATGCAGCAGGCAGGCATAGGATCGTTCGTGGAAGTTGGCGCGGGACGCGTACTTTCCGGACTGGTCAAGAGGACGCTGGGTCGGGACGCCGTGACGTCGGCGCGTGGCCGTACCGAAGACTACCCAAGAGAAGCATCATGAATATCTCCCTCCAGAATCAACGCTCCCTGGTAACGGGCGGCACGCGTGGAATAGGCCGTCAGATCGTGCTGGATCTGGCAGCGGCCGGCAGCGATGTCGCTTTCACGTACAGGTCCTCGTCCAGTGAAGCGCATGCGCTGGAGCGTGAGGTGGAAGCACTTGGCGTCCGCGCCCGGGCCGTGCAGGCCGACGCCGCAGACTTCGCAGCCGCCGAGCAGGTTGTTGGCGACATCGTGGCCGACTGGGGCGGCGTGGATATTCTGGTCAACAATGCCGGCATTACGCGCGACGGCCTCATGCTCCGGATGAGCCAGCAGGATTGGTCGGACGTTATGGATACCAACCTGGGGAGTGTGTTCAATTACTGCAAGGCGGTCTACAGGCCCATGATGAAAGCGCGCCGTGGCCGCATTGTGAACATGAGCTCGGTCGTGGGCGTCATGGGAAACCCCGGACAGACCAACTACGCGGCATCCAAAGCGGGCATCATCGGCTTTTCCAAGAGCCTGGCCAAGGAACTTGCCGCGCGCGGCGTTACCGTGAACGTGGTCGCGCCCGGCTATGTCGATACCGATATGACCTCGGAACTTTCAGAAAAAGCCCGTGAAGCCATGCTCTCGGCCGTCCCGGTGGGGCGCGCAGCCACGCCGTCCGACATCTCGTCGGCGGTACTCTTTCTAGCATCCGACGCCGCCGCATACATTACCGGGCACGTGCTTCATGTAGACGGCGGACTGGCCATTTGAGGCCTGAACAATATCATGTCCAAGAACAAGTATACCACAGTCATTGACCTGACCTCGCGCGCACAGGCCGAAAAAGCCGCTGAAACGGCCCGTTCGGAACTGGAAGCAAGCGATACGCAGGTGCGCGAAGTCACACTGGAAGAACTTCCGGACTCCGTGCGTCGCGCCGTCACATCGGCCGGCTGGCCGTCGCTCATGCCGGTCCAGGCACAATCCGTACCGTTCCTGCTGGAGGGACGCGACCTGATTGTACAGTCTCGAACGGGCTCGGGCAAGACCGGCGCCTTCCTGCTGCCGCTCTTTGAGGTTCTGGATCCGGACGTCCACAGCGTACAGATGCTGGTGCTCTGTCCGACCCGTGAACTGGCCAAGCAGATCTATCAGGAATTCGATCGTATCCGCGGCGGTTCGGACATCTCGGGGGTCATGATCTACGGCGGCGTCAAATACGAGCCACAGATAAAATCACTCCGGGACGGAGCGCAGGTGGTCATCGGGACGCCGGGACGCATCCTGGATCATATACACCGGGGCAACCTCCGGCTGGACACGCTGCGCATGTTGGTCTTCGACGAAGCCGACGAAATGTTGTCGATGGGTTTTTTCCCGGACATGAAGCGTCTGCGGCGTTTCGTTCCGGAGGGATGCCAGGCCTGCATGTTCAGCGCCACCATTCCGCCGCGCGTGCGCAATCTGTCCTCGGAGTTTCTGACGAATCCGGCATTTCTGTCGCTGTCCAGCGGAAACGTATCGGTCGATTCCATCGATCACCGGATCTACCAGGTGAGCGCCATGGAGAAAGACCGCGTGCTCGTGCGTCTGATTGAGCTCGAAAATCCCGAAAGCGCTATCATCTTCGCCAATACGAAGCGCGAGGTGGAATATCTGGGCACGTTCCTGAAGAACTACGGGTTCGATGCAGATACCATATCGGGCGATCTCACGCAGCAGGCGCGCGAGAAGGTCATGAAGCGCATTCGGGACAATGACCTCCGATTCCTGGTTGCCACCGACGTGGCCGCCCGCGGAATTGACATCTCGGATCTGAGCCACGTGTTCATGGTCGATGTCCCCCAGGATCCGGAATATTACGTGCATCGTGCGGGACGGACCGCCCGTGCAGGCAAGACGGGTACGGCGATTGCGCTGACCACCATTGAAGATCACCGAAAAATGCTGGCCATTGGCCAGCGCTACGGAATTCCCATGACACGACACGACGTACCCAGCCAGGAAGATGTGGAAAAGCGCGTCCGAGAACGCCTCACCGTTATTCTGGAAGCCCGCTACCGGGACCGAAGCAACATCGAGAAAGAGCGACTGGCCCGGTTCAAGGCGCTGGCCGAAGATCTGGCAGGCGAAGAGCCCGAGCTGCTCGCCATGCTGCTCGACGCCGTATACCACGAAAGTCAGCATGCCCGAAAGGAGAAGTAAAGCACCAAGGACAGGTAAACCGACAACCTCATCAATGTGGACGCACCTCACTACGTGCGTGGTGTTGCCGGTCGTGCTTATTCTGGCGCCCGGGCCGGCGACGGCAAGCATTCCGGAAGCATTCTCCGGCGCCGTGCTGCCGGATACCATTGAGGTCACGAGCGCCGACTACCGGATATTCCGCTCCGACGGCGCGGCTGCGACGCTCAACGACATCTACGAAGCCATGCGCCGCGCCGATGTCGTACTGGTCGGTGAGCGCCACAATGATCCCGTATCGCATGCCGTGGAGCGCTGGATCTGGGAGGAGGCGCTGCAGGGCGCGGGCCGGAGGCGTGCTACCCTCTCTCTGGAAATGTTTTCGAGAGATACGCAGTACATCGTTGACGAATACGTCTCGGGCCTGATTACGGAATCCCATTTTCTGGCCAGTGCCAACCCGTGGCAGAACTACAGACAGGACTACCGTCCGCTGGTCGAAGCCGCGCGGCACGTCGGCGCCGATGTGATTGCCGCCAATGCGCCCCGCCGCTACGCCAACATGGTGTCGCGGGGCGGCCCAACGGCCACGCGCGCGCTGTCCGACAACGCCCGTCGGCACCTGGCTCCGTGGCCGTGGGCCGCCCCGTCACCCACCTACCGCGCGGAGTGGAACGTCGTCATGGAGGGAGCGCACATGGCGGACACCGATCTGGAAAACATGCTGCAGGCGCAGACACTCTGGGATGCAACCATGGCCTGGTCCATTGCTGAGTATCTCATGCGTTACCCCGGTGCCCTTCTGGTTCACGCCGTAGGCGCATTCCACATGGAATCGGGAACGGGAATTCCCGAGCACCTGGCCCGCTACCGTCCGTCGGCCCGGCAGCTGAGCGTGACCGTGCTGGCGGAAGAGGAGTTCACGGTGTTTGATGCCAGTCGTCACGCGGGTCTGGCCGACTTCGTGATTCTCGGGAACGCATCGCTGCCCCGCACCTACTGATGCGCCTGTTTTTCAACAGCCTTTTAAGTCGGGTGCACTACCGGCCGATACATGCATGGCACCACAGCTGTCACTGCCATGTACATCGACGAACATCTCCTGGCCGGTTACATTTCCGGCGAACTGACTTCATTTGACCGCAGCCGCGTTACGCGGGAGCTGATTTCCAATCCCGAGCTGCGGCAGTCCCTGCACATGGCCGTGGAGGCGCTCGCCGCCGCACGAAGTGCCCACAGCGACAATCCGCTGCTGCGCGCCATGCCGGGCATGGAGCCCTCCCGTCCGGGCCAGCTCCGACAGGACCGGCAGGCAATTGCGTCCAGCACGCGGATGCGCCATACCGGCTGATTGGGACCCCGCAGGCCGGAACATTTTTGTCGTTCGTGCCAAAAAGTGCACCTGGCAACCATGGACAGTCTTTACTGGACAGCATGATCGAAGTAGATCACCTCGTGAAGCTCTACGGTGCAGAGCGCGCGGTCAACGACATTTCGTTTGAGGTAAAGCAGGGCGAAGTGTTGGGATTTCTGGGCCCGAATGGCGCCGGGAAATCGACGACCATGAAAACGATCACGTGTTACCTGCCCCCGACCGAAGGTACCGTTCGGGTCGATGGGCGCGACGTACGCACCGATGGCCTTGAGGTACGCCGCCGTATTGGCTACCTGCCCGAGCATACGCCGCTCTACACCGACATGGTTGTGCGCGACTACCTGGCGTTCATGGCGCGAATGCGGGGCGTCGATCCGGGAGATGTCCGTGACCGCATCCGGGACATGGCGGCGCGGTGCGGCCTCGAATCCGTGCTACACAAGCAGATCGATACGCTCTCGAAGGGCTTTCGCCAGCGCGTTGGCCTGGCGCAGGCCATGATCCACAACCCGCCCATCCTGATTCTGGACGAACCCACGACAGGTCTTGACCCGAATCAGATCGTGGAAATCCGCGAACTCATCCGCTCCATCGGGCAGGAGAAAACCGTCATCCTCTCGACTCACATTCTCCCGGAAGTACAGGCCTCCTGTGACCGGGTGCTCATCATCCACCGGGGGAATCTGGTGGCTGACGGCACGCCTGGCGAACTCCAGGCCGGCTACCAGGGAGCGCAGACCGTGCATATCCGGGTAGATGCGGACGCCCGGGCCGTATGGCAGGTCCTCGCGCCCCTGGAAGGCGTGGAGGTGGCCCACCAGGAGCAGGACGCCGAAGGTTGGACGCACTGCGTCGTATCTACCCGTGAAAAAGCAGACCTGCGGCCGGAACTGTTCCGCCTGGCAGTCGAGAACGGTTGGACGCTGGCCGAGCTGTACCGGGATGAAGCTGACCTGGAGGACGTTTTCCGTCAACTCACCTCGAACTGACATGCATCTGACCTGGATACTCACGAAGCGGGAGCTTGGCGCCTATTTCGACAGTCCGGCGGCCTACGTGGTGTTGAGCGTGTTCCTGCTGTTCACGGGATGGTTTTTCGCCAATCCGCTTTTTCTCGAAAACACGGCATCGCTCCGGAGTGTGTTCGATCTCATACCCTTCATCTACCTGTTCTTCGTGCCCGCTGTGACCATGTCCACCTTTGCCGAGGAGCGTCGAGCGGGTACGCTCGAGCTCCTGCTGACGCTGCCCATCCGGGACTGGCAGGTGATTGCCGGCAAGCTCTTGGCGGTAGTCATCTTCCTGGGCGTGGGTCTCGCGGCGACGCTCCTTTATCCGCTCAGTCTTTCGCTCATGGGCGATCTGGATCTCGGCCAGACGGTTGGGGGCTATGCCGGGCTGCTGCTGCTCGGCACGACGTGCGGCGCCATCGGGATGTTCGCATCGAGCCTCACGCGCAACCAGATCGTGGCCTTCATTATCGGATTCGGGATCATATTCGTGCTGTTCCTGCTCGACAAGGTCACGGTGTTCGCGCCGGGCTGGCTGGCTGGGGTACTGGAGTATCTGGGTACGGATTTCCACGCACGGAACATGATGCGCGGTGTGATCGATTCACGCGACGTGCTCTACTACGTAAGCGTCACGTTTTTTGCGACGCTGCTGACCGCCTACAGTCTTTCGCGCAGACCCGAATAAAACATGAAACGAGATTGGACCTCACGTTCGACCCTGCTGGTCGTGGGCCTGATTCTTGTCGTCGTGAATGTGATCGGGCTTGAGGTTTTCGCACGCCTCGACCTGACCGACGACAGGGTATACTCCCTTTCTGATGCATCGCGTGAACTCACCGGGACGCTCGATGACCCGCTCACCGTGACCGCGTGGTTCACCGACAACCTGCCGGCACCCTACTCCGGCAACCGCCGCTTCCTGAAGGACAAGCTCGACGACTACGCATCCTATGGTGGCGGGGATTTCCAGTATCGGTTCGTCGATCCGGCGACCGACGACGACGCGCGTCGCGAAGCCCAACAGGCGGGCATTCCTCCGGTCCAGATCCAGGTCATTGAGAGCGATAACGTGCAGGTCAAAAATGCCTGGATGGGTCTGCAGCTCGAGTATGGTGGAGAGCGGGAGGTGATTCCTGTCATCGAGGACCTGTCGACGCTCGAATACGACATTACAAGCGCCATGCGGCGGCTTGTCCGTGAGGAGCGGCCGCGCGTCGGCTTTACGGAGGGACACGGGGAAATTCCGCTGTCCAATATGCAGCAGCTTGCCCAGGAGCTGAGGCGGAACTACGACGTGGAATTGGTCGCGCTTGCCGACAGCGGGCTTGTGGACGTGCCTCCGGTTCTGGTCGTGGCTGCACCGGCCGATACGCTCTCGCAGCGGGCGCTCGAAAACCTGAATCGGCATGTCATAAGCGGGGGCCGCGTGGCCTTTTTCCTGAACCGGGTCGATGCCGATTTGCAGGCCGGGCAGGCGCAGCCCCTTTCGACGGGGCTTGAGGACGTGCTATCCGAATGGGGGCTGGCACTTCGCCCCAATCTGGTCATGGACGAGCAGAGTTCCACCATTCGTGTCCAGCAGCGCCAGGGTATTTTCAATCTGCAGCGGCAAATCCTGTATCCGTTCTTCCCCTTGGTAACCAATGTGGACGAGTCCCACACGATGGTGCGCCGCCTCCAGGACGTGGCGCTTTTCTACGCGTCGACCATCGACACGACCCAGGCGCTTCCGCCAGGGGTGTCGCGGCACGTCGTCATGTCGTCAACCCCCCGGAGCCAGACGCAGCAGGACTTCTTTTTCATCCAGCCATCGGAAGAGCAGCGCCGATTCGAGGGTGGCCCGTATCCGCTCGCGGCAACCTATGTGGGTTCGTTTCCCGACGCCCTTCCCGGAGAGGACTCGTCCGCGACGCGGCAGAGAAGTCCTGATACGCGCATGGTGCTTGTCGGAGACGGGGACTTCCTGGATGAATCGATGGTGGGCACGATTCCGCAGAATCTGACCTTCGCCCTCAATGTGGTGGACTGGTTGTCACAGGACGATGCGCTGCTTACCATTCGTGCCAAAGACATGACACCGCGCCAATTGCGACCCGTGCCTGACGGTGCCCGCCCGCTCATCAAGTATGCCAATATGCTCGGCCCCGTGCTGATCGTGGTCGCCATTGGGCTCGTACGGTGGCGGCGGCGGCGACGCAGCACAGCAAACAGGAATACGGTATGAACACGACGCTGATCAGGCTCGTGGGCCTTCTGGCCGCTCTCATCGGCCTGGCCTGGCTCACGGGCGTATTTGACACCAATCCTTCGACCATCGACGCACCGGATCTTCGCCTGGATGCAGACCGCGTAAGCCGGATACAGCTCTCCCGTGACAGTCTCGCCATTGGCGTGTACCGTGATGACGGTGTGTGGCGCCTGGATGCCGCAGACGGTTCGTCCGGTCGAGCGGGGCCGCGTGCCGACTCCGGTACCGTCGCGCGCGCGCTGGAAAAACTTGTGGAGGCCGAGGTGCGGGCGACCGTGACCCGATCGCCCGATCGGTGGGACCGCTTTGGTGTGGCAGACCAGGCGCTGAGGCTCGACGTGATGCTCGGACAGGGGCAGACGAGGACGCTCTTCATATCCGAGACCGGTCCGGATTTTTCGTCGAGTTATGTGCGTCTCGAAGGCGACGACCGGGTGTTCAGCGTCAGCCCCCGGCTCTGGGTCGATCCGACCGTTGACCGCTGGCGCGACAAGCGCGTCGTGCGCCTTGAGCCCGATGCCATTGAGCGCATTGAGGCGACATCCGCCGAACACGCCTTCATGCTCACGCGGTCGGGTGAGGGCTGGACGCTCCAGACATCCGGAACCACGGGCCCGGCATCGCTCATTCCGGCCAATCGCCTTGCGTCCGCATTCAATCCGTTTACGGCAGACGGGTTCTATGACGACGCGGTCGCCGGAGTGGATGGCGCCGCCGCGGATCCGGACAATACTGACACGCGCCGCCTTGAAGTCACGGCCGGCGGCGAGACCTACGCGTTCGAGTTCGTTTCACGTGAAGGCGGCTATGCGATGACCCTTGACAGGGAACCATCCACGACCTGGAAGGTCTTCGCCACGCGCCTCAACACGCTGTTCCCCGATCCAGAAACGCTTCTTGACCAATGAGTACTTCCAATACTGATACTGACGCCGCCGCAGCACCCGAAACGTTTGAATACCGGGCCGAGATGAAGCAGCTGCTTCATCTCATTGTGCATTCGCTCTACACGCATGAGGAAATCTTCCTTCGCGAGCTCATTTCGAATGCGTCGGACGCCCTCAACAAGGTGCGTTTCCGACTGCTGACCGATCGGGATATTGTAGATGCGGACGCCGAGCAGCGCATTGACATTGCGCTCAACGAGAAGGAGCGGACGCTTACCGTGACCGATACGGGTATCGGCATGACGCGCGAAGACCTGATAGAGCGGATCGGTACGGTGGCCAGCAGCGGTACGCTGGCCTTTGTCGAGGAGCTCAGAAAGAAAAAGGATGGACCGCTCAATGCCGAATTGATCGGACAGTTCGGCGTTGGCTTCTATGCGGCCTTCATGGTGGCCGATCGCATTGAGATACGGACGCGGAATGCCGATTCGGACAGCACGCCGCTTCTGTGGACGTCGGATGGCACGGGGAGTTATACCATTGAAGAGTCGGACCGGACGGCACGCGGAACCGAGATCACACTCTTCCTGAAGGAGGACAAGGACGATTTTGCCAAAAAGTGGCGCATCCAGAGTATTATCCGGAAGTACTCCAACTTTGTGGATTTTCCCATCCACGTAGACGGGGAGAAGGTGAACACGGTGGCCGCGCTCTGGCACCGGCCCAAATCGGAGCTTACCGAGGAGGAGCTTGCGGAGTTCTACAAGTTCATTTCGGCCGACAGCGAAGAGCCACTTGGGCATCTGCACCTGGCCATTGAAGGCGTCGTGGCCTTCCGTGCGCTGCTTTTTGTACCCAAAAAGGCACCGCAGGGCATGTTCCGGGAAGATTTCGAGCACGGACTCCATCTCTATTCATCGAAGGTGTTCATCCAGGATGACTGCAGGAGCCTGCTTCCCGAATACCTGCGCTTCGTGCGGGGTGTGGTGGACACGTCCGATCTGCCGCTGAATGTGTCGCGTGAGGCCACGCAGCACAGCCCCGTGATGGCCAAGATCCGCAAGACGCTCGTCTCGAAACTTCTTGGAACGCTTGCCGAGTGGGCAGCGGACGAAGACCAGGAGCGGTTCCAGACGTTCACCCGGGAATTCGGGCCCCTGTTCAAAAGTGGACTGTCGTCCGAATTCGAGCACCGCGACGAACTCATGGAACTCATCCGCTTTGAATCGACCCACGGAGAAGCGGGCGACATGACTTCGCTGGCCGCCTACGTTGACCGCATGCAGGAGGGCCAGAAGGCCATTTACTACATCCTCGGTGACAACCGGCCGGCCCTTGAGCGCCACCCGAGCCTCGAGTACTTCCGCGCGAACGACATCGAAGTGCTGCTCATGACCGATCCGGTCGATGCCTTTATCGTGCCCTCCATCCCGAAGTACAAGGCCATCGAGCTGACGTCCATCGAGAAGTCTGACCTGAAACTGGATGACAAGAAGAAAAAGGGAGGGCTGTCAAAGAAAGAGGCCGGTAAGCTGATTGATCGGATCAAATCGGTGCTTGGTGACCGCGTCGAGGACGTCCAGCCGAGCGAGCGCCTTGTGGATTCGGTCGCGACGCTGGTTACCGGAAAAGCAGGGATGGATGCCCAGATGGAGCGCATGATGCGCATGATGGATGAAAACTTCACATCGAGCAAAAAGGTGCTGGAGGTCAACATGCGGCATCCGCTCATGAAAAACCTGGCGGCCCTGCGCGCAGAGCCGTTCCGCGAGAAAGATGTTGAACTGGCCATAGAGCAGATTTTTGCGGGTGCCGAGCTCATCGAGGGCACGCTGGAATCGCCCGAAACGCTGGTCTCGCGCATGACCGATCTGCTCGTTCGCGCTACGACGCCGGACGAGGCCGCTGACGCCGGGGCGTAATATTCAGATAACCTTACGGGGTTACTCTTGGGACTGAAAACGAGTCATCCGCTGTGAGCCGACAGCGGGTGCCTGTTGTCCAACCCAAACCGAGTAATCCTCATGAGAACCAAATCCAGCTGGGGCGTCCTGCTCCTCGTTGCTGTGTTTGTGTTCCCCGCGCTCAGCAGCCGAGCCCATGCGCAGACGGGAACGTTGATTGGAACCGTCATTGACGGTGAATACGGAGACGGCCTGATCGGGGCCAACGTACAACTGGAAGGAACGCTTCTCGGGACCGCCGCGGGTCTTGACGGGTCGTACCGCATTGAAGGCATTCCAGTCGGCACGTATGACGTGCGTTTTTCCTTCATCGGGTACCAGACGCTGACCGTTGAAGGCGTTGAAATCCTGGCCCGCGATGTGACACGGGTAGATGCGACGCTTGCGCCCGAAGCCTACGAAATCGAGGGTGACGTCGTCGTGGAAGCCCGCGCCATCCGCAACAACGAAGCCACGCTGCTTCGGGACCGCCAGAAGGCCAGTGCCGTATCGGACGCCATCAGCTCTGAAATGATGGCGCAGGCAGGCGCATCCGATGCGGCCGGAGCCATGTCACGCGTGACCGGCGCATCGGTCCAGGATTCGAAGTATGTCATTGTCCGGGGCCTGGGTGGCCGCTACGGAAATGCCCAGCTCAATGGCGCGGCGTTGCCGAGTGCCGATCCGGACAACAATGCGACACAGCTGGACCTTTTTCCGGCCGGATTGCTCGACAATATCGTGACCACGAAAACCTTCACGCCGGACAAACCGGGTAACTTCTCCGGCGGCAGTGTGGATGTGCGCACGAAGAATTTTCCGGACCAGTTGATGTTCAAAATTTCAACGTCAACTGCGTATAACACCAATGCGTCTGGGCGGGACGATCTCATTCTCGGTGAACGCTCGGACTCGGACTGGATCGGATTTGACGATGGGCTGCGCGAGATGCCAGGATTGCTGCAGGGTGATGATCTGGACATTCCGCGGGCCACGCAGGCAAGGCGGGATGAGGAGCTGGCCGCATCGCTCGACGCCTTTTCGCGCTCGTTCAAAACCCGGATGATACCATCGGAGCAGTCTTCGCTCCTTGACCAATCCTACAACGTCACGTTCGGCAACCAGACCGGACTGTTCGGCCGGCGCCTCGGCTTTGTTGCGAGCGGCACCTACGGCCGCTCGTACTCTGCCGTCGAAGACGGCCGTACGGCGCAGTTCAACAAGTCGGATCCGGCAGCAAACGAGTTGAACGTGGATTTTGACCTCGTAGACAACAACGGCAAGGAAGAAGTGTCCTGGTCCGGCATGGGCAGTCTGGCCTATAAGATCCACCCGCTCCATGAACTCAGCCTGCAGGTCATGCGGTCCCAGGTTACGGATCACGAAGGCCGCATTCAGCAGGGTATATTCCCCAAGAACTCGCCCGAAACCGTCACATTTGAAACGTTTTCCGTGCGGTTTACGGAGCGGTTCGTGACAAGCTACCAGGCGCGCGGAGAACACGTCCTCCTCCCACTCGGCAAACTCAAGGCCGACTGGCTCGTGTCGATCGCGAACACGGAACAGGACGAACCCGACCTGCGCTTCTTCTTCGACCAGTTCATTGAACGCACGCCCGGAGATCCGTCGTCCCGCGTTTTTGATCTTGTACTCGGCTCGTCCAATGCATCTCCGCCGACCCGCCTTTTCCGCACCATGGCGGAGGAAAATCGCGAAGTGGCCGTGAACCTCGAACTGCCCGTAAAGCTCAAAGGACGCTCGGGGGCCATCAAGGCTGGAGGCTCCATCCTGGAGAAGGACCGTGCTTTCCGCGAGCGCAAATTCGACTACGTGGCCGGTGTGAACACGTTTTCTGGATTCAACGGCGACGTCAACGCCTATTTCGGACCGGAGAATCTGGGACTGGTAGGTATGGACAGCCGCGGGCGGCTGCAGTTCGGTAATACCATCCGTGATAATACGATTATATCGAACAACTTCGATGGCGACCTGACCACGAATGCGGCCTACGCCATGGTGGATGTACCCGTAACCAGGCGTCTCCGCCTCATAACCGGTGTGCGCCTTGAGGATACGGACATGGAGATCGTCAGCTTTGACACCACGAAGGCGCCGGGTACGCTCGACGATACGGACTGGCTCCCCAGTGTGAACCTGGTTTACGGTCTCGGCAACGACATGAATTTACGCGCCGCCGTAACACGCACACTGGCGCGGCCCACGTTCCGCGAAAAGGCACCTTTCTCGGCCTTTGATTTTGCGGGTGGCCGTGTGACGGCCGGTAACCCCGACCTACAGCGCTCACTCATCACGAACTATGACCTGCGCTGGGAGTGGTTTCTGCGACCTGGCGAACTCGTATCGGTAAGCGGCTTCTTCAAGCACATCCAGGACCCGATTGAACGCGTCATTGTCTCGAACAACAACCAGGAAACATTCCAGAACGTGGGCAAGGCTGAAATCCTGGGAGCGGAATTCGAAGCCAGAAAGCGACTCGACTTTATTTCGCAGCGACTCAGCACCCTGCTTTTGAGCACGAACCTTGCCCTGATTGACTCGGAGACGGACGTCCCCGAGCGCGAGAAGGAGTTCGCGACCGGTTTTGATATCGGCGATACCCGTCCGTTCCAGGGCCAGGCCAGCTTCGTGTTCAACGCCGTGCTGGCCTGGGACATCCCGCGGTATGACATGTCGGCCTCGATGGCCTACAACCGTCTCGGAAAACGACTTACCAATGTATCGATCGGAGGCACGCCGAACATATTCGAATTCGGTCGCAATGACCTCAATGCCACCGTATCGAAGACGTTCGTTGGCAACGTGTCCGTGTCCTTTGCGGTCAACAACATCTTCGATGACGACTACCTGACGGCACACGAATTGGGCGGCGAGCGCTTTGTCGCCACCCGCTACCGGCTGGGACGCACGTTCAAGCTCGGTGTCTCTTACGGTATTTAAACGCACAGCAACAAACCACTGACAACAGAAAACATGAAACGACACCTACTGACACTGACCATCATGCTGGTCGCCATCGGCGTCATGCCCGCCGCGGCCCAGCAGGTCACCGTTACGAATGCTTCGATAACAGGCGACACGTTCTGGACGGCCGACACGGAATACATCATGGACGGCAACGTCTACGTCGAAGACGGCGAGACGCTGACCATCGAAGCCGGTACGGTTATCAAGGGCCTGGCTACGCCGACGACAGGCGACCAGGAGACGGCACTCATCGTCGCCCGCGGTGGCAAGATTTTCGCGGA